>JBOHLS010000014.1:0-75433 GCA_050729835.1 Allostellaceae bacterium | reverse complement strand
CAGCTCGTGCTCCTTCAGAACCCCGATAATCTGCTCTTCGGTAAACCGCGAACGCTTCATCGTCTGGTCCTTCCATCAAGGGCCAGACTCCAGTTCAACCCGGATTAAACGGCGGGGGCAACGTCACCGATTAGAGAGAAACAGACATCAGCCCACAACGCCCCCTTAGTAAGGTTACGGAAAGGTTCCGGCTTGTCAGATCTTTAAAGCCGTGGCAAATTTTCGTTCAAATCGACCATCATCTGGGAAATGGCGGTTCAATTAATTGGGCGAACGGCGGTCATTGGTAGATAGGTCATGTCGAATAATTTTCGACTGGATAATTATCTGAAGCGCATCGGCTTTCGCGGAAAGATCGGACCCGATCTCGCGACGCTCGCAGCGATCCATGCCGCTCACGTCAATGCAATCCCGTTCGAAGGCCTTGATCCGCTGCTGCGTCGTCCGGTCAAGCTTGATCTTGTCTCAGTGCAGGAAAAGCTCGTCGATGGTCGACGTGGCGGATATTGCTTTGAACAGAACACGTTGCTGAAAGCTGCGCTCGAGACGATAGGCTTCAAGGTCACGGGGCTCGGGGGACGGGTGCGCTGGATGTCGCCGCCCGACAGTCCGCTAGGTCCGAGGACGCACATGGTGCTCAAGGTTGATCTTTCCGACGGGCCGTGTCTCGCCGATGTCGGTTTCGGCGCCTGCGTTCTCGATTCTCCACTGCAGTTTAAGACCGATGTCGAGCAGCGTACAGCAATGGGCACGTATAGGCTGAGCGAAAGCGACGGCCTATTCTCACTGAGCGCGAAACAGCCAGCAGGCTGGCGGACCATGTACGTGTTCAACATGGAGCCACAATTTCCGTCAGACTATGAGCTTAGCAACTGGTTCACGTCTACGAGTCCTCTCGTGCCGTTTACAAACGTCCTGATTGTTGAACGCGTCGGGGACGGCAAGCGTTACAAATTGGCCAATCGAAGGTTTGTGATCGAGGCGCGTGATGGTAAGATTACCGCTGACCGCTCAATCGAAAACGTCGATGAGTTGCGTCAGGTTCTCGATGAAGCCTTTAACGTCACTCCGCCCGCGCCGGTCGAGGAGATTTTCACTCGGCTCAGAAGCTAGCTCTTGACTGGTCTAACCAAGCAGGCTGCTCATCAAACACAGTTCAACCTGACAATTCTGTTTGCTGCACTGCATGAGTCCGCTTCTGGCACTTATCGGACATCCCAACTACATCGGCGAGTGTCCGCCATCGAGGGCAAAGCGGACATTGACCGGCTGCTGCTCACCAATCTCATACGCGGCTTAATCCGCAAATGCGACGAAGGCCTGAACGGCGTTGTCAGAACCGTTCAAGTCCGAGCAGTTTGTATTATCCCCCCCTTAAGGGGGAGAGGGAAGGGTGAGGGGGTATCGCTCGACGTTTGATGATGGAAATCGGCTGAGCGTTTACGGCCCGCCGCTCGCCCAGATGGTCACGACATAGGCGATGGCCTGCTTGGCGCCCCAATAGCCGTAGCGCACGATCGGATCGAACCAGACGACGACCACGGCGAACAGCCCGGCATAGATGAGCCAGCGCCGCCAGCGCGGATGGGCGAAGAAACGCGCACCGCAATGCGGGCAGAAACGCGCCGTGGTACTCACCTTGCTCCGGCATTCGCGACATTCGATCAGCACAGCGCGTCTCTCAGTCGAACTGACGGTGCAGGCCGGCGACGAGATCGAGATAGGCGGGCTCGTTGGGCCCGATCATGCCGTGGCGCAGCGCGAAGTCGATGATCACCAGATTAACGTTGAATTTGAAGTCGTCGGTATCGCGCACCCGCGCCACGACGTCCTGCGCCTCCATGAGTGCGAACGAGACGATCTCGCCGTCGGTGTTGCGCGGCGTGAACCCGGGCGGAATCTCGAGGTCGTAGACGAACAGCACGTCGTCGCGCACGCCGTCGCGCGTGGCCATGCGATACGAGATCGCGCCGGCCGGGGTCGCGCGGGCGGTGAGCTCGCGCGGCATCGCCGCCTCTTCCTCGCCTTCCTTGAGCAGCGTCTCGGCCAGGCCGTGGTCGCGGCTGACGCCGCCGGCGACCAGGTTGTCGAGCTTGTCGGGCGCCACCAGCTTGTCGGGCGCCCGCCGGCCGATCCACAGCTTGAGTGCGCCGTGGTCGCGCCGCCAGCCGTTGAGATACACGCCATAGGCGCGCGCGCCGAGGAACGGCACCGCGCCGCGGTCGAGGTCGAAGCGCGGCGGGGCGCCCCAGTTTTCGGCGACGGCAAAATACTCGTGGCGGTATTTGGAGACGTTGCCGTGCGCGACCAGTGCGTCGATGACGGCGTCGATGCGCGCGGTGAGCTCGGCGCGGCCGCCCTGGGCGACGATCCACACCGCCGCGGCGTCGATCTCGAAGACCGCCGGAAACCGCCGCAGCGCTTCGGCGTTGTCGCGGCGCACTAGGCCGAGCCGTGCGCCGTCGTGGACGAGGGGCAGGAAATTGCCCGCGTTCCAGGCGTTGCAGGCGCGGATGTGGCGCAACAGGTTCATCGTACCATCGCACCACGCGAATCGGGCGGCGGCGTGACAAAACCAGGGCTGCCGGGCGCCGTACCGCGCCGTCCCAATTCGGCCGTGTTGTTTCCCGGTATGGCCATATTCGCCGCCTATTTAACCGGCAAGAGTTCGCCCATTCGGACGGAGGATTGCCATGCGCGTTCTGCTCGTCTGTCTGTGCCTAGCCGCCCCGGCCGTGTTGGTTGCCTGTTCGTCGGTCGGCGAGCCGCCGCCGTCGACCGCCCGTGCCATCAACAGCGACATCTCGGCGGCCCGCAACTCCGGCCCGACCGCCGAGCAGATCGGCGAAGCGTCGGTGGTGCCCGACGTCAACGGCTCGATCGACCGGTCGGTGGTTCCGACCGTGACGGTGCCGCTCAACGACGCGTATTGACGGCGCGTCGGGATCAGCTCGTCTCGAGTTCGCTGTCCCAGTACAGGAAGTCGCGCCAGGAATGGTGCAGGAAGTTTGGCGGAAAGGCGCGGCCGTTCTCGCGCAGCCTCTGCGTCGTCGGCTGCAGCGGCCGGTGGCGCGGATAGAGCCCGCTCTCGGCCGGGATGCGGTTGCCCTTGCGCAAATTGCAGCCCGAGCAGGCGGTGACGACGTTCTCCCACGTTGTGTGGCCGCCGCGCGAACGCGGCACGACGTGGTCGAAGGTCAGATCGTGCGACGGAAAGCCGTCGCCGCAGTACTGGCAGATGAAGCGGTCGCGCAGGAAGACGTTGAACCGCGTGAAGGCGGGCCGCCGCGTCATCGGGATGTATTCCTTGAGCGAGATGACGCTCGGCACCTTCATCTCGAAGGACGGGCTGCGCACGACGCGATCGTATTGCGAGACGATGTTGACGCGCTCGAGGCAGACCGCCTTGATGGTTTCCTGCCACGACCAGAGCGAAAGCGGAAAGTAGCTCAACGGGCGGAAATCCGCGTTGAGCACGAGCGCCGGACAGCTATCGAGCGCGACTGACAACCAGCCTCCAGATCCCGGCGGGCTCGAACCCGCCCTTGCCGGGCATTAAAGCCAAAAAACTATGACGCTGCAATGTCGGCGCGGCGCTCAGCGCGTCGGCACCGGCTTGTCGCCGTGATAGTCGTAGAAGCCGCGCCCCGCCTTGCGTCCGAGCCAGCCGGCCTCGACGTATTTGACCAGCAGCGGGCAGGGCCGGTACTTCGAATCGGCGAGGCCTTCGTACAGCACCTGCATCACCGCGAGGCAGGTGTCGAGGCCGATGAAGTCGGCGAGTTCGAGCGGTCCCATCGGATGATTGGCGCCCAGCTTCATCGCCGTGTCGATCGCCTCGACCGAGCCGACACCCTCGTAGAGCGTATAGACCGCCTCGTTGATCATCGGCAGCAGGATGCGGTTGACGATGAAGGCGGGGAAGTCCTCGGCGGCGACGGGGGTCTTGCCCAGCTTCACCGCCAGCTCGCGCACCGCGGCGAAGGTGGTTTCGTCGGTGGCGATGCCGCGGATGAGCTCGACCAGCGTCATCACCGGCACCGGATTCATGAAATGCATGCCGATGAATTTGCCGGGCCGGTCGGTCGACGCGGCCAGCCGGGTGATCGAGATCGACGAGGTGTTGGAGGCGACGATCGCCGACGGCTTGAGGTTGGGCACGAGCTTCTTGTAGACCTCGCGCTTGACCGCCTCGTTCTCGGTGGCCGCCTCAATCACCATATCGCAATCCTTGAAGCGGTCGAAGGCTGTGCCGCTCTTGATGCGCTTCTGCGCCGCCGTCTTGTCGGCCTCCTTGATCTTGCCGCCCTTGACCTGGCGCGCCAGGTTCTTGTCGATCGCGCCGCCCGCGCGATCGAGCGCCTTCTGGTCGAGATCGGCGAGATAGACGTCGTAGCCCGCCAGCGCCGCGACGTGCGCGATGCCGCTGCCCATCTGTCCGGCGCCGATGATGCCGATGGTCTTGATCGAGATCGCTTGCTCCGCCATGCGTTGCTCCCCGTTTTATGCCGCGCCGCGCTTGTCGAGTGCCTGGTCGAGCGCGGGAACGATTTCGAACAGATCGCCGACCAGGCCGTAATCGGCAATCTGGAAGATCGGCGCTTCCTCGTCCTTGTTGATCGCGACGATCACCTTGGAATCCTTCATGCCGGCCAGGTGTTGGATAGCGCCCGAGATGCCGACGGCGATGTAGAGCTCGGGCGCGACGATCTTGCCGGTCTGGCCGACCTGATAGTCGTTGGGCACGAAGCCGGCGTCGACCGCGGCGCGCGACGCGCCGACCGCGGCACCGAGCCGGTCGGCGAGCCGCTCCAGCAGCTTGAAGTTCTCGCCCGATTGCAGGCCGCGCCCGCCCGAGACGACGATGCGCGCCGCGGTCAGCTCCGGCCGCTCGCTCTTGGCGATCTCGGCGCCGATGTAGCGCGACAAACCGGCCGGCGCCACCGCCGGAATTTTCTCGATCGCGGCGCTGCCGCCGGTCGCCGCAGCGGCGGGAAACGCGGTGGCGCGCACGGTGACGATCTTGATCGCATCCGACGATTTCACGGTGGCGATCGCGTTGCCGGCATAGATCGGTCTTTCGAATGTGTCCGCTGCCACCACGCCCGAGATGTCGGAGACCTGCGCCACGTCCAGGAGTGCCGCGGCGCGCGGCATGACGTTCTTGCCGAAGGTGGTCGCCGGCGCCAGCAGATGCGAATAATTTTTCGCCAGGCTCACGAGCAATCGTGCCAGCTCCTCGGCCAGCGGATGGGCATAGATCGCGTCGTCGGCCACCAGCGCCTTGGCGACGCCGGCGATCTTCGCGGCTTCCACCGCGACGCCGGCGCAATCCGCTCCCGCCACCAGCAGGTGCACCTCGCCGAGCCTCGCCGCCGCCGTCACGGTGTTGAGCGTGGCCGGCTTCAGCGCCTTGCCGTCGTGCTCGGCGAGTACCAGGACCGCCATCAGATCACCCGCGCCTCGTTGCGGAGCTTGTCGATCAGCTCGGCGACCGAGGCGAGCTTCTTGCCTGCCTGGCGCTTGGGCGGCTCGGCGACCTTGAGGATCTGCAATCGCGGCTCGGGATCGACGCCGAGTATCGCCGGCGTAACTTGCTCAATAGGTTTCTTCTTCGCCTTCATGATGTTGGGCAACGAGGCATAGCGCGGCTCGTTGAGACGGAGATCGGTGGTCACCACCGCCGGCAGCTTGAGCGTCAGGGTCTCGAGCCCGCCGTCGACCTCGCGCGTCACCGTCGCGGCGCCGTCCGCCAGCTTGAGCTTCGAGGCGAAGGTCGCCTGGCCCCAGCCGAGCAGCGCCGCCAACATCTGGCCGGTCTGGTTGCAGTCGTCGTCGATCGCCTGCTTGCCCATGATCACGAGCTGCGGCTGCTCCTTGGCGACGATCGCCTGCAAGAGCTTCGCCACCGCCAGTGGCTGCAGCTCGGCGTCGCTCAGCACGTGGATGCCGCGGTCGGCGCCCATGGCGAGCGCGGTGCGGATGGTCTCCTGGCACTGCGCCGCGCCCATCGAGACGGCGACGATCTCCTTCGCGCTGCCGGCTTCCTTGAGCCGCACCGCTTCCTCGACGGCGATCTCGTCGAACGGATTCATCGACATCTTGACGTTGGCCGTCTCGACGCCGCTGCCGTCCGCCTTGACGCGGATCTTGACGTTGAAGTCGATCACCCGCTTGACGGCGACGAGAACCTTCATGCCGGGGGCGCCCCGCCTGCCTTGCTGCAATGCGGCATTGATTTGTGCATGCGCACAAAGCGAAGGCAAGCGGTTCGTAACCGAAATTTCACGCGGAAAACTTCGAGCCGGCGCGGCTCAGCGGTTGGCGCCCGGCTGCCACAACACGTCGGCGCGGCCCTTGTCGTTGGCGTGCCGCGCCAGCACGAAGAGATGGTCCGACAGCCGGTTGAGGTATTTGAGCGCCTCGGGATTGACCCGCTCCTTGGCGGCGAGCGCGGCGACCGCGCGTTCGGCCCGCCGTACCATGGTCCGTGCCAGATGCAACGCGGCGGCGAGGGGCGCGCCGCCCGGCAGGACGAACGACGTCAGCGGCTGAAGCTCGGCGTTGAACGCGTCGATCTCGCGCTCGAGCCGCGCGGTTTGCGCGGCCACGACGCGCAGCGCGCCCTTGGCCTTGCGCCCGGTATGCGGCGTCGCCAGGTCGGCGCCGACGTCGAATAGATCGTTCTGGATACGGCCGAGCATGCGGTCGGCGTCGGTGTCGGCGTGCAATCGCGCCAGGCCGAGCGCGGCGTTGGCTTCGTCGACCGCGCCATAGGCGGCGACGCGCGGGCCGTGCTTCGGCACCCGCTTGCCGTCGACCAGCGAGGTCTGCCCCTTGTCGCCGCCGCGGGTGTAGATGCGCGTGAGACGGACCATCGGCGCCTCAGCGCCTCAACGCCGATAGAGCATCATGAAGATGAAGAACAGCAACAGCGCCGTGCCCTGGAACCAGACGCGATAGCGCATGATCTTGTTGGCGCGGCGCGGGTCGCCGCCCCGCGCCATCCAGAACACGCCGACCAGCAGCGTGCCGAGGGTCGCGAGCATGGCGATCACGACCAGGATCGGCAGCACGAGTTGCATCGCGGCACTATATACCGCCCGCCGCCGCGCCGGCCAGCGCGCGCCGTGGGCCACATCCCATAATTTGACGCCATCGCCCCCTCCGCCGATAATCGTCCAAAATCGGCATCGACCGCCGGCACAAGGCGGCCACCCAGGGGAGGACAATCGCATGGCTTCGGCACCGACGATCGACGTCGCGCGCATCATCGACGACCGCCGGCTCGACGGCTTCAACTGGTCGGTCATCGTCTGGTCGTTCATCATCATCATCTTCGACGGCTACGACATCTCGGCGATCTCGGCGTCGGCGCCGTTGCTGCTCAGGGAATGGCACGTCGCCAATCCCGGAATCTTCATGGGCACGGTGATCTCGGCGAGCCTCTTCGGCATGCTGTTCGGCGCGCCGATCCTGGGCTATCTCGGCGACGGCATGGGCCGCCGCACCGCGACCATGGCGTCGAGCCTGATCTTCGGCGTCTTCACGCTCGCCTGTGCCTGGGCGACCGATCTCGAGACGCTGCGCATCCTGCGCTTCTTCGCCGGCGTCGGCATCGGCGGCATGATGCCCAACCTGATCGCGCTCAACGCCGAATACGCGCCGCGCCGCGTGCGCGCGACGCTGATCATCATCATGTTCTGCGGCGTGACGCTCGGCGGCGCGTTCCCCGGCTTCGCCGCGGTCTATCTGGCGCCGGCCTATGGCTGGCAGGTGATCTACTTCATCGGTGGCGTGTTGCCGATTGCGCTCGCCATCCTCGCCTATTTCGTTCTGCCGGAATCGCTCAAGTACCTCGTCGTGCACGACAAGCGCGCCGCCGCCGAGAAGCTGGTCAGGCGATTGGCGCCGTCGACTTCGGTCTCGGCCGCGACGCAATTCGTCATTGCCGATGAGGGGAAGATCAGCAAGAGCCTGTCGCCGGCCAAGCTGTTCAAGGGCGGGCTGGCGTTCATCACGCCGCTGTTGTGGCTGTGCTTCTGCATGAATCTGATGGGCTTCTATTTCATGATCGCCTGGATGCCGACCATCCTGCGCAACACCCACGTGCTGACGCCGGCCGACGCCCAATTCGCGGCGGTGCTGATCCAGATCGGCGGCACCGCCGGCGGCCTGCTGCTGGCGCGACCGATGGACAAGAAGGGCTTCCTGCCGGTGACGGTGCTGTTCGCGCTGGCGGTGCCGGCGATCGCCGGCATCGGCTTCTTCGCGCAGACATCAGCGTCTCTGGTGATGTTCTGCGCCTTCGTCGCCGGCTTCGCGGTGCTGGGGTTGCAGTTCGGCATCAACGCCGCCTCGGGCATGATCTATCCGACGGCGGTGCGCTCCAACGGCTCGGGCTGGGCCTTCGGCATCGGCCGCTTCGGCTCGATCCTCGGCCCGATCCTCGGCGGCTATTTCGTCGCCCGGCATCTGCCGTTGAACCAGTTGTTCCTGCTGTGGACCATCCCCAGCATCGTCGGCTTCGTCGCCGCGCTGGTGCTGACGCTGCTCTATCGCAGCCGCTTCAAGGGCCTGGGGCTGGGCCAGCGCGAGGTGCTCGAGGCGGCCGAGTAGCCGCGTCATTGCGAGCGGAGCGAAGCAATCCAGCCTTACCTTCGCGCCGGACTGGATTGCTTCGTCGCGATGCTCCTCGCAATGACAAGTCCGTTGCATTGATAACGGGAGCGTCATGACAATGGCGGCAATGGACTTCGCGCGCCTGGCGCCGCCCAAGGGCGCGCGCATCGCCGTGGTCGGCGCTTGCGGTGGCATCGGCCGGGCGCTGGTCGAGGCGGCGGTTGCGATCGGCCTCGACATCGCGGCGCTCGATCTGTCGTCGTCGCTCAAGGAATTTCCGCCGGCTGGCGTCAAGCTCGCGGTCGCGCTCGACGCCACCGACGAGGCGCAGGTCGAAGCGGTGTTCGCGCGCGTTGGCCGCGCCTTCGGCGGCCGGCTCAACGGCTTGGTCAATCTCGCCGGCTTTCCCAATCACCACGTGCCGTTCCACGAGCTGTCGCTCGCGGAATGGGAGGAGACCGTCGCCGGCAGCCTGAGGACGATCTTTCTCTGCTGTCGCGCCGCGCGGTGCCGCTCTTGAAGGCATCAACGGCGGTCGGCGGCGCTCCGGCGATCGTCAACACGGCGTCGGGATTGGCGGCGCGGCCGCTGCCCGGTCTTGGCGCCTACAGCGCGTCGAAAGCCGGCGTCGCCAATTTCACCAAGACGCTGGTGCACGAATTGGCGCCGGCGATCCGCGCCAACACCCTGGCGCCGGGCGTCGTGCGCACCGCCTTCCACACCGGCGGCACCGGCCGGCCGGCGGATTCGCCCAATGCCAATCCGCGCGTCGACTACGAAAACTATGCGCGGCTGGTGCCGCTTGGCCGCGTCGCCGAGCCCGCCGATTTAGTCGGGCCGATCCTGTTCCTGCTCGGTCCCGGCTCCGGTTGGGTTAACGGCCAGGTGCTGCACGTCAATGGCGGCGGGCTGATGCCTTGAAAAAAGGCGGGCCTGGGTTGCATGGGTGGCGGCCAGCCCTTTCTTGTCGATTATAAGCCTGCTTATTATACTGTATCAATGGTCCCAACCCACGATTTCGAGCGCGCCTTCGGCTTCGTGCTACATGAGACGGCGCGGCTGTTGTCCAAGCGCTTCGACCAGAAGGCGCGCGCCATCGGCCTGACGCGCGCGCAGTGCAGCCTGCTGTTCCGCCTGTCGATGCAGGAAGGCATGAACCAGGCGCGGCTGGCCGAGTTGATGGAAATGGAGCCGATCTCGCTGGCACGGCTGCTCGACCGCATGGAGCGGGCCGGCTGGGTCGAGCGCCGCGCCGACCCCGTCGACCGGCGTGCCCGCCGCCTCTACATGACGGCCAAGGCCAAGCCGGTGTTCGAACGCATGATCGCGGTCGGGCTCGCGACGCGCGGCGAGGCGCTCGCCGGCATCTCCCAGACCGACCGTGACCGCATGATCGAGCTGCTGATCCAGGTACGCCGCAACCTGTCCGAGCGCGGCGCCGTTGGAGATCGAGCATGAGCCCCGATACGCGCACGCCGGCATCGCTCGGCCGCGAGCCGGCGGCGGCGCGCTTGCGGCGCTGGTTCCGCCGGTGCGCGCCGCAGTGGAAGCTGCCGCTGCTGCTCGCCGGCCCGGTCGTGGTGCTCCTGGTCGCGGCGTATCTCTACGTGACCGCCGGCAGCACGGTCTCGACCGACGATTCCTACGTCCAGGCCGACAAGGTCACGGTCAGCGCCGACGTGCCCGGCCGCGTCGTCGCCGTCGACGTGCGCGACAACCAGCTCGTCCACGCTGGCGACGTGCTGTTCCAGATCGACGACCGACAATACCGCATCGCCGACGAACGCGCCCAGGCCGAACTCGCCGGCGCGCGCCTCAAGGTGCGCGAGATGCTCGACAATCTCGCTTACCGCCAACGCGAGTTCGACCGCCAGCAAAAGTTGTTCACCAACCACGTCACTTCGCAGGCCAAGCTCGACGAGGCGCGCAACGCGCTCGACGTCGCGCGCCAGCAAGCCGCGAGCCTGACGCCGCCGTCGGCCGGCGACGCCGCCGCGACGATCGACACCGAGGTCGAGCGGCATCCGTTGGTGCTGCAGGCGAAGGCGGCGCTCGATCAGGCCGATCTCGATTTGTCGCGCACCACGGTCAAGGCGCCGCTCGACGGCGTGGTCACGCGCGTCGCCAATCTGCCCATCGGCCAGTACCTCAATACGGCGGCGCCGGCCTTCGCGCTGGTCGCCAGCCGCCAGGTCTGGGTCGAGGCGAATTTCAAGGAAACCGACCTGACCCACGTCCTGCCCGGCGACAGCGCGACCGTCGACGTCGACACCTATCCCGGCAAGACCTTCAAGGGCCATGTCGAAAGTATCGGACCCGGCACCGGCTCGGAGTTCTCGGTGCTGCCGGCGCAGAACGCGACCGGCAACTGGGTCAAGGTGGTACAGCGCATTCCGGTTCGCATCGTCATCGACAACAGCGATCCCGACCATCCGCTGCGCGCCGGCATGAGCGCCGAGGTCGAGATCAAGACCGGCTATTCGCGGCTTTTCGGCTGGACCAAGCCGACGCCGACGACATCGTCACGCTGATGGCGCCGGCCGGCGAGGGCGAGGTTGCCAATCGCGGCTTGATCACGGTCTCGATCATGCTGGCGACGCTGATGCAGGCGCTCGACACCACGATCGCCAACGTCGCGTTGCCCGACATGCAGGGCAGCTTCGCCGTGGCGCAAGACCAGGTCGCCTGGGTGCTGACCTCCTACATCGTCGCCGCCGCGATCGCGACGCCGCTCTGCGGCTGGCTCGCCCTGCGCTACGGCCGCAAGCGGCTGTTCCTGCTGTCGGTTGCGGGGTTCACCTTCGCATCGTTGATGTGCGGCGTCGCCGGCAGCCTGACGCAGATGGTGATAGACCGCCTGTTGCAGGGCCTGTTCGGCGCGGCGCTGGTGCCGCTGTCGCAGGCGGTTCTGCTCGATTCCAATCCGCGCGAGAAGCATGGCCAGGCGATGGCGATCTGGGGCGCCGGCATCATGCTCGGCCCGATCCTCGGCCCGACGCTCGGCGGTTGGCTGACCGAGAACTACAACTGGCGCTGGGTGTTCTACATCAACCTGCCGGTGGGCATCCTCTGCTTCCTCGGCCTGCTGTTCTTCCTGCACGAGACGCCGACCAGCCGCCGCCGGCCGTTCGATTTCTTCGGCTTCGCCATGCTGAGCGTCGCGGTGGGATCGGCGCAGATGATGCTCGACCGCGGCCAGCTCAAGGACTGGTTCGGTTCGACCGAGATCCGCATCTATCTCGCGCTGATCGTCGCGGCCTTCTGGGTCTTCGTCGTGTGGACGATGATGGCCGACCACCCGTTCTTCAACCGATCGCTGTTGAAGGACCGCAACTTCGTCGCCGGCTGCATCTTCATCGCCGTGATCGGCGTCGTACTCTACGGCACGCTGGCGCTGATGCCGCCGTTCCTCCAGACGCTGATGGACTATCCGGTGGTGACGACGGGCTATCTGCTGGCGCCGCGCGGCGTCGCCACCATGATCGGGATGCTGATCGTCGGCCGCCTGTCGGGCAAGATCGACACGCGGCTGATGCTGCTCTTCGGTTTCGCGGCCACCTCCTATTCGCTCTGGCAGATGGCGCATTTCGATCTGCAGATGGATTGGTGGCCGGTGGTCGTCACCGGAATCGTCCAGGGTTTCGGCCTCGGGTTCCTGTTCGTGCCGCTGACCACGATCGCCTTCACCACGCTCGACCCCCGCTTGCGCACCGAGGCGGCCGGCATCTACAGCCTGATCCGCAACGTCGGGGCCTCGATCGGCATCTCGTTCTGCGAGACCGAGCTGGCGCGCGGCATGCAGGTGAGCCACCAATCCTACGCCGCGCTGATGACGCCGTTCAACCGCGCGCTGTCGAGCCCGCAAATCCAGGCCCATTGGAACATCCACAGCACGGCCGGCCTCGCCGCGCTCAACGCCGAGATCAGCCGCCAGGCGACAATGCAGGCCTATATCAACGACTTCATGCTGATCATGGTGATTGCGCTCGCCTCGACGCCGCTGCTGTTCCTGCTGCACGAGGTCAAGGTGCAGCCCGGCGCCGCTGCGCCGGCGGTGGAGTAGTCACTCCCGCGTCAACGCCGCGCGGAAGGCGCGTGGGTCGAAATCCGCCGTGCCTTCCTTGCCGGTCCGCTTCACCGGCAGGTCGAGCCGCGCCGCCGCCAACAGCGCGGTTTCCGACAGCGCGTTGGGTCCGTCGGGTTCGAGCGCGAAGCGCGCCAGCGACGGGCTTTGCGCCAGGAGCCGGAACAGCGCGGTGACGCGCAGGAAGAGCGCCAGCGTCACCGGCACGCCGGTGTCGAGCTCCTCGGCGAAGAGGTCGAGCACCGCCTTGGTGTCGATCTCGGGCTGCGGCGGCGCGCTCTCGTCGCTTTCGGCGCCGTCGTCCGGCGACGGTAGGTCGGCGCGCACGCGGTCGAGATATTCGCCGAACACGAACACCGCCGAGGCGAGCAACGCGGGCTCGACCGGGGGCACCCGCGGCGGCAACGGAAAGGGCAGGATGTCGTTCATGCACCCATGACGCGCCGCCTCATGCTGGCGCGCCAGTGTCGGGGTTGAGGCCGGCCGCCTTGATGCCGGCGACGCCGCAGGCCTCGTCGTTCTCCGAGGTGTCGCCGCTGATGCCGACCGCGCCGACGATCTCGCCGCTGCCGTCGCGGATTAGCACGCCGCCCGGCACCGGCACGACGCGGCCGTCGAACGCGCCCGACAGCGCCTGGATGAAATGCGGCGCGATCGGCACGCGGCGCGCGAACTCGCGCCCGCCGAAGCCCATGCCGAGACAGCCATAGGCTTTGCCGAAGGCGATCTCGAACCGCATGATCGAGGTCTTGTCCTCGCGCTTGAAGGCGACAACGTGGCCGCCGGAGTCCAAAACCGCCGCCGCCAAGGGCTTGAACTTCTGCGCGCGGCCGTGTTCCAGCGCCTTGTCGACGATGATCGAGGCCTGCGCCAGCGTGACGTTACTCATGCGAAACTCCCTCCCGTTTCTGAGCCAAGGGCCGCTATGATAGGGGCTGGGCGCGCCGAACGGAACGCGCCGAATTTCTTTCGGGGGGCACAATCGCGCATGTCGAAGTTGCGGCTGACGCTGGCCTGCTGGGACTACGACCGCACCCGCGCGCTCAGCGACGGCACGGTCAGGCCCGAAGGCATCGAGCTCGACGTCCTGCCCTTGGTGGTCGAGGAAACCTTCTGGCGCATGCTGCGCCACCGGGAATTTGACGCCGCCGAGATGTCGCTGTCGTCCTATTGTGTCTCGCTGACGAGGGAGCGCAAGGACTTCGTCGCCATCCCCGTCTTTCCCTCGCGCATGTTCCGCCATTCCTGCTTCGTGGTCTCGGCTAAAAGCGGCATCCGCGAGCCCAAGGACCTCGCCGACAAGCGCGTCGGCAATCCGGAATACCAGCTCACCGCCATCGTCTGGATGAAGGGCATCCTCCAGGACGAATACGGCGTCGATTGCGTCAGCCCGACCTATTTCACTGGCGGCGAGGAGGAGCCCGGCCGCGAGGAAAAGCTCAAGCTCAGCCTACCGGCCAAGTTCAAGGTCCAGCCAATCGGCCCGACCCAGACGCTGTCGCGCATGCTGGCCGACGGCGAGCTCGACGCCATCTATGCGCCGCGTCTGCCCTCGACCTTCCACAGCGAGCCCGACAAGGTGAAGCGCCTCTTCCCCAACTATGTCGAGGTCGAGCAGGCCTATTTCCGCAAGACCAAGATCTTCCCGATCATGCACGTCGTCGCCTTGCGCCGCGATCTCTACGAGGCCAATCGCTGGATCGCGGTGTCGCTGATGAAGGCCTTCGCCGAGGCGCAGCGCCGCACCTATGCCGATCTCGAGATGATCGCCTCGCAGAAGACCATGCTGCCGTGGCAGAGCGCGCATCTCGAGGAAACCAGGCGCGTCATGGGCAAGGAATGGTGGCCCTACGGCCTCGTCGCCAACCGCCCCACGCTCGACACGTTTCTGCGCTACCACCACGAGCAAGGGCTGTCGCCGCGGCGCCTTTCGCCCGAAGAGTTGTTCGCGCCCGAAACCTTCGAGGCGTTCAAGATTTGAATCCGTCGTGACTTGGTCGCAGCAATCGCCCCTCACCCAGCTTTGGGTAAGGGTCGCCTTTTGCTGCGCTCAAGGCTCGCCAACCCAAAGCAACCCTCTCCCCCGCGAGGGGGAGAGGGAAGGGTGAGGGGGTGTCGAGGATAAGCACGCCATGTCATTGAGATCGGCTTGCGGCTGCTTCGTTCTTGCGTTGAGTATCGCCGCGTCGTTCGGCAGTTTGGCAGCCTGGGCGCAAGCGGACCAGCCCGGCACGGTACACCACATCTCGGCCGATCTGCCGCCGCCTTACGCGACGTCGCCGGCCGCCAACCCGCCGCGCCTCGTCACGCGCCCGGCCGACGCCAAGCTGGCGGTCCCGCCGGGCTTCATCGTCAGCGAGTATCTTGGCGGGCTGACGCGGCCGCGGCTGCTGAGCACCGCGCCCAATGGCGACATCTTCGTCGCCGAGAGCGTCGCCGGCCGCGTGACGGTCGTGCGCGCACACGCCGGCGCGGCGCAGGCGAGCGAACACGCGGTCTTCGCCGCCGGCCTCTTTCGGCCATTCGGCATCGCCTTCTATCCGCTCGGTCCCGATCCGCATTGGGTTTACGTCGCCACCGAGGAATCGGTGGTGCGCTTTCCCTATCGCAATGGCGATCTGCGCGCGAGCGGCCCGCCCGAAACCGTCATCCAAGAACTGCCGGCTGGCGGCCACTGGACGCGCTCGCTCGCCTTCACGCCCGATGGCAAGCACCTGCTGGTCAGCATCGGCTCGGCCAGCAACGATGCCGAAGGCGGCATGGCGCTGGAAACCGATCGCGCCGACATCCTCGAATTCGATTCCGACGGCGGCCACAAGGCGGTCTACGCCTCGGGCCTGCGCAACGCCGTCGACATCCGTTTCGACGGCGACACCTTGCTCGCCGTGGTCAACGAGCGCGACGGGCTCGGCGACGACCTGCCGCCCGATTACCTGACGCGCGTCAAGCGCGGCGGCTTCTACGGCTGGCCGTGGTACTACCTCGGCGCCCATCCCGATCCGGAGCATCGTGGCGCCCATCCCGAACCCGCCTCGGCGGTGATCGCGCCGGACCTCTTGATCCAGGCGCACTCGGCGCCGCTTGGCCTCGCGGTCTATGACGGCGCCCAGTTCCCGGCCGACTATAAAGGCGACGTTTTCGTCGCGCTGCACGGCTCGTGGAACCGCAGCGTCCGCACCGGCTACAAGATCGTCCGCGTGCGCATGAAGAACGGCGTGCCGACCGGCGAATACGACGACTTCGTCACCGGCTTCCTGCTGTCCAACGGCACAGTGTGGGGCCGGCCGGTCGGCGTCACGGTCGCGCGCGACGGCGCGCTGATCTTCAGCGACGACGGTTCCGGCACGCTCTGGCGCGTGGCCTATAGCGGCCGGCGCTAGGCATAAAACCCTCGTCCCTCTTGCACCCGCTGCTCGATCAGTGGCGCCGGCACCAGTGCCTTCTCGTCGAGCTCGCGCGCCAGCTGGTCAAGCCGGTTGCGCACGGTCTTGAGGCCGATCCGGTCGGCGTAATACATCGGCCCGCCGCGCCACGCCGGAAAGCCGTAGCCATTGATCCAGATCAGGTCGACGTCGCCCGGCCTGATGGCGACACCCGACTCGATGAGTTGCGCTGCCTGGTTGACCATCGGATAGATCAGCCGCTCGATGATGGCGTCGGCGGCGATCGGCCGTGGTGTAATGCCGAGGCGCCCGCGCACCGCGGCGACGACGCGGTCGGTCTCCTCGTCGGCCGCGCCTTCGCGGCTGCCGCTTTCGTAGCGGTAATAGCCCTTGCCGGTCTTCTGGCCGAAACGGCCGGCTTCGCACAGCGCATCGGCCACCGGGAACGCGATGCCCTGCGCTTGGCGCATGCGCCACGAGACGTCGAGCCCGGCGAGATCGGCGGCGGCGAAGGGCCCCATCGGAAAGCCGAACTCGACCATCGCCCGGTCGACCTCGCGCGGGGAAGCGCCGTCGCGCAGCAGCCGGTCGGCCTCGCGCGAGCGCTCGAACAGCATACGGTTGCCGACGAAGGCCGGTGCCGCGCCGACCATCACCGACAGCTTGCGCAGCTTGCGCAGCAGCGCGAGCGCCGCCGCCAGCGCAGCCGGCGCGGTCGCCTTGGTCCGCGCCACCTCGACCAGCCGCATGACGTGCGCTGGGCTGAAAAAATGCAGGCCGAGCACATCCTGCGGCCGCGACGTCGCGGCGGCGATGACGTTGACGTCCTGGTACGAGGTGTTGGTGGCGAGAATCGCGCCCGGCCGGGCAATGCCGTCGAGCTTGCCGAAGACGGCCTTTTTTAGCTCGAGATCCTCGAACACCGCCTCGACGACGAGGTCGGCGGTGGCGGCGTCGACTAGGCGCAGCGACGGCTTGATCAGCCCGAGGCGCTTGTCGAGCTCGAATGCCGACAGGTTGCGCCGCCGCGCGCTCGATTCGAAATTGCGCCGCAGGGTCGCGAGGCCGCGCTCGAGCGCGGCCTTGTCGGCTTCGATCAGCGTCACCGGAATGCCGGCGTCGGCGCAGCACAGCGCGATGCTGCCGCCCATCGTGCCGGCGCCGATCACCGCGACCTGCGCGATGACGCGCGGCGTCTGGTCGACCGGCAGGTCGGCGATCTTGGCCGCCGCGCGCTCGGCGAAGAAAACATGGCGCAACGCGCCGAATTGCGACCCCTCGACCAGTTCGGCGAAGATCGCCTGCTCGCGCTTGAGCCCGTCGTCGAACCGCATCATCGCGGCGGCGACGGCGTCGACCGCCTTGAGCGGCGCCTCGAAACCGCGCTGGCGGCGCGCGATCTCGCCGCGGGCGCGGGTGAACAGCTCCGACGGCACCGATTCGACCGCGCGGTCGCGCAGCCGCTTCGGCGCCCGCTTTTCGGCGATCAGGCGGTGCGCCAGCGCGACCGCCGCGCTGCGCACGTCGCCGCGCGTCGCCAATTCGTCGACTAGCCCGGCTTCGAGCGCCGGCTTGGCGTCGATCGTCTCGCCGCCGGTGATCAGGTCGAGCGCCGGCTTGGCGCCGATGGCGCGCGGCAGGCGCTGGGTTCCGCCGCCGCCGGGGATGATGCCGAGCTTGACCTCGGGCAGACCCAGCCGCGCGTCGGGCGCCGCGACGCGCCAATGGCAGGCGAGGGCGAGCTCGAGCCCGCCGCCTAGCGCGGTACCGTGGATCGCCGCCACCACCGGCTTGGCGCAGCCGTCGAGCTGCGTCGCGAGGTCGACGGTCAACGGCGGCGAGCGCGGTTTGCCGAGTTCGTTGATGTCGGCGCCAGCGACGAAGGTGCGGCCGGCGCAGGCGATCACCGCCGCCTTGACGGCGGCATCCGCCATCGCCTCGTCGAGGCGCGATGCCAGCGCCGCGCGCACCGCATGGCTCAACGCGTTGACCGGCGGATTGTCGATCTCGATCACCGCGACGTCGCCGGCGCGTTCGAGCCTGACTTCGGCCATTCCGTCCTCTCGGCTGCTCCCCCGGAAGCGAGCCTCGGGCGGGCCACGCCGGCCTGTCAAGCATGCCCGACTCGGGCGCCGGTCAGCTCTGCGCCGGCCGCCGTTTCGAGCCCCGACGGCCTTTGCTATCGTGCGCCATGCCCGCCGATCCGCCCGCGAACGACAAGGACTGCGCGCACAAGCTCACGCGTGAATCCGTGCTGAGCGGCGAGATGCGCCGGCTGATCGAGAAGCATGATCCGTCGGTGCGCATCGTGCCCGACGCGGAGCATTGCGCCTCGGTCGCCGCCATTCTCGCGCGCCACCCCGATGGCGGTGGCGACGTCTGGCTGTTCGCCTACGGCTCGCTGATCTGGAATCCGATGATCCATTTTGTCGACCGGCGGATCGCGACGGTGCACGGCTATCACCGCCGCTTCTGCCTGTGGACGCATCTCGGACGCGGCAGCGCCGAGGCACCGGGCTTGATCCTCGGCCTCGATCATGGCGGCGCCTGCCGCGGCCTGGTCTATCGCGTCGCCGCGTCGGTCGCCCAGGCCGAGCTCGAGCTGCTGTGGCGGCGCGAGATGATCACCGGCTCGTATTGCCCGCGCTGGGTCCGCATCGTCACCAAGGAGGGCGGTCGCGGCTGGGCCATCGCCTTCATCATCAACCGGACGCATCCGCGCTATGCCGGCCTGGTGTCCGAGGACCGCATCGTCGAATCGATCGCCCGGGCGCATGGCGCGCTCGGCCCCTGCGCGGCCTATCTCTTCGATACCGCGCAGCACCTCCGGGCGCTCGGCATCCGCGACAAGCGGCTTTTCCGCTTGCGCGACCGCGTCGCCCAAGTGCTTGAACGCCAAAAGAAAAGCCCGGAATAAGCTTTACGCGGGCGCTGCCGCCGCTTTATCAATAAAATGACGGCACGGACAACGGGCAAAACCCGGCAGGGAGCAGGCGGCGAATGACGGCGGCGCAGCAGCGGCGCGTGACGATCCTCGGCTCGACGGGTTCGGTCGGTTGCAACACCGTCGAGCTGGTCGAGGCGGAGCGTGGGGCATATGCCGTCGAGGCGCTGGTCGCGCGCAGCAATTTCGCGCGCCTCGCCGAGCAGGCGCGGCGCCTCGACGCCAAATTCGCCGTCGTTGCCGACGATCGCCATTATCGCGCGCTCAAGGACGCGCTCGCCGGCACCGGCATCGAGGTCGGCGCCGGCCAGGCGGCGGTGGTCGAGGCGGCGGCGCGGCCGGCTGACTGGGTGATGGCGGCCATCGTCGGTGCCGCCGGACTGGCGCCGACGCTCGCGGCGGTACGCCGCGGCGTCCTGGTCGCGCTCGCCAACAAGGAGGTGCTGGTCTGCGCCGGCGCGCTGGTGACGGAAGAGGCGCGGCGCCACGGCGCGCGGCTGCTGCCGGTCGACAGCGAACACAACGCGGTCTTCCAGGTCTTCGACTTCGATCACGCCAAGGCGATCGAGCGCATCGTCCTCACCGCCAGCGGCGGTCCGTTCCGCGAGCGCGCCCGCGAGGCGATGCGTGACGTGACGCCCGAGCAGGCGGTGGCGCATCCCAACTGGCGCATGGGCGCCAAGATCTCGGTCGATTCCGCGACCATGATGAACAAGGGCCTCGAGGTGATCGAGGCGCATCATCTCTTCGGTCTGGCTTCGCGGCAGATCGAGGTGGTGGTGCATCCGCAATCGGTGGTGCACGGCTTGGTCTATTACAGCGACGGCTCGGTGCTGGCGCAACTCGGCTCGCCCGATATGCGCACGCCGATCGCCAACGCTCTCGGCTGGCCGCGCCGCATCTCGGCGCCGAGCCCGCGGCTCGACCTCGCCAGGCTCGCGCGGCTCAATTTCGAGGCGCCCGATCCGGTGCGCTTCCCGGCGCTGCGCCTGGCGCGCGCGGCGATGGAGGCGGGCGGCGGCGCGCCCTGCGTCTTGAACGCCGCCAACGAGGTCGCGGTCGCGGCCTTTCTGGACCGCCGCATCGGCTTCCTGGAGATCGCCGAAACCGTCGAGCGCGCGCTCGCGCTGCTGCCCGACCGCACGATCGACGCGTTGGACGACGTTTACGCCCTCGATCGCGAGGCGCGCGCGGCGGCCGCCGGCTTCATCGCCAGCCGCGCCGCGCCGAACGCGCCGCGCGCCGCCGCGGTGTAGGAGCGGCGCCCGGGCAACGCCATGGTTCAAAGCGACAGGCCCGTGCTCGTCACCGGCGCGTCGGGCTTCGTCGGCGCGGCCGTCACCCGCGCGCTGCTCGCCGCCGGCCGCAGGGTCCGCGCGCTGCTGCGCCCGTCGAGCGACCGCCGCAACGTCGAAGGCCTGGCCGTCGAATTGCGCTTCGGCTCGCTGACCGAGTCGCGCTCGCTTGCCGCCGCGCTCGACGGCTGCGGCGCGCTCTATCACGTCGCCGCCGACTACCGGCTGTGGGTGCGCGATCCCGCCGCGATGTACGCCGCCAATGTCGACGGCACGCGCAGCCTGATGGCGGTGGCGCTGGCGGCTGGCGTCGAACGCATTGTCTACACCAGCAGCGTCGCCACGCTGGGCTGGCGCCGCGATGGCGTCGTCGCCGACGAGACTACGCCGAGCGCGCTCGCCGACATGGTCGGCCATTACAAGCGCTCGAAGTTCCTCGCCGAGGCAGCGGTGCGCGATCTGGTGCGGACGCGCAACCTGCCGGCCGTGATCGTCAATCCCTCGACGCCGGTCGGGCCGCGCGACGTCAAGCCGACGCCGACCGGCCGTATCATCGTCGAGGCGGCATCCGGCCGCATGCCGGCTTACGTCGATACCGGCCTCAATCTCGCGCATGTCGACGACGTCGCGCGCGGCCATCTGCTCGCCGAGGACAAAGGCCGCGTCGGCGAGCGTTATATCCTCGGCGGCGAGAACCTGACACTGGGCGAGATCCTGCGGCTGGTCGCCGGCATCGTCGGCCGTAAGCCGCCCACCGTCCAAGTGCCCGCGGCGCTGGTCTGGCCGGTCGCCGTCGTCGAAGAGGCGCTCGGCTGGCTCGTCGGCCGCGAGCCGTTCGCCACCCGCGAGGGGCTGCGCATGGCGCGACACAAGATGTTTTTCTCGTCGGCCAAGGCCGAGTGCGAGCTCGGCTATCGCGCGCGGCCGGCGCGCGAGGGTCTGGCGGACGCCATCGCCTGGTTCCGCCAGGCGGGGGTGGTGCGATGACCGCCGGCCGCTTCTTCGCGCTGCTCGCGCTGCTGATCTGGAGCTATTTGCTGCTCGGCCGCGGCCTGTTCTGGCTGCCGCGGATACCCAGGCCCGCGCCGCCGCCGAAGGCTTGGCCGCGGGTCGTCGCCGTGGTGCCGGCGCGCGACGAGGCGGCGACCGTCGGTGCGGCGGTGACGTCGCTGCTGCGGCAAGTCTATGCGGGCGCGTTCTCGGTCGTGCTGGTCGACGATCACAGCGGCGACGGCACCGGCCGGATCGCCCTCGATGCCGCCGCCGCCTTGGGCCTGGCCGACCGGCTGCGCGTGGTCGCGGCGCGGCCGCTGCCGGACGGCTGGAGCGGCAAGCTGTGGGCGCTGGCCGAGGGCGTGCGCGCTGCCGGCGAAGGCGGCGCGCCCGATCTCTACCTCTTCACCGACGCCGACATCGCCCATCATCCGCATAACCTGAGCGAGCTTGTCGCGCGCCTTGAGACCGGCTACGACCTCGTCTCCCTGATGGTCAAGCTCCACTGCCGCTCGCTGGCGGAGCGCTTCATGATTCCGGCTTTCGTGTATTTCTTCGCCATGCTCTATCCCTTCGCCTGGGTCAATGACGCGCGCAAGCGCCTGGCCGCCGCCGCCGGCGGCTGCATGCTGATGCGGCGCACTGCGTTCGAGCGCATCGGCGGCTTCGACTCCGTCAAGGGCGAGCTGATCGACGATTGCGCTCTGGCGCGCGCGGTCAAGCGCGGCGGCCGCATCTGGCTCGGCTTGACGCGCGACACCAGGAGCCTGCGCGCCTATCCCGACCTCGCCGCGATCTGGAACATGATCGCGCGCACCGCTTATGCCCAGCTCAATTATTCCGTGCTCATGCTGCTCGCCACGCTCGTCGCCCTGGGCATCACGTTTCTGGCGCCGATCGTCGTGCTGCCGGCTGGACGGCTGGCGACGGCGCTGGCGGTCGCTGCCTGGCTGACGATGAGCGTCACCTATGTGCCGATGCTGCGCTTCTACGGCGTGAGCATGCTGTGGGCGCCGGTGCTGCCGGCGGTGGCGGCGGTTTATCTGGCGGCGACGGTCGCGTCAGCCTGGCGACATTGGCGCGGCCGCGGCGGCTTGTGGAAAGGTCGGGTGTCATGGCACAGCCGGCCGTGAGCAGCGTGGTCGAGACGCCTTCGGGCAAGGGCCGGCACGACGAGAATTTCCCGGTTGGCTCGTGGCTGATCCGGCGCGATCTGCGTCCGCATGTGCATGACTTCTATCGCTTCGCGCGCGTGGCCGACGACATCGCCGACAACGGTGCCTTGCCGGCCGCCGAGAAGCTGCGCCGGCTCGAGCGCATGGGCGCCGTGCTCGACGGCGCCGGTGGGGGCGATGCGCCATCCGCCGTCACGATGCGCGCCAGCCTGCTGGCCACCGGCGTCACGGCGCAGCATTGTCACGACGTGCTGACCGCGTTCAAGCAGGACGCCACCAAGCTGCGCTATTGCGATTGGGACGACCTGATGGATTACTGCCGCTATTCGGCGGCGCCGGTCGGCCGCCAACTGCTCGATCTGCACGGCGAAAGCCGCGCGACCTGGGGGCCGAGCGATGCCTTGTGCGCCGCGCTCCAGGTCTTGAACCACTTGCAGGATTGCGCCGAGGATTATCGCCGGCTCGACCGCGTCTATCTGCCCGAGCCGTGGCTGGCCGCGGCCGGCGCGCGCGTCGAGGATCTGCGCGCCGCGTCGTCGAGCCCCGGCCTGCGCCGCGTCATCGACCGGCTGCTCGACGGCACCGATGCGCTGATCGTCACCGCGCGGGCGCTGCCCGACGGCGTGAAAAGCCCCGGCCTCAGCCGCGAATGTGCCGCCATCGTCGCGCTGGCCGGCCGGCTGTCGGCGCGGCTGCGGCGCGGCGATCCTTTGGCGATGCGGGTCAAGCTCAGTCCGGTCGACTTCGCGCTGGCGACGCTGATCGGCATCGTGCGCGGCGGGCGGACATGAGCGCCGCGCTGGTCCAGCCGACGAGCGACGAGCGCGCCGGCATCAAGGCGCAGGTCACCGCCGCCCACACGTCGTTCTATTGGGCGATGCGCTTTCTGCCCAAGCCGCGGCGCGAGGCGATGTTCGCGATCTATGCCTTCTGCCGCGCCGTCGACGACATCGTCGACAGCAACGACGCACCGGCGGTCAAGCTGGCGGCGCTGGCCGGCTGGCGGCGCGCGGTCGATGCATTCTATGCCGGCAATCCCAACGACGCGCTGACCCGCGCGCTGGCCGATGCGGCGGAGAAATACGCGCTGCGCCGCGCCGATTTCATCGGCGTGATCGAGGGCATGGAAATGGACGCGCGCGCCGACATCCGCGCGCCGTCGCTGGCCGAGCTCGATCTCTATTGCGACCGCGCCGCCTCCGCGGTTGGCCGGCTCTCGGCGCGTGTCTTCGGCGCGCCCGGCGACCAGGCCGATCGCGTCGCCAACACCCTCGGCCGCGCCTTGCAGCTCACCAACATCCTGCGTGATCTCGTCGAGGACGGCGCGCGTGGGCGGCTTTATCTGCCGCGCGAGCTGCTGGAGCGGCACGACATCGCTGCGCGCGAGCCGGCGGCGGTGCTGGCGCATCCCAACCTGCCGCCGGTTTGCGAAGCCGTCGCCGCCATGGCGCACGAGCGGTTCGCCGCGGCACAGCGCGCCATGGCGGAATGCCCGCGCGACACGATGCGGCCGGCGGCGGTGATGGGCGCGGTCTACGCCGACATCCTGACGCGGCTCGAGCAACGTGGCTGGCAGCGGATCGACGCGCGCGTGCGCGTGCCGATGCCGCGGAAGCTGTGGTACGCGCTGCGTCACGGCCTGCTATGAGCGGCCGCATCCACGTCGTCGGCGCCGGCATGGCGGGACTGGCCGCCGCCATGCGGCTCGTCGAGGCGGGCCACGCCGTAACTTTACACGAGGCGGCGCCGCACGCCGGCGGCCGGGCGCGCTCTTATTTCGATCAGGCGCTCGGCTGCCGCATCGACAACGGCAACCACCTGCTGATCGCCGGCAACCGCTCGGCCCTGAACTTCGTCGATGCCATCGGCGCGCGCGGCACGCTCACCGGGCCGGGCGTGCCGGTCTATCCCTTCCTCGACCGCGTCACCGGCGCGCGTTGGGTCCTGCGGCTCAATCTTGGCCGGCTGCCGTGGTGGATGGCCTCGCCGGCACGGCGCGTCCCCGGCACGAATCTGGGCGATTACCTCAAGGCGCTGGCGCTGCGCCGCGCCCGACCGGGCGATCGCGTCGCCGACATTCTCGCGCCCGACACGCCTATCTTCCGCCGGCTGTGGCAGCCGCTGGCGGTCGCGGCGCTCAACACGCCTCTCCATGAAGCTTCGGCAGTCTTGCTCGCGCGCGTGCTGGCCGAGAGCATCGGCGCCGGCGGCGCCGCTTGCACGCCGCTGGTGCCGCGCGAAGGCCTGTCGGAGACCCTGGTCGATCCGGCACTGGCGCAGTTGCGGCGGCGCGATGTCGCGATCCGCTTCAGGGCGCGGCTGCGCGCCATCGAATTTGCCGGCGACCGCGTGACGGCGCTCGATTTCGACGGCGGGCGCGAGGCGCTGGCGGATGCCGATGCCGTGGTGCTGGCGGTGACCGCCGCGGTGGCGACGCGGCTGGTGCCTGATCTCGTCGTACCCGATCGCACTTGCGCCATTCTCAACGCCCATTACCGCGGCGCCGCGCCGGTTGGGTCGCCGTTCTTCGTCGGCATCGTCGGCGGCACGGCAGAATGGGTGTTCCGCAAGGCCGACGTGCTCTCGGTCACAGTCAGCGCCGCCGACCGGCTACTCGACGCGACCGAGGACGAGCTCGCCGCTTTGTTGTGGCGCGACGTCGCCGCCGCCTATGAATTGCCGCCGGAGCCGATGCCGCCGGTGCGCATCGTGCGCGAGCGCCGCGCCACCTTCGCCGCGACGCCGGAGCAGGTGGCGCGCCGGCCGGGCGCGCGCACGCGCTGGCGCAACCTGGCGCTGGCCGGCGACTGGACCGACACCGGACTGCCGGCGACCATCGAAGGCGCCATCCGCTCGGGCTTCGCCGCTGCGGCGCTGCTCGGCGCCGGCCGCGCGCCTGCGGCGGAAAACTCCTTGAGCGGCGCGGGCGACCGGTCCAAGGTGGCGCCGCTCTCACGTTCGCTCGAACCGCGCCCCAGTCGTTGATGTCCGACGCCGCCACGACCGATTCCCGCGCGCGCGCCGCTCCGGCCGCGGCGCTCGATCAGGCGGTGGACCGCGCCGCCGCGGCGCTGATCGCGCAGCAGCACGCCGATGGCCACTGGTGCTACGAGCTCGAAGCCGACGCGACCATCTCGGCCGAATACCTGCTGCTGCAGCATTATCTCGGCGAGATCGAGGACGATGTGCAGCGCGATTTCGCCGCCTATCTGCGCGCGGTCCAGGGCGAGCACGGCGGCTGGCCGCTGTTCCATGGCGGCGACGTTAATCTGTCGGCGACGGTGAAGGTCTATTTCGCGCTCAAGGCGGCCGGCGATTCGCCGGATGCACCGCACATGGCGAAGGCGCGCGCAGTGATCCTAGCGCGCGGCGGCGCCGCCCGCAGCAACGTCTTCACCCGCATCCAGCTCGCGCTGTTCGGCGAGCTGCCGTGGACGGCTGTGCCCGAGATGCCGGTCGAGATCATGCTACTGCCGCGCTGGTTTCCGTTCCATCTCAGCAAGGTGTCGTACTGGTCGCGTACCGTGATCGTGCCGCTGCTGGTGCTGATGGCGCTGAAGCCGCGGGCCAAGAATCCGCGCGGCGTCACCGTGCGCGAGCTGTTCGCGCCGGGAACGCAGGCGCGACCGCCGCGCGCCGTGGGTTCGCCCTGGGCCTGGGTCTTCAACCGCATCGACGACATCTTGCGCTTTGCCGAACCTTACATGCCGGCGGCTCGTCGGCGGCGCGCGATCGAGGCCGCGGTGAGCTTCGTCGTCGAGCGCCTCAACGGCGACGACGGGTTGGGCGGGATTTATCCGGCGATCGCCAATTCGGTGATGATGTTCGAGTGCCTCGGCTATGCCCAGGATGACCCGGCGCTGCGCATCGCCAAATCGGCGTTGCGCAAATTGGTCGTGCGCACGCCGCAGCGATCGTATTGCCAGCCGTGCCTGTCGCCGGTGTGGGATACCGCCTTGGCGGCGCACGCGTTGCTCGAAGCCGGCGACCGCGCCAGCGACGTTGCGGCGCGACGCGCGCTCGACTGGCTCGTCGATCGCCAGATCCTCGATCTGCCGGGCGACTGGGCGGTGTGGCGGCCACGGGTGCGGCCCGGCGGCTGGGCCTTCCAGTACGCCAACCCGCATTATCCCGATCTCGACGACACCGCCGCCGTCGCCATGGCGCTCGACCGCGCCGACCGGCTCAAGTGGCGCGAGTCGATCGCACGCGCCGTCGAGTGGCTCGTCGGCATGCAATGCCGCACCGGCGGCTGGGCGGCGTTCGACGCCGACAACGAATACTCTTATCTCAACTACATTCCGTTCGCTGATCACGGTGCGCTGCTCGATCCACCGACCGAGGACGTCAGCGCGCGCTGCCTATCGCTGCTGGCCCAGCGCGGCGACCAGGGCGAGGATTTCGCGCGCGGCCTCGACTATCTGCGCCGCATGCAACTGCCCGACGGCTCGTGGTTCGGCCGCTGGGGCACCAATTACATCTACGGCACCTGGTCCGTGCTGTGCGCGCTCAACGCCGCTGGGGTTGATCCGGACGAGCCGATGATCCGCCGGGCGGCGGCGTGGCTCGTCGCCAAGCAGCGCGCTGACGGCGGCTGGGGCGAGGATGGCGCTTCCTATTGGCGCGACCGGCCGCGCGGCGAGGGCAAAGCAAGCACCGCGTCGCAGACCGCGTGGGCGCTGCTGGCGCTGCTGGCGGCGGGCGAGATCGACAATCCGGCGGTGGCGCGTGGCAACGAGTACCTGATGGCGACGCAGCAGCCGCACGGCCTGTGGGACGAGGCGTGGTACACCGCCGTCGGCTTTCCGCGCGTCTTCTATCTCCGTTACCACGGCTATCGCGCCTATTTCCCGCTCTGGGCCTTGGCGCGGTATCGCGTGCTGCGCCACGCCGGCGCGCGGCGCACGACTTACGGCATGTGATGCATCTCGCGGCGCTCTGCGGCTTCGCGGCCGAATTGCGCCTCGCGCGGCGCTTCGGCATCGCGGCGTTCGCCACCGGCGGCGACGCGGCGCACGGCCGGGCGCTGGCGGCTCGCGCCGCCGCCGCGGCGGACGGGGTGCTCAGCTTCGGCATCGCCGGCGGCTTGGCACCGCGCCTGGCGTCGGGGACGCTGCTGCTGCCGCGCACGGCGCTGACCGAAAGCGGCGCGCGGCTCGACGTTGATGCCGCCCTCCATCGCCGCGCGCTGGCCGCGCTGGCGGCGGCGGGGCTGCATGCCGAGACCGGCGCGCTGCTTGCCCTCGAGACCGTGGCGGCGACCCGGCACGCCAAGGCGGCGCATCACGCGCGTCACGGCGCGCTCGCCGCCGATCTCGAATCGTTGCACGTCGCGCACGCGGCGCAAGATTCCGGCAAGCCGTTCCTGGTGCTGCGCGCCATCGCCGATCCCGCTTCTCGCGACCTGCCGGCGGCGGCGCTGGTCGGGCTGCACCCGTCGGGTCGCGCCGCGACCGGGCGCGTGCTCGCTTCCGTCTTGCGCGAACCCGGACAAATACCCGATCTGGTGACGACCGCACGCGACACGCGGCGGGCGCTGGTGATGCTGCGCGCCGCGCTGGCCGCGCTGCGCGGCGTTCTCTAGCCCGCAAAGCAAACGGGCCGCCCGAGGGGCGGCCCGTCGCGCGACGAAACGACGGTTATTCGAACAGCTTGAGCGAGTGAAGCAGCGTCTCGATCACGCCCCAGGCCAGCGGAATGCCGACGAAGAGCCAGGCGAGAACGAGCTTCACGCCGTTGCCGGAGCTTTGCGAGTTTGCCATGTGAGTTTCTCCTCTTTCTGGGTCAGGCCGAGGCCTGCGCTTCCTGCTGGGCCGTCATGTGGTGGCGCTTGTCCACCGCGCGGACCAGCCAGTTGCAGATCAGGCCGACCACCAACAGCACCGCCATCACGTACATCGTCGTGTTGTAGGCTTGCGCCTTGGCGACGCCGTGCGTGACGTTGTACTGGCGGAGGTAGTTGACCAGCACCGGACCGAAAATGCCGGCCATCGACCACGCGGTCAGCAACAGGCCGTGGATCGCGCCGACATACTGCGTCCCGAACATATCGCGCAGGTAAGCCGGCACGGTCGAGAACGATCCGCCATACATGCTGATGATGATCAGGAAGCAAACGACAAATGCCGCGACGCTGCCGGCGGTGCCGGTCTGCGGCACCAGGATGTAGAGGACGATGCCGAGGACGAAGAACACAAAATAGGTGTTCTTACGCCCGATATAGTCGGACAACGTCGCCCAACAATAACGGCCGCCCATGTTGAACAGGCTCATCAGGCCGACGAAGCCCGACGCAGCGATGACCGTCACCTTGCCGGGGAAGATTTCCTGAATCATCGCCGAGGCCTGGCCGAGCACGCCGATGCCAGCGGTCACGTTCAGGCACAGCACCCACCAGATCAGCCAGAATTGCGGCGTCTTCAACGCCTCGTAGACGAAGACGTTGTTGGTGGTGACCAGCTTCTTCGGCTGCGCCGGCGCCGTCCAGCCCGCGGGCTTCCAGCCCGGCGCCGGAATGCGCACAATGATCGCGCCGACCGACATGAAGCAGAAATAAATCACGCCGAGGGCGATGAAGGTCTCCGCGACGCCGACATGCGTCGGAGTCGAGAATCGCGCCATCAGCCACACCGAAAGCGGCGAGGCGATGAAGGCGCCGCCGCCGAAGCCCATGATCGCCATGCCGGTGGCCATGCCCGGACGGTCGGGGAACCACTTGATGAGAGTGGAAACCGGCGAAATATAGCCGATGCCGAGCGCGAAACCGCCAACGATGCCGTAGCCGAAATAGATCACCCAGATGTTATGGATGTAGGCGCCGATGGCCCCGATGATGAAGCCGCCACCCCACAGGCACGCGGCGGTGAACATCGCCTTGCGCGGTCCGTTTTCCTCGACCCAGCGGCCGAAGATCGCCGACGACACACCGAGGAAGAAGATCGCCAGGCTGAAAATCCAGCCGAGCTCGGTGAGCAGCCAATCGCCCGGCACCGATTTCGTGATGCCGATGAGCTTGGTCATCGGCAGGTTGAACACGCTGAAGGCGTAGGCTTGCCCGATGCAGAGATCAACGCAGAGTGCAGCGGGCGGAATCAGCCATCGGCTGTAGCCCGGCGGTGCGACCGTCCGGCTCTTATCGAAAAACGACATTGGGGGTCCCCTCCGAGGTGTTTCTGACTTTTTACGCGCCGGCCCCTTTGGAAAAGGAGTCCGACCCTATTTGGTTAGCTCCTATTGTGGTCCGGAGCTAACAATTTTTTCATGGTGGTGTACCACCGGTTTTAATCCGCAAAATTGTGCAAGAAAAACGACAGCGGCAGGATCGCGTAAATTTTGGCAGGATATGCATAATTCTGCCGAGGAGCCCATGCGCGAGTTTTTCAACACCGCCGAGGTCGCCGACTACCTTCGGTTGAAGGAGCGGACGATCTATGAACTCGTTCGCACCAAGCAGATTCCCTGCTCCCGGGTCACCGGCAAGCTGCTGTTTCCGCGCCGACTCGTCGATCTTTGGGTGACGCGGCAGACCGAGTTTGCCGGCCCCGACCTGCATCCGGCGCCGCCGGTCGCGGCCGGCAGCCACGACCCGCTGCTCGAATGGGCGTTGCGGGAATCGGGCTCCGAACTGGCGCTACTGGCGGGCGGCAGCGAGGACGGGCTCCGGCGCCTGGTCGCCAACAAGGCCGTGCTTGCCGGCATCCACCTGCTCGATCCGGCGAGCGGCGAATACAACCGGCCGGCGATCCAGGCCTTGGGCGGGCTCGCCGACGTTGTGCTGGTCGAATGGGCCAAGCGGGAGCAGGGCCTGGTGGTGGCGCGCGACAACCCGCGCAACATCGCTTCGCCGGCCGACCTCGGACGCAACGGCGTGCGAGTGCTGCGCCGCCAGGAAGGCGCTGGCGCGCAGGTGCTGCTGCGTCACGTGCTCGCCGAGTCCGGGCTCCGGCTCGACGACCTGCCGGGCCCGACGCAGCCGGCGTTGACCGAGACCGACATCGCCACGGCGATCCTCGACGGCAAGGCGGATGCGGGCGTCGCGGTGCGTGCCGTCGCCCAGCGCCACAAGCTCGGCTTCGTGCCGCTGCGCTGGGAGCGTTTCGATCTGGCGATGCGGCGGCGCGATTATTTCGAGCCGTCGGTGCAGCGGCTGCTGAGCCTTGCGCGTTCGCCCGAGTTCGCCGACAAGGCGCAGACTCTCGGCGGCTACGATCTGGTCGCGGCGGGGACGGTCAACTACAACGCCTGAGCATCACATCGGGCCGGTGGGCACTTGATACCACGCGGGATCGTCGTAGACTCCGGTGGTGTAGGAGCCGGTGCCGTACCAATGCGTCACCTGCGGCTGTTCGGAGCCGCGACACGCGGCCGAGGACGATGCCCAGGGCAACGGCGACGGCGGCGAAGCGCATTCTCGACATGGCGGGTCCTGCCTAATTGACGGGGCCGCGATAGGAATCCGGGCTGTCGTAGATGCCGCCGCCAGTCCAGATCGGCCATTGCCGTTGCGGCGCCGGCCCGCTGGCGGCAAGCGCGACGAACGACAGCACGAGCGACGCGGCAACGATGCGGCACATGGGATCGCTCCCGGTTGACGGATTATAGGGCCGCCGGTCCGTCGCCGGCCCCACACGGTGTCGTGAGCCGACAACGAAAAAGGCCGGGACAGCATCCGGCCTGGTTCGTTCGCGGGTTCAAATCGGCGTTACTCGGCGGCGGTGTCGAGGCGCTCCATCGCCTCTTCGACGTGGCGCGAGAAGACGTATTGCGCCGGCCGCTGCTTCTCCAGAGCGATCTCGGGCGCCATCTCGCCGTCGGTCTTGACGCCGCGCAGCGCGACGCCGAGCGCCTTCAACGGATGCTTCACGGCGTCGACCACGGCGGTCGCCTCGTAGCCCGAATGCACCATGCAGTCGGCGCACTTCTCGTAGTTGCCGGTGCCGTAGGCGTCCCAATCCGTCTCCGCCATCAGCTCCTTGAAGCTCTTGGCAAAGCCCTCGCCGAGCAGATAGCACGGCCGCTGCCAGCCGAAGACGTTGCGCGTCGGGTTGCCCCACGGCGTGCAGTGATAGGACTGGTTGCCGGCGAGGAAGTCGAGGAACAGGCCCGACTGGCTGAACGACCACTTGGTGCCGTTCTGGTTGCGGAAGACGCCGCGGAACAGCTCCTTGGTCTTGCGCCGGTTGAGGAAGTGCGACTGGTCCGGCGCCCGCTCGTAGGCATAGCCCGGCGACACGGTGATGCCGTCGAGGCCGGCTTGCATCATCGCGTCGAAGAAGCGCGCGACGCGTTCCGGCTGGGTGCCGTCGAACAGCGTGCAGTTGATGTTGACGCGGAATCCCCTGGACTTGGCGAGCTTGATCGCGGCGACCGCCTTGTCGTAGACGCCCTCTTCGCACACCGAGTGGTCGTGCATCTCCTGGTCGCCGTCGAGATGGATCGACCAGACGAAATACGGATTGGGCTTGAAGCGGTCGATCTTCTTCTCGAGCAGCAGCGCGTTGGTGCAGAGATAGACGAATTTCTTGCGCGCGATGATGCCAGAGGATATCTGCTCGATCTCGCGGTGGAGCAGGGGCTCCCCGCCGGCGATCGAGACCACCGGCGCGCCGCATTCGTCAACCGCCTGGAGGCATTCCGCGACCGAGAGCCGCTGGTTCAGGATCTTGTCGGGATAGTCGATCTTGCCGCAGCCGGCGCAGGCGAGGTTGCAGCGGAACAGCGGCTCGAGCATGAGCACCAGCGGATAGCGCTCGACGCCGGTCAGGCGCTGTTTCATCACATAGGCGCCAACGCGAATCATCTGATAAAGCGGAACGGACACGGGGTTCGACCTCTCTCGTTCGAGGCTTTCAGCCGGCGGTTTCGGCGAGTTCGGGGGGCATGCGGAAGCGCACGTTCTCGGTGATGCCGGGCAGCTTCTCGCATTCGACATCGCTCAGCTGCTTGAGCCGCGCGATCAGGTTCTGGACCAGTTCCTCCGGCGCCGAGGCGCCGGCGGTGATGCCGACGGCTTTGGCGCCCTTGACCCAGGCGGGGTCGAGCGCCTCGGCGTCGGTGACGAGATAGGCTTTGACGCCCTGCTCGGCGGCGATTTCGCGCAACCGGTTGGAGTTCGAGCTGTTGGCGGCGCCCACGACCAGGACAACGTCGACCTGCTGCGCCAGTTCCCGCACCGCGCGCTGGCGGTTCTGCGTCGCGTAGCAGATGTCCTTGGTGTCCGGCCCGACGATGTCGGGGAAGCGCTGCCGCAGCGCGTCGATCACCGCCTTGGTGTCGTCGACCGACAGCGTGGTCTGGGTGATGAAGGCGAGCTTGTGCGGGTTGCTAACCTTGAGCCGGGCGACTTCCTCGGCGCGCGAGATGAGATGCACCTTGCCGTTGATCCGGCCCATCGTGCCCTCGATCTCGGGATGGCCGGCATGGCCGACCAGCACGATCTCGCGGCCCTGCGCGGCGTAACGCTGGCCCTCGCTGTGCACCTTGGAGACCAGCGGGCAGGTGGCGTCGATCACCGGCAGGCTGCGACTCGCCGCGGCGTCCTCGACCGCGCTCGACACCCCGTGGGCGCTGAAGATGGTGACGCTGCCCGGCGGAATCTCGTCGAGCTCGTCGACGAAATGCGCCCCCTTGGCGCGCAGCCGCTCGACGACGTGCCTGTTATGCACGATCTCGTGGCGCACGTAGATCGGCGGCCCGTATTTCTCGATCGCGCGCTCGACGATGTCGATGGCGCGCTCTACGCCGGCGCAGAATCCGCGCGGCTGAGCCAGTACAACACGCATTCACATCCTCGCTCTCCGGCGACGGTCAGGACCGCCCGCCGTGTTGCGCCGCATTATACGCAGAAATCGTCACCCGACCAGGGGGCTAACCCACGGCAAAATGAGGCTAAATCGTGGTGCCGGCAAGCAACTAAATTGCTTCTGGTGCCGTTCTGTGTCTAGTCTTCGCACCAGAGCCGTGTCCTGGCACGGTCGAGAGATTTTGTTCACCACGACTCCGCGAGACCCATGAATACGCAGCTGTTGCGCAATGACCTGACGCCTCTGCTGGATCAAGTCAACACTCCGGCCGATCTGCGCAAGCTCGACGAGGGCCAGCTGCGACAATTCGCCGACGAGTTGCGCCGTGAGCTGGTCGACGCGGTCTCGGTCACCGGCGGCCATCTCGGCGCCGGCCTCGGCGTGGTCGAGCTCACCGCGGCGCTGCATTACGTCTTCGACACGCCGAAGGATCGGCTGGTCTGGGACGTCGGCCATCAAGCCTATCCGCACAAGATCATCACCGGACGCCGCGACCGCATCCGCACGCTACGGCAGGGCGGCGGCCTCTCGGGCTTCACCCGGCGGACCGAAAGCGAATACGACCCGTTCGGCGCGGCGCACAGCTCAACCTCGATCTCCGCCGGCCTCGGCATGGCGGTCGGCCGCGACCTCCAGGGTCGCAAAAACAACGTCATCGCCGTCATCGGCGACGGCGCGATGAGCGCCGGCATGGCCTACGAGGCGATGAACAACGCCGGCGCGATGAACTCGCGCCTGATCGTGATCTTGAACGACAACGACATGTCGATCGCGCCGCCGGTCGGCGCGATGAGCGCGTACCTCTCGCGCCTGCTGTCGTCCAAGCCCTATCGCAGCCTGCGTCAGCTCGGCGCGGCTATGGCCAAACGCTTCCCGCGTGGCCTCGCCAAGGCGGCGCGCCGCGCCGACGAATACGCCCGCGGCATGGTCACCGGCGGCACCTTGTTCGAAGAGCTCGGCTTCTTCTATGTCGGGCCCATTGATGGTCATAATCTCGATCATCTGCTGCCGGTGCTGAAAAACCTGCGCGACAGCGACCACGAAGGCCCGGTCCTGGTGCATGTCGTGACGCAAAAGGGCCACGGCTATGCGCCGGCCGAGGCCGCCGCCGACAAGTATCACGGCGTGGTCAAGTTCGACGTCGCCACCGGCGCCCAGGTCAAGGGCAAGGCGGCGGCGCCGTCCTACACCTCGGTCTATGCCAAGGCGCTGATCGCCGAGGCCGAACGCGACGAGCGCATCGTCGCTATCACCGCCGCCATGCCGTCCGGCACCGGCCTCGACAAATTCGCCGAGCGCTTCCCGAACCGCACCTTCGACGTCGGCATCGCCGAGCAGCACGCGGTTACCTTCGCCGCCGGCTTGGCCTGCGAGGGCTTGAAGCCCTTCGCCACGATCTATTCGACCTTCCTCCAGCGCGCCTACGACCAGGTGGTGCACGACGTCGCCATCCAGAAGCTGCCGGTGCGCTTCGCCATGGATCGCGCTGGGCTCGTCGGTGCCGACGGCGCGACGCATGCCGGCTCGTTCGATCTCGCCTATCTCGGCTGCCTGCCGCATTTCGTCATCATGGCGGCGGCCGACGAGGCCGAGCTCGTGCACATGGTGGCGACCGCGGCGGCGATCGACGACGCGCCCTCGGCGCTGCGCTATCCGCGCGGCGAGGGTGTGGGCGTCGCTCTTCCCCCGAAGGGCGAAGTGCTTCCCATAGGCAAAGGCCGCATTCTGCGCGAAGGCAATTCGATTGCCATTTTGAGCCTCGGCACCCGCCTCCAGGAGGCGCTCAAGGCCGCCGAGGAGCTCGGTCATCTCGGGCTGTCGACCACGGTGGCCGACGCGCGCTTCGCCAAGCCGCTCGACACCGAACTGGTCGAACGCCTGGCGCGCGAGCACGAAGTGCTGATCACGGTCGAGGAGGCCGCCATCGGCGGCTTCGGCAGCCACGTGCTGCACCACTTGGCGCATGTCGGGCTGCTCGACCGAGGCCTCAAGGTGCGGCCGATGGTCCTGCCCGATCGCTTCATAGACCACGACTCGCCGGCGAAGCAATATGACGAAGCCGGCCTCAACGCGCGCCACATCAAGCAGACGGCGCTAGTGGCGCTTGGCCGCGCGGAGATCGAGCGCTCGGCGCGCGCCTAGGGTTCGCTCTCGTTCCAAAGTATAGTTCGTCATTCCCGCGCAAGCGGGAATCCAGGGCAGGCGCTGTGCCGTTACCCTGGGTCCCTGCTTTCGCAGGGGCGACGGAGGAATTAACGGCATGACCCAAAAGCGGCGCCTCGATCACCTGCTGGTCGAGCGTGGCTTGGCGCCGACCCGGTCCCGTGCCCAGGCATTGATTATTGCCGGCACGGTGTTCAGCGGCGAGAAACGCCTCGACAAGCCGGGCGCGACGCTGGCCGCGGACGCGCCGCTCGAGGTTCGAGGCAAGGACCACCCCTTCGTGTCGCGCGGCGGCGTCAAGCTCGCGCACGCGCTCGATCATTTCAAAATTGATCCGCGTGGCCTGGTCGCGCTCGATGTCGGCGCCTCGACCGGCGGCTTCACCGACGCGCTGCTCCGGTGCGGCGCCACGCGCGTCTATGCCGTCGATGTCGGCTTCGGCCAGTTCGCCTGGTCGCTGCGCAACGATCCGCGCGTCGCGCTGCTCGAACGCGTCAACGCCCGGCACCTGACGGCCGCGCAGGTGCCCGAGCCGGTGGATCTGGTGGTCTGCGACGCCAGCTTCATCGGCCTCGAAACCGTGCTGCCGGCGCCGTTGGCGCTGGCCAAGCCGCGCGCGCGGCTCGTGGCGCTGATCAAGCCACAATTCGAGGTCGGCCCGAAGCGCGTCGGCAAAGGCGGCGTGGTGCGCGATCGGGATCTCCACCGCGAGGTCTGCGACCGCATCGCGGCGTGGCTCGCGTCCCAGGATTGGCGCGTGCTCGGAATCGTCGAGAGCCCGATCCGCGGCCCCGAAGGCAATGTCGAATTCCTTGTCGCCGCCGAGCGCGGCCCGCGTAGCACAGCCGCCGCGCAAACGCCGCGCGGCGTCGTGCGAAGCCAAGATCAATGACGGAAATTGTCCTTTCGATCGACAGCGTCGGCGTGCGCGGCGATGGCGTCGCGCGCTACGAAGGCAAGCCGGTCTACGTGCCCTTTACCGCGCCCGGCGACCGCGTGCGGGTGCGCCTGTCCACCGAAAAAGGTGAGCGCCGCGGCGCAATCATCGAGATTTTGGCCGCCGGCGCTCGCGCCACGCCGGTCTGCGCCCATTTCGGCGCCTGCGGCGGCTGCGCCTTGCAGCATCTGTCGGACGAAACTTATGCCGCGGCGAAGCTCGGTTGGCTCAAGGGCGCACTGGCGCAGCATGGTTTCAAGGACGTCGAGATCGCGAAGCTGCGCCGGCTCGCGCCTGGCACGCGCCGTCGCGCGCGCTTGGCGCTGGCGCGCAACGGCGAAACCGTCGTCGGTTTCCACGGTCGGATGAGCCACGCCATCGTCGACATGCGTGAATGTCGCGTGCTGCATCCGGCGTTATTCGCTTTGGTCGAACCGCTGCGGACGCTCGCGGCCGAAATCCTGCCGCGGCGCGGCACGGCGAGCGCGGCGCTGATGCTCGGCGACGCTGGCGTCAATTTGTTGCTCGAGTTACCGAAACCGCCGGGGCTCGACGGCTTGGAGGTGCTGGCGTGTTTCGCCGCCGCGCACGATCTCGCGCGGCTGTCATGGCAGGCAGGCAAGGTTGTCGCGCCGGTGGCGCAGCGCCGGCCGGTGCGCGCGGTCTTCGCCGGCGTCGCCGTCGACCTGCCGTCCGATGCGTTCTTGCAGGCGAGCGCCGAGGCCGATGCGGCGCTCGGTGCGCTGGTACTCGACGCCGTCGGCAAGCCGCGCCGTGTCGCCGATCTCTATGCCGGAATCGGTACCTTCACTTTCGCGCTAACAACCCGCGCGCCGGTCCACGCCGTCGAGGGCGATGCCGAAGCCGCCAAGGCGCTCAGCCAGGCGGCTGCGCGCGTCACGCTTGGCGACCGCGTCACCGTGGAGCGCCGTGATCTCGTGCGCCGGCCGCTGTCGGCGGACGAGCTCGCGCGGTTCGATGCCGTGGTGTTCGATCCGCCGCGGACCGGCGCCGCGCCGCAGAGCCGCACGCTCGCCGAGTCGGCGGTGCCGCGTGTCGTCGCTGTGTCGTGCAATCCGGCGACTTTCGCGCGCGACGCCCGCATCCTGGCCGACGGCGGCTACGATCTGGCGCGCGTCGCGCCAGTCGACTCGTTCGTCTGGTCGTCGCACCTCGAGCTGGTGGCGCGCTTCGAGCGGCGCTAGCGGATCTCGATCGGTTGCATCACCAGCATGCCGGGGCGGAAGGCGAGCGCGGCCAGCTCGCGCATGACGCTGGACAGCGACGGCAGGATCGCCAGCGGGTCCTCGTCCCGGCCGCCGAGCAGGCGATGCACCAGCACGCCCAAGCCGCTTTCGGGCCGCGGATAGGTCCGGAGCGTGATGTTGCCGCTCACCGGCACGCCGATTTCGGCCTTGGCCAGCGCGATCGCGGTGTCGTAGCCACCCAGTGCATCGACCAGGTTCGCGTCCTTGGCCTGCGCGCCGGTCCAGACGCGGCCCTTGGCGACGGCCTCGACCTCGGCCTCGCTCATGTGGCGGCCCTCGGCGACGCGCGATTTGAAGCCGGCATAGATGCTGTCGAGCGCCGCCTCGAATTGCTTGTGGCCTGCGGGCGAGAAATCCTCGAGCGCGCTGAACAACGCGGCGTTGTCCGAGGTCTGCACCGCGGCGTCGCCGGCGCCGATCTTGTCGAGCAGTCCGCCGACCAGGATTTTGCCGGCGACGACGCCGATCGAGCCGGTGAGAGTGGCCGGCTCAGCGACGATCTTGTCGGCGTCGGCGGCGATGTAATAGCCGCCTGAGCCGGCGACGCCGCCCATGCTGACGATCACCTTCTTGCCCGCGGCGCGCGCCTCCTTGACCGCGTCCCAGATCGATTCTGCCGCCACCGCCGAGCCGCCGGGGCTGTCGATGCGCAACAGGATGGCGCGCACGGCCTTGTCCCGGATCGCGAGGCGGAAGGCGTGGACGACGCTGTCCGCGCCCATGACGCCGCTGCCGAATAGGGCGCCGCTGTCGCTCTTGCCGCGGGTCATCAGCCCGTCGGCATAGATCAGCGCCACCACCGGGCCCGCGGCGTGCGGTTGCCCCACGCTGTCGAGATAGTCGGCGAGCTGCATCGCCTTGGCGCCGGCGCCGGCGCGCACCTTCAGCGCGTCGAGCGCCTCGCCGACATAGCCGAGACGATCGACCAGGTGGTCGTCGAGCGCGTCTTTCGCCAGATAGGGGCCGCCGGCGATCAGGGCGCGCACCCGGTCGGGCGCCAGCTTGCGGCCGTCGCTGATGCCGACGACGATCTGATCGAGCAGCGAGCCGAGCAGCGATTGCAGCTGCTCGCGCTCGGCGTCAGTCATCTTGGTCTGGGTCAGGACGTTCATCGCCGTCTTGTACTGCTCGCGCTGATCGAAGCGCGGCACCAAGCCAAGCTTGTCGAGCGTGCCGCGGAAGAACGGCTCCTCGGCACGCAAGCCGACCAGCCCGACCATGCCGAGCGGCTGGAGCCAGATCGCGTCGCAGGCGCTGGCGAGGTAATAGGCGCGGGTGCCGGAGCCGAATTCGCCGAAGCTGTCGGAATAGGCGAGGGCGAACTTGCCGCGGGCGCGGAATGCCCGGATCGCATCGCGCAGCTCCTGCACCTGGGCGAAGCCGAGATCGTCGCCGCCGATGCGCAGCAGCAGGCCCTTGACCCGCGGATCGCGGCCGGCCTTGTCGAGCGCGTCGACGGCGTCGCGCAGGCTGGTCCGATGCGGCCGCAGTAGCGCGAGCAGGCCGCCGCCTTGTGGCGCATCCGGCAGGTTGCCGTCGACGTCGAGCGTCAGGATTGCCGCCGCGGGCACCCGCGGCCCGCCGATCTTCGTCCAGACCGCCAGCCCGGCGACGCCCAGCATGCCGAGCAGCGTGACGGCGCCGATCACGGCCAGCACTCCGACGACGAAACGGCGCACGCGACCTCCCGACAATCCCGAACTGCGCCACTTTGCCCGGAAAGCGGCCGAGCATCAATCGGCGGCGAGCCAATACCGCCATGCGATAGCGTTCGCCGCCGTCCCTGCGAAAGCAGGGGCCCAGGGCAATGGCTGGGCTCTTGATCCTGGATTCCCGCTTTCGCGGGAATGACGTTTGGTCCTTATCGCCCCGCGGCTTCCGCGCAATACCGTCGCCAGGCTGCGCGGTAGGCGTCCTCGGCCGCTTCTGCATACCGCCGCGCATCGCCGATGGGCGAATGCGCCAGGCGGCCGGGCAGGTCGGCGCGCAGGCGTTCGAGCGCCGCGAGATCGCGCGCCGCCGCCACCGCGGCAGCGACATAGGCGGTCTCATCGGCGGCGATGAATCGCTTGAGGTCGAGCGCCGTCAGGCAGCTCGCCGCCAGCCGCGACGGGATGGTGCGGCCGGTGCGCGTGATCACCGGCACGCCCATCGCCAGCGCGTCGAGCGTCGTCATGCCGCCGCCGTGCGGAAACGGATCGAGCGCCAGGTCGAGCGTGCGATAGGCGGCGAAATGCTCGGCGCGTCCGGTCTGGCCCAGGAACGTCACGCGCTCGGCTTGCAAGCCGGCGCGGGCAAATTCCTGCCGCAATGCCGTCTGCTCGGCGGGATCGCCGAACTGCTTGGCCTTGAGCACCAGACGCGCCTCGGGCAATGCGCGCAGGATCGCGCTCCAGTCGCGCAGCACGCCGGGCGTGACCTTGGCGCGGCGGTTGAACGAGCCGAAGGTGACGAAGCCGTTGGCGCGCGCCGGTAGCGGGCCGGGCGCGGGCAGGGGCTCGGGCGTCCAATAGCCGAGGGCACCGGGCAGGTCGATGATCCGTTCGGCGAACAACGGCCGCTCGGCTGGCGGAATCAACACCGGATCGGCGAGCAGGTAATCCATCGCGGCAAGGCCTGTGCCGGTCGGTTCGCCCCAGGCGGTGATCTGGATTGGCGCCGGCCGACGCGCGAAGACCAGCAGCCGGTGGCCGCCCATGTGGCCGACGAGGTCGATCAGAATGTCGATCCGGTCTCTGGCGATGCGCTCGGCCAGAGCCGCGTCGCCGAGATCGGCGGTGTCGCGCCAATGATGGGCGGCGCGGCGGAAGATCGCCGTCAGTTCGTCGGGCTGCTGCGTGTCGGAATAGCAGAAGATTTCGACCCGTGCCGGATCGTGCCGTGTCAGCACGCCGCCGAAGGCATAGCTCGCGGCATAGGCGCGGAAATGCGCGCTGACATAGCCGACGCGCAGCCGCCGCTCGGGATCTCGGTCGGCGGGACGCCGCGCGACGGCCTGCGCCAGCGCCGCGGCGTGACGCTCGGCCCAGCGCCGGCGCTCGGCCTGATGCTCCGCGACGCCCAGGCTGGCGTCGAAATTCAGGTTGAAGATCAGATTGGAATGGGCGGCGGCATTCGCCGGGCCGAGCGCGAGCGCGCGATGATTGGCTGCGACGGCTTCGTCAAGACATCCCATCTCGGCGAGCATGCCGGCGAGGTTGTCGTAGGCCGCCGCGTGGTCCGGTCGCAATTCGATGGCGCGGCGGAAACAGGCGACAGCAGCTTGCGGCTGGCCCTGGCGGCGTAGCACGATGCCGAGATTCATGTGCGCGTCGGCGAGATCGGGCTTGTGCTCTATGGCGCGGCGATAAGCGTCGATCGCCGCGGCGTCGCTTTGGGCGAGCAGCGCGTTGCCGAGATTGAAATGCGCCACCGCGAGATTGGGTTCGATAGCGATGGCGCGCCGGAAGCAGTCGATCGCCGCGGTGCGGTCGCCGCGCTTCTCCAGCGCATTGCCGAGATTGACCTGGGCGTCGGCGTAGCGCGGCGCCAGTTCCAGCGCCTTGCGGTATGCGGCGATCGCCTCGGTGCCGCGGCCGCGCGCCGCCTGCGCCAAGCCAAGCGCGTTGTGGAAGAGCGGGCTGGCGCGATTGCGCTTGATCGCCGCGCGGATGCGCTCGACTGCCTCGTCGGCGCGACCGCGCCGGTGCGCGATCAGGCCGAGCAGGAACAGCGCGTCGGGTTGCGTCGCGTCTTGCGCCAGGATGGCGCGGCAGACGGCTTCGGCGTCGTCCAGGCGGCCGGCCTCAAAATGGTCGAGCGCGGCGCCGAACGCGGGATTCATCGGCGTGGACGATTCGCCGGCGCGCTGCCGACGCTCAGCCGCATTGCGCGCGGTGCCGCAGCAGGTGGTCGGCCAGGACGACCGCCATCATCGCCTCGCCGACCGGCACGGCGCGGATGCCGACGCAGGGATCGTGACGGCCCTTGGTGCTGACCTCGATCTCCTTGCCGAAGCGGTCGACGCTCTTGAGCGGCTTCAAAATCGAGCTTGTGGGCTTGACCGCGAAGCGGGCGACGACGTCCTGGCCGGTCGAGATTCCGCCCAGGATGCCGCCGGCGTGGTTGGTCAGGAACGTCACCTTGCTGCCCTTCATCCGCATCTCGTCGGCGTTCTGCTCGCCCGACAGCGCCGCCGCCGCCATGCCGGCGCCGATCTCGACGCCTTTGACGGCGTTGATGCTCATCATCGCCTTGGCCAGATCGGCGTCGAACTTGTCGTAGATCGGCTCGCCCAAGCCGGCGGGCACGCCGCTGGCCTGGACCTCGATGACCGCGCCGGCGCTCGATCCCGCCTTGCGCGTCTCGTCCAGAAAGTTCTCCCAGCGCTCGACCATCCGCGGATCGGGGCAGAAGAACGGATTGGCGTCGACCGCTTGCCAATCCCAGCGCTGGCGGTCGATGGCGTGCGGCCCGATCTGGATAAGCGCGCCGCGGATCGTCACCGCCTCGCCGAGGACCTTGCGCGCCACCGCGCCGGCGGCGACGCGCGAAGCGGTCTCGCGCGCCGAGGCGCGGCCGCCGCCGCGGTAATCGCGGATGCCGTACTTCGCCCAATAGGTGTAGTCGGCGTGGCCGGGGCGGAACTGGTCCTTGATCGCGTCGTAATCCTTGGAGCGCGCGTCCTCGTTGGCGATCAGCAGCGAGATCGGCGCGCCGGTGGTTTGGCCCTCGAATACGCCCGACAGGATTTGGACGCGGTCGCTTTCCTTGCGCTGGGTGGTGAAGCGCGACGAGCCCGGCCGCCGCTTGTCGAGCCAGGGCTGGATGTCGGATTCAGATAGGGGGATACGCGGCGGTACGCCTTCGACGACGCAGCCGATCGCCGGGCCGTGGCTTTCGCCCCAGGTGGTGAAGCGGAAGATTGTGCCGAAGCCGTTGCCTGCCATCGCGCCCTGGACCGGTCAGCGGCTCGGTTTGAAAGTCGCAAGCATCTCGGCGACCTCGAGCGCTGCGTCGACGGCCAGCATGCCGACGACGTGATAACCGGAATCAACGTGATGCACCTCGCCGGTGACGCCGGTCGAGAGGTCGCTCAACAGGTAGAGGCCTGCGTTGCCGACCTCGTCGAGCGTGATGTTACGCTTCAAAGGCGAGTTGAGCTGGTTCCACTTGAGGATGTAGCGGAAATCGCCGATGCCCGAGGCGGCAAGAGTCTTCATTGGTCCGGCCGAGATCGCGTTGACGCGGATGTTCTTGGTGCCGAGATCGACGGCGAGATAGCGCACCGACGCCTCGAGCGCGGCCTTGGCCACGCCCATCACGTTGTAATGCGGCATGACGCGCTCGGCGCCGATATAGCTGAGCGTCAGCAGGCTGCCGCCGTTCGGCATCAGCGGCACGGCGCGGCGGCAGAGATCGGTGAACGAGTAGCACGAGACTTCCATGCTCTTGAGGAAGTTCGCCCGCGTCGTGTCGACGTACTGGCCCTTCAGCTCCTCGGCGTCGGAATAGGCGACGGCGTGCACAACGAAATCGAGGCGCTGCCAGCGCTGGGCGAGCGCGTCGAACACCGCGGCGACGCTCGCCTCGTTGGTGACGTCGCAATCGCCGACGACGATGCCACCGACGTCGTCGGCCAGCGGCCGCACGCGCTTGCCGAGCGCGTCGCCCTGATAGGTGAAGGCGAGCTCGGCGCCGTGCGCGTGCACCGCGCGCGCGATCGCCCAGGCGATCGAGCGCTCGTTGGCCACGCCCATGACAAGGCCGCGCTTGCCGGCCAGCAATGGCTTCACGTCGGGCATGGTTTTCTCAAGCACGCGGTTTCTCGGCGCTGTCGCGCATCGGTTGCGAATCGCCCCTTGGGGGCTCGAATGGCACCGCCGAATATAAAGAGCGGTCGGCGGATTGCCTAGCCGGATCGGGCCGGATCGCGTCGGATATGCGCCGAATCAGCGATAGTTGGTCGCCATCACTTCGGCGCGGCGGCCCTTCGCCTCGGCCGCCGCGAAGTTGAGCTCGACCTTGACGCCGTTCGGGTCGAACAGGAAGAGCTGATAAAGCTCCTGGTCGTCGACCTGGCGTTCCTTGAACGCGACGCCGAGCTTCTTGAAGTGCGCGATCATGCTTTCGAGGCCGGTGGCGCGGAAGGCGACGTGGTCAATGACGCCGGTGCCCTCGGTCGTCTGCGACTGCTGGCCGAGATAGCGCAGCCGGTCCTGGGTGACGTTGGCGCCGCCTTGCGTCATGTGCAGCACCGGCACGTCGCCGACATAGAGCCAGTGCACCGGAAAGCCGAAATCGGGATGCGGCCCGTCGCGCATGCCCAGTACCGTGACGTACCAGTCGCGTGTCGCGTCGATGTCGGGCGACTGAATCAGGAAATGCTCGAGATGGGTCAGCGGCACCGCATCCTCCGTTGTCCGATCGCGGGCTTATTGTGCCACGAAACCGGCGCTGCACGCCAATCCGCGTCATTACCCGCACGCGCCGAACGCACCATCCCCTCACCCAGCTTTGAGTAAGGCTCGGCGCTGCCTCGCCTAACTCAAAGCAACCATCTCCCTCTGCAAGGGGAAGAGGGAAGGGTGAGGGGTTGAGTGCCGTGACGAGCATGGCATAGTGGGCGCCCCTTTCCCGGCCGGAGCATCTCCAGTGAGTGAAGACCTGCTTTACGAACTCAAGGACGGCATCGGCCGGATCACCTTCAACCGGCCGCAGGCGCGCAACGCGCTGACCTTCGCGATGTACGACCGGCTGGCCCAGATCTGCCGGGAGGCCGACAAGGACCGCGCCGTGCACGTGCTGCTGCTGACCGGCGCCGGCGACAAGGCCTTCGCCTCGGGTACCGACATCTCGCAGTTCAAGGCCTTCGACAAGCCTGAGGATGCGCTCGCCTACGAGGCGCGTATCGACCGCGTGCTGAGCGCGCTCGAGGCCTGCGGCAAGCCGACCATCGCCGCCGTCCAGGGCGCCTGCACCGGCGGCGGCGCCGGCATCGCCGCTTGCTGCGACTTGCGCATCGCCGCGGTCAATTCGCGTTTCGGCTTTCCGGTGGCGCGCACGCTCGGCAACTGTCTCTCGATGGGCAACTACGCGCGCCTCTTATCGCTGGTCGGCAGCGCCGGCCGCGTCAAGGACCTGATCTTCAACGCCCGACTCATCGACGCGCCCGAGGCGCATGCCATCGGTTTCGTCACCGAGGTGGTCGAGCCGTCCGAGCTGATGAAGCGGGCGGAGGAGGTGGCGCGCACCGTAGCATCCCACGCGCCGCTGACCTTGCGCGCGACCAAGGAAGCGCTGCGTCGCCTCATGGCGCGGATTCCGCCGGGCGAGGGCCAGGACCTCATCCTCATGTGCTACATGAGCAAGGATTTCCGCGAAGGCATGGACGCTTTCCTCAATAAGCGACCGCCGCAGTTCCGCGGCGAGTGAGCCGGAAAGCGGGGGGACGTATGGCCAAAGCCGCAATTAACGCCAAACAGGCCGCCGCGCTCGCGGTCGCCAACCGCATCCTCTACAACGAGGGCGTGGTCGACGGCTTCGGCCATGTCAGCCTGCGCGACGCGCGCCGGCCCGACCGCTTCCTTTTGGCGCGCAGCATGGCGCCGGCGCTGGTTTCGCCGAAGGACATCATGCAGTTCGATCTCGCCGGCGCGGCGATCGATCCGCGCGGCCGCCAGCCCTATCTCGAGCGCTTCATTCACGGCTCGATTTACGCGGCGCGTCCCGACGTGATGGGGGTGGTGCACAGCCACAGCCCGAGCATCATCCCCTTCGGCATCACGCCGCAGAGATTGCGCCCGGTCTTCCACATGGGCGGCTTTCTCGGCGACGACGTGCCGGTGTGGGACATCCACGAATTTTCCGGCGACACCGACATGCTGGTGGTGAGCGTGGCGCAAGGCGACGATCTGGCGCGCGCGCTCGGCCGCAACGTGGTGGCGCTGATGCGCGGCCACGGCTCGGTCGCGGTCGGCCCGACGCTCCAGCACGCGGTTTATCGCGCGGTCTATGCCGAGATCAACGCGCGCCTCCAGGGCGAGGCGCTCAAGCTCGGCCCGGTGAAGTACCTGACGCCGGGCGAGGCACGCCGCGCGCGCGAGACGCAGGACAAGGTGCTGGGCCGCGCCTATGAGCTGTGGGCACGCCGCGCGGGCGCCAGGCGCTAATTCGGATTAAGTTTCTTCTGTCGTTCTCGCGCAAGCGGGAACCCAGGCGCGATACGGAACAGTTGCCCTGGACCCCCGCTTGCACGGGGGTGACGCCTGCGGCGCTAAACCTTCACCTTCTCATCCTCGACCACGCGCTGCACCGCCGGCCGCTTGAGCATGCGGTCCTTGAAGGCGGAATAATTCTTCATCTCCGCCATGGGCAACTCGCGACGCACGCCCCAGGTGTAGAAGACGAAGGCGTAGGGATCGACCACCGAGAAATTTCCGAACAGCCAGTCCTTGCCGGCATAGAGCCCGTCGATCTCCTTGAGATAACCGTGGAACGCCTTGAGGCCGGTTTCCTTGACGCCGGCATGCGTCGCCGGCTCGGGGCTGAAGCGCTCGGGCCGGCCGACATGGGTGTGCGCCGGATGGACGGTCGAGGAGAAATAGCCGATCCACGACAAGGCGCGCGATTCCGCCATCGCATCGCCCGGCCACAGCCGGAAGCGCTTGCCGAGATAGGGCAGGATGGCTGCGTTCTCGGTCAGCATCTCGCCGTTGTCGAGCTTCAAGGCCGGCACCTTGGCGTGCGGATTGAGCTTGAGGTATTCGGGCGAGCGCTGCTCGCCTTGCGTTAGGTTGACCTTGCGGCCTTCGTATTTCTCGCCGCTTTCCTCGAGCACGATATGCGACGCCATCGAGCAGGCGCCGGGACCATAATAGAGCGTCAGCATTTCGATCCCCTCCGCTTGACGCGCGCCGTCAACCGTCGACGACGCGGTTGCGCAACACGCCGATGCCGTGGACTTCGGCTTCGACCACGTCGCCGACCTGGAGCCATTTCTGCGGCGTCATGCCCATGGCGACGCCCGACGGCGTGCCGGTGGCGATCACGTCGCCGGGTTCGAGCGTCAGGCTGACGCAGAGCTGCGACACCATCGCCGGCACGTCGAACAGCAGGTCGGCGGTGTTCGAATCCTGGCGGATCTCGCCGTTGACCTTGAGTGCGATGCGATGGCCGCTGGGGTTGCCGAACTCGTCGGCGGTCACCACGCACGGCCCCATCGGGCAGAACGTGTCGTAGCTCTTGCCCTTGAACCACTGGCCGTGGGCGCGCTGTGCGTCGCGCGCCGTCACGTCGTTGACGATGGTGTAGCCGAACACCGCCGCCATCGCCTTCTCCGGCGGCACGTTGCGAACGCGCTTACCGATGACGATGGCGAGCTCGACCTCGTAGTCGAGATTCTGCGTGTTCTTGGCGTGACGCAGGATGCCGGCTTCGGGCCCGATCACCGTGGTGCGCGGCTTGGAGAAGAACTCCGGCACCTTGGGGAAAGTGGGCTCGACGCCGCGGGCGCGCGCGCCTTCGAGGATGTGCAGCTTATAATTGCGGCCGACGCAGAATACGTTCTTGCGCGGCGACGGGAACGGCGCCAGCAGCTTGGCGCGCTTCAGCGGCGTCCAGGTGCCGCCCTTCTTCTTGCGCGCCGCCTCGAAGGTCGCCTTCGCCGCCTTCAGCGCCGCGGCGCCGCCCTCGATCAGGGCATAGAGGTCGCCGGGCAGGCGGCCGTTCGCCTTCTTGAGGTCGAGCACGCCGCGCTCGGCGTCGAGCGCGCCCAGCCGCGGCGCGGCCAGCGCGCCGAAAGTCACGAATTTCATCCACTGCTCCCTTGTCTTATGCCCCGCGACGGGGTCGCCGAATGGCGGCGCAGCTTGACGCTAAGGGGGCTTGCCTGCAACGTCTTCGTGCTTGTGGTTGGCATGCAAAAAGCGGGGAGGGGAATGAGCGCCGACACCCGACGGAAGCTGACGATGGACGACATCCAGGCGGCGGCCGAGCGGCTCAAGAACTGGGACCGTTGGGGTACCAATGATGAGCTCGGCACGCTCAACCACACCCAGCCCGAGGACGTCGCCGCCGCCGCGCGCTGCGTGCGCAGCGGCCGGGTTCATTCGTTGGCCTTACCCTACGATAGCAAGGGACCGCAAGGCGGCAAGACCAACTATCCGGCGCTCGGTCGCTTCAACCCGATCCACGTCATGCTGCGCACCGGCACCGACGCCTATGCCGGCGTGCTCGACCACCGCAAGATCCGCGCCAGCGACGACATGGTCATCATGCCGATGCAGTGCGGCACGCAATGGGACGCGCTGGCGCACGTCTTCTACGAGAATTCGATGTGGAACGGCTACGATTGCCGTGCCGTCACGTCGAACGGCGCCGCCAAATGCGGCATCGAGAAAACGCGCGAGAAGATGGTCGGCCGCGGCGTGCTGCTCGACGTCGCGCGCCTGGTCGGCCTGCCGTCTCTGCCCGACGGCTTCGCCATCGGCCGCGACCTGCTCGACCGCGCCACGGCGCATTTCGGCGTCAGGGTCGGGCGCGGCGATTATCTGCTGGTCCGCACCGGCCACATGGAGCGCAAGCTCGCCGAAGGCAACTGGGACGGCTATTCAGGCGGCGACGCGCCCGGCCTCGCCTTCGACACGCTCGACTGGCTCCAAGCGAAAGAGGTCGCCGCCATTGCCACCGACACCTGGGGCGTCGAGGTGCGGCCGTGCGAGACCGACGCGGTCAATCAGCCGTTCCACTGGATCGCCATCCCGATGATGGGCCTGACGCTGGGTGAGATCTTTTATCTCGCCGAGATCGCCGAGGCCTGTGCCGCCGACAAGCGGTACGACTTCATGTTCGTCGCGCCCGCGCTACCGGTGACCGGCGCTGTCGGCTCGCCGGTCAATCCGCTCGCCATCCGATAGGAGTGATCATGGACCAGCCCCGCAATCCGGCGCGCGCCCGTCTCGCCCAGGGCAGCCTCGCCCTCGGCATGGGTGTGCGCTTCGCCCGCACCGCCGAGATCGCGCGCCTGATGCGCACCGCCGGCTACGACTGGTTGTTCATCGACCTCGAGCACGGGCCGGGCTCGCTCGAAACGACGGCGCAGATCTCCGTCGCCGCGCTCGACGCCGGCATCGCGCCGCTGATCCGCGTGCCGCACGGCCAGTTCGACATGGCGACGCGGGCGCTCGATGCCGGCGGCTGGGGCATCGTCATGCCGCACGTGGACAATGCCGAGGAGGCGCGGGCGCTGGTCGCTCATCTCAAATACCCGCCGCTCGGCCACCGCTCGATCGTCGGCGGCCTGCCGCATTACGGCTATGGCGGCGCCAAGGCGAGCGAGGTGGCGACGACCCTCAACGCCGAGATGCTGATCGTCGCCATGGTCGAGACGCCGACGGCGATCGCCAACGCCGATTCCATTGCCGTGGTGCCGGGCATCGACGTGGTGATGATCGGCACCAACGACCTCGCGCTCGAGATGGGCATCGCCGGCGACCTGGCGCACGAGCGCGTCGCTGCCGCCTATCGGTCGGTGGTGACCGCCTGCGGCAAGCACAAGAAATGGCCGGGGATGGGCGGCGTCGGCGATCTCGAACTCATCCGCCGCTATGTCGGACTCGGCATGCGCTTCATCCTCGGCGGCAACGACACCAATGTCCTGGCGCAGGCCTCGACCGAGCGCGCCAAGGCGCTGCGCGCGCTGCTTTAGATTCTTGCCAAAGAAAAAGGCGCCGGCCCGTAGGTCGGCGCCTCATCGTTTCGCAGACGCGGCGTTTACTTCGCGCTGGCTTTCTGCATCGGATAGATCACCTTGCCCGATTTGAACGCCGTCGGCGTCAGAACGATCTGCTTGTTCGGGTCTTCGAACTGTTCGATGCCGTTGCCGCTGATGTGCTGGAACTGCACTTGCAGCATCCGCGACTGCGCCCATTCGCCGTCCTTGCCGAACTTCACGTCGCCGTACACCGTGTGGAAGGTGTGCGAGCGGATGTAGTCCGCCAACTTCTGCTGATCGAGGCCCTTCGTCGCCTCGACGGCGTCGGCCAGGATCTGCATGTAAGCGTACGAGATCGGCGCCATGTAATAGCCGAGCGGATCGACACCCGCCGACTTGGCCTCCGCCTGGTACTTCTTCAGCACGTCCTCGGTGCCCGGGAACATCATGGTCTTGGCCGGCACCCAGATGTCGTAGTTGACGATGCCGTTGAGGGCCGGGCCAAGCTGCTCCTTGATCGCCGTGTACTGCAGTCCGACCATGCCGCCGCCGAACATCTTGGCCTTGGTGCCGACTTCGCTCATCGCGTGCACCATGCAGATCGCGGCCGGGGGATAGGTGCCGACGACGATGAGGTCGGGGTTGGTGGCGTTGATCGCCCGCATGATCGGCGAGCAGTCCGTCGTGTTCGGCGGGAAGCCCTTGTCGTAGACGATCTTGAGGCCCGCCGCCTTGGCGTTGTTCCGCGCGCCATCGGTCAGATGCGTGGAGAACTCATCCTGCGAGCCGACGATGGCGATGGTCTTGGGCTTCGGATTCTGCGCCAGCGCGATGTCGAAGAAGCCCTTGGTGAAGGACTCTTTCGGGTCCGGTCCCGACGGAATCATCGCGAAGTAGTTGGGATAGTGGAAATTGCTGTTCACGGCGAGCCCGAGCAGCGCCAGGAACGTCATCTTGTGGGCGATGATGATCGGCATGGCGGCCGAGATCGGCACCGTGCCATAGGGACCAACGACGAGGTCGACTTTGTCGACGTCGAGCAGCTTGGTGTAGATGCCCGGCACCGTCGAGGGATTGGTCTGGTCGTCGTAATAGATCAGCTTGACCGGGCGGCCGAGCAGGCCGCCTTTGGCGTTCTGGTCCTTCGCCCAGATCTGGATCGCCAGCAGGCCCGACTTGCCGGCGCCGGCCAAGGCGCCGGTCAGCGCCATGCTGAAGCCGATCTTGATCGGTTGCTTGTTCTGCGCCCGCGCCTGCGGCGCACCGGCGGCGAGCGCCACGGCCACCGTCAGGACGACGATGGCGCGCCCCAACGCGCCGGAATTCCACCGTAACTGCATTGTCTCCCTCCCTGTTGCTGCCGGTGAGCCGGCTTGTTGTTGATCGAGCGATACTAGGCCAGGGTTGCGCGCTTGTCATCCCCGGGGGCGCGGCCGGGATCGCGTTTGGTTTCAACCATGGACATGGCCGGGCTGTGGGCGGCGGCGGCACTACTCGCGCGGCCGGAACCGGGAGGTGGGCGATGGCGGGCCGTCGCTGTCGGCGATGCCGCGCTCGATCATCTCGACCAGATGGGCGAGGACGGACCGGCCGGCGGCCGCAACCAGGTGCGGATCGAGGCCAACATAGACCCGCGCGACGATTTCCGGAATCGTGCGATCGCCGGCGCGGAGCCGCGCCCGGATGGCGTCGGCGCGCTCGCGGCGGTGGGCGATGAAGGCGCGCACATAGGGCTTGGGCTCGTCGATGCACGGCCCGTGCGTCGGCCAATAGCGCGCGTCGTCGCGCGCCAACAGCTTGTCGAGCGAGCGCAGATAGGCGCCCATGTCGCCGTCGGGCGGCGCGATGACGCTTGTCGACCAGCCCATGACGTGGTCGCCGGTGAACAGCACCTTTTCCTCCGGCAGCGCGAAACAAAGATGGTTGGCGGTGTGGCCCGGCGTCTCGACCGCAGCGAGGTTCCAGCCCCGACCATCCACCACATCGCCGTCGCGCAGCGCGACGTCGGGCCGGAAGTCGTGGTCGCCGCCTTCCTCGACCACGCCGAGTTCGATGCCGGCGCGCTCCTCGGCCCGGCCGGCGCCGTGCGGCCCGAAGCCGAAGGTGCGCGCGCCGGTCGCCTGCTTGACCGCGGCGGCGGCCGGCGAATGATCGAGATGGGTGTGGGTCACGACGATATGCGTCACGGTTTCGCGCGCCACCGCCGCCAGCAATGCGTCGACGTGCGCGGCGATCGCTGGGCCGGGATCGACGATCGCGACCTGGCCGCGTCCGACGATGTAGGTGCCGGTGCCCTTGAAGGTGAAAGGGCTCGGATTGCACGCGACGATGCGCCGGATCAGCGGCGAGAGCGTCTCGGCCTCGCCATAGCGAAAGGTGAAATCGCGGCGGAACGGGATTTCGGTTGCCATCTCAGCCTGGGTTGATCGCCAACGCCGGCACCGGACGTGGCCGCGGCTTCAGGCGCAGCGCCGGGCTTTCGATCAGATGCCAGGAGGCGAAGGCCAAGCCACCGGCGATCAGTAGCCCGCCGCCGAACACCTGCCACCACGGCGCATGGCCGCCCTTGAGCCAGATGACCAGCTGCTCGGACGGCCAGCCATAGATGTAGAGGCCATAAGACAGGTCGCCCCAACGCGCCGTGCGCAGCAGCGGCAGGCGCGGGTTGAGCGCGAGCCACAGCGCCAGATAGCAGCCGGTGAAGGGAAACAACAGGATGAATTGCCGAATCGAGACGCTGACGACGAGAAGCGCAAGTGCCGCCAGCGCGACGCGGCCGTCGAAGACGCGCGTGCCGCGTAGCCGATGAAGCGTCATGCCGATGGCAAAGAACGACAGCATCCAGCCCCAGCCGCCGAGCGCGCCGAACGTCGCCGGCAGACCGACGCACGCCAGGCCGAGCGCGAGCAGCAGGAGGCACGTCCCGAGGTTGAGCAGGCGCGCCAGGCCGAGCGCCATTACCATCAGGTACATCATGAATTCGTAGCGCAGCGTCCACAGCGAGCCGTTGATCTCGAGCCCGATCGGGTTGTCGACGAACAGCACGCCGGGCAGCTCGTGCACTTTGACCGACAGCGCGGCGTTGCCCGCGACGTAGCGATAGGGCTCGGAGCGCGCGAGATAATCCGCCAGTGGCAGCTTCGTCACCAACGGCGCCAGCACGAACGCCGACAGGATCAGCGCCGCGACGAGGCCGGGAAAGATGCGCAGGCCGCGTTTCAGCAGATAGCGCGGCGCCGATCCCGTCTGCTCCCAGCTCTGGGAAACCAGATGGCCGCTGATGGCGAAGAACACGAAGACGCCGGCGAGGCCGAGGATGGATTGCCGGCCGGTGAGCCAGATGAGCGGCTCGTGGTCCTGCGTGCCCTGGGCGATCAGGAACGCATGCGAGAAGATGACCGAGATCGCGGCGAAGAGGCGCAGGGCGTCGAAGTTGTTGTCGCGCGAGGCAGCGGGCGCGCCGCTCATGCGCCGTCGGACGGCTTCATCGTCACCGCGAACATCACCTTCGGCAATTTTTCGCGGATCGCCGCGCGCAGGCTGGCCTCGTCGGACGCGGACGCGACGAACAGCGCGCGGCGCGGATTGCGGCGCAGGATGACCGCGGTCGCGTGTCCCTTGGGATGCGAGCCGATGGTGATGAAAATCTCCGCTGGGTCGATGCGGTCGAGCGCGCGCGCGAGCTCGCTCCGGCCGGCGTCGCTGTCGAGGTCGTGCGTCGGCAATTCGGCGGCGGCTTCGTCGGTCTCTTTCGGCACGGCGGAATCGACCGCCTCGACGCGCTGGTGCCGTGACAGGCGCTGGAAGATGGCGCGGCCCTCGCCGGTGTCGATGCGGAACTGCAGCTCCCAGCTCTCGCCGCGCGCGGCCAGCTCGGCGATCAGCGCGAACATATCGTCGCAATCCGCGTCGTGGCTGCAGGTGATGAAGGCGAACTTGCCTTCGTGCTCGATCACGCGGTCGTCGTTGTCGGCGAAGCCGAGCTGGTCGAGCGCGTTGATGAGCGCGCGCTCCGGCGCCACCAGCAGCGTGCTGACGTGGAGCTGGGCGCTTTCGCGCGAGGGATCGGGCGCATCCATGCCCATGACTTAGTCCCGGAGCGGCCGCGCGGCAAGCGCCGAAGCCGCGGCCCCGGCGGTCAGCCGCTGAGCAAGCCGAGCGGCGCGATCTCGACGCGTGCCTGCGCCGGGTCGACGATGGCGACGACGAAGGTGTCGCCGCGGCAAGGGCCTCGGACGCTGCAACCCGACCAACTCGCCAGGGATTCGATGCGGAAATACCAGACCTGGCCGGCCTGCACCTGCACGGTCTTGAACTGATAGGGATAGGGGCCGGGGCTCGCGACCGAGACGAAATAGCTTCCGGGCGTCACGTCGCGGTAGAGCACCGTGCCGTTGCGCGAGAAGCCGACCGTCTTCCCGTTGAGCATGACCGCGGTGCCGAGCGCCGGTTCATTGGGTTCGAGCAGGCGATAGAAGAAGAGCCGCGCCATGCCCGGCGCCGGCGGCGGCAAGGTCCGCTCGGCCGTCGCAAAGGTCGGCAGGGCCGGGTTTTGGGGGATGCAGCCGGCGAGGAACAGGCCGAGAGCGAGCAACAGGTGCCGCGTCACGCGCATGGATGCCTCCGTCCGGGCCACGCCTCCGATCATTATAGGAGGTTCGCGACGCCAGCAGAAACGGCGCCGGCGTTCACGTTTGCGTGGCGACGGTGGCCGGCTAGTGCGCCGCGGTGGCTGCGGTCTTGGCCTGCTCGGTCTTGAGCCGGTCGAGCGCCACCGTCAGCTGATAATCCTTCGGCGTGCCGATCAGCGTCGGGTCGATGTTCGCCTCGGGCGAGGTGACGTTGGCGCCCGCCTTGGCCGCGCCGCCGGGATTGTTGAGCGCGCCCCGGAGGTCGGCCTCGTGCACGATGTCGACGGCGGGCAGGCGCTGGCCGCGCGGCGGCAGAACCACGAAGTCGGGCGTGATGCCGCGATCCTGGATCGAGGTGCCGGATGGCGTGTAGTAGAGCGCGGTGGTCAGCCGGATCGCGCCGCGGCCATCGAGCGGGATGATGGTCTGGACCGAGCCCTTGCCGAAGCTGCGCGTGCCCAGGATCTGCGCGCGTCGCCGGTCCTTGAGTGCGCCGGCGACGATCTCAGAGGCCGAGGCCGATGCGCCGTTGATCAGCACGATCACCGGCACGCCGACGACGCGATCGCCCGACGCCTCGGCCGTGAACGCGCGATTGTCCTCGGGGTCGCGGCCGCGGGTCGAAACGACCGTGCCGCCGTCGAGGAAGTCGCCGGCGACCGCGACCGCCTGGTCGAGCAATCCGCCCGGATCGTTGCGCAAGTCGAGCACCATGCCGTTGAGGCGGCCGCCGGCCTTCCGCTTCAGCGTATGGATCGCCTTCACCAGCTCGTCGTTGGTCTTTTCGGAGAAGATCGAGACGCGGATATAGGCGATCTTGTCGGGCTCGAGCTGCGATTTGACCGACGCGACGTGAATGACCGCGCGGACGAGAGTGACGTCGAAGGGACGCACGCCGGCGCGGCCGATGGTCACGCGCACCGGCGTTCCGACCGGCCCGCGCAGGCGATCGACCGCGTCCTTGAGGTCCATCCCGTCGGTCAACTTGCCGTCGATCTTGAGGATGAGGTCGCCGGGCTTGAGTCCGGCCCGCGCCGCCGGCGTGTCGTCGATCGGCGAGATCACCTTGGGATGGCTCTCGTCGAGGGTGATCTCGGCGCCGATGCCGGCGAACTCGCCCTCGCTTTCGTCGAGCAAATCCTGGTACTCGCTTTCGTTCAGGTAATCGGAATGGGGATCGAGCGACGACAGCATGCCCTTGAGCGAGTTGACGACCAGCTTGTCCTCGCTCACCGGCTCGACATAGCTCGCCTGCACGCGGTTGAGTACGCGGGTATAGAGGCTCATGTCGGCGTTGTGCGAGGGCGCTGCGGCCGCGGCGGCGGCATCGTTGTGCGTCGCTTCGGGATGCGAGGCGCAGGCGGCGAGGCCAAGAACCAGGACGCCGGCCAACGCCGGCCCGAGCAAACGGGCTGACAAGCGATTTCGCATCATGGGTTCAAGCGGATTTGGCGCAAGGGCGTTTCAATGGCGTCGTCGCTTCTCGATGAGCTCGCGGACCTTGCGGTGCTCCCAATCCTGCGTCGTCCACGGCAGCATCTCATAGGCATGCAGCGCGTGCAGGCAGAGCAGCAATCCCCAGCCGACCAGCGGCGCATAGAACCACATCGGCCCCGGCGAGGTGGAATCGATCATGAAGAGGACGAAGTTGACGACGACATAGACTGTCAGGTGGCTGTAGAACAGCCGCAGGGCGCGCACCCGGCGCCAAGCCCATTGCTCGACTTCGGCCGCATGCGCCGCCTCGCGCACACCGGAGCCGGGCCGGAGTTCGACCGGCTCGCTGTCGCGACCCCGCATCATGACCATGGTTCGCAAAGCCTCTCGGCCTGCTCTGGACGCCGGCCGTAACCCGAAACTCCCGCCACCGCACTCGAATAGCAGAAACGGCCGCTGGTTGAAAGCGGCCGTTTGGTAGCCTTTCCGTGCCTTGATCGGTCGGCGGGAATGGTCGGAGTGAGAGGATTCGAACCTCCGGCCCCTAGCTCCCGAAGCTAGTGCTCTACCAGGCTGAGCTACACTCCGGCGCGGCGCGGTATAGCAGGCTTGGGCCCTGATACCATAGTCTTTTTCGCCCGAAAATCGCGACGGCTAATGGCCGCGCTCCAGGCAGAAATCGATGGCTTCGTCGAGCGCCCGGCGCTCGGGCGATTCATGGAAGATGCCGAGGGCGCCGCGGGCGGTTTCGGCATAGAGCCGCGCCCGTTCGAGCGTGGCGGCGAGGGTGCCGTGGCGCTGCATCAGCGCGATGGCGCGTTCGAGGTCGCCGTCGCGCTGCTCGCCGGCCTCGAGCGTGCGGCGCCAGAATTCGTGCTCGCTCTCGTCGGCCGTCTTGAGCGCCAGCACCACCGGCAGGGTGATCTTGCCGTCGCGGAAATCGTCGCCCACCGTCTTGCCGAGCTCTGCCTGTTGCGCCGCATAGTCGAGCATGTCATCGACCAGCTGGAAGGCGATGCCGAGATTGCGGCCATAGGCCTCGAGCGCCTTCTCCTCGGTCTCCTTGCGCTCGCCGAGCACCGCGCCGATCCGACTTGCCGCAGCGAAGAGCGCCGCGGTCTTGGCGTTGATGACTTCGAGGTATTGCGCCTCGGTCGTATCGGTGTCGTTGCTGGTGACGAGCTGGAGCACCTCGCCCTCGGCGATGATCGCCGAGGCGCGCGACAGGATGTCGAGCACCTTGAGCGAGCCGTCCTCGACCATGAGCTGGAAGGCGCGGCTGAACAGGAAGTCGCCGACCAGCACCGACGGCTTGTTGCCCCACACGGCGTTGGCGGTGGCGAGACCGCGCCTGAGCCCGCTGGCGTCGACCACGTCGTCGTGCAGCAGCGTCGCGGTGTGGATGAACTCGACCGCGGCGGCGAGCGCGATGTGGCGGTCGCCGCGATAGCCGCACAGTCGCGCGCTGGCGAGCGTCAGCATCGGCCGGAGGCGCTTGCCGCCGGCGGCGATGATGTGGCCGGCGAGCTGCGGGATCAGCGCGACGGGGCTCTGCATCCGCGCCAGGATCAGCGCGTTGACCTGCGCCAGATCGGCCGCGACCAGCGCGTTCAGCCGGTCAAGCGAAACCCGGTGCTTGACGCTCCGGTCTGCATTTGCAGGCAATGCCAAATCGTCTCTCCCTGGCGGGTTGACCGCGCGCGCCGGCACAGCGAGCATAGAGGGCTTGACCTTCGGGTCAAGCGCCCCCGGCCGCTCGGCATGGCGGGCAGTCTATCCGGTCGAGGGCCGATGAAGGAACTGCTGCGCAGCAACGATCCGGTGCGGTTGTCGTGGGCCGAGGCGCTGTTGGCCGCCGCCGGTATCGAAATCGTGATCGCCGACCGCCATACCAGCGTGATCGAAGGCTCGATCGGCGCCATCCAGCGGCGGATTCTAGTGGCCGAGGTCGACCTCGGCCGCGCCCGGGCGTTGATCGCCGAAGCCGAGAGCTCGATGTGACGCCGCCGGCGGCCGCGAAGCTACCGGTCAGCGACGACGCCCTGCTCGGCGGGCGGGTGAAGCTGTTGCAGCCGACGGCGGGCTACCGCGTCGCCATCGATCCGGTGCTGCTGGCGGCGGCGGTGCCGGCCGCGGCGGGCGAAGCCGTTCTCGACATCGGCTGCGGCGTCGGCGCGGCGGCGCTGTGCCTGGCGGCGCGCGTGCCGGGCTCTCGTATCACCGGTATCGAAGCACAGCGCGATTTGGTGCGGCTCGCCACCGAGAACGCCGCGCGCAACGGCGTCGCCGATCGTGTCGCGATAATGGCTGGCGACATCAACCATCCGCCGCCGCGGCTCGAGCCCGGACACTTCGCGCATGTCATGGCCAATCCGCCTTACATGGAGGCCGAAACCGTCAGCCCGTCGCCGTTGCCGGGCAAAACGACGGCGACGGTCGAAGGCGACGCCGATCTCGCCGCTTGGGTGCGCTTCGCCTTCGTCATGGCGCGGCCGCGCGGCAGCATCACCTTCATCCATCGCGCCGACCGGATCGAGCATCTCCTGGCGCAATTCGCCGGTCGCGCCGGCGGCATCGTCGTGTTGCCGCTCTGGCCGGGCGCCGGCAAGGCGGCGAAGCGCGTCATCGTGCACGCTCGCAAGGACGTGGCGACGCCGACGCGGCTGCTGCCCGGATTGATCCTGCACGAAGCCGACGGCCGCTTCACCGCCGCGGCCGACACCGTGCTGCGCGACGCGAAGGCGCTGTCGTTCATGTAATCGTCATTGCGAGCGAAGCGAAGTAATCCAGGTGAGGGCCTCCAATTGGGGTCAGAGTAGATTTAACTGCCGCTTGTCGGCGCGCTCGCGCGGCAGTCGTCTTTTCGGCAGCGGCGCGACCCGCCGGCCCGTCGCCGCCGCGATCTCGCGTTTGAACCGCTCGCTGCCGAGCGCCCAGCCGCCGTTGGTGGCGGCGCGCAGGTCGTCGACGAACGCGGCATCGAGCGGCTGTCGGAACAACGCGCGATACGCTTGCTGACGCTCGGCGGGCGTCCGTCCCAGCGCCCGATAGAGCGCGTGATCGCTCGCCAGCGCATCGTGGGCGCCAAGGTCATGCGCGCGCCAACTCGACCACGGATAGCGGCTACTGCGGGCGAGATCATTGAGAGTACCTCAGGGGTAGAAATTCCACTCTGACCCCACCCAGAGTAGGTAATTCCGGATCACGTAGCCGACGAGGACAGCCGAAAGGGCGATGCACCCGACCAGCGGCGTCAAGGCGTCGCCGGTTTCCAGGAAGCAGACATAGGCCAACAACGCGATGAGGCAGATGGCCGCCGCGACGCGGCTCACGGCTTGTCGGTTCATTATCGGTGGTTGCGGCCGTCGCGATCGGTGCCTTACGCCGCCGGCACCTTGACTGCTGTCGGCCGCGCCGGCGCGGCGGCCTGGTCCTTGATCGGCTCGGTGCCGCCCCAGGGGTGCTCCGAGACGTCGAACACCACGCCGTCCGGTCCGCGGAACTTGGTCTCGAAGAATACGTCCTTGAGGCTCTCGGGCCGGCGCATGAAGCATTCGGCGCCGAGCGTCTCGAGCTTCTTGATCCAATCCTCGAGGTTATCGGCGACCTGGATGCCGAAATGGTGCAGCCCAACATAGTCGAACCCGCGGCCAAGCTGGTCGACGTTCTTGAACTTGAGGATCGCCAGGTTGAGCGTGCCGTCGCTGAGGTACACGCCGTGCGCGACTTGCTTCGGATCGTCGCTCGGCTTGGTGCGCGCGACTTCGCGGAAGCCGAAGGCCTGCTTGTAGAACGCGGCGGTCTTTTCCGGATCGTTGGTGGCGAGCGCGATGTGGCGGATCTGCGGCATGGTTTCTCCGTGGCCCGGTTCGCGCGATTATAGCCCGCCGCGGCAGCGGACGAAATCGACGATGCGGCCGAGCGCGGCGAGCGAATTCGGCGATGTCGGCGCCTGGGTGATGAACATGTGCGGCTCGCCGGGGAAGTTTGCGAGCTCGACTTCGCCGCCGGCTTGGCGATAGCTCTCGGCGAAACGGTCGGCGATCGCGGGATCGAGATTGTCGTCGGCCGTGCCCTGAATGAGCAGCGCCGGCGGCAGATTGCGCGCGCTGCCTGCGGCGACGACGCGCTGCGGATTGCCGTCGTCCATCGTCGCTTCGTCGCCGAAGAACGCCAGGTGCGCGTCGAGGAAGCGCTGGATCTTCTTCGCCTGCGCCATGCGATAGCGCGCCGTCGGGTCGAGCACGCCCCAGCACGAGACGACGAAGGCCGGCCGGGCGTCGAATGGGTCGTCGCCGGGCAGCGCGGCGTAGCGCGGATCGTTCGGCTTGAGCATGGCGCAGAACAGGATCTGCGCGCCGCTCGACGTGCCGAGCCCGCCGACCCGCTCCGGCGCACTGCCGAATTTCGCGGCGTTGGCCTTGAGCCAGCGCAGACCGCGATGCACGTCGGCCACCGCCGCCGGATAGCGATGCGCCGGCGGCATGCGGAAATCGAGCGCCGCCACGACGATGCCGGCGCGCGCCAGCGCCTCGTCGATGACCGTGTTGTTGAGCCGGGTGCCGTTGACCCAGGCGCCGCCGTGGACTTCGACCAGGACCGGGAAGGGGCCGGGTCCACGCGGCCGGTAGAGTCGCGCCAGCAGCGTCTGGCCGCTGGCACGCTGGTATTCGACATCCTCGACGGATATCTCGAAGCGCGGCGCGGCGGCCTGATCGGGCATGGCGCAGTATCGCCCGGCGGGCGACTCGGGCCAAGCGCCGCCCCCGGCGCATGTTGACCCCTCATGGCCGCTCCCCTACACCATCGCCATGCCCGATTTAAGCCTCGGCAAGCTGGCGCTGCTTGCCATCATCCTGGCCGTCGTCTGGTACGGCTGGAAATACGCCCGGCGGGTCGATGCCGTCCGGCGCGCGCTCAAGGAAGAGATTGAGCGCCGCCGCACCGGCGCGCCGCCGGCGCAAAACCGTCCGACCGAGGATTTGGTGAAATGCTCGGCCTGCGGCATCTATGTGCCGGCGCACGCTGCGCGCGCCTGCGGCCGCGGCGACTGTCCGTGGCCGCGCTGAGGCGATGATGGCGGCGCGCGCGGCCAAGGCTCCGAGCTTCCAGGCGCTGATCCTGCGCCTGCAGGATTATTGGGCGAAGCAGGGCTGCGTGATTTTACAACCGTACGATATTGAAATGGGCGCCGGCACGTTCCATCCGGCGACGACGCTGCGCGCGCTCGGGCCGAAGCCGTGGCACGCGGCCTATGTCCAGCCGTCGCGGCGGCCGAGCGACGGTCGCTACGGCGAGAACCCGAACCGGCTCCAGCACTATTACCAATATCAGGTGATCCTCAAGCCGGCGCCGGCCGACAGCCAGGACCTTTATCTCAAGAGTCTCGCCGCGCTCGGCATCGACGCCAGGCGCCACGACATCCGTTTCGTCGAGGACGATTGGGAAAGCCCGACGCTCGGCGCCTGGGGGCTCGGCTGGGAGGTCTGGCTCGACGGCATGGAGGTGACGCAGTTCACATATTTCCAGCAGGTCGGCGGCATCGAATGCGATCCGGTCTCGACCGAGATCACTTACGGCCTCGAGCGCCTCGCCATGTACGTGCAGGGCGTCGAGAACGTCTACGATCTCGACTTCAACGGCGCCGGCGTCAAATACGGCGATGTCTTCAAGCGCGCCGAGCGCGAATACTCCGCCTATAATTTCGAAGTGGCCGACACCGCACTGCTCTTCCGGCATTTCGCCGACGCCGAGAAGGAATGCGGCGCGCTGCTCGGCCGCAAGCTGCCGCTGCCGGCTTACGACCAGTGCATCAAGGCGAGCCACTGCTTCAATCTGCTCGATGCACGCGGCGCGATTTCGGTGACCGAGCGGGCATCCTATATCGGCCGGGTGCGCGCGCTGGCGAAGGCGTGCTGCGAAACCTGGCTCGCGGGCGAGGCCGGCTGATGCCCGATCTGCTGCTCGAGCTGCTGACCGAGGAAATCCCCGCGCGCATGCAGGGGCTCGCCGCGCGCGAGTTGAGGAGCCTGGTCGAGGTCGAGCTCAAGGAGCTGAACCTCGCGACCACGGGCGTCGAGACATTCGTCACGCCGCGGCGGCTGACGCTGGCGGTGGCGGGCCTGCCGAAGATGCAGTCTGGCTCGGTCGAAGAGCGCCGCGGACCGCGCGTCGGTGCGCCCGATCAGGCGGTGCAGGGGTTCCTCAAATCAGCCGGCCTGACGTTGCTCGACCAATGCAAGAAGCGGACGACCGACAAGGGCGAGTTCTGGTTCGCGGTCATCAAGCGGCCCGGCCGCGCCACCGCCGACATCCTGCCGACGCTTCTCCTCGAAATTCTCCGCGACCTGCCCTGGCCCAAATCCATGCGCTTTCCCGACGGGCCGTTCCGCTGGGTGCGGCCGCTGAGCGGTGCGCTGTGCCTGTTCGACGGCAAGGTTTTGAAATTGCCGCTCGGCTCGGTGCCGGTCGGGAACAAAACCGCGGGCCACCGGTTTCTGTCGCCGGGCGCGTTCGCGGTGCGCGATCTCAAGGATTATCGCGCCAAGCTGGCGCGCGCCAAGGTCGTGCTCGACGCCCGGGAGCGGCGCGCCTTGATCGACGCCGGCCTCGCCAAGGCTGCGACAAAAGCGGGGCTGACGGTCCGGTCCGACGAGGCCCTGCTCGAAGAAGTCACAGGCCTGGTCGAATGGCCGGTGGTTCTCATGGGCAGCATCGATCCGGGTTTTATGGATCTGCCGCCCGAGGTGCTGACCACGGCGATGCGCACGCATCAGAAATATTTCGCCGCGCTCGACAAGTCCGGCCGGCTCGCGCCGCGCTTCCTGCTGGTCGCGAACATGGATGCTGTCGACGGCGGCAAGGCGATCGTCGCCGGCAACGAGCGCGTCCTGAAGGCGCGGCTCGCCGATGCGCGATTCTTCTGGGACCAGGATCGCAAGGTCAGGCTCACGTCGCGCGTCGACAAGCTGAAGGAGCGCGCGTTCCACGCCAAGCTCGGCACGACGCTCGACAAGGTGACGCGCGTGGCCAAGCTTGCCGAAGTCGTCGTGCCGCGCGTGCCAGGCGCGGAGCTTGCGAAGGTGCGGCGCGCCGCCGAGCTCGCCAAGGCCGATCTGTCCTCGGGCATGGTCGGCGAGTTTCCCGAACTGCAAGGCGTCATGGGCCGCTATTACGCGCTGCATGACGACGAGCCCGCCGAAATTGCCGACGCGATCGCCGAGCATTACGCGCCGCAAGGTCCGAGCGACAAATGCCCAACCGCGCCGGTTTCTGTGGCGCTGGCGCTCGCCGACAAGCTCGATACGCTGGCGAGCTTCTTCGCCGTTGGCGAGAAGCCGACCGGCTCCGGCGACCCCTTCGCATTGCGCCGCGCCGCGCTCGGCGTCATCCGTCTGATCCTCGAAAACAAGCTGCGGCTGCCGTTGCTGTCGACCTTCAAGGCGGCGGCGCCGACGGGCAAGGATCCGGGCAAAGAGTTGCTCGACTTCTTCGCCGATCGCCTCAAGGTCCACCTGCGCGAAAAGGGCGTGCGCCACGATCTGATCGCGGCGGTGTTTGCGCTCGGCAACGAGGACGATCTGGTGCACCTTTTGGCGCGGGTCGAAGCGCTCCAGGATTTCGTCAAGAGCACCGACGGCGCCAATCTCCTGGTGGCCCATCGCCGCGCCGCCAACATCCTGCGCATCGAGGAAAAGAAGGACGGACGCAGCTATTCCGGCGTGCCGCGGCCCGATCTGCTCCAGGCCGCCGAGGAGCGCACGCTCGACAAGGCGCTGGAGCGCGCGGCGCTGAGCGCCGCCGCTGCGCTCGAAGCCGAGGATTTCGCCGCGGCGATGCGCTCGCTCGCTGTCTTGCGCGCGCCGGTCGACCAATTTTTTGACAAAGTCACGGTCAATACCGACGACCAGGAATTGCGCGAGAATCGCTTACGGTTGCTTTCGCAAATCCGCGACGCGCTCAACCGCGTGGCGGATTTCTCGCAGATCGAGGGATAGAGCGATGGCCAAATCCAAATGGGTCTACGAATTCGGCGACGGCAAGGCCGAGGGCCGGGCCGACATGCGCAACCTGCTCGGTGGCAAGGGCGCCGGCCTCGCCGAGATGAGCAACCTCGGCCTGCCGGTGCCGTCCGGCTTCACCATCACCACCGAGGTCTGCACATTCTTCTACAAGAACGACAAGAAATATCCGCCCGACATCAAGCCACAGGTCGAGGCCGCGCTCAAGACGCTGGAGAAGCGCATCGGCGCGTCGTTCGGCGACGCCCAGAATCCGCTGCTGGTCTCGGTGCGTTCGGGCGCGCGCGCCTCGATGCCCGGCATGATGGACACGGTGCTCAATCTCGGTCTTAACGACGCGACGGTCGAGGGTCTCGCCAAGAAAAGCGGCGATCCGCGCTTCGCCTACGACAGTTATCGCCGCTTCATACAGATGTACGGCCAGGTCGTGCTCGGCGTCGACCATCAGCTGTTCGAGGATGCGATCGAGAACGTCAAGCTCGACGCCAACAAGACGCTCGACACCGAACTGTCGGCGGCGCAGTGGCAGGAAGTGATCGAGGCCTACAAGACGCTGGTCCAGCGCGAGTTGAAAAAGCCGTTTCCGCAGGCGCCGCAGGAGCAGCTCTGGGGCGCGATCGGCGCGGTCTTCGGCTCGTGGCTGAACCAGCGCGCCATCACCTATCGCCGGCTGCACGGCATCCCGTCGGATTGGGGCACCGCGGTCAACGTCCAGGCGATGGTCTTCGGCAACATGGGCGACGATTGCGCCACCGGCGTCGCCTTCACGCGCAATCCCTCGACCGGCGCCAACGAGTTCTACGGCGAATATCTCGCCAACGCCCAGGGCGAGGACGTGGTCGCCGGCATCCGCACGCCGCAGCACCTGACGATCGCCGGCAAGAAAGCCAACCGGTCAAAGCTGCAGGCGATGGAAGAGCAGATGCCCAAGGTGTTCGGCGAGCTGGTCAAGGTGCGCGACAAGCTCGAAGCGCACTATCGCGACATGCAGGACATCGAGTTCACCGTGCAGCAGGGCAAGCTCTACATGCTGCAGACGCGCACCGGCAAGCGCACCGCGCCGGCGGCGCTCAAGATCGCGGTCGAGCTCGCCAATGCCGGCACGATCACGCGCGAGGAAGCGGTGCGCCGCGTCGAGCCGCAATCGCTCGACCAGCTGCTGCATCCGACGCTCGATCCCGCGGCCAAGAGGGTGATCCTGGCGCGGGGATTGCCGGCGTCGCCGGGCGCAGCCTCGGGCATCGTCGTGTTCTCGGCCGACGAGGCCGAGGCCAAGGCGGCCAAGGGCGCGGCGGTGATCCTGGTGCGGATCGAGACCAGCCCCGAGGACATCCACGGCATGCACGCGGCGAAGGGCATCCTGACGACGCGCGGCGGCATGACCAGCCACGCGGCGGTAGTGGCGCGCGGCATGGGCCGCGCCTGCGTCGCCGGCGCTGGCGATCTGCGCGTCGACTATACCGCCAAGACGCTTTCGGCCAAGGATACGACGGTCAAGGCGGGCGAGACCATCACCATCAACGGCTCGACCGGCGAGGTCATGCTCGGCGCGGTGCCGACCATCCAACCCGAGCTGTCGGGCGATTTCGCCACGCTGATGGAATGGGCCGACAAGGTTCGCACCACCGGCGTGCGCGCCAACGCCGACACGCCGACCGACGCGCGCACCGCCAAGCGTTTTGGTGCGGAGGGTATCGGCCTCTGTCGTACCGAGCACATGTTCTTCGAGGCCGAGCGCATCGTCGCGGTGCGCGAGATGATCATGGCCGACGACGGCGAGGGCCGAAAGAAGGCTCTCGCCAAGCTCTTGCCGATGCAGCGCGGCGACTTCGCCGAGCTGTTCCGCATCATGGACGGCCTGCCGGTGACCATCCGCTTGCTCGATCCGCCGCTGCACGAGTTCCTGCCCAAGACCGACGCCGAGATGCAGGAGATCGCCAAGGCGACTGGCAAGGACCTCGCCACCATCCGCCATCGCGCCCAGATGCTGCACGAGGCCAATCCGATGCTCGGCCATCGCGGCTGTAGGCTGGCTATTACTGCACCCGAAATCTATGAGATGCAGCTGCGCGCCATCTTCGAGGCGGCGGCGCAGGTGGCGAAGGAGACCGGCAAGCTGCCCGTGCCTGAGGTGATGCATCCGCTGATCGCCACCAAGGCCGAGTTCGATCTGCTGAAGGCGATGACCGACCGTGTCGCCGCCGAGGTGGCGAAGGAAACCGGCGCCAGGCTCGAATACCTCACCGGCACGATGATCGAGCTGCCGCGCGCGGTGCTGCGCGCCGAGGAGATCGCGCAAAGCGCCGAATTCTTCAGCTTCGGCACCAACGACCTGACGCAGACCTGCTTCGGCCTGTCGCGCGACGACGCCGGCAGCTTCCTCGACGCCTATCTGCGCCAGGGCCTGCTGGCGCACGATCCTTTCGTCTCGATCGACCAGGACGGTGTCGGCGAGCTGATGAAGATCGGCATCGAGCGCGGCCGCCGCGCCCGCAAGAAATTGAAGCTCGGCATCTGCGGCGAGCACGGCGGCGATCCCGCTTCGGTGCGCTTCTGCCACGACATCGGGCTCGATTACGTCTCGTGTTCGCCCTATCGCGTGCCGATTGCCCGATTGGCGGCGGCGCAAGCGGCGCTCGCCAGGGAACCCGCCGAAACGACGGCTTGACCAGATTGACCAATTGACTCAAGCAGACCTATATTGGTCAGGCTGGTCAAGGAGATTGCCGATGGCTGGTTTCGTGAGCCTATACAATGCCAAGACAGGTCTGTCCAAGCTCGTCGATCGCGCCGCCGCGGGCGAAGAGATTGTCATTACCAAGAACGGCGTGCCGATGGCGAAGCTGGTGCCGGCGCCGCGTCGCGACAAGCCGCGCCGTCCAGCCCACGCGCTCGGTCTGAAGCGTATCACAAAAAATTTCGACGCGCCGCTATCCGCCGCTATTCGAGCGGCGTTCGAAGGCCGCGGTTGAGTGGACTGCCTTCTCGATACGCACGTCTTCCTATGGTGGGACGCGGCGGCGCGCGACCTCGGACGCGAAGCCGCGGTGGCAATTGCCGATCCGGACAACAACGTTTTCGTGAGCGCCGCGTCGGTTTGGGAGATTGCCATCAAGCAGAAGGCTCGGCGGCTGTCCTTTGCGGGCTCTCCGGCGGAAGCCATCGGGCGCAACGGATTTCTGGTGTTGCCGATTCTTCCCGTTCACGCCGAGCGGGCGGCGGCACTGCCACCGCTCCACCAGGACCCTTTCGATCGTATGCTCGTAGCGCAGGCGCAGATAGGATCGCTCACGTTGATCACGGCCGACGAGCGAATCACCGGTTACGCCGTACCCCGGCTCTGGGCTTTGTGAGTGCCTTGCCGGTTAAATCGTGGCTTCAACTTCAGGATCAAATATTCTTCCAGCGATGGAGCATCAAACGATTCTTCTGCCTCTATCATAACGGCCGATTTCGCTCCCGCAATCCATTCGCAAGCCTTGTTGCGCAGATGTGCCGCTAACCGACTGCCTATTGAGGCGCTAAGAGAGGCTTTCCCGATGTAGAGCAGTTCGCCTTTATCTGAAAAATGCGTAGCAGCCCGACTTATTGCTACGCTCAGTGTGATGCCAACCGTCGATTTCCTCACGCTTGTTGGCTTTAAAGGTGAGCAACTGAGGATTCCGCCATTCGCGGCAATACTTTTCGACACTTCTCCTGAGCGCGCACTCGTCGCTATGAGATGTGCCGATCAACTCACCACTTCCAGCGGCCACATGATTGGCACTTTCTGCCATGGTGGTTCCCCCCTCAGGCACGATCGTTGTTTGCGTTGAATTTCATCCAATCCGGCGGATGCGCCGCGAGCTTAGCCGCGCCGGCCGACAGCGGCCCATCGAGCGCATCGAGCTTGAGCATCGCGAGCGCCGTGCCGTCGCGGCCCGAGCGCAGCTCGCCGACTTCTTCGCCGTTGCGCGTCACCGACGTCCCCGGTGCGGGCAATGGGCCCTCGACCGTCACGGGCACGAGCCGCTTGCGGATCAGCGCGCGGTACTTGGTACGTGCCGTCAGCTCCTGGCCCATGTAGCAGCCCTTGGCGAAATCGACGCCGTTCAATTCCTCGAAGCCGTTCTCGAGTAGAATGGATTTCTCGACTTCGAGGTCGCGGCTGCCGTCCGGCACGCCGAGCGCCAGGCGGTGGCGGTCGTAGGCAGCGGCATCGCTACGCGCGAAGCCGACGGCCGCGATGTCACCTTCGCGTCCGGCCGGAACGAGAAATCGCGCGCCGAGCGCGGCGAGACGCGGATCGGCATAGGCAAGGCCGTCAGCGAACGGCTTGGCCGCACCGGCTGCGAGATCGAGTTTCGCCAGCGCGTTGTCGCTCCATGCCGCGGCAACGACGAGCCGCGCGCTCGCATCCGTTAGCGTCACTTTGGATCGCAGCTTGTAGAGCGACAGCCGGCGTTGCAGATCGCCGAGCCGCGCGCGCTCGCAATCGAGATAAAGCGCGTCGCCGAGCGCGACGACGAAGAAATCGTGCAGGTACTTGCCCTGCGCGGTGAGCAGCGCGGCGTAGACGGGCGCGGCCGCCGCCTTGGCGACGTCGTTCGACACCAGGCCTTGCAAAAAGGTGACGTGGTCGGCGCTGGCGACTTCGAGGACGCCGCGGTCGGCAAGCGGCGCGAAAGACGGATTCATCGTGCACTCCTCGACCCACTACAGGTAGGCGACGGGCCGAGGCTTGGCAAGCGGCGGGGCCCGGCCTATAAACCGGCGAATCCACCGCCCGCGAGCGCGCTTCCGGCATGAAGATCCTGTTCGTCACGGCGACGCGAATCGGCGACGCCGTCCTGTCGACCGGGCTGTTGCGCTATCTGATCGAGCGATATCCCGGCGCCCAGCTCACGATCGCCGCCGGGCCGCTGGCGGCGCCGCTGTTCGCCGAGGTGCCGGGGCTGGTGCGCGTCATTGCGGTCGAGAAGAAGGCGGGCAAGCTGCACTGGCCGGCGCTCTATGCCCAGGTCGTCGGCACGCATTGGGATCTGGCGGTCGATCTGCGCGGCTCGGCGCTGACCTATTTGTTGTGGGCGCGCGCGCGCCGTGTCATGGCCAAGGGCAGCGCCGAGGAGCACCGCGTGCATCAGCTCGCGCGGCTGTTCGATCTCAAGCTGCCGCCGGCGCCGGCGCTGTGGCTCGGCGCGCGGCACGTCGCCGCGGCAGACCGGCTGGTGCCGGCGGGCCCGCCGGTGCTCGCGGTCGGTCCGGCGGCAAACTGGCAGGGCAAAGAATGGCGCGCAGAACGCTTCGCCGAGCTCGCCCAGCGGCTGATCGCTCCCAACGGGAAGCTGGCCGGCGCGCGCGTCGCGGTGATGGCGGCGGCGCACGAGCGCAAGCAAGCCGCGCCGCTGCTGGCGGCGCTGCCGCGCGACCGCGTCGTCGATCTCGTCGGCAAGCTCGACCTGCTGACCGCCGCCGCGATCCTGCGCAACGCCGCGCTGTTCGTCGGCAACGACACCGGCCTGATGCATCTCGCCGCCGCCGGCGGCGCGCCGACGCTCGGCCTGTTCGGGCCGAGCAACGTCAAGGAATATGCCCCGTGGGGGCCGCGCGCCGCGTTCGTCCAGACCGCGATACCTTATGCCCAGCTCTTCCCGCCGGGATGGAACCGCTTCACCACCGGCAGCATGCTGGATTCGCTGTCGGTCGACATGGCGGAAGAGGGCGCGCGCGGCCTGCTGCACCGCGTCGCCGGCGTCGCGGCGTGACGCGCCTCGTCCAGCTCATGGCCGGCGCCGAGCACGGCGGCGCCGAGGCGTTCTTCACCCGGCTCGCCGTCGCCTTGCAGCGCGCCGGGCAGGAGCAGCGCGTCGCTTTGCGACCCTATCTGGCGCGTATCGAAGCGTTGAAAGCAGCGGGGATCGCGTCGGTCGCGCTGCCGTTCCGCGGCGGGTTGTTTGATTTCGCCACGAGCGGCGGGTTGAGGTCACTGATCAGCGACTACCGGCCGCGCGTCGTGCTGAGCTGGATGAACCGGGCAACGTCGCTTTGCCCACGCGGCGATTTCGTGCATGTTGCCCGTCTCGGAGGGTATTACGATTTGAAATATTATCGCCGCTGCGACCACCTGATCGCCAACACGCGCGGCATCGTGGCCTATCTGACGGCGCAGGGCTGGAGTGCGACGCGCGTGCATTACCTGCCGAACTTTCCGACCGTCGCGGCGGCGGCGCGGCTCGCCGAGAAACGGTCCGACGCGCCGCTGGCGTTGGCGCTCGGCCGGCTGCATCGCAACAAGGGCTTCGACGTGCTGCTCGCGGCGCTGGCGCGCGCCGACGGGATTCACTTGTGGCTCGCTGGCGAAGGGCCGGAGCGCGGCGCGCTCGAGCGCCAGGCGCGCAAGCTCGGCCTCGGCGACCGCGTGCGCTTCCTCGGCTGGCGCGACGACGCGCCGGCCTTGCTTGCTGCAGCCGACTTCCTGGTCGTGCCGTCGCGCAGCGAGCCGCTCGGCAACACCATCGTCGAGGCCTGGGCGGCCGAGCGGCCGGTGATCGCCACCGAGACCGCCGGTCCGACGGAGCTGATCGCCGCCGGCCAGACTGGGCTGCTGGTGCCGGTCGGGAACGTCGAGACTTTGGCACTGACGCTCGAACGCGTCGCCGACGATCGCGACCTACGCCGCCGGCTCGCCGCCGCCGGCCACGTGCGCTATGCCGCGGAGTTTTCCGAGACGCGTGTGGTCGCCGCCTACCAAGCGTTGTTCGCGAAAGTCGCCGCCTGATGTGCGGCATCGCCGGGTTTATGACGCTCTCGGGCGAGGCCCCACTGGCCGGTGGCCTGGCGGCGATGGAAGCCGCGCTCCAGCATCGCGGTCCGGATGGCTTCGGCCACTATCGCGCCGGCGACGTCGGCATGGTGCAGACGCGCCTCGCCATCATCGATCTCGCCACCGGCGACCAGCCGCTCTACGAGCCGTCGGGCGCGGCGCTGGTCGCCAACGGCGAGATCTACAACTACATCGAATTGAAGCAGGACCTGCCGGCGGGCGTCTTCGCCACGGCGTCGGACTGCGAGCTGCCGCTCCATCTCTATCGCCGCCATGGCATGGACTTCACCCACCACCTGCGCGGCATGTACGCGATCGCGCTGCATGATCCCGGCGCCGGGCGGCTGCTGCTGGCGCGCGACCCCTTCGGCATCAAGCCGCTCTATTACGTCGAGACGCCGCTCGGCCTCGCCTTCGCCTCCGAGCCGCAAGCGCTCATCCGCGGCGGCTTCGCGCCGATGCGCGACGGCGCACCGCTGCTCAATCCGGCGGCGCGCAACGAGCTGCTGCAGCTCCAGTTCACCACTGGCCGCGAGACCATCTTCCACGGCGTGCATCGCGTGCTGCCGGGCGAGACCGTGGTGGTGGCGCGCGGCCGCATCGTCGAGCGCCGCCGCATCGAGGCACTGCCCGAGGGCGGCGCGCGCGCGCAGGACGAAGCCGGCGCGCTCGCCGATTTCGATCGTGCTTTTGCCGATAGCGTGCTGATCCACCAGCGCGCCGACGTGCCTTACGGTATGTTCCTGTCGGGCGGCATCGATTCGAGCGCGGTGCTGGCGATGATGGCGCGGCTCAACGAGCGTCCGGTGCAGGCCTTCACCATCGGTTTCTCGCATACCGGCGCCGCGGACGAGCGCGACGCGGCGCGCGCCGTCGCCCGCGTGCTCGGCGCCGAGCACGTCGAGGTCGAGTTCCGCGAGGGCGATTTCTGGCAGTCGTTGCCAGCGGTGGCGCGCGCGCTCGACGATCCTGCCGCCGATTACGCCGTGCTGCCGACCTACAAGCTGGCCGAGACGGCGCGCGCCGCCGGCATCAAGGTGATCCTCTCGGGCGAGGGCGGCGACGAGCTGTTCGCCGGCTACGGTCGCTACCGCTCGATGGCGCGGCCGTGGTGGCTCGGCGGTAAGCTGCTGCGCGGCCGCGGCAATCTCGACGGCCTCGGCCTGCTGCGCGCCGACCTCGCGGGCTGGCGCGACGGCGTCCAGGCGGCCGAGCTGGCGACGTCGACGCCCGGTCGCTCGCGACTCCAGGTGGCGCAGGCGACCGATTGCGCCGACTGGCTGCCCTATGACCTCTTGACCAAACTCGATCGCTGTTTGATGGCGCACGGCGTCGAAGGCCGCACACCGTTCCTCGACGCCGCCGTAGCGCAGGTCGCGTTCCGTTTGCCGGACGACCTCAAGGTACGCAAACGGCTGGGCAAGTGGCTGCTGCGCCGCTGGGTCGAAAACAAGGTGCCGGCGGCGCAGGCGATGGCGCGGAAGCGCGGCTTCACCGTGCCGGTCGGCGAATGGATCGCGCGCCGCGGCGCGCAGCTCGGGCCCCTGGTCGCGGCGCAGCCGGGCGTCGCCGAGCTCTGCGTGCCCGGCGCGGTCGCGACGCTGTTCCGCGAGGCGGACAAGAGGCGCGAAGGCTTCGCCGCCTGGACGCTGCTGTTTTACGCGCTCTGGCACCGCCAGCACATCGAGCGCCGTGTCAATGGCGGCGACGTCTTTACGGTGCTCGGCGCGCGGGCCTGATCGGCGTCGACGTTCCTACGCGGCCTTGATTTGCCGCATCAGCATGCCCAGCCACTTGTAGTCGCTGTAGACGGTGAAGATATGCTTGCCGGCTTTGTGCGCCGACTGAAAATAGCCGGTCAGGTTGGTGAAGCGATTGAGATTGATCTGCACGAAGTGATCGATACCTTGCGTTACGAGCCGGTCCTTGCCCTCCGACGCGACGAGCTGGTTGCACTCGCCGCGTTCCTTGAGCTGCGAGATCTGAAACACCGCCCAGATGGCGAAGGTCTTCTCGAACAGGAACGGCTGTTCGGGAAAGAAGTTGAACCAATAGATCGAATCGGCGGTGATGGGATAGATCACGCCGAGATTCCAATGGCTCGGCGTCGTGCCCCGTGGAAACCCGCAGGGATAGGCGGACGATTGCGGCTCGACATGGTAGACGCCAAGCAGGACGAAGCCGCCGCTTTGCTTGAGGCGGTCGAAGGCGGCGGCGATAACGGGCTCGGCGCCGATGGCGTAATGGACGAAGCATTGCTTGCCGGCGGGAATCCGCTTTTCCCACGTGAAGTTTCTGTTTAAGAAATTTGCACGGCTGACGGCGCAGCCGACCGGCGCCGAGCCGAACACCGGCCTCGGCCTTTATATCGTGCGCGTCCATGCGGAACGGATCGGCGCGCGCGTCGGCTATGTGCCCAACCCGGCCCGGCGGCAGCATTTTCCTCCTCGACCGGCCGGCGGCGCCGGCGGCCGAGATGCCAAATTCCGTCGCAGCCGGGAGCGTTGAGCCGGCGTTTGGCGCGTTGAGCGCGAGCTTGCCCACCTAGTAGGCGTTTCCGTCCCCGCCGGTCTGCGCTAGGCTGGTCGGCAAAACGGATCTGGGGAGGGTCGCCATGCCGGTCGTCAAGGCCGCCGATTTCCTGTGGGGACGGCTGCGCTCGCCCGATCTCGATCAGGCCGAGGAATTCCTGACCGATTTCGGCTTCATCCGCGTCGCGCGCACCAAGGACAAGCTGTTCATGCGCGGCACCGATCCGATGCACCACATCCACGTCACCGAGCTCGGTCCGTCGAAGTTCCTGGGCTTCGCCTATGCCGTGGCGAGCGACGACGATTTGAAGCGCTTGGCCAAGGCGCCCGGTGCCTCGGGTATCGAAAATCTCGACGAGCCCGGCGGCGGCAAGCGCGTGCGGCTCACCGACCCCAACGGCTACCAGATCGAGCTCGTCCACGGCCTCGAGAAGGTCGCCAAGCTGCCGGTGCGCGAGAACGTGATCAACTGGGGCGAGGCCAAGCTGCGCCGCGCCGGAACGCTCTGCCGCGTGCCGCGCGGACCGTCGCAGGTGAAGCGCATCGGCCACGGCGTGCTGATGTCGACCGAGATATGCGCGACGCTCCGCTGGTACCGTGAAACGCTCGGCCTGCTCTGCTCCGACGAGGTCTATGCCGGCGACAAGGCCAACGTCATAGGCTCGTTCAACCGGCTCGACCGCGGCGACGACTACGTCGACCATCACGTCTTCTTCTGCATCGCCGGATCGAAGACCGGGCTCAATCACCTGTCGTTCGAGGTGCGCGACATCGACGATGTCATGCTCGGCCATGAGCACCTGAAATCGAAAGGCAAGTACAAGCACGTCTGGGGCATCGGCCGGCACGTGCTCGGCTCCCAGATCTACGACTACTGGGAAGACCCGTGGGGCCGCGTGCACGAGCACTGGACCGACACCGACGTGCTCAACGCGCGTGCGCCGGCGAACCAGATCTCGGCCGACGACGGCCTCGTTTCGCAATGGGGCGATCCGGTGCCGCAGCCCTTCATCGAGCACGCAATTCCGTAAATACCGGCGTCTTCACCACGGAGACACGGAGAACATGGAGGAGAATCCGCCTTCTCCGTGCCCTTTATGTCTCCGTGGTGAATTTTTGAGTGTCATTGCGAGGCCACCTCGCGGCCGAAGCAATCCAGCTTTTTCGTCATCCTGAGGAGGCCGCGGAGCGGCCGTCTCGAATGACCTGAGCCCCTAAATCTCGGCCAGTTTTGAGTAGAGTCTGTTTCCGGAGAGGAGATGGACATGCGGGGGAGCCGGTTTAACGCGGTATACAACCACGCCTCGCTGGCTACACATGTTCAGCAAAGTAGTAAGGCCGAGGTAGAACAGATAAATCGATATATTGACACCGTTTTGTTCGACCTGCTGGAAATTGCGAAATGAATGACGGCTTGCAGCGGTTATAATTTCCAGACCGTCACCTTCCACCCCAATTCCTCCCCCGCCAGAAACGGCTTCACCGCGCCGGCGCCGGCCTTCACCTTCGCCGGCACTTTCCAGCTCTCGCGCTTGAGCGTCACGCGCGTTTCGTTCGGCGGTAAGCCGTAGAAGCGCGGGCCGTTGAGCGACGCGAAGGCTTCGAGCTGGTCGAGCGCGTTCTCCTCGTCGAAGACGCGCGCGTAGATTGTGAGCGCCGCCGGCGCGCAGAAGATGCCGGCGCAGCCGCAATCCTTCTCCTTGTCGGCGATCGGATGCGGCGCGCTGTCGGTGCCGAGGAAGAACTTGGCGTCGCCCGAGGTCGCGGCGCGGCGCAGCGCCTGGCGATGCGCCTCGCGCTTGGCCACCGGCAGACAGTACAGGTGCGGCCGCAAGCCGCCGTGGAACAGCGCGTTGCGGCTGATGGTCAGATGATGCGGTGTGATCGTCGCGGCGAGGTTCGGCCCCACGCCGCGCACGAACTCGACCGCGTCGCGCGTCGTCGCGTGCTCGAGCACCACCTTGAGCTCGGGCAGCCGCTTGGTCAGCGGCGCCAGGACGCGCTCGATGAACACCGCCTCGCGGTCGAAGACGTCCACCGATGGGTCGGTCACTTCGCCGTGCACCAAAAGCGGCATGCCGACCTGCGCCATGCGCTCGAGCACCTTGTCGATGCGCGCGATGTCAGTGACGCCGCGCGCCGAGTTCGTCGTCGCGTTGGCGGGATAGAGCTTCGCCGCAACCCACACGCCGTTTTTGAAGCCGCGCTCGATCTCGTCCGGCTTGGTCGCGTCGGTGAGGTACGCGGTCATCAGCGGCGTGAACTTGGCGCCCCCGGGCAGCGCCTTGAGGATGCGTTTGCGGTATGCTTCGGCGGCGGAAACGCCGGTCACCGGCGGCACGAGGTTGGGCATGATGATGGCGCGGCCGAAAACCCGCGCGGTGAATGGCAGAACCGCCTTGAGCATCGCGCCGTCGCGCAGATGCAGATGCCAGTCGTCCGGACGCCGCAGCGTCAGGCTATCGCGCGCCATGTGCTTGTTCCCCGCCCGCGGCGTCAGTATAGACCCTATGTCCGTCTTGCGGTGATGAGGTGACCCGTCTCGCACTATGCGACTGACGAGGGTTGCGTCGGATGGTCCGACGCCGAGCCTCACGCATAGGAGACGGGTCATGGCGGAAGATATCACGTTCATCGGGCTGGATGTTCACAA
>JBOHLS010000013.1:0-81004 GCA_050729835.1 Allostellaceae bacterium | reverse complement strand
CGAGCGGTTGCCCCGGCAACGAAGTGCGCGATCAGGGTCTCTTGAATACTGGTCGGCAACCGACTTCGCCGTCTCTTCCCAACCATCTGATCCCGATAGCCTTTCTCAGCTATCTAGGCCAGCCCCATGAGTTTTTGTAAATCGTCGATATAATCCTGCCAGCCATGGCGCGTTCCGGTTTTGCCAGTAAAGGTTTGCCAGTATAATTCTATTTCACCCTCAATGCCGCGTGCAGCATGGAATCCTGCTGCCGTTGGCAGATTGAAAGCTAAGCATCTTCCGGCCGCGTGAAAGTCATCGCGCGTTTTTTGGGGAACGAACGCGAGCAGATCAGCGGGAAAAATCTGCTCAGCAGATTCGACAAGCTCCACCGTCGAATAAAGCCCCTTCTTCGAGACCTGATATGTAGTCGCGTTCTCCATTTCAGTTTGAAACACTGTCTGAAACGTCAAAAGTTCCCCGCTAACTCGGTTCCACTGCCACGACCAAATAGTTAGATTTTCATTCGGCTCGGGAAATTTCATTTCTCCCTTTTCGTCTACGAAATGCTCATTGAAAATCTCATTGACTGCCTTCTCCAGGGCGTTTGCAGAACCTTTTGCAAAATTCAAGTCGATCGGATAACCGGCATTGAGACGTTCAAGCGCCTGCTTCGCCGTCCACAGAGGCCAGAACATTTCTCTCACTGAGACTTTTCCGCCAACGACTGTCACGGCCGAAAGCGGCTGGAGTTCGAGTCCAAGCTTGTAGAATGCGTATGGATTGATTTTTTCCATAATTAGGTCTCCCCCCGCAGACTCACTGCTGGGTTGCGCTGGAAAACGAAGCACAACCGCCTTCGCGGATTGTTCTCCTTTTCCGCATCCGTTAGAAGCCATTCCTTCCCCTTGATCCTTCAACATTTGGTCCCTCTTTTGTCAAGTATGTAATGCCCCCTAAATATATTATTTTAATATATTTAGCTGCGGGCCAGGATCGGGCATTGGGATCGGAGGTCAGCGGTGTCGGTGCACGTCCCGTTCAAGGCCGGCCAGCGCGCGGAAGGCGGCACGCTTTCGGCGCGTCTGGTCGCCGAGGTGCGCGAAGCGGTGTTCGAGAAACGTCTCAAGCCGGGCGATTTCCTCGGCACCGAGAAGGACATCGCGCACCGCGCCAATGTCAGCCGGATGGCGGCACGCGATGCCTTGCGGACGCTCGCGGCGCTCGGCGTGGTCGAGATCAAGGTCGGCGCCGGCGGCGGCGTGCGCATCGCCCATGGCAACCCGCGGCAATTCGCCGAGGCGCTCGCCGTCCAGCTCGACCTCGCCGGCATCAGCGCCAGCGAAATCCTCGACGCGCAACGCGCCGTCGAGACGCTGACGGCGGAGCTCGCCGCCGAGCATGCCACCGAAGCGGAGCTTGCCGGCTTGAAGCGGCTGCTGAGCGTCGCCGAGCAACAAATCGACGACGTTCCCGCGTTCACGCGCGCCAGCCTCGATTTCCATCTCGCGGTCGCCGAGTGCTCGCACAACCGCGTGCTGGCAGCGCAGCTGTGGTCGCTTCATCACGTCTCGTGGCCGACGCGGAATCCGGCGCTGACACGGGCAGTCGCGCGGCACATTCTCGAGATCCATCGTAAGCTGGTCGAGTTGATCGAGGCGCGCGACGGCGCCGCTGCCCGCCGGCTGATGGACGAGCACGTCAAGATGATCCGCGCGCGGCGCACGACCCAAGCCGGTCGCGGCGCGGCTTTGCTGAACCAGATCAGGAAGCGGAGGAAACCATGAGCAAGTTCGTCATCGCACCACATTTCCGGCTGCAGGAATGGGTGGCCAAGGAGAAAGGCTATTTCCGCGACGAAGGGCTTGACTACGAATTCCGTGAGACGATGGATTCGAGCGCCGGACAAGGTCATCAGCTCGGCAACAAGGTTGGCGCCTTCCAATCGATCGAACAGGGCCGGGCCTGTGACGTCAGCGGCGCGTGCCATTGGACCGTCAACGTCGCGGCCGCTAAGGGCCACGCCAAGCTCTATGCCGACGCCTATTCGGTGTCGCCGGCCGGCATTTTCGTCGCGCCAGAATCGTCGATCAAAGAGCCCGCCGATCTCAAAGGCGTGCCGATTTCCGTCGGCTACCAGTCCGGCAGCCATTACGCGACCATCCAGGCGCTCGAGCAGTACATGGCGCTGGGCGACATTAAGCTCAGCTTTGCAGACGGACTGCTATTCAGCCGCATGGAACTGCTGTTCGACCGCAAGGTGCCGGCGGTCACGGTGTTCAGCGGGCCTTATTATTTCCTCGAGCAGCTCGGCTTCCGCAAGGTGATCGACGCCACCTTCATGATGGCCTCAATGATCAACGGCAATCCGGAGTCCGACGACGTGCGCAAGTATTTCAAGGCGCTGCGCCGCGCCCAGCGCGACATCGACCTGCGGCCCGAGCTCTACACGCACTATTACCAGAAGGAATTCCCCAAGCGCTTCCATGGTCTCATGGACACGCGGCGCTGGGGACCAGGCGAACGTATCGTTTTCGAGCCCTATACCAAGGCGGTGTTCGAGGAATCGCAGCGCTGGATCGCCGAGCGCGGCATCTTTTCGGACGGCACCGGCAGCGGCGCCTACGAGAACGCGGTCGTCACGCTGGCGGCTGAATAGCGGGCCGGCGTCACTCCTGTTCGTTGCAGCGATCGCGCCGGACGGCGGTGAAGGTCGGCGGATCGCTGGCTGGAAACGAATCCGCGCTCATCGCGTCGATGGGGTCGTCGGACAGGGCTTGGCGGACGTAGTCCGATAGCCACTCGTATTTCTCGGCGAGACGGCGTTACCGGTCGTCGGGTGGCTCGCCTGGACCTATGCGTTTCATATTCATATCGGCCTCCGTCGCGATGGGACTTTGCCGAAAAACGGGCCCGGCACACCGATCGTTCCCATGACGGACCCGGCGGTTACATCTGGGACTCCAAACCGCCGCGATCTCGCGCCCGATTCGAGTATATGCTCTGATGACCGCGGCCGCACACGGCACGGCATTTCCGGCAAGCGAGGCCCCCTTTGAGCACGGCTGCGATTTCTCCGACCGAGCGTGTCATCGCCAAGGTTGATAACGCGATCGGTTGGCTGGTTTTCAACCACCCTGCCAAGCGCAATGCGTTGTCTATCGATATGTGGCAGGCGATCCCGATCGTGCTCGGCCGCTTCGAGCAGGAACCCGCGATCCGCGCCGTGGTGCTACGCGGCGCCGGCGAGCGCGCCTTCACCTCGGGCGCCGACGTTTCGGAGTTCGAGCAGCTGCGCGGCACGCCGGCCGATCAGGCGCGCTACAACGCGATTTCGGAGGCTGCGCTGACCCGGCTGCAAACCTTCCCGAAGCCGACCATCGCCATGATCCAGGGCTATTGCATGAGCATCGGCTTGGGCATCGCGCTTGCCTGCGACCTGCGTTTTGCCGGGCGGAGCGCGTGCTTCGCCAGCCTGGCGGCGCGCCTGAGCCTCACCTACCGCTGGTCCGACATCAAGAAGCTGGTCGATCTGATCGGGCCGGCGCGCACCAAGGATTTCTTCTACAGCGTCCGGCAAGTGCCGGCCGACGAAGCCGCAGCGATGGGGCTGGTCGAGACCGTCCAGCCCGATTCCGAGATCGAGGCGTTCACCCGCGCCTATTGCGCCCGCATCGCCGAGAACGCGCCGTTGAGCATGACGGCGACCAAGCGGATCGTCGCCGAGTTGGTCAAGCCGTCGTCCGAGATCGACCGCGATCTGTGCAAGGCGATCGTCGCCGGCTGTTACGCCAGCGAGGATTACGTCGAAGGAAGGCGCGCGTTCATGGAGAAACGCAAGCCGGTCTTCAAGGGAAAATAGCAGCCGCCCGGCAGCGAGCGCTCAGTCGAGGCAGCCGGGGTCGGCGCGTAGCGCACGGCGCGCGAAGCGGCGGAATTGCGTCGCCACCATCGACGGATCGGTCATGTAATCGTGCGCGTCGCGCGCGAAATCCTGATCGATCTTGCTCAACGGACCGATCGCGCGGGCGCGGACCTGCATCTTGGCGGCGCGCTCGAAGCACAACGCCATCCAGGCGGCTTCCTCGATCGACTGGCCGACAGTGGCGAGGCCGTGGTTGGACAAAAGGACCGCGCGCTTCGAGCCGAGCGCGCGTGCAATGATCTCGCCTTCGAGCTCGGTGACCGGATTGCCGGGCCATTCCTTCAGGAAAGCGCAATCGTCGTGGAACATGGTGGCGTCCATATGCGCCACCGTCAGCGGCTCGTCGACCATGGAAAGCGCGGCGGTGTAAAACGCATGGGTGTGAATGCCGCAGCTGGCATCGGGACGCAACTGGAGAATCCTAATCAGGAAGCCGGCCGCCTTGGGTGGCTTGCCCTTGCCCTTCAATACGTTGAGATCCTTGTCCACGGTCAGGATCTGGCGCGGCGTGACTTCCTCGAAGCCGACGCCCATCGGCAGAATGAGGAAACCCTCTGGCTTGGAAGTGCGCAGCGCGACGAGACCGGGGACGATCGTGTCGTGCCCATCGGCGGCCAGGATGCGGCAGGCAAGCGTCAGCTTTTCGGCATCGGACCAGTCGGGATCGGCGGCAAGCTCCGCCTCGTTATAGAGCTCACCCAACCGCGCCGAGGCGCGTTTCCTGAGCGTCGCGAGATCGTCGGCCATGTTCCCTCCATCGGTCGCGGTTCTTGTGGCTGCCGTTGAACCTAGCGGCCCCGCCACCCCCATGATGCCGCGGCGGCGGCGTCAGCGCCATACGGCCGCTGCGGGCATCGCCGGGCTTGGAGTGTGGAGGCCGATAAGGCTGGTGGGTGCACCAGGACTCGAACCTGGGACCCGCTGATTAAGAGTAAGTTTCAGCCGCCTGCCACGAAAAGACACTAGACGACAGGCGACGGCGCGGACCCCGCTATTTCCTTTGATTTCCAGGATAAAGTGTGCGACTTTCTGACTCGTGCCGCCACGAGGCGACGGGAAACGCTATCCCAGCGGGTCCGTTACAGGTCCGCGGACCCCAGCGGACCCCGAGGCCGAAGGCGCTGAAAGCGAGGCCACAATGAAACTCACTGAGCAACGTATTGAACGCTTGAGCGTCGAGAGAGCGCGCCGCGACCGGCTGATATTCGACAGCGAACAGCGCGGGCTTGCCGTGCGCGTCACGACAGGCGGCGGCAAGAGCTATCTCTGCCAGTACAGTTTGCACGGACGCAAATGGCGCGTGCCGCTGGGCGCGTGCTCGGCGTTGTCGCTGGCGAAGGCACGCGAGGCTGCCGCCGCGACTATGGGCGACGTTGCCAAGGGCAAGAACCCGGCGGCCGAGCGCAAGGCCGCTGCCGCTGCCGAGCGGGCCGCGCGCGCCAGGGACAGGCTGACGCTCAAGGCGCTCATTGCAGACTGGGAGCGGGAGCACTTGGCCGAGCAGCGTGCGAGCTATCGCGCCGAAGCGGTGCGCGCGCTTCACCATGCGTTTCGCGTTCATCTCGATCTGCCGGCCGATGATCTGGACCGCGCCGCCGTCGTCGGCGCGCTCGACGCGCTCAAAAGGCGCTGGAAATCAAAGGATGCCGACGGCGAGCGCAAGCGCAAGGGAAGCGCCATCGTCGGGCGCACCGCAGCCTATGGGCGCGCGTGTTTCCAATGGGCGATGAAGCGCGGCACGCTACAAGGCAATCCGTTCGCCGATCTACCGATCACCGCGAGCGTTGAGGCGCGCGATCGCGTCTTGAGCGACGGGGAATTAGCCGAAGTCTGGCGCGCGGCGGATAAATCTAGTCCGCCCTATGGTGCAATCGTCCGGCTGTTGATCCTCACCGGCCAGCGCAAGAGCGAGGTCGCCGGCATGGCATGGCCCGAGATTGCCGACGATCTGACGGCGTGGACCATACCGGGCGCGCGCACCAAGAACGGCGAGACGCACATCGTCCCGTTGAGCGACCCCGCGCGTGAGATCATCCGTCGCTTGCTTCCCGAGGACGCGGCCGAAGCAAAACGCGCAATGGAACAACGGCGCACACAAGGCGCGCTCATATTCCCTAGCAGTGTCGGGACACCGTTTTCGGCCTGGTCGAAATCGCGGGGCACGCTCGACGCCGCGATCGTGAAGGCGCGCACTGAGGCGGCATCGAAGCTCGGCACGGAGGCCGCGCCGCTTGCGCCGTGGACGTTGCACGACCTACGCCGGACGCTTGCGACCGGGCTTCAGCGTCTCGGCATTAGGTTGGAAATCACGGAAGCTGTCCTAAATCACGTTAGCGGCAGCCGCAGCGGCATCGTCGGCGTTTATCAGCGTCACGACTGGGCGGCCGAAAAGCGCGCCGCGCTCGACGCCTGGGGAGCGCGTGTCGTCGCGCTCGCCGAGGGCCGCGCTTCCGGTGATAACGTGGTGACGCTCGCGCGTGCGGGCTGAAACGCCCGGGCGGGGGCCCGCGAACGTGGCAGTCGGGACTACCGCGAAAATCACCGCGGATAAGGTCGCGGCATTGTTACGGGATGTCTACAAGCGCGGTCCCTGGCCGGACGCTACCGCATGCGGCCGCCTGGCCCGTTTTCTCGTCAATGTGGCCGCCGACATCGAGGGCGAGGAAAAAGCGCACCGCGCCCTCAAACAACGGCGCAAGACGATCGGCGCGTCCAAGCGTCTGATCTCCGAGCAACGGCGCAAGCTAGAGGCCGATCAAAAAGTTTTTACCGGATACGCGGCGTTTAAGCCCTTCCGCGCCATCATCACCGCCGCGAACGCCGACTTGAACATTAGGCTATCAAATCTGGCAGATCTCGATGCAATGCTTGCGAAGGCCGAACCAGCTCTGCTTTGGCCGAACATGGAACATCGCAACGCGCGTGCCGGCTCCCTCTGGCATGGTCTGGCATTTGGACTCGTTTTCCTGACCGCCGACGCCCTCAGCGGGGTAAGGCATGGGCCGATATCGCTTGACCGGCGCGGTCCCTTCATCCGGTTCGTCGCTAAAGCCCTCAATCTCGCCACTGGCAAGCAGCGCCCGGCCGCCACCGTGGCAACAGCGTTACGCAAGACTTGGCTCGGGAAAACGAAGATCGGATTTTCCCCCCTCCCTTTTAACGCGTCCCCTCAATAACAGGGGATGACCCGGGAGTGATTTTTGCGGTTCCCTACGCGCATGCGCAACATGCAAGGAACCGACCCGATGGAAAAACTTCTTTCGATTAAAGAGGCGGCCGAGCTTGCCGGATTTTCGCGCCGTTCCCTTGAGCGATTGCTCAGTTTGGGCGAAGGCCCTGTGATGGTGAGATTGAGCGAGCGGCGGCTTGGAATTTTCCCGGGCGATTTCGCCGCGTGGCTCGAAAGCCGCCGACGCCCGGCTAAGTCTGCGCCCGCGACAGCTGCTACGCCCCATCGCCGCGGTGGTCGGCCGCCGAAGGTGCGCGATGGCGCCCCGGCGGCATGAGGTGCGCCGATGTTTCACAACGCGGAACGCCGCCCCGCTGGCTACGGGACGGCGCTCGAAATCTCAAACCTCAGCTCCGCAAGTCATAGTCGAAGCCACGCGGGCACGCAAGGCGCGCGCTCCGGCGCGGTGTTCGGTCATTGGACAATTCTGGCAGTGGCATCGGCGCATACCGCCTGGGCGCGCTGCCGCTGCGGCACGACGCGCCTAATCGCTATCCTCGATCTTCTGGCTTCACTGACGACAAGTTGCGGTTGTCGGCCGCCGGGCAAGATCGAGCGGCGCGCGCATGCCGAGGTGGTCGCGGAGAAGCGCCGCCGTTCGGATCACCGTGACTGGCGACCAGCGCGAGGCCGACCATGAGCGCCGATCCCGGCGGCAGCGACGATACGCTCCGCAAGGCGCTCGCGCTTTTCGGGACGGCTGCAGTGCTCGAGCATCGGGCGAAATTCGAGGGCGCCGATCCTGCGGCCGACGCGGAGATCGTCGCGCGCGCCGCTGCCGCCGAGCGAGCGCGGATCGTCGAGGATTTAACGCCGAAGCCCGGCGCGGGCGCCGATGGCAAGGACACGCTCGACGACAATGCCGGCGAGGCGGAAATCGTGCACTTGAGCCAACTCAAGCCGCTCGCGTATGCGCGTCAGCGGGCAGCGGCGGCGACGGAGATCGGGATTCCAGTCGCGATGCTCGACAAGCTGGTAAAGACAAAACAACAAGAGACCGCGGCGCCCGCGCAAGGCCGCGCGATCGAACTGCCCGAGCCTGAGCCGTGGCCGGAAGCGGTGAATGGGGCGGCGCTGCTGACCGAGATCGCGGCCGCGGTGCGGCGCTTCATGGTCATGGAAAACGGTGCGCACGAGATCGTCGCCTTATGGGTGCTGCACGCTCACGCGCTCGATGCCTTCCAAATTTCGCCGCGTCTCGCAATCACGTCGCCGAGGCCGAGCTGCGGCAAGACCACGCTCCTAGACATTCTCAAGTGTCTTGTGCCGCGCCCGCTGCTCACGGCGAACGTCACGGTGGCGGCCGTGTTCCGCACCGTCGAGATCGCGTCTCCGGTGCTGCTCGCCGACGAGGCCGACACGTGGCTAAGGGAAAACGACGAGCTGCGAGGCATCCTCAATTCCGGCCACCGTCGCGGTGGCAATATTATTCGCGTTGTCGGCGAAGATTTCGAGGCGAGGCAGTTCAGCGTCTGGGGCGCATGTGCCATCGCCATGATCGGCAGGCTTCCGGGCACGTTGGCCGACCGTTCCCTGTCGATCAGTTTGAAGCGCAAACGGCCCGATGAAGTCGTCGAGCAATTCCGGTTCGATCGCACGAAAGAGCTTGATGATCTCGCCAGCAAGGCGGCGCGATGGGCGGCGGATAACGTCAAGCGCCTCGCCGGCATGGATCCCGCCGTGCCGACCAATCTTGACAACCGGGGCGCCGACAACTGGCGACCGGCGCTCGCGATTGCTGACGCGGCTGGCGACACCTGGCCGAAGCTGGCGCGCGAGATCGCCGCCGCGACGGTGGACGCCGACCAGGCGAAGCGGGCGAGCCTACTGGCCGATATTCGCGATATTTTTGCCGCCAGGAATCTTGAGCAGATCAAGTCAGCCGACTTAGTCGAGGTGCTGGTGGCGATCGAGGGGAGCGACTGGGCTGAATATGGCCGCGCTGGGAAACCGATTACCAAGAACCAGCTCGCAAAAGTGCTGGCACGCGACGGCATCTCGCCCGGCACCATCCGACTCGGATCGGGGCCGAGGGATACGGCGAAAGGCTACGGGCTCGCCCAATTCGCCGACGCTTTCGCGCGTTATTTGCCCGATCCCCTGAATCCAACCGTCACACCGTCACAAGGCGCAGAAAACCTAGCGTTTCCGGGGAATCTCGATCCGTCACAGGGGGATAGGTGTGACGTTTCGAAAAGTGCCGGAAAGCCCAAGGTTTCCGCGGGTTGTGACGGTGTGACGGATGAAAACGCCCTACCGGACGATGATCCATGGCCGGCGATCCCGCCATTTCTCGACCGGCGCCGCGGGAGAATGATTTGAGACCCCCACTCAACCAAGGAGAGATCAAACATGACCAGCACTCGTAGCGACGACATCGCGCGCGCTGACGCCAAGAGGCGGCGTTCGGGCGTCTATGACAACGCCCGTTCCAAGGAGCGCAGGGAAGCGGAGGAGCGTGGCCCGGCAGCGCCTGGCGTTGCCGGACGCCATTATGGCGAGCGGACCGAGCTGGCGGCGCGCCACCGGGGCGAATCCGTCGAAATGACGCGGCGTCACGAGTTAGAGCGTGATCGCTACGGAGCCGGCGGCAGCGGTGGTTATCAGCCGGCCGACCTCGCCCCGCGCCACAAGTCCGAGCGCCGGAAGCTCGAGGAGCGGCATGGGCGCGAGCGCGGCGCGATGGCGACGCGCCAGCGCGAAGAGCGCGTGAAAGAAGCCGCCGAGGCTTCGCGGCGATGAAAGGGCAAAAAACGGGCGGGGGTTCCCGCAAGGGCCGGCCGAACAAGATAACCGCCGATCTCAGAGATGCGATTCTGCACGCCTTCGATGCAGCCGGCGGCCCCGATTATCTCGAGAAAATTGCAGCCGAGCACCCGCAAGTATTTTGTACGTTGCTTGGCAAGGTTCTCCCGACGCGGGTTACAGGTGAGCTATCGGGCAATCTCACGCTTGCCGAGCTTGTCGCCGAGGCCGTGAAGCCGATCGCAGCTCGATGAGCGGCAGTCTTCCCGGTGCGCGATGAGCGCTGACACGCGTGAGAACTCGAAAGCCGGGTGCTTGTGGTGTGGCAAACCGTTTGAGCCGCGCGGCTACGGGTCGCCGCAAAAGTTCTGCAGCCCCGCGCATCGGCGAGCGTTCGAGACCGCGGCCCTGCAGTACGTCGCGCGAATGGTCGCGATCGGTCAGCTGACCGTGGAGGCCATCAAGGGCGCGATCGGCGACGAGAGCGTGCACGGTTCCGGCAGCCGCTTGACCGACACCCAGGCCAGTCTGGCCGCTGAAGATAGGTTAACCCGCGTCCTTTGAAGCGCGCGCGCTAGTCTGCGTCGACCCTGCGGCCGACATCGCCGCCTCGGCGCGGAGATCGAGAGGGTCAAGAAGGCGAAGGGTGGCAGCCAATTAGGGAAAAATGGATTTACCCAGGCGGGTAAATCCAATGAAGGCCGCGGTCTTGCGGTCGTGCACATTGCATAGCGACAACGGCGAGCCGTTAACGTAGTCCTGCCATTGGATGGAACGATCAACAGCTCGAAGCACTTCCGGTGCATCTGGAATATGAAATCCGATCCAGGGAGTGGTCGTAAGTGGCATATCCGTACACGTGGACTAAGTGTTTTCCGGTTTCGCCCGATGCGTCTTGCGACGCGAAAACGAAGATGGAAATATCCTCCTCGTATGGCACGCGGCCTTTCTTAACTAGCTGAGCTAATATCGCACGAACAATCGATTCGGAATCAGCCTCAGGTTCACCCCGAGATACGAATGCGCTCTCTGGATATTGAAGCGCAAGCTCATAGTGGTCCGGAATGGCCTTATCGATTTCAACGTCGCGGTTCAGACCGGGCAGGGTTGCGAGCGCGGCATAGACGGTACCGGAATCCGAGAGCGGGTCCGGTGCGTCTGTTTGCTGATCACTATGTGGCGCCATAGACACTAAAACGTAGACCAAGCCGCCGCTTATAATAATGGCCAGCGCGACCATCACCTTTTTCAAAAAGCTGAGCCGATGAACCATTGTAGTCCCCCTCGTACCGGCCGACCGAGCCCGATGCTACGCTCAAGGTTGTCATAGGCGAAACAAAGGAAGCCAAAATAAAAGCCGCATCTCATCCCGCCGCTGATCGGTGGCCGAGGATAACCCGGACGTTCGATTTGGCGAGTAGGCAGGACGAGACGCTCGCCTTTTGTGATTCGTCTGCAGTGAGTCATGCTGGGGCATGATCTCGCGCCGCCGCCCGCCGCCCGCCACCCGTGCCCACGCTTGGCAAGCTACTTCGCTCGGCGCGGTGGCAGAATTTTACGTGCCCGGCCCTGATGGCCGCTCATGCAAATACCAAGCGGACGAGCACGGCATCATTCGCAACGTGGCGCAGATCCACATTGAAGGGCTGAAGCGGGCGGGGTGTACCGCTATCGGTTAATCCGCGTTACCGACTTCAGAGGCCTGCGAAGGTTGAAGCGCCGTCTCTGACGCTCCACCAAACTGTCGAAGCGCCATGCCCTGCTGATCGAGTGTCGCAATCTGGTTCGCTAGCGCAGTTCGCATTTGCTCAACGCGTATCAGAATCCTATCGGCTCCAGATTTAATTGTGCCGGAAGATGTTTTTATCTCGTCAAGGAAACCTGCTTGGCGCTCTATCTCTCGGATCGCTTTTTCGAAAGCTTCGAGGTCGACCGGAATTGCTGTCGACTTTGACGCCTTTGCTCTCAATGCGAGCGCTTTAGCGATTGTGATTGCAGCTTCAAAATAGACATCGGTCCCGGCGTCCTCAGCGTCCCATATGACGACGATATCCATTCCGTAACGCGCTAGGGGTTTCAGCCCCGTAGGTGCGGTACGCTTGGAATGGACAAAAACTCCAGCTACGGCCTCTCTATTCTTACGCGCTGTCGCCAATTCCGACAGAGAAGCCTTCAGGTCGTAGCTTGCGTCCTCCTTCATTTCGAAGACGATTCGCGCGCCGGCCTGATCGCAGTCGGGGCCCAGCGTGAGCACACAATCGCCAACCTTGCAGTGCTTAATGTTGCCGGTGCGTCCGCCAGTGCTCTCGGAGATATCGCCAGCGCGTTGGCTCGCATCCTCTATAAAGCTAATTGCGGTCGCTTCGAATTCGCCACCGTGACGCGTCGATGCGAACGATTCATCTTTCCTCGCCTGCATGGCTTTGAGTGCGGAAACAACATCCACCTGAAATTTATTGTTGTCGCTGCGCAACGAATCAACGACGGCGAGCAAGTCACGTTTGAGGCGCGACAGTGCCGAAACTTCCGAGTCAAGTGTGAATTCTTGACTGATTTGGTTCTGCGCCGTCTCCACACGCTTGACCAGTCTGTTTAGTGCGGAGCCCTCATTGTCGAGCGAGAACTCATCGACAATCTTTTTGACCGTAGTTTCCAAATTTCCCGTGAGTGTTCCGTTCGTCTGCGTTAGCTCCGCGAGTAGTCTCGACAGAGCGCCATCCTTTTTATCGAGCGAGAACTCGGCAACAATGTGATTTCCCTGTGCCGTGACAAGTCCGTCTACCGCATTACGAATGGCGGTCATCAGCTGATTTGAGTCGCCTGGGGTCAAAAGGCGAGTGAACGTGCTTCGTTCGCCGATATATTGATCGAGGGTTTCTTTGAAAGAGTTGATGTGCTCGCTGACCTGAGATCGCATCAAGCGTTCGAGATCGCCATCCTGTTTGATGAGGCGTTCAATACGTTCGTTGAATTTTCCGCCTTGCGGATTGAAGTAGTCGCTGAGTGTCCCCGCGACCAATGATTCAACTTGGCGATGATGGTTGCCGAGGTTTACTCCGAGCGTTGAGATCAGACGTTCGCCTTCACGGCGCACGACTTCGGCATCAAGCCGCCCCTGCGCTTGGTTAAGTGCCAGAATGCCAATTCGCAATGCTATCCGTGTGTATTCGTCCCGAGCGCGCCCCTCGGAATGTGCTGATAGGGCATCGACCACTTCTTGCTCTTTGACCCACAAATCTAGATGCAAGCCCTCAGTTGCAACCGTGCCTCGGTCTTCGCCTACAGGCTGGTTTTCAGCCAAACCAGACCCGTTAGTTTGTGCAATCCCCTCCATGTCGACACCCTCCTACGCGTCGGGGCGCTCTAAGCCGACGGAGAAATCCGGCGATACAATACCGACGAAGCTCAAGGAGTTTACCCGAAGCTGCCGCCTGTTGCTATTTCGCCGTTGGGACGTCAGCAAGCTGCCGCCACACTTTTTTGCCAGAGGCCTCCATAAAGTTGGCGATCTCTTGAAGGTCGGGCTCATCCCCGAGCAAAAGGCAACCCACACATTCGAGATATGGTTTGAGCCCGGGTGCATGGATAGCGCCTACGCCGCTATTGCATACGTTATATCCACGCTGCATCAGGGAGACGATGTAATAGCTTGCCACCTCCTTGTGGCTCAGCACCGCAATCTTATTCATCGGCTGTTTCCTCTCATTACCGCTCCGCTACGTCGGTTGTCATCATTTCGCCCGGAGCTTAGCCGTCTCTAACGGAGGAATTGTCGCTCTCCGCCGATATAACGCCAGCGCCTGTCTCATCGCGCTCGACCACGACAATGCGAGGGACTGGATCGTACATGTTGCTGCGTGGCGCGCAGTCGGCCAGCTTCACCAACACGTCCGGCAGCGGCGCGTCCGGGCCGAAGCGCGGGAGCAGCGTCTCGCGCCGATAGCGGCCGTAGCGTCCGCACTTCTTGCATGCGATGGCAGTCAGCCCTTCGGGCAGATCAGAGACGAGGTAGGCTCCAGCGCGAGGCATGCTGGAAGGCTTGCACGAGTCACCGTTGCAGGACAATCCTACCGAACACAACCGGGGGAACCGCTTTGTCACTTGATCCGCGCACCCGCGCCGGGCTTGAACAACTCGGCGTCAGTGTCGTGCGACAAATACTGGAACAACGCAGCGGTCCCGGTCGCGGCTCCCTCGTAAAACTCGGCATTACGGGAGTGCCGGACCCTGACTGCGGAGATGTCGAAGACTGGATCGCCGAGAGAGACCGCGCCGCCACAAATCTCACCAACACGCAGCATCGCCAACTCTTGCGGTGGGGACGGACAGCAGGCATCGGCGCAATTTGCGCGGTGATAATCGGCTTGGTCAGCATCTGGCAGTCCGCTCACCCGTCGGGACCGAGCGACGTGAACGAACAGCTTGCTGCGTGTGGGCGCTCTGCGTATCGGGCGTTCCCGGGTCAGGACCCCGCCTCGAATATAGCGGAGGCGCGCGACATCGAGTTGTGCATGCAAGCGGCCGGATATCGTTTCGACACCGCGCCGAAGACATGCAACGCGACTTCGCTCGTCGAAGGACCGGAAACGCAAGCCGCCTGTTATCGGCGTGTTACTTGGCTAGATCGCGTGTTGAAGCGGTAGCGCGGAGATAAAGGGAGATCGCTCAATGAGAATAAGGTTGCTGCTGTTTCCGCTTATGCTAGTGGATTGATGCCGACATAAGAGTCCTTCGTGGGATTCCCGAGTGGTTTCTGGCGTGCGAGTCTGCGGGATGCGTACCGGCATCACCGTCCATCTGAACCCCACTGATTACAAGCGCCTGCAGGCGATCGTCGATGACCGCAACAGTCCGCAGAAGCATGTCTGGCGCGCCCGAATCGTTCTGGCCACGGCCGATGGGCTGGGAACGGCGGCGATCATGCGCGCGGCCGGCGTCAGCAAGACCGCTGTCTGGCGCTGGCAGGAGCGCTTCATGGCGCAGGGCGTGGACGGCCTGCTGCGTGACAAGACGCGGCCCGCGCGGGTTCCCAAGCTGGCCGACCGGATCGCCGGGCGCATCGTGGCGCTCACCTTGGGCGAACCGCCCGGCGAGACGACCCATTGGACCGGCCGGATGATGGCCAAGGTGGCTGGCATCAGCCTGACCTCGGTTCAGCGCATCTGGCGCGCCCACGGCCTCGCCCCGCACCGCGTCCGCACTTTCAAGCTGTCGAACGATCCCAAGTTCGCCGCCAAGGTCCGCGACATCGTCGGGCTCTATGTTGATCCGCCGGCACGCGCCGTCGTCCTCAGCGTCGATGAGAAGTCCCAGATTCAGGCGCTAGACCACACCCAGCCAGGCCTACCGATGAAGAAGGGCCGCGCCGGGACCATGACCCACGATTACAAGCGTCAAGGCACGACCACCCTGTTCGCAGCCTTCGACGTTCTGGAAGGCAAGGTCATTGGCCGCTGTATGCAGCGGCACCGCCATCAGGAGTTCATCCGCTTCCTCAACGTCGTCGAGGGGGCAGTCCCGGCCGGCAAGACCGTCCACGCCATCCTCGACAACTACGCGACCCACAAGCACCCCAAGGTGATTCAGTGGCTGGACCGCCATCCGCACTGGACATTCCATTTCACTCCGACGTCGGCAAGCTGGCTCAATGCCGTCGAGGGCTTCTTCGCCGTCCTGACCAAACGCAGGCTCAAACGCGGTGTCTTCAAGAGCGTCGTCGATCTCCAGACCGCCATCAACCGTTTCGTTGCTGATCATAATCAAGAGCCAAGACCTTTCATCTGGACCGCCGACCCAGACAAAATCATCGCCGCCGCAAGCCGAGGCCACCACGTATTGGCTTCAATCTGCTAGGAGTCCGCTTCGCGGCCCGAAAGGTGACGGCAATCTTCGACCCTTAGCGGATATTGAAGTCAGCCGCTTCTGAGTCCCGTTTCGAGGTTCGACAATTTCTGGCTTCCGCAAGCCGCTAGCGAATTAGTCCCTATACCGCAGAGCCTCGACGACCAGCGCGAACGCTGGAGAGAGCTGTCTGCGGCTGGGGTAGTAGAGGTGGTAGCCTGCAAACGGGGGCGACCAGTCCTCCAACACGCTCACCAGCTGGCCATCCGCGATGGCTTGTTCGGCGTAGTCGTTCGTCACGTAACCGATGCCGAAGCCGTTGAGAGCTGCGTCTACGATCAGCATGCCGTTGCTGAACGCAAGCGGACCATCGACCCTCACCTTTAATTCTCGACCGTTTTTCTCGAACTCCCAGGCATAGAGCCCGCCGAGGGTCGGAAGGCGCAGGTTGATGCAATCGTGTTGTGCAAGGTCGTGCGGTGTGCGTGGTGGCGGCTTGCGCGCGAAGTACGCAGGCGAAGCGACGGCGACCATGCGTAGCTGAGGCCCGATACGGACGGCGATCATATCCTTGTCGACAAGCTCGCCCAGCCTGACCCCGGCGTCGTAGCGACCGGCGACAATGTCCGTCAGGGCTGACTCGCCTGCGAGTTCGACCTGAATGTCGGGATAGTTCGGCAAGAGTCGCCGGATAGCCGGCCATAGGACAGTCTGCGCGACGTGATCGGTTGCGTTGATGCGGATGGTGCCGGCGGGTTTCTCGCGCAGCCTGGTGAGAGCGGCGAGCTTGTTGTCGATATCTTCGAAGGCGGGCTGCAAGGTCTCCAGCAATCGCTCGCCGGCCTCGGTCGGTGCGACGCTTCGGGTCGTGCGGGTCAGCAGACGCAGGTCGAGGCGCGTCTCCAGTCGCCGGATGGTTTGGCTGAGCGTGGACTGGGAGGTTCCCAGCTTCGCCGCGGCGCGCGTGAAGCTGCGCTCCTCGGCGACGGCCATGAAGGCGGTTAGCTCACCAAAGTCCTGCCGGCGCATTTATCCATTCCTGACATAGGCTCATGCCGATCATACCGTCTAATCAACAAATGATCGACGCCCTAAGTTTCCTGCCAGGCCCGGCGAGCCTCTGCCCGCAGCCCAAACAGGAGACCGGAATGGAAACGCGCACACTTGGTAACGGCGGCCTGGAAGTGTCAGCCCTTGGCTTTGGCTGCATGGGACTGAACACCACCTACGGCCAACCCCTCACACATGACGAAGGCGTGCGCATGATCCGCGCGGCGGTCGAGCGCGGTGTGACCTTCTTCGACACCGCCGAGGTCTATGGGCCCTATATCAATGAGGACCTGGTCGGTGACGCATTGGCCCCAGTACGTGACCAGGTCGTGATCGCCACCAAGTTTGGTTTCGACCTCAAGCCCGACGGATCGCGTAGCGGGCTCGACAGCCGGCCGGAAACGATTCGCAAGGCGGTCGACGGTAGCCTGACGCGGCTGAAGGTCGACGTCATCGACCTGCTGTACCAACACCGGGTCGATCCCAATGTGCCGATCGAGGAGGTTGCCGGCGGTGTGGGCGAGCTCATCACCGAAGGCAAAGTCAAACACTGGGGCCTGTCGGAAGCCAGCGCGCAAACGATCCGTCGCGCCCACGCCGTTCAGCCCGTCGCGGCCATCCAAAGCGAATATTCGCTGTGGACGCGGGATGTTGAGCACAACGGTATTCTGGCAACCTGCGAGGATCTGGGCATCGGGTTCGTTCCATGGAGCCCGCTGGGAGCCGGGTTCCTGACCGGAGCCATCACGGCCGACACCAAGATCGACGCCTCGGACTTCCGCAGCAGCGGCCCTCGCTTTTCGCCGGAGGCCCGCGCCACCAATATGGCGCTGGTCGATACCCTGACGCGGATAGCAGCCGGTAAGGGGGCGACGCCAGCCCAACTCGCTCTGGCGTGGCTGCTGGCTCAGAAGCCGTGGATCGTGCCAATCCCGGGCACGACCAAGCTGCATCGGCTTGAGGAAAACCTGGGCGCCACCGACGTCATCCTCACCGGAGCCGACCTACAGCAGATCGAGGCCGCGCTCGCCCGCATTCCGGTCCAAGGCGAACGTCTCCAGGCCGCGGCTCTTGGCATGGTCGACGCCTGACCTGCCGCTCCCGTCTCGAAGCTAAGCCGCATTTCACACCTGCCGTGGTGAGCGGAAGCGAAGGTCCGCTCACCACCCAACTCTGTCATTCGGAAGGTCCGCTCGTCGGCCGGGAACCAAGCGTCAGAATCTCACCACTAGCGCTTGCTTCTACGGCATCCGCGCAACAACAAAGCCCAATCTCCAACGATAATCTAACCGCCGGGCTACTTTACAAAGCGTGCCTTCTATCCGATGCCACGGGATCAAATGACCAGCTGTGCAATATGTATTTTCGCGGCCTAACCGACGGACTGTACATCATGCAAGAAATGAGTCGCGGTGGAAAGCCAACTTGTATGTCCGACGATACCCCGATTAGCGTCCCTGATGCTCGACGCTTCTTTAACGCATGGATGACGACGCATACCGATGCGGCCTCACATTCGGCCGGGCTGATCGCGGCCTTTGCAGTGTTCAATGCATTTCCATGTCAAAAGCCGCATTAGGACACGGATGAATAGGTGACCACCGACATGCCCGAGACTCTTGAGATGACTACTTGCCCGTTGTGCGGAAGCAAAGCGAAGAAATTCCCGCGTACCGGGGATCACACCTCGTATGACTGCCCGGTGGACACGGTCTTTGATCTTGGTGGAACCGTAGAACAAGAGCTAAAGGATCATCCGTCTCGACGACAATTCTGGCGTGATTATTTAACGCGCGCGAGGGCGCGAGGAACTACGGGAGTATTAAAGCTGCGGTAGCGCCCCATGCGTCCGCACTTCGGGCAGTGAATCGCGGTCAGCCCCTCGGGCAGATCGATGACGATGTTGGCGCCGGCGCGGGGCATACTGCACAAAATGCCCTCTCACTGGTGAGCGATATTGGGTCGAAGGGATCGAACGGTGAAACATGTTTAGATATCCTGCGCTGAAGCTGATTGCATCCGTGGTCGAGCTTATAGGTGGCCTTACGTTCCTTTTTTCAGTGGTCGTGATTGTTGTCGGCATTTTTGTAGATAACGCAACTATGACGCCAGTTGCTGCCGATTTTGGATTGAGCATACAGCTCGCGCGTACTGTCTGTGTGCTAGGCGGATTACTGATGATGATCGGCAGCCTCTTCGAGATTGCTCAGGGTGAGCTAATAGAGGTCTTCATCGATATAGAGGCGAACACGCGAGATTGCCGGTCAATGCTGTCTGAGCTGCAAATATTGTCGGCATCAGACCGAGGCACAGAAGGTGGTCGAATCGTGCCGCCTACGTCAGGTTCATCAGGTTCAGAGACTGGTGAGCCAGTAGGATCAACTGAACCGAGTAAATCTTCGCAGGTATCGGACCCGATTGAGCGCGCAGCGCACGAAATGATCTTAAAATATGGAAACGCCGCCGAGCAAAAGGTTGCGCATTATTGCGACAAGATGAGACGGACAGGTGATACTGCTGCGGCGGATACAGGGGAAAAGATCTTAGAGGTAATCCGGAAATTCCGAAGTCTTGGCTTCGAGAGTGAGTCAGATTGGGAATGGATTACCAAGGCAATGCAAAAATTGTTCAAACAGTAGACCTTTGGTCGCGGTGCTAGGCTAACCGTTGCCATGGCGCCGGGTCGGGCATCACAACTTTGGCCCGTCGAAATCTGACTACAATACGGGATCGCGGCTGCGGCTATAGAGGACGGCGGATTGATCTTATCGGGTGTTCTCTGCCCTGCGCTCCAAATGAGAACGCCACAGAGCGGTCAGGACGTGGTGTCGCACGGACTCCAAAATCCGCACGATGCATCTGTTGCAGACCAATCATCATTGTCTACCCGCCGGCTCAGGTTGGAGAAATTATTTAGAATGGCGAAGAGCCCGCATAGCTTGCCGTTGCTGTGTTGTCGGAACCGTTCAACGCAGCCATGGTTACTGCATCCCCCTCAAATCGCGGGAGAGACATTTGCTGCCACGCAAATGCGGCTAACAACGGAGATAGCAGTAATCCGTCGCACAGTGCGAGAGAGTGCGACCAACGCGGCCGGCACTGCTGGCAGGCGTGGTAGCCGCTACTGTGCGGTGCCGTATGGGCAGACCAAACCAATGCAGCCCAGCGACGGGTAGTGTCTCGTCGGAGGCGGGGGCGGCAGATACGGCGATGCCATAGGCTCCGGGACCGGCATCGGTATCGGTGCCATTGTCGGCGCAGCCAGAACGGTTGGTGTTTCCAGCGGTATGTAGCTTTGCGGCGCGGCATCGTCGTCCGAAAGCGCTGCTGCCGCTGCGTTGATTGCGTTGAGTTGGCGCGTCTCTTGATCCGTCAGGGCCTGATCGGCGCGGTTCTGATCCTCGACGTTGTGCATGAACTCGCGGTTGCACTCGGCATCCGAGGGGAGTGCGTCGATGATTGCTCCCTCCTTGGCGTCAGACGCCTTTTCTATCGCTACCAGCTGAGGGATCACGCCACACTTCTTGAGGATTGGTTGCATCCTGGCGTAAGCCGCATAGTCTGACGCTGCTGGCAGATGGACAATGCCACACTTCTTGAAAATTGCTTCCTGCTGGGCTTCGGTCGCATCCTCTAACGCTTTCTTCTTGGCCAGCAGCGGGGACCAGTCACACTTCTTGAGGATCGCTTGCTGCTGGGCACCGTAAGCATCATCGATCGCTTGCCTCTGAGCCTCGTATGATGGTCCGGTGTCGCATCCGGCCAAGCACACGGCGCAAGCCAGAACGAAAAGGACGCGGGGGTCGGCTTTCATGCCGCGCGACTATGGCACAACCGTCCGGCGAAGACGCCTTGACCTAGATCAAGGCGCTGAAGAGCGCCAAGCACACGAAACCGGGCCGGCCGGGTCCGCATGGGGTCCGCTAACAAGCCGCTGAGCCGCCATGATTTCGGCCTTCAGGATAAGCCTTTGATATTTACAGCTAAAAGTGGTGGGTGCAGCAGGACTCGAACCTGCGACCCGCTGATTAAGAGTCAGCTGCTCTACCAACTGAGCTATGCACCCGCCGCGGGAAGGCGCCGTATATAACAACCCGCCACCGGCTTGTCGAGCCACAAGGGCTCAGGTTTCGGCCTCGCCGTAGCGGCCGATGCGGATGTCGCGGTGGACGTAGACGCTCATCAGCAGGCCGAAGCCGAACATCACCGTCAACATCGAGGTGCCGCCGTAGGACACCAGCGGCAACGGAACGCCGACCACCGGCAGCAGGCCGATCACCATGGCGACGTTGATGAAGACGTAAAGGAACAGGTTGGTGGTGATGCCGAAGGCAAGCAGCCGGCCGAAATGGCTGCGCGAGCGGAAGGCGATGGCGTAGCCATAGACGAAGACAACGGCATAGAGCGCGAGTAACGCCAGCCCGCCGACCAACCCGAACTCCTCGCCCAGGATGGTGAAGATGAAATCGGTCTGGCGTTCGGGCAGGAACGACAGATGCGCCTGGGTTCCCGACAAATACCCCTTGCCGAAAATCCCGCCCGAGCCGACCGCGATCTTAGCCTGCAGGCTGTGATAGCCGGCGCCGAGCGGATCGTTCTCGGGGTTGAGAAAACTCAGAATCCGGTTCTTCTGGTAATCCCGCAGATGATGCCAGGCAAAGGGGACCACGGCGCTGGCGGCGGCGAGGACGATGCCGAACTGCCACACCCGGACGCCGGCGAGAAAGAACATCGCCGCGCCGCCGATCACCAGCATCGTCGCGGTTCCGAGATCGGGCTGCTTCAGCACCATCGCCGCCGGCACCAGCACCAGCAGCGCCGGCACGATCAGCTTCAGCGGATTGCCGATCTCCTCCGCCGACACGCCATTGAAATAGCGCGCGAGCGCCAGCACCAGCGCGATCTTCATGAACTCCGACGGCTGGATCTGGATCACGCCGAGATCGATCCAGCGCTGCGCGCCCATGCCGATGGCGCCGCGTACCTCGACGGCAACCAACAGAACCATAGTGACGGCATAGAAGCCGTAGGCGGCGCGCAACCAGACGCGGATGTCGACCAGGGCGACGGCGAGCATAACCAAGGTCGCGACGACGAAGCGCACGACCTGGCGTATGGCCCAAGGATGCCAGCTGCCGTTGCCGGCGGAATAGAGCATGGCGAAGCCGACCGCAGCGATGGTCGTCACCAGCGCGACCAACGGCCAGCTCACGTTCAGCAGCTTGACGCTCAGCGTCTGCGGCGTGCGGGAGGGATCGTAGAGCCAGCGCATGGTTCGCTCAGCCTTGGGCCAGCTTGGCGGCATCGAAGGGTTCGCTCGGCACGCGGCGTGCCGGATCGCGCTTTTGCGCCTGGAGTAGCAGGTCGTGGGCGATCGGCGCGGCAACGGCGCCGCCCTCGCCGCCAGTCTTGCCGCCGTGCTCGACCACGACGGCGCAGACATAACGCGGCGCCGTCACCGGCGCGAAGGAGATGAACAGCGCGTGATCGCGGTCCTTCCAGGGCACTTTCGTGCCGGTGACGACGCCGCGGTCGCGCACTTCCCGGGCAATATGGTGGACCTGGGAGGTGCCGGTCTTGCCGGCCATGGTCATCGCCGGGTCCGTGATGCGGGCGCCATAAGCGGTGCCGTGAATCTCGTTGACGGCGCCGTACATCGCGTCGCGGATGACATCGAGAGTCTTCTGCTGGACGCCGACCGGCGCGAAGTTGCGGCTGATCGAAGTCGCGACCGGACTCGACGCCGTCATCACGCCGCCGTCCCGGACGAGCGCCGGCTTGACCGCACGCCCGGTCGCCAGGCGCGCGACGTAGATTGCGAGCTGCAGCGGCGTCACCGAAACGAAGCTCTGGCCGATGCCACAGCTCAAGGTCTCGCCGCGTTGCCAGACAACACCGGTCGTCGCCAACTTCCACGCCCGCGTCGGGATCAGGCCGGATTTCTCGCCGGGAATGTCGATGCCGACTTTCGCGCCGAGGCCGAAGCGGTTGGCCATCTGGGCGATGCGGTCGATCCCGACCAGATCGGCGGTGTGATAGAAGAAGACGTCGCACGATTCCTTGATGGCGCGCCGCACCGAGAGAGTGCCGTGACCGCCCTTCTTCCAGCAATGGAAGACGGCGTTGCCGAGATGGAATTCGCCGGAACAGAAGAACTCGGTGTCCGGCGTGATCACCCCGGCTTCGAGCGCGGCCGTCGCCACCAACGGCTTGAAAGTCGAGCCGGGCGAATAAATGCCGGCGATCGCCTTGTTCTCCAGCGGCTTATAGGGGTTGTCGACCAGCGCCTTCCATTGCGCCGGGCTCAGGCCGCTGGCGAAGGCGCTCGGATCGAAGCCGGGCGCCGAGACCAGCGCGAGCACCTCGCCGGTCCAGGAATCGATGACGACAGCGGACGCCGAGCCCTGGGCGGTGCACCGGCGCATCGCCGTATCCTGCAACGCCATGTCGAGGCCGAGAACAATCTGCTCGCCGGCAATGCCATCCTCGTGCGCCAGCTCGCGCACCACCCGGCCGAAGGCATTGACCTCGACCTCGCTGGTGCCGGCCGTGCCGCGAAGCTCGAGATCGTATTCCTTCTCGATGCCGTTCTTGCCGACGCGGAAATCGGGCAATTCGACCAGCGGGTCGTCGCTATCGAGCTCCTGCTCGGAGACCGGGGCGACGTAACCCACGACATGCGCAGTCTCGTCGCCGAAGGGGTAATTCCGGATGAGTCCCCGCTCGATCGAAACGCCGGGCAATTCGACCGCGTTGACGTCGATGCGAGACATCTCGCTCCAATCCATGTCCTCGCGCAGGGCAATGGGGACGAAACCGCGCCGGTTGCGCATGTCGCGCAACACGCGGCGGCGATCCGCCTCGGTGAGCGGTACGAGATCGGCTACGGCCTTGAGCGTTTCGTCGATATTGCCCGCCTGCTCGGGAATCACCACGGCGCGGTAGGTGGGCCGGTTGACGGCCAGCGGTACCCCGAAACGATCGACGATGAGGCCGCGCGGCGGCACCAGCAGTCGGATGTTGATCCGGTTCTCGTCGGCCAACATGGAGAATTTCGGCGCTTGGACGACCTGGAGGTAATAGAGCCGGCCGGCCAGCGCCGCCAGCAGCGCGACCTTGCCGCCGGCCAGAATCACGGCGCGCCGCGTTAGGATTTTGCCGCGCCCGTTCCCCTTTTTCATGTCAGGCACTCAACGCCGGCATGGCGCGATGCGCCAGCGCGAGGACATAGCTGCCGATCGGAAAGCAGGCTGCGGTGATGAGCGTTTGGAAAACGAACGGGCGCGGCGCCATGAATTGGAACTGCATCAGGCTGACGAACGCCCATTCGAGGGCGAAGGCCCCCGCAGCGGCGCCGAAAAACCCAAGCCACAGGACGGAAAACGGCCGGTGGCTGAACACGCGCCGCTGGCTCAAGACGCCGGTACGCACCAAAAGCAACGCCAGCGCGGACAGGCCGACATAAGGCGTGCCATTGAGCAGGTCGAGCAACAGGCCGGCGACGAAGACGACACCGAGTGGCAGCAGATCGGGCCGGTAGACGGTCCAGTGGAACACCGCCATCAATGCAAAGCCCGGCGCGATCGAACCGAAGCTCGGGACATGGAACGGCAGCAGCGACAGCAGCGCGAAGAGGAGCGTGGTCGTACCGGGCACCATGCGGGCGATGAAGCCGAAATAATCGCGATTCCGGGAATACAGCATGACTACTGCGCAGGAGTCGCCCGGACGCGGCTCCCTCGGATGGATTGCGGCGCCGGTATCGCGCTATCGGGCAAGACGCCGTCGAGGCCATAGTCCACGATCCGCACCATATCGAGCCGCGCCAGGTCGGCATAGGGCTCGACACGGGTCACGTCGTTGACCGAGACAACGACGCCGACCGGCAGATCGGGCGGGAAGACGCCGCCGCTGCCGCTGGTGACGATGTGGTCGCCGGGCTTCACCCGCGTCTTGGGCTGGATATAGACGAGACGTGGCTGATCGGAGTTGTCGCCATTGAGCATCGCGCGCTCATGCGTGCCTTCGACGACGACGGGGATATGCGAATTGATGTCGGTCAGCAGCAGGATTCGCGCCGTGCGGTCGCCCAGCTCGATGACGCGACCGACGAGCCCGTCGCCAGTCAGCGCCGGCTGTCCGCGGGCCACGCCGTCGCGCCGTCCGACATTGACCAGGATGTTGCGCAGAAAGGCGCCGCCCGAATCGGCGATCACCTGCGCCGCGACCGACGAGCTCGCGCCCTGCGGCGCGAATTTGACCAGATTGCGGAGTTCCGCGTTCTCGGATTCGAGGCGACGCGCCGCATCTTGCCACTGGAGCAACCGCTGGTTCTCGAGCTTGAGCTCCTGGTTCTGGCGATAAACCGAGACGACATCCTCGACCGTTCCGATCGCCTTCGAGACCGAGACGATAGGCTCGCCGGCAACCTGGAGCACGGGCGCAAAGGCGTCGGCAAGCACGACGCGCATATGGTCGAACAGCAGCACGTCAGCTTTGCCGAGAACGGCCAACAGCGCCGAGATGAAAATCAGGAAGGGAAGCGTCAGCCGCTGGACTGTCGCGCGAACGGGGGCTGAGACTCTCATTGGCGCCGACCGCTGCTCATGGTCCCGATGACTTCCGCCAAATGCCGGCACCTTCCCTATGAGATTCCGGCCTCGGTCACTTTCTACACGGAAAGTGGTGTTTAGTACATTACCGGTGTGGCGAAATCGTGGCTAATACATGCTAATCAGCACGTTTCGCAGGGTTTTCATCTCTTCCAGGGCGCGGCCGGTGCCGAGCGCGACGCAGGACAGCGGGTCGTCGGCGATCGAGACCGGCAGCCCGGTCGAATGGCGCAGGACATAGTCGAGGTTGCCGAGCAGCGCGCCCCCGCCAGTGAGCACGATGCCCTTGTCGACGATATCGGCCGCGAGCTCGGGCGCGGTGTGCTCGAGCGCGACCTTGACCGCCTCGACGATGGCGCCGACCGGCTCGGACAGGCTTTCGGCGATCTGGCGCTCGGAAATCACGATCTCCTTGGGCACGCCGTTCATCAGGTCGCGGCCCTTGATCTCCATGATGCGGCCCTCGCCCTCTTCCGGCATACAGGCCGAGCCGATTTCCTTCTTAATGCGCTCGGCGGAGGATTCGCCGACAAGCAGATTATGATTGCGGCGGATATAGGCGATGATCGCCTCGTCCATCTTGTCGCCGCCGACGCGCACCGACCGAGAATAGACGATGCCGCCGAGCGACAGCACGGCAACCTCGGTGGTGCCGCCGCCGATATCGACGACCATCGAACCGGTCGGCTCGGTCACCGGTAGACCGGCGCCGATCGCCGCCGCCATCGGTTCCTCGATCAAGAACACCCGGCGGGCGCCGGCGCTCTCGGCCGATTCCTGGATGGCGCGGCGCTCGACGGCGGTCGAGCCCGACGGCACGCAGACGACGATCTGCGGGCTGACGAAGCTGCGCCGGTTATGCACCTTGCGGATGAAATGCTTGATCATTTCCTCCGCCACCTCGAAATCGGCGATCACGCCGTCGCGCAAGGGCCGGATCGCCTGGATGTTGCCCGGCGTTCGGCCGAGCATCATCTTGGCCTCGTCGCCGACCGCCAGAACCTGCTTGCGGCCCTTGACGTTGGCGATGGCCACTACCGAGGGTTCGTTCAAGACGATGCCACGGCCCTTGACGTAGACGAGCGTATTCGCCGTGCCGAGGTCGATGGCCATATCGGCAGACAGCATTCCGAGGAGATTGCCGAACATCTTGATGGTGTGACCCGGGGTTGGTTGTTGGACCGCCGTTACGCTGTGAGCGCGGCGGGCGCGGTCTTCGCCCGCTTGGTGAGAAGCTTGTTGAGCGCGTGGATATAGGCGCGCGCCGAAGCGACCAGCGTATCGGGATCGGCGCCCTGACCGACCACGGTCTTGCCGTCCTCCTCGAGCCGCACGGTGACCTCAGCTTGCGCGTCGGTGCCTTCGGTCACGGCGTGCACCTGATAGAGCAGCAGGCGCGCGCTATGCGGCACGATCGCGCGGATGGCGTTGAAGGTGGCGTCGACCGGACCGTTGCCGGTGACCTTCGCGGTCTTGCGGACAGCGTCGAAATCGAGCTCGATTTCCGCGGTCTGCGGCCCTTTGGAGCCGGCGATCACCTGCAGCGAGAGGAACTTAATGCGCTCGTCGCTGCGCTGGATCTCGTCGTCGACCAGCGCGACGATGTCCTCGTCGTAGACGTCCTTCTTGCGGTCGGCGATCTCCTTGAAGCGGCGGAAGGCGTCGTTCAAGGCATTGTCGCCCAGCTCGAAGCCGAGCTCCTTGAGCTTCATCTTGAAGGCGTGGCGGCCCGAATGCTTGCCCATCACCAGGGTCGACTTGCCGAGACCGATCGACTCGGGAGTCATAATCTCATACGTGCCGGCATGCTTGAGCATACCGTCCTGGTGGATGCCACTCTCATGCGCGAAGGCGTTGGCACCGACGATCGCCTTGTTGGGCTGCACGACGAAACCGGTGATTGCCGAAACCAGGCGCGAGGCGCGCGTGATGCACTCGGTCTTGATGCCGGTGGTGTAAGGCATGGCGTCGGGGCGCGTCCGGAGCGCCATCACCACCTCTTCCATCGCGGCGTTGCCGGCGCGCTCGCCCAGCCCGTTGACTGTGCATTCGATCTGGCGCGCGCCCGCGGCCACCGCCACCAGCGAGTTCGCAACCGCCAGGCCGAGATCATTGTGGCAATGAACCGAGACCACCACTTGATCGATGTTGGGCACGCGGTCGAACAGCATGCGGATGAGACCGCCGAACTCCTCGGGCACGGCATATCCCACCGTGTCGGGGATGTTGATGGTGCGGGCCCCTGCCTTGATCGCGCTTTCGACGACGCGGCAGAGGAAGTCGTGTTCGGTGCGCGAGCCGTCCTCGGCCGACCATTCGACGTCGGGACACAGGTTGCGCGCCTGCGTGACGCTGTCGATCACCGCCTGATGCACCTGCTCCGGCGTCATCTGGAGCTTGTATTTCATGTGCAACGGCGAGGTCGAAAGGAAGGTGTGGATGCGCGGCAGCTTGGCGTTCTGCAACGCTTCCCAGGCGCGATCGATGTCGGCGCGCGCCGCGCGCGCCAGGCCGCACACCGAGGAGGTCTTGATCACCTTGGCGATCTCGCGCACCGCTTCAAAATCGCCGTTGGAGGCGATCGGGAATCCGCCCTCGATGACGTCGACACCCATTTCCTCAAGGACCAGGGCGATCCGGATCTTTTCCTCGAGATTCATCGACGCGCCCGGCGATTGCTCGCCGTCGCGCATGGTGGTGTCGAAGATGATGACGCGATTGGCGTCGGCCCGGGTCTTGGGGACAACGGTCTTCGGAGATTGCGTGGCGCCCATGGCGCGATTCCTCATGTCTCAGGGAAAAACGCTGAGCCGTGGCCGATGCCCCTCGAACGCGAGCGGGCCCAATCGCGCCCGCGCTCAGGGGCAGCTAAGTCGCAGCGTGCCGTCGTTCCCCCGCGCCGGGCTGGCCAAACGGTAGGCGCGACCAATCGGGCGCGTAAACGCCTGATTAACCTTGCCGGCAACCGTCATGGCCATATTTGCCCGCTTTCTCTCGACCCGCGTCGTCGCATCGCGTCGCCGGCCGATTCCTTGGCAAGGCGAAAAATCAAGGCCGGCACTATGTTTAGCCCGGCTTGTGGAAGAATCGCAAGCCTTCTGTGGCGGTGGCCAGCGCCCCGCACACTAGTTCTTGGATTTGTCGACCAGCCGGTTGGTGGAAATCCACGGCATCATCGCGCGCAATTTCTCGCCGATCTGCTCGACCGGATGCTCGGCGCCGCGCCGGCGCATCGCCTTGAAGCTCGCCTGGCCGGCCGCGTTCTCGAGCACCCATTCGCGGGCGAAACGCCCGGACTGTATGTCGTCGAGCACGCGCTTCATCTCGGCCTTGACGCGCGCGTCGATTACGCGCGGCCCGCGCGTGTAGTCGCCGTACTCGGCGGTGTTCGACACCGAGTAGCGCATGTTGGCGATGCCGCCCTCGTACATCAGGTCGACGATCAGCTTCACCTCGTGCAGACACTCGAAATACGCCATCTCGGGCGCATAGCCCGCCTCGACCAGCGTCTCGTAGCCGGCCATGATGAGCGAGGTGAGGCCGCCGCATAGCACGCACTGTTCGCCGAAAAGATCGGTCTCGCACTCCTCCCTGAACGTCGTCTCGATCACGCCGGCGCGGCCGCCGCCGATCGCCGAGGCGTAGCTGAGCGCCAACTCGAGCGCGTTGGCCGACGGATTCTGCGCCACCGCGACGAGACACGGCACGCCGCCGCCGCGCAGGTATTCGGAGCGCACGGTGTGACCGGGCCCCTTGGGCGCGATCATGAACACGTCCATGTCGGGACGCGGCTCGATCAGCTTGAAATGGATGTTGAAGCCGTGCGCGAAGGCGAGCGCAGTGTCGGGCCGCATGTTGGGCTTGAGGTCGTCGTCATAGAGCTTGGCCTGTAATTCGTCGGGCGTCAGCACCATGACGACGTCGGCCCATTTGGCGCCGTCGGCCGGCGAGACGACCTGGAACTTGGCGGCTTCCGCCTTCTTGGCGGTGGCCGAGCCGGGCCGCAGCGCGACGCGCACCTCCTTCACCCCGCTGTCGCGCAGGTTCATGGCATGAGCGTGCCCTTGGCTGCCGTAGCCGACGACCAGGACCTTCTTGCCCTTGATCAGGTTCACGTCGGCGTCGCGATCGTAATAAACACGCATGGAAAACTCCTCCGAAGACGAAAACGGTTGGATCAGAACTTGGCGGCGCCGCGCGCAATCGCGACGACGCCGGTGCGGGAAATGTCGACCACGCCCAGCGGCTCCATCAGGTTGATGAAGGCGTCGAGCTTCTCGGTCGAGCCGGTCATCTCGAAAACATAGCTCTCGGGCGTGGTGTCGACCACGCGGGCGTGAAAGATGTCGGCGACGCGCAGGGTTTCGGCGCGACTTTCGGCACCGCCGGTGACCTTGATCAGCACCAGCTCGCGCTCGACATACGGGCCCTCCTCGCCCAGATCGTGGACGCCGTGAACCGGCACGATGCGGTTCAGCTGCGCCTTGATCTGCTCGATGATCATCGGCGTACCCGAGGTGACGATGGTGATGCGCGACAGCTTGTTCTTGGGGTCGGTCTCGGCGACGGTGAGGCTTTCGATGTTGTAGCCGCGGCCCGAGAACAATCCGATGACGCGCGCCAGCACGCCGGGCTCGTTGTCCACGAGCACGGCCATGGTGTGTTTTTCGACGGCTTCCGGTGCGGTCATCGCGCGCTCAGACTAAGACCATGCCCTCTTCCGAGATCGGGCCCGACGCCTGCTTGTCCTCGGGACCGAGCAGCATTTCGTTGTGCGCCGCGCCCGACGGAATCATCGGGAAGCAGTTCTCCTTGGGATCGACCTGCACGTCGACGATCACCGGCCGATCGACCGCGATCATCTCCTTGATCACGCGATCGACGTCCACCGGCTTTTCCGCGCGCATGCCGACCGCGCCGAAGGCCTCGGCGAGCTTGACAAAATCGGGCAGCGCCGCGGTGTAGCTTTCGGAATAGCGGCCGCCATGCAGCAGCTCCTGCCACTGCCGCACCATACCCATGTACTGGTTGTTGAGGATGAAGACCTTCACCGGCAGCCGATATTGGCAGACGGTGGACATCTCCTGGATGTTCATCAGGATCGAGGCCTCGCCGGCGATGTCGACGACGAGCGCGTCGGGATGCGCGAGTTGGACGCCCATCGCCGCCGGCAGGCCGTAGCCCATGGTGCCGAGCCCGCCCGAAGTCATCCAATGGAACGGCTGCTCGAACTTGAAGAGTTGCGCCGCCCACATCTGATGTTGCCCGACTTCGGTGGTGACAAACACGTCGCGGTCGCGCGTCAGGGCATAAAGCCGCTCGATCGCGTATTGCGGCTTGATGATCGTGTCGGACTTGGCATAGCGCAGGCTGTCGCGCTTGCGCCAGGCTTCGATCTGCTTCCACCACGGAGCGATGCGCGCGGGGTCCGCCTTGTATTTCTGCGCCTTGAGCTCGGCGCCGAGCGCCGTAAGCACCTCGGCGCAATCGCCGACGATCGCCAGGTCGACGCGCACGTTTTTATTGATCGACGACGGATCGATGTCGACGTGAATCTTCTTCGAGTGCGGCGCGAACACGGCGACCTTGCCGGTGACGCGGTCGTCGAAGCGGGCGCCGATGTTGATCATCAGGTCGCAATCGTGCATCGCGTTGTTCGATTCGAACGTGCCGTGCATGCCGACCAGGCCGAGATACTGCTTGTCCGACGCCGGATAGGCGCCGAGCCCCATCAGCGTCAGCGTCACCGGGAAGCCGGTGAGGCGCGCCAGCTCGGTGAACAGCGCGCAGGCGCGCGGCCCCGAATTGACCAAGCCGCCGCCGCCGTAGAACAGCGGCTTCTTCGCCGCCATGATGAGCTGCGCCGCGGCGGCGATCCGCGCCGTCTCGGGCTTGACCTGCGGCCGATAGGATTTGCGGGCCGGCGCCGTCTCGGGCGGCATATAGAGACCGCTGGCGAACAGCACATCCTTGGGCAGATCAACCACGACGGGTCCGGGCCGGCCAGTGCGCGCGACCATAAAGGCCTCGTGCAGCACGCGCGCCAAATCGTTGACGTCCTTCACCAGATAGTTGTGCTTGGTACACGGCCGGGTGATGCCGGTGGTGTCGGCTTCCTGGAACGCATCGTTGCCGATGAGGTGCGTCGGCACCTGGCCGGTGAGGCAGACGATCGGCACCGAATCCATCAGCGCGTCGGTCAGTCCGGTGACGGTGTTGGTCGCGCCCGGCCCGCTGGTGACCAGCACCACGCCGACCTTGCCCGACGAGCGCGCATAGCCTTCGGCCGCATGCACCGCGCCCTGCTCGTGACGCACCAGGATGTGGCGCAGCCGGTTCTGCTTGAACAGCGCGTCGTAGATCGGCAGGACGGCACCGCCGGGATAGCCGAAGACGACCTCAACGCCCTGATCGACCAGGGCGCGGATCACCATCTCCGCCCCGCTCAACTCCTGGACTTCCGATTGCACCGCCATCGCTTTCGCCCTGCACAAAGGAACGCGCGTCCCTTTCGTCCCTTTGGCCCCCGCCGAATGCAGAGGAAGGGCCGCAAATGGGCCGCTTTGCCGCGAAAAATGCGAGCCTAGAGGGCTAGTTAGACTCGGTCAACAGAAACCGACGAATAAATGAAAATATTTCATGTTGAAAACTTTCCGAAAATTGCGTTTCAATAACGAGTCTACACAGTTTCTTGCTTGCTGACGGGCGGTGACGGAACCAAGTGTACTGCCGTTTGGCATAGCGGCGCGTCGCTTGCTGCGCTGCAGCGAGAGCCTCTTGGCGCGAGCCTTCGCCTGCCAGGTAGCGGCCGATCTCGCGTACGCCTACAGCTTTCATCGCCGGCAGCAACTGCGAAAGCTGCCGGGCGAGGAGCACGCGCACCTCGTCGATCGCGCCGCCATCGAACATGCGCTCGAGCCGCCGATCGATCGCGGCATTGAGCGCCGTGCGCTGCGGCAGCAGCAGCACGACGGCGGCTGCCGGCCCGTGGTGCGGCACTTGCCGCTGCTGCCATTCGCTGAGCGCGACGCCGGTGACGCGGGCGACGGCATAGGCGCGCACTAGACGCTGCGTGTCGGCCGCTGGCAGTTTTGCCGCCGCGACCGGATCGAGCGCGGCCAGTGCACGGCGGAACGACTCGCCGCCGAGCCGCGCATGCAAGGCGCGCGCTTCGGCGACGATCGCGGCCGGCACCGCCGGAATCTCGGCAATGCCGTCGAGCAGCGCCGACAGATAAAGCCCGGTGCCGCCGACCAGAATCGGCAAGCGCCCGGCGTGGCGCGCCTGCGCGATCTCGATCAGCGCGAGATTGCGCCAACGCCCGGCCGAGCAGCTTTCGGCGGCGTCGATCGCGCCATAAAGCCGGTGCGGCACCGATGCCATCTCGTCGTCCGACGGCCGCGCCGTGAGCACGCGCAAGTCGCGATAAACCTGCATGCTGTCGGCATTGACGATCGTGCCACGGAACTTGTGCGCCACGGCGAGGGCGAGGTGCGATTTGCCGCTCACCGTCGGGCCGGCGACGACGATCACGGGCTGTTCGGCCAAAATCATGCCGGGTTTCTAGCACGGCTGCCGGCGCCTTGCCTTTGCCGGTGCCGGCGGGCGATAAGGGCGCGCATGGCGGCAAGCGTGTTGACCTTGATCGCGGCCGATGCCGAGGCGGATGCCCAGCTCTGGGCCGACGAAGCCGCGCACGCGCTCGACCGGCTGGGCGCGAAACTTGGCTCTGCCGATTGGCTGGCCGCGCGGCGCGTGGTCGATATCCCGTTCGACGAACTCGACCCGGACCAGGCCGAAGCGGCGGTACGCGCGAACCTCAAGCTCGGCTTCGACGGGCCGCCGGTCGACGCGCTGGCGCAGTCGGCGGCAGGGCGGCGCAAGCGCCTGCTGCTCTCGGACATGGAATCGACGGTGATCGCTAACGAGATGCTGGTCGAGATCGCGAAGCTCGCCGGCGTCGAGAAACCGATCGCCGAGATCACCCGGCGCACCATGAACGACGAACTCGACTTCGCCGCGGCGCTCAAGGAGCGCGTCGCGCTGTTGCGCGGCAAGCCGGCAACGCTGCTCGACCGGGCGGCGCGGCGCATCCGCATCATCAACGGCGCCAAGGCGATGGTCGCAACCATGCGCCGGCACGGCGCACTCACGATCCTGGCATCGGGCGGCTTTACCGTCTTCGCCGAACCGGTGGCCAAGCGGCTCGGCTTCGAACGCGTCTCCGCCAATCGCCTGCTGATCGAGGACGGCAAGATCGCTGGCGTGGCCGAGCCGATTCTGACCCGCGACAGCAAGCTGGCGACGCTGACCCAGACGGCGGCGGAGCGCGGCCTCAAGCTGGCCGACACGCTCGCCATCGGCGACGGCGCCAACGACCTGCCGATGCTCGGCGCCGCCGGACTCGGCATCGCCTTTCGCTCCCACCCGAACGTCGCGCCGCGCGCGCGGCATCGCATCGACCATGCGGATCTGACCGCGGCGCTTTTCGCTCAAGGCTATCGCCGGGACGAGATCGTCGGCGGCTGATGCAGGCGGACGGCGGCGCGACTATTATGGCGCGCCGACGACGGGGGAGCGCATGGCGCAAAAGCTGCTGCAGGATTTCGTGCTGATGCTGGTGGCGGTCAATCCGGTCCTGGTGGTGCCGGAATTCATCGTCGTCACCGCCAAGTTCGGCGCGGCGGCAAAGCGCCGGATCGCCATCGAGGCGGTGCTGATCGCAGGCGGTGTGCTGCTGGCGTTCACCGCGCTCGGCCAGATCGTGCTGGCGGCGCTGGGCATCGAATTGCACTCCTTCCAGGCCGCCGCCGGCCTCGTTCTCCTGATCATGTCACTGCGGATGGTGCTCGACGAGACGGTGCACCACGAGCCCGGCAACGGCCGCAATCCGGCAGTCCATCCGCTGGCGATTCCCTATATCGCCGGCCCCAAATCGATCATGACTGTGGTGCTATTGACCGATGCCAACAGCTACACGGTCAGCGATCAGATCGCGGTCGGCGTGTTGGTGGTATTGGTACTGGCGTTGACTCTCGTCTGTCTGTTGGGTGCGCGCTGGGCGTATCGCGTGCTGCGCGACAGCGGCGTCAGCATCGTCAGCCGCGTCATGGGGTTGATCCTCGCCGCGCTCGCGATCCAATACATCCTGCACGCCATCGAGCAGGCATTCCGCCTCGCGACCTGACGGCGGCTCAGCTGCCGACTTTCAAGGCGTAGAAGCGCAGATCACCCTGGCGGTCGACCAGCAGCAGCACCGACTTGCGGCCCGTCTTGGTCGCGGCCTCGATCTTGCGGACGACATCGGCAGTCGTCTTGACCTCTTCCTGGGCGACCTCGGTGATGACGTCGCCCGCCCGCATGCCCTTTTGGGCCGCCGGGCCATCCTTGTCGACATCGGTGACGACGACGCCGGCGCTGTCCTCGGCGAGCTGATAGCGCTCACGCAATTCGGGCGTCAGGTCGGCAACCGAGAGCCCCAGTGGCTTGACCGCCGTGCCCGGCGGCGGCGCCGGCTGCTGCTTGGACGCGGCCGCGGTCTGCTCGATGTTGTCTTTAAGCTCGCCGACCTTGACGTCGAAGGTCAGCTCCTTGCGCTTGCGCCACACCATCACCTTGACGGTCTTGTCGATCGGCGTTTCGGCGACGATGCGTGGCAGATGCCGCATGTCGACCACGGATTTGCCGTCGAAGGTGAGGACGACGTCGCCCGGCTGGATGCCCGCCTTCTGCGCCGGGCCGCCGTCCTGAACGCTGGCGATAAGCGCGCCCCGCGGCTTGTCGAGACCGAGGCTCTCGGCGATCTCGTCGGTTACGCTCTGGATGTTGACGCCGAGCCAGCCGCGCCGCGCGTGGCCGTATTTCTGCAACTGGTCGATGACCGGCCGCGCTAGGTTCGACGGGATGGCGAAGCCGATGCCGATCGAGCCACCCGACGGCGAGAAGATCGCGGTGTTGATGCCGATGACGTTGCCGTCCATGTCAAACATCGGGCCGCCCGAGTTGCCGCGGTTGATCGCCGCGTCGGTCTGGAGGAAGTCGTCGTAAGGACCGGAATCGATCTCGCGCGACCGGGCCGAAAGGATGCCCGCGGTGACGGTGCCGCCGAGACCGAACGGATTGCCGATCGCCAGAACCCAATCACCGACGCGCGTCTTGTCGCTGTCACCGAACTTCACGAAGGGCAGCGGCTTCGCCGACTTGATGCGCAGCAGCGCCAGGTCGGTCTTGCTGTCCTTGCCGACGACCTCGGCCTTGAAGCTGGTGTTGTCCTGCAAGGTGACGGTGATCTGGTCAGCGTCGGCGATGACGTGATTGTTGGTCACCACTAGGCCCGAAGGATCGACGATGAAGCCCGAGCCGAGCGAGGTCGCGTGCCGCGGCAGCGCCTGCGGCTGGCCGCCCGGCCGGTTCTTGTCGAGGAAGTCCTTGAAGAATTCCTCGAACGGCGAGCCCGGCGGGAATTGCGGCACGTCGGGACCGCGACTGCTTTTGTCGCTCTTTTCCGGCAGAGTCTGCGTGGTCGAGATATTGACGACGGCCGGCAACAGACGCGCGGCGAGGTCGGCGAAGCTGTCGGGCGCCGGGCGCGCCAGAACCGGCGTTGCCACGGCGACAGCGAGGATCACGGCAAGCGCGCGGCTCGCGAACACGAGACGATGGGCAACGGTCACGCAATGCTCCGAACGGGTGTGGGCGGCCTGCTAACCCATATTTTAGAGGCAAACCGGCCGGCAAACCAGCCCCGGCCGGCGCGCCGCGCTCAGCGACGGATGAGCCAGATCGCGGCGACGCCGATGGCGGTGGCAATCACGCCCGCCCAGCGCAGCACGTTGGCCGGCAGCAAGGCGCTCTCGGCCATCATCTTCTGCATCCGCCGGGTGAAGAGCGCCAGCAGCACGCCTTCGATGACGGCGGCGAGAGCGAGCGCCGTGGCGAAATCCTTCATACGGCGGTACTAGCGCGACGGACCCGGCTTGGTCGTGCCGCTCAGTCCTTGCGGTCCGGTTTCGAGGTACTTGAAGAACTCGCCCTGCGGCGACAGGACGAAGGTGGTGTTGGCGCCGCCGAGCGCGACCTTGTAGGCCTGCAACGAGCGATAGAAGGCGAAGAATCCCTTATCCTGGTCGTAGGCGTCGGCGTAGATCTTGATGGCCTCGGCATCGCCTTGGCCGCGCAGGATCTGCGACTGCTTCTGGGCATCGGCGAGAATCTGGATGCGCTGGCGATCGGCGTCGGCGCGGATGGCGGTCGACTGGCGTTTGCCGTCGGCGCGGAACGCGGCGGCCTCGCGCTGGCGCTCCGATTTCATCCGCGCATAGACCGCCTCGCTGTTCTCCTCGGGCAGGTCGGCGCGGCGGATGCGGACGTCGACCACGGCGATGCCGAAGGGCTTGGTCTGGGCGGTGACCTCGTCGCGCACATGCAGCATGATCGCCGCGCGCTTGTCGGCCACCACGTCCTGGAGCGCGACGTTGCCGATGATGCGCCGCAGGCTGGCGCTGATCAGCGCGCCGAGCCGCGCATTCGCCACCGTCTCGGTGCCGAGGGTCTGGTAGAACTTCAGCGGGTTGTCGATGCGCCAGCGGGCATAGGCGTCGACCACCAGGCGTTTCTGGTCGGCGGCGATCACCTCTTCCTTCGCCGGCTCGAAGTCGAGGATGCGGTGATCGTAGAGGACGACGTCCTGCACCAGCGGAATCTTTACGTGCAGGCCCGGATCGCTGATCACCCGGATCGGATTGCCGAATTGCAGCACCAGCGCCTGCTGCACCTGATCCACCGTGAAGAAGGTGGTGTAGATCAGCGCCAGCGCGATCACCACGACGGCAGCGACCAACACGCCCAGCCGGTTGCTCATGGCTGGCCTCCCGGCTTGGTCGTCGGCGTCGCGGCACCGGGCGCGGCAAAATTGGGGAGCGGCAGATAGGGCACGACGCCCGAGGCGCTTGCCGACTTGTCGACCATCACCTTGTTGGTGTCCTTGAGGATGCCCTCGAGCGTTTCGATGTAAAGCCGCCGCGCGGTGACGTCGGGCGCCATCTTGTAGGCGTTGTAGACCGAAAGGAAGCGCGCCGCGTCGCCTTGCGCCTGGAGCACGACCTGCGCCTTGTAGGCCTGCGCCTCCTGGCCGATGCGCGCCGCGTCGCCCTGCGCCACCGGCACAAGGTTGTTGGAATAGGTCTGCGCCTCGTTGATGTAGCGCTGCTGGTCGATCTTGGCGCTCTGCACGTCGCGGAAGGCGTCGATCACCGCCGCCGGCGGATCGACCCTCTGGAGCTGCACCTGGGTGATCTCGATGCCGCTGTGATAGCTGTCGAGGATCTGCTGCAGCAGGGTCTTGGTGTCGGTCTCGATCTTGCCACGGCCTTCGGCGAAGGCGCTGGCGATCGCGGTGTGGCCGATGATCTCGCGCATGGCGCTTTCGGCCGCGACCTTCACCGTGCCGTCGGGATCGCGGATGTTGAACAGATAATCCCGCGCGTTCTTGATCAGCCAGAAGACGGTGAAGTTGATGTCGACGATGTTCTCGTCGCCGGTCAGCATCAGCGATTCCTCCGGCACCTGCCGCTGGCCGCCTTCGCTGCGATAGCCGATCTCGATGCGGTTGACGCGCGTGACCTTGGGGATCAGGACCTTCTCGAACGGCGCCGGCAGGTGATAGTTGAGGCCGGGCTCGGTGCGCCGGTTATAGGCGCCGAAGCGCAATACGACGCCGAGTTCGTCGGGATCGACGACGTAGAAGCCGCTGGCGAGCCACAACACGACCGCCGCGACGACGACGAGGATGACGCCCCGGCCGCGACCGGTGCCGCCGGGCAGCAGATTGCGCAGGTGCTGTTGCAAGCGACGCAGGGATGCCTCGAAGTCGGGCGGCCGCATGCCGCCGCGTCCCCACGGCGAACCGCCGCCGCCCCATGGCCCGCCGCCGCTCCCGCCCGGAGGTTGCCAACTCATCGCGCGCTGTCCATATCCCCGCTGCCCCGGTATAAGCGGACCGAAGGGCGGCGATTGTCAAGAAATTGAGGATGGTCATTGTGACAGAGGTTTTAGAAAAGGACGTGCTGGCGGCGCTGAAGCGCGTCAACGATCCCGATCGCGGCCAGGATATTGTCGCGCTCGGCATGGTTGTCGGCCTGTCGATCCGCGAGGGCCATGTCGGATTCGCCATTGAGGTTGACCGCACGCGCGGACCCAAGCTCGAGCCGCTGCGCCACGCTGCCGAGAAGGCGGTCGAGGCGCTGCCCGGCGTGCTGTCGGTGAGCGCGGTGCTGACCGCCGAAGCACCACCACACGGCCCGCCGCAGCCGGTACGCGGCCCCGCTCACGCGCACGGCGCGCCGCAAGCTCAGAAGCCGGCGGTGCCGGGCGTCAAGTTCATCGTTGCCGTCGCTTCGGGCAAAGGCGGCGTCGGCAAATCCACCACCGCGGCCAATCTGGCGCTGGCTTTCGCCGCCACCGGACGCACGGTCGGCGTGCTCGACGCCGATATCTACGGGCCGTCGATGCCGCGCATGCTCGGCATCACGGGCAAGCCGACCTCGCGCGACGGCAAACGCCTCGAGCCGCTGCGCAACCATGGCGTCGCGTGCATGTCGATGGGATTCCTGGTGCCCGAGGACACGCCGATGATCTGGCGCGGACCCATGGTTCAGAGCGCGCTCAGTCAAATGCTGCGCGACGTGAATTGGGGCGAACTCGACGTCATGGTGGTGGACATGCCGCCCGGCACCGGTGACGCACAGCTCACCATGGCGCAGCAGGTGCCCTTGGCCGGCGCGCTGATCGTGTCGACGCCACAGGACATCGCGCTCCTGGATGCGCGCAAGGGCCTCAACATGTTCCGCAAGGTCGATGTGCCGGTCTTGGGCTTCATCGAGAACATGAGCTATTTCCTCTGCCCGCATTGCGGCGAGCGCACCGACATTTTCAGCCACGGTGGCGCGCGCAAGGAGGCCGAGAAGCTTGGCACCGAATTCCTCGGCGAGCTGCCTTTAGATGTGGCAATCCGCGAGACCTCGGACAGCGGCCGGCCCATCGCAATCAGCGACCCCGACAGCCCACACGCCAAGGTCTATCGGCAGATCGCGACGCGGCTCTGGGAAAAGCTCAGCGGCGCAGAACACAAAGCGCCGAGAATTGTGGTGCAGTAGACGTATCGGGAAACGGAGGGGGAGCCTTGGCGAGACATTCACTCATTATCCGCGCCGCGGGTCGTGGCATCCTGTTCGCACTGGTTGGTTTGATGCTCGCAGGCTGCGGCGTCAACGCCATTCCGCGCCAAGACGAGGCCGTCAAAGCGGCGTGGAGCGAGGTACTCAACCAATATCAGCGGCGCGCCGACCTTATTCCGAACCTGGTCGAAACGGTCAAAGGCTATGCGCAGCAAGAGCAGCGCGTCTTTACCGAGGTGACCGAGGCGCGCGCCAAGGCGACTCAAACGACGATTACCCTGCCGCCGGATGTACTGAGCAATCCGCAGGCGTTTCGCCAGTTCGAACAGAGCCAGACCAGCCTGACCGGCGCATTGTCGAGATTGCTAGCGGTGACGGAATCGTATCCGAACCTCAAGTCGAACCAGAACTTCCTCGCCTTGCAGTCGCAGCTCGAAGGCACCGAAAATCGGATCGCGGTCGCGCGACGCGACTATATCCAGGCGGTCCAGACCTACAACACGACGCTGCGGACGATCCCTGGGCGCTGGATCGCAGCGTGGTTTTATCCGGACGCCAAGGTGAAGGAAACTTTCACGATCCCGGACGAGGCGGCCCAGGTTCCAAAAGTTAAATTCTGATGCGGCTCGTCGGGCGCACTTCTTCGGCCGTGCGCATTGCGCTCGGCGCAGCAATTCTGGTCTGCGCGTTCCTGACGCACGGCATGGCCGACCCCACGTTCCCGCCGCTGACGGGCCGCGTGGTGGACGACGCCGGCATACTGTCACCCGCGACGCGCGCGCGGCTCACGGCCATGCTCGCGCAAGAGGAGCAAAAGACCGGCGATCAGGTCGTCGTCGTCACGCTCAAGTCGCTCCAGGGATACACGATCGAGGATTACGGCTATCGGCTCGGCCGCCATTGGGGCATCGGCCAGAAGGGCAAGAATAATGGCGCGCTTCTGTTGATCGCGCCCAATGACCGCCACGTGCGGATCGAAGTCGGCTATGGCCTCGAGGGCCAACTGACGGACGCGCAAAGCCGCATCATCATCGAGCGCGCGATCCTGCCCGCTTTCCGACGCGGCGATTATGACGCCGGCGTGCTCGCGGGCACCGCCGCGATCCTCGACGTGCTCGGCGGCGTGCAGGTGACGCAAGCTGTGCCTGCCGCACAGGGCAGTGCCGGCACGCTGCCGGCCGGCATGCTGATTTGGCTCGCGTTTTTCGTCCTGTTCATCCTGTTCCGCGGATTCTTTTGGCCGCTGTTATTCATGCCGATGGGACCGTGGGGCAGCGGCGGTGGACTTTACGGCCGCTCCGGCATTGGTGGCGGATTCACCGGCGGCGGATTCTCAGGCGGCGGCGGTTCCTTCGGCGGCGGCGGCGCCTCGGGGGGATGGTGAGCGGGATGCGACGGCTGACACCGGACGATTTAAAACGGATTGAAACGGCGGCCGCAGCCGCTGGAGCCCGGACGCATGCACATTTCGCCCTCGTCATCGTGCCGGTCAGCGACCGGTATCGTCTTTATCCAGTTTTCGTAGCGGCGATCGTCGCCCTCGCCGCCGCCGGCATCGCGGCAGCCGCGCAGCTCGACTTGCCGTTTGCAATCGGCGTTCTCGGCGAAGGCATCATATTCGCGGTGCTCTCGATCATTCTCGAATGGTTGCCGCTTCGCCTCATGCTGGTGCCGCGCCGCGTCAAGCATGCCCGTGCGCGCCAACTCGCCCATCTCGAATTTGCCGCGCGCATCCTCGCGCAAAAAGAACATCCGCACGGCATGCTGTTCTTCGTTTCGCTGGGCGAGCGATATGTCGAGATTCTTGCGGACGCCGCGCTGCATGCGCACGTCGGCGAGGGCGAATGGCAGGCGATCGTCGACCGGTTCGTGGCCGCGGCCAAGGCCGGCGCTCTGGCGGACGGCTTAATCGCCGCCATCGAATCCTGCGCAGCACATCTGGAGCGGCACTTTCCGCGGCCGACATCGACGCCTTAGGAACCGCGACCTAGCACCTCCATCAGCTCGGTCCACTCGCGTTTGGAGAGACCGCTCGTTTCTTGCGTCACCTTCTCGCCGGCGAGCAGCTCCTTCACCACGGCGAGCGCGTTGGCCGAGAGCGGCACGCCGCCGAGCCGGTATTGGCGGAAGGCCTCGGCGGTGATCGGGACCCATTTCTCGAGCGTGCCGATCATCGCCTCGGCATAGACGCGAATCTCGTATTGCGCGTGGGCATCGGCGCGCAGGCTCAAAAAGTTGAGCAGGTTGTGCAGGTCGGTCTTCCAGTACCACTGCGTATAAAAATTCAGCGATAGATTTATGCGCGCCAGCTCGCGCGCGAGGCCGGTGCGCTTTTCGTCAATGACCTTGCCGGCGTCGTCTTCGTTCAGCATCTCGACATAGCCGCGATAGGCCTCGGCCGCGTCCCGGCGTAAGAGATCGAGCACGCGCGCCGCCTGATCCAGCGGCAGCACATCGCCCCGGCCCTGCCGGTTGGTCGAAGACTGCGCCGCGAGCTGCGACGGCGCCGGCACGTAGAACTCGTTGTCGAGGATCGAATAGCGCGCCGAGTATTCGTTCACGTTGGCGGTACGGTGGCGAATCCACTGCCGCGCGACGAAGATCGGCAGCTTGACGTGGTACTTGATCTCGCACATCTCGAACGGCGTGGTATGCTGGTGGCGCATCAAATAGTGGATGAGGCCGCGATCCTCGCTGACCTTCTTCGTGCCCTTGCCGTAGGAGACGCGCGCCGCCTGAACCACCGCGGCGTCGTTGCCCATGTAGTCAATGACGCGGACAAAGCCGTGATCGAGCACCGGAATGGCTTGGTAAATAATCTCTTCCAGGCCGGGCGAGATCGCGCGGCGGGTGGGCTGCGTCTCGGCGCGCTGCCGGTCAATTTCGGCCTGTTGTTCGGGCGTGAGCGGCATGGGCGGCGACTCTAACCGCGCGCCCGGAGCGCGCAAAGGCCGACTCGCCGCCCCTTTTGAGGCGGCGCGAAAGCGCCTATATTGAGTGTGCCGGGCAACCGGCTATGGCGATAAACGGCGTATGGAATAAGCGTTGCGGACCCGGGGGCAGTACCCGGCGCCTCCACCAGTTTTGCGGAGCCCCGTGCTCCGCGGCGTTATGGGGGGCGAACCAGGATCGACGCGCGCGGTAAAGATGCGTCTTTTGCTCGGCATGGTACCGCCGTTATCGGGCCAAAACCTAAGTGCGAACGATAACACTGTCGCACTCGCTGCTTAGTCTCTAAGCAAGCGCGGTCCGGGGGGCACCGGGCAACAGAAGCCCCCCACTGATTTGTCGGCGGGAGCGCGTACGTGAAAGACCTTCTTCGCTACGACAAGATGGTCGAGGCCGCGTTGCGCGGGGTCGTGCGCGAGGCGTTGGCGCGCACCGCCGCTAACGGTCTGCACGGCGCGCATCATTTCTACATCACCTTCAAGACCGGCTTCGACGGCGTCGAGATACCGTCGAGCCTGCGCGCCAATCATCCCGACGACATGACGATCGTGCTCGAGCACCAGTTCTGGGACCTCGACGTCGAGGAGGACCGCTTTGGCGTGACGTTGAGCTTTGCCGGCAAGCCCGAGCGGCTGGTGATTCCGTTCGAGGCGATCCTGTCCTTTGCCGATCCGGCGGTGAAATTCGGCCTCCAGTTCCAGCAGGTGGCGCCGGCCAACGAGCAGCCGGACGAAACGCCGGCCGCGGACGAAACGCCGGCCGCGGACGAAACGCCGGCCGCGGACGAAACGCCGGCCCGCCTGGAAAAGCCGCGCGGCGCCAAGTCCGACAAAGCCGAGAAGCAGGCCAAAGCCGGCGACAAGACGGCCGAGAAGAGCGCCGAGGTCTTCACCCTCGACCAGTTCCGCAAGAAATAGCCGGCGCCCTGATCCGTAGGCCAATGTTCGTCATCGCGAGGCCACGAAGTGGCCGCGGCGATTCAGCACGACGCAGGAGGCCGCCGGCTCCTGGATTGCTTCGTCGGCCTTTGGCCTCCTCGCAATGACAACGCGTATGGTCAGTGCGCGTTGTCGCGCGCGGCGAAGAACTGACACCAGCCTTTGGGACTGATCTCGCCCTGAACGAACAGGCACTGGTTCGGCGGCTGGAAGTTAACGCAGATTTCGCAGCGCTGCTGGCCCTTGGGCTGGTTCTGATACTTGGCCTCGTCCTTCGACACCTTGTCGTCGGCACGCGCCGAACGCGACAGGCCCTGCGTTGCCGTTACGGCGACGGTTATTGCCGTGCCGGCAAGCAGGGTCCGGCGTGAAAACGAACGCTTACGGTTCATCGCGCTCGCGTCGCTCACTTGGCGACCAGAGATTCCTGGGCCTTGGTCACGTGCCACAGCACGATGTGATAATGCGGCTCCTCGACGCCGGGATGTCCGGCGTTGAAATAGAGCGAGACATGATCGACGCGGCCACCCGGCGCCGCCAGCGAGAACGTCTTCTGCGCGTTGAAGTCCTTGAGCGGGATCATGTAGATCGTGCTCACCAGCCGGCCTTTGTGGTCGTAGGCGAGGAACGGCCCGGCGGGCAGCGTCGCCGGATCGACATAAAGGACGCCGATGCCGGGTAGGAAATCCGGCAGCTTAACCAGCGTGCTGGCCTTCATTGTAGGCGCCGCCCGGCGGCTCCTTGGCGACGTTCTTGGCGAAGGCCGGCATGGCCACGAAGGCTAGCAAGGCAAGGGCAACAAACACTCGACGCATGGGTCACTCCTTCTGTTTCAGGCTTGCAACGGACGAACTGGGGACGCCGGCCGGAACGCCGAGACGCGCCAGAACGCGGCCCATCAGCGCGTCGCAGCGCTCGCCGGCAAAGGGAAAGGCGTCGTCGAGGATCGCGGCGAATTCGGCGCTCAACGCCTGGCGCAGCTGGCGGTTGGCGCGATGGAAGCGGGTCTTGACCGTCTCGGGCGGGATGCCGAGCAGCGCGGCGGTTTCCTCGACACTCATCTGCTCGACCGCGCGCAGCATGAAGACAGTGCGGAAATTCGCCGGCAGCTCGTCGACCGCGCGCTCGATCACGCGCCGGATCTCGCGCCGCGCCGCGGCACTTTCCGGATTGATCGCGCCGCCTGCGCTGGGAAGCACAATGACGTTTTCGGCCTGGGCGAGATCGACGGTCGGGCGGCGGCGCAAGCGACCGAGCACCTCGTTGGCGGCGATGCGCGCCAGCCAGGTCGTCAGGCTCGCCTCGCCCCTGAATTCATCGAGGTGGGCGAGCGCGCGGACATAGGTTTCCTGCACCACGTCCTCGGCCTCGCTCTCGTCGCGCACGATGCTGCGCGCCAGGCGATAGAATCCGGCGATTGTTCTGGCGCATCAGCGCCAGCAATTCGGCATCCGCACCGGATTTTCCCGCGGCTTGCGCCACAGCCTGCCTCCCGGTCATGGCCCTTAGATGGATGGCGGCGAAAAAGGTTCCCGGCGGTTCTCTAGCGCCCATCCGGATGCCGAAAAACCGCAGCTTTTCGATGGTCTGGCGCGCAGCGAGGCGGCGCTTGACCGGGCCGGCGTAATACGCTCTTTCTCGGCCGTTTCCCGGGTCGCGAGCGCCACATGGATGTTGCCTTCCACGAGATGTTTCCGTTGGGCGAAGACGACGCGCCCTATCGCAAGCTGTCATCCGAGTATGTCGGCACCGCCGCCTTCGGCGGCGAGCGCGTCGTCACCGTCGGCCTGCCGGCGCTGACCGAGCTGACGCGCCAGGCCTTCGCCGATTGCGCCCACCTATTGCGGTCCGGACACTTGAGGCAGCTGCGCGCCATCCTCGACGACCCCGAGGCCTCGGCCAACGACAAGTTCGTCGCCTTCGACCTCCTCAAGAACGCCAACATCGCCGCCGGCAAGGTGCTGCCGATGTGCCAGGACACCGGTACGGCGATCGTGATGGGCAAGAAGGGCCAGCGCGTGTGGACCGGCGGCGGCGACGAGGCGGCGATCTCGGCCGGCGTGCGGCGCACCTTCACCGACACCAATCTGCGCTATAGCCAGATGGCGCCGCTCGGCATGTACGACGAGGTCAACACCGGGGACAACCTGCCGGCGCAGATCGAGATCTACGCCGCCGACGGCGACGCCTATAAGCTCCTGTTCATCGCCAAGGGTGGCGGCTCGGCCAACAAATCATTCCTCTATCAGCAGTCCAAGGCGACGCTCAATCCCAAGGCGCTGCTCAAGTTCATCGACGAGAAAATCCGCACCATCGGCACTGCCGCCTGCCCGCCCTATCACCTGGCGATCGTCATCGGCGGCACCTCGGCCGAGTTCAACCTCAAAACCGTGAAGCTGGCGAGTTGCCGCTATCTCGACAGCCTGCCGGCACGGGGCAACAAATTCGGCCAGGCCTTCCGCGACCGCGGATTCGAGCAGGAGGTGCTGGGATTGACGCGCTCCATGGGCATCGGCGCGCAGTTCGGCGGCAAGTATTTCTGTCACGACGTGCGCGTCATCCGTCTGCCCCGACACGGCGGCAGCCTGCCGATCGGCATCGGCGTGTCGTGCTCGGCCGACCGCCAGGTCATCGGCAAGATCACCGCCGACGGCGTCTTCCTCGAGCAGCTCGAGACCAATCCGGCGCAATACATGCCCGAGATCGACGAGGCCGCGCTTGGCGGCGCGGTGGTGCGCGTCGACCTCACGCAGCCGATGGCGCAAATCCGCCGGACGCTGTCGCAATATCCGGTCAAGACGCGGCTGGCGCTGTCGGGGCCGCTGGTCGTCGCACGCGACATCGCGCACGCCAAGCTCCAAGAGCGGATCGAACGCGGCGAAGGCCTGCCGCAATACGCCAAGGACCATCCGATCTATTACGCCGGCCCGGCCAAGACGCCGCAGGGCTATACCTCGGGCTCGTTCGGCCCGACCACCGCCGGCCGCATGGATTCCTATGTCGACGCGTTCATGGCGGCGGGCGGCAGCTTCGTCACGCTGGCGAAAGGCAATCGCGGCGCCGAAGTGCGCGAGGCCTGCAAGAAGCACGGTGGATTCTATCTGGGTTCGATCGGCGGGCCGGCGGCGCGACTGGCACAGGACTGCATCAAGAAGGTCGAGGTGCTGGAATATCCCGCGCTCGGCATGGAAGCGGTGTGGCGCATCGAGGTCGAAGACTTTCCGGCCTTCATCGTCATCGACGACAAGGGCAACGACTTCTTCGCTAAGCTCTGAGGCGCCATGGCGAACCGTCGTGCGCGCGGCAAAGCCGGATCGGGCGAGACCATCGAACACATCGTCGATCTGCTGCGTGGCTGGTCGCAAGTCGACGCCAAGCGCATGTTCAGCGGCCATGGCCTGTTTCGCGCCGGTCTTATGTTCGGAATCGTGATTCGCGACGTACCGTACTTCAAGACCGACGACGGCAACCGCGGCGATTACGAGGCAGGCGGCATGACGCCCTTCCGCTATCAACGCGGCGCCAAGCGCGTCGCGCTCGGCTATCATGCGGTACCGGCCGAGGCACTTGACGACTCCGATATGCTTGCGGCCTGGGCGGAGAAAGCTTACGCCGCCGCCGTGAGAAAAGCCGCCCGCCGACCGAAACGCGCGACGGCAATCAACAAAAGGGTGCCGCGTGGCCGACACCGTTGATCTCGCCGCCCTGATCCGCGGCAGCAAGGCGCAGTGGGACGCCTTCGTCCGGCGCTATGCTGGGCTGATCCTGGCGGCGGTGCGGTCGCAGGCGCGCGACGGCGGCGACATCGAAGACCTGGTGCAGGAGGTGTTCGTCCGACTGTGCAAGGATGGCTACCGCCTGCTCAAGACCTACGATCCGGCTCGCGCCGGGCTGTCGACCTGGCTGACCATCGTGGCGCGCTCGACGGCGCGCGACATCCTGCGCCGGCGCCAGCCGCTGACCACACCCTATGAATCGGTGCCGGAAGCGGCGCTCGCCATCACCGCCGAGCCGGTCGAACGGATCAAGCTGCCGGACGGGCTGCTGTCGCCCCGGCAGAAGCTGGTTCTGACCATGCTGTACGACCGCGACATGGAGGTGGCCGAAATCGCCGCCGTGCTCAAGGTCGATCCGCAGACCATCCGCAGCACCCATCACAAGGCGATGCTGAAGCTGCGCGAGCATTTTGGCCCGTAAACCCCGGCAAAATCGGGCTCCGGATGGGGATGAATCGGTGCCATCATGCCTAATTTGAGCAGGAGATGACTATGACCGGACCGGAGGATATGACATCGGCCGAATCGGCCGCCCTCTGGCGGCGTTTTCGCGCCCTCGACCGCACCCTGCGGAACAAGGCCGCGGACGACGTGGGCACGGTGCTCAACCTGGCGGCTTATGCTGAGGGCCGGCTGGACGAGGCCGCGGCCGAAACGGTCGAGGCTTGGCTGGCGGCGCATCCCGAGGCGCTCGACGACGTCGCCGCCGCGCGCGGTCCCGGCGACGCGGTTGCATCGCAGCGCGTGATCGACCGCGCCGCGGCGCTGGTCGCTGGCGATCCGGCCGGCGCGCAAGTCGTCCGCTTCCGCCGGCCCGCCGCGTCTTATGCCTGGCGCGTGCATCTGACGCGGGTTGCCGTGGCGGCCTGCCTGGTCCTGACCGGTCTGGTCGGCTTCACCCTGGGCTCCGGCGTCTATGGCAACCTGTTCCCATCCTCCGACTCGGTAAGCGGCGAGACCTTCGATCAACCGACGAGCTTCTTTTCGACCGAGGACGCCGCGATATGAGCCCGACCGAGGCAACCGGCCGCGCCCCGCAACGGCGGCGCGGCGTCGTCATCGCACTTGTGGTGTCGCTGGCGATCAACGTGTTCTTCATTGCCGGCCTGGTCGGCCATCTCGTTTTCCATTTCCAATTTGGCCATCCGCCGATGGAACCGATCCAGCGCTTCGAGCGCGTCAGCCACGAAATGGGCCTAAGCGGCGTGCAACTCGCCGCCTTCAACGGCATGATCGCCACCTTGCGCCAGCATCGCTGGGAGACGTTCCAGAAAAACCGGCCGATCTTCGACCGGATCTGGGATCAGCTCGCCAAGCCGCAGCCGGACGACAAGGCGGTTACCGACCTGATCACGCAGGCCGACGCCAACCACGTCGCGTTCCAGAAGAACGCGACCGCGGCGATGGAATCCTTCCTCGCGACACTTTCGCCCGAGCAGCGCGCGCAGTTCGCCGACCTTGCGAAGTGGCCGCGGCCGGTACCGCCGCATCCCTGATCCTGCCGGGCGCGGCTTGACCGCCCCTGCCCGCCTGACTATCCCCTAGGATCAGGTGAGGAGGCAGGCCATGGTCAAGGGTCCGACCCGAACCGAGCGCGACACCATGGGGCCGGTCGAGGTGCCGGCGGCACGGCTTTGGGGCGCGCAGACGCAACGCTCGCTCGAGAACTTCCGCATCGGCGGCGAGCGCATGCCGCTGGCGCTGATCCGCGCTTTCGGTATCCAGAAGCGGGCCGCGGCCGAAGCCAACATGGATATTGGCGCACTCGACAAGAAGCGCGGACGCGCCATCGCCGCCGCCGCCGCCGCCGTCGCCCGGGGGCAGTACGACGACGAGTTTCCTCTCGTGGTCTGGCAGACCGGCTCAGGCACCCAGACCAACATGAACGCCAACGAGGTCATCGCCGCGCTCGCCAACGAGGCGCTCGGCGGCCAGCGCGGCGCCAAGGCGCCGATCCATCCCAACGACCAGGTCAATCTGAGCCAGTCGTCGAACGACAGCTTCCCGACGGTGATGCACATCGCCGCCGCGCTCGAAATCCGCGACCGGCTGCTGCCCGGCCTCGGACGGCTCGAGCGCGCGCTGGCCGCGAAGGCGCGCGAATTTGCGCGCATCGTCAAGATCGGCCGCACCCATCTCCAGGATGCGACGCCGCTGCCGCTGGGCGCCGAGTTCGGCGCCTACGCGCACCAGGTGGCGACCGGCATCGCGCGCGTCGAGGGCTGCCTGCCGCGACTTTACGCCGTGGCGCAGGGTGGCACCGCGGTCGGCACCGGTCTCAACGCGCCCAAGGCCTTCGCCAGCGCGTTCGTCAAGCGGCTCCGGGCGGCGACGCGCCTGCCTTTCACCTCGGCGCCCGACAAGTTCGAGGCGCTGGCGGCGCACGACACGCTGATCGAGCTGTCGGGCGCGCTCAACGTCATCGCCGCGTCGCTGATGAAGATCGCCAACGACATCCGGCTGATGGGCTCCGGGCCACGTTGCGGCCTGGGCGAGCTGCACCTGCCCGAGAACGAACCGGGCTCGTCGATCATGCCGGGCAAGGTCAACCCGACCCAGTGCGAGGCGGTGACCATGGTCGCGGCGCAGGTCATGGGCAATCACGTCGTCATTACGGTCGCCGGCAGCCAGGGCCAGTTCGAGCTCAACGTCCTCAAGCCGGTGATCGTCCACAACCTGCTGCAATCGATCCGCCTGATCGGCGACGCATCCGCGAGCTTCGCCGAGCATTGCGTCGAGGGCATCGCGGCCGATACGGCGCGCATCGACGAGCTGCTCAACCGCTCGCTCATGCTGGTCACCGCCTTGAGCCCGCATATCGGCTACGACAAGGCGGCCGAGGTGGCGAAGAAGGCGCTCAAGGACGGCACGACGCTGCGCGAGGCGGCGATCGCGCTGGGGCATGTCAGCGGCCACGACTTCGATCGCTGGGTCGACCCTAAGGCGATTATCGGGTAGCGCTGATGGCCGGTGCCTTGCGCAAGCGTTCGGTGACCATCGCCGGTCATGCGACCAGCCTGACGCTCGAGGAGCCGTTCTGGCGCGAGCTGCGCGCGCTTGCGATCAAGCGCGGGCTGTCGATCAATGCGCTGGTCGCCGAGGTCGACGCCCGGCGCGACGGCAACCTGTCGAGCGCGCTGCGCCTGCTGGTGCTTGAAAGCTACCGCAGCGGCGAGCTTGGCCATGGCTGAGCCGGTCAATCTCAATCGCTTCCGCAAGGGCAGGCGCCGCGCGGCGGAGCAGAAACAGGCGACGGAGAATCGCGTCGCCTTCGGCCGCACCAAGGCCGCGCGCGAGGCGGAGCGACTCAAGGCCGAAAAAGCTGCACGCGACCTCGCGGCCAAAAAACTCGATTAGCGCCCCAGCACCTGACGATAGAGCGCCAGGGTTTCACCGTCGAAACAGCAGAACACCACGCGCGTCAGCGCGCCTGACTGCGTCGCAAATCGGCGCGTCTCGGCCACGGCGATGCGGCAGGCGTGCTCGCGCGGGAAGCGGTAGACGCCGGTCGAGATCGCCGGGAACGCGATCGAGCGGATACCGTGCCGCGCCGCCAGGGCGAAGCTGGCGCGATAGCAGCCGGCGAGCAGCACGTCCTCGCCGTGCGTGCCGCCGCGCCACGCCGGACCGACCGTATGAATGACATGGCGCGCCTTGAGCCGGTGTCCGCCGGTGATGCGGGCCTCGCTGGTCGGACAGCCGCCGAGCTTGCGGCATTCCTCGAGCAAGCCGGGACCGGCGGCACGGTGGATGGCGCCATCGACCCCGCCGCCGCCGAGCAGGCTCTCGTTCGCCGCGTTGACGATGGCGTCGAGATCGAGCGCCGCAATGTCGCCCTGGATGGCCTCGATGACCGTCGCCATGACCCGATGCTACCCCCCGGCTTGGGCATCGGCTAGGCTAGGCCCATGAGCGTCGATCCCAACTGCGTCTTCTGCAAGATCGTGGCCGGACAGATTCCGAGCATTCGGCTGTTCGAGACCGCGACAACGCTCGCCTTCATGGACATCAACCCGGTCAACGACGGGCATTGCCTAGTCATCGCCAAGCCGCATTGTCCGACACTTTACGAGATGCCGCCCGACTTGTTGGCCGCGGTTTCGGCGACGGTGCTCAAGGTGGCGAAGGCGGTGGAGGCGACGCTCAAGCCCGACGGGCTCAATCTGGTGCAGTCGAACGGCAAGGGTGCAGCGCAATCGGTGCCCCATTTCCACGTCCATGTACTGCCGCGCCGCCTGGGCGATGGCTTGCCGCTCAACTGGCAACTGAAGCCTGGCAACCACGCCACGATCGCCGCCACCGCCGAGCGCATCAAGGCGAAGCTTTGAGCCCTGGCGGCTAACCCGCCGCGCGTTTCTTACCGTCGCCGCCGGTCATGCCGAGGGCGGCCAAATAAGTTTCGAGCAGCGCTTCCTGTTCGTCGCGCTCGCTCTGATCGAGCTTCCGGATGCGCACGATCTGGCGCATGACCTTGACGTCGAAGCCGGCGCTCTTGGCCTCGGAGTAGACCTCGCGGATGTCCTCGCCGAGCGCGCGCCGCTCGTCTTCGAGTCGCTCGATCCGCTCGATGAAGGAGCGCAGCCGATCGCCCGCGATACCGCCGACATTCACCATGAAAAAATCCCCGACCCTGAAAGTTCAGTGCTTGTGCGTCGCGGCCATCTTGGCCTTCTGATCCGACGACGCCTCTTTCTGGTACTTCGCCTTCCATTCGTCATACGGCATGCCGTAGACGATCTGGCGCGCCTCGGGATCGGGAACGGCCATGCCCTTTTCGGCCGCCGCCTCGCGATACCAACGCGACAGGCAGTTGCGGCAGAAGCCGGCCAAGTTCATCAGGTCAATGTTCTGGACGTCGGTGCGCTCGCGCAGATGCGCGACCAGGCGCCGGAAGGTGGCGGCTTCGAGCTCGGTGCGGGTCTTGTCGTCCATGCCCAGTCTCTCCATTCGCGGCTTTGCTTTATTGTGGGGTGGCGGCGTCATTTTTGCCAGAGGCGATAGAGCGCACCGTCGGCCAGGATCGGTTGCAACGCGACGGTGAGGCGTTCGGCCCAGGCCGCCGCGCCGGCGTCATCGGCGATCTCGTCCTGGCGAATCTCGATCGCGACGTGCGGCAAGCCGCGCTCGAGTGCATGGTGGCGCATGGTGTAGCCGGCTGGCTGGCGCGCCGAATAGGGTTCGTTGTCGCCCACCAACAACGTCGTGTCGCCGTGCAATGCGTCGAGCAGCGAAGTGGCGACGCGGCCATCGCCGTTCCACAGGATGCCGACATGCCACGGACGCGCCCGTCCGCCCAGCGACGGCGTGAAGCTGTGAATCGAGATCAACGCGGGTACGGCACCGCCCGCAAACGCCGCCTCGACCAACCGGGCGAGCGCCGCATGGTAGGGCTCGAAGATCGCCGCGCGGCGGGCGTGACGGGCGGCGGCGCTCAACCCTCGGTTGCCTGGCACCGCGACATCGTCGCTGGTCGCCGGAATCGACGACGGATCGTCGGGGTCGCGATTGCAATCAATCACCAACCGCGAATAGGCAGCGAGCACCGCAGCGGCATCGAGCGCCGGCGCCAGGCGCCGCGTCACCGTGGCGGCGCCGATGTCCCAGCCGATATGCCGTGCCAGCACTTCGTCGCTCAATCCCAGCCGTGCCAGCGCCTGCGGCACGCGATTGCTGGCATGGTCGCAGGTCAGGATGACACGCGACCCGGCGGCGCCGTGCAATTCGGTGGGGTCGGGATCGGCGGCGGTGAGCAACGCGGCCGAAGCCGGCTTGTCAGAGCGGCAGTTCATCGCACCGGCGGGGGGTTGAGGCTGACTCGCGTGCTATCCTATCCTGTTGGGAGAATGGTTGCAGACTTGCCCACCCCGCGAAAGCCCCGCGAATTCCTGCGTTCGCTGCTCGATGCCGCCCTCGCCGCCTCCGATCCGGCGCGCGTGCTGCCGCCGCATCTGCCGAAGCCGCCCAAGGGCCGCACCATCGTCGTTGGCGCCGGCAAGGCCGCGGCGGCAATGGCCAAGGCGGTTGAGGGCCATTGGCGCGGCGACCTCTCCGGCCTGGTCGTGACGCGCTACGGCTACGGCCTGCGTTGCAAGCGGATTGAGGTGGTCGAGGCGAGCCATCCGGTGCCCGACGCCGCCGGCCAGGCGGCGGCCGAGCGCATCCTGAAGAGCGTCCAGGGCCTGACGCGCGACGATCTGGTGCTCTGCCTGATCTCGGGCGGCGCCTCGGCGCTCCTCGCCCTGCCGGCACCCGGCATCGCACTCGACGACAAGCGTGCCCTGACGCGCGAACTGCTGCGCTGCGGCGCCTCGATCGCCGAGCTCAACGCCGTCCGCAAGCACCTCTCGGCAATCAAGGGCGGGCGATTGGCTGCGGCCGCCGCGCCGGCGCGGGTGGTCACGCTGGCGATCTCGGACGTGCCGGGCGACGCCCCGGCCATCATCGGCTCTGGACCGACCGTGGCCGATCCATCGACCTTCGCCGACGCGCGCGCCATTCTGACAAAATACGGGATTACGCCGCCGGTGCCGATCGCGCGTCATCTGGCGTCCGCGCGCGACGAAACGCCGAAGCCGGGCGATTCGCGGCTCGCCGGCGCGCGCTACGTGATGATCGCCACGCCGCAGGCGGCGCTGCAGGCGGCGGCCGAGGCCGCGCGCAAGCGCGGCGTCACGCCCGTCATCCTCGGCGACGCGCTCGAGGGCGAGGCGCGCGACGCCGCCACGGTCCATGCCGGCATCGCGCGCGCCGCGGCGCAAGGCCATTTCCGCCTCGGCAAGACGACGCCGCGTCCGCCGCTGGTGCTGCTGTCGGGCGGTGAAACCACGGTGACGGTGAAGCATGACGGCCGCGGCGGCCGCAACAGCGTGTTCGTGCTGGCGCTGGCGCTGGCGCTCGAAGGCGCGGCGGGAATTTACGGGCTCGCCTGCGACACCGACGGTACCGACGGCACCGAGGACAACGCCGGCGCCATCATCACGCCGGATACGCTGGCGCGCGCGGCCAAGCGCGGCGTCGACCTCAAAGGATTGCTGGCGGCAGACGATTCATGGGCGGCGTTCGACGCGCTCGACGACCTGATCGTGACCGGACCAACGCAAACGAATGTCAACGACTTCCGCGCCATTCTGGTGTTAAAGGAAAGCTGAGATGCGACGCCGACGTGCCACAAAAATCGTTGCCACGCTGGGGCCCGCGACCGCCGCGCCGGAAAAAATCGCGGCGCTGTTCGAGGCCGGCGTCGACGTATTCCGCCTGAACTTCAGCCACGGCGTGCAAGCAGACCACAAGGCGCGGCTCGATGCCGTGCGCGCGCTCGAGAAGACGACCGGCCGGCCGATCAGTGTCATGGCCGACCTGCAAGGCCCCAAGCTGCGCGTCGGCACCTTTGCCGGCGGGCGCGTGCGTCTGGCCGGAGGCGCGGCGTTCCGGCTCGACCTCGACAAAGCTCCCGGCGACGCGCACCGCGCCAGCCTGCCGCATCCCGAGGTTTTCGCAGCGTTGTCGCCGGACACCGACCTGCTGCTCGACGACGGCAACATCCGGCTGCGGGTCGAGAAATGCGGCAAGGATTTCGCCCAGACCCGAGTGATCAACGGCGGCAACCTGTCTGACCGCAAAGGCGTCAACGTGCCCAACGCCGTGCTGCCGCTGTCGCCGCTGACCGCCAAGGACCGCGCCGATCTCGCCTTCGCGCTCGACATGGGTGCCGACTGGGTCGCGTTGTCCTTCGTGCAGCGGCCGGAAGACGTGGCCGAGGCACGCAAGCTGATCGGCAATCGCGCCGGCGTGTTGGTGAAGCTGGAAAAGCCGGCGGCGATCACCAAGCTCACCGACATCATCGATCTCAGCGAGGCGGTGATGGTGGCGCGCGGCGATCTCGGCGTCGAAATGCCGCCCGAGGACGTGCCACCGCTCCAGCGAAGAATCATTGGCGCCTGCCGGGCGGCCGGAAAGCCGGTCGTCGTCGCCACCCAGATGCTCGAATCGATGATGCGGGTGCCGGTGCCGACGCGCGCCGAGGCCTCGGACGTGGCAACCGCGGTTTACGAAGGCGCCGACGCGGTGATGCTGTCGGCGGAAACCGCCTCCGGCGAATATCCCGTCGAGGCGGTCAAGATGATGGATCGCATCATCCGGCGGGTACAGGTCGATCCGGCCTATTTCCCGTCGCTGCACGCCACCGCCGCAGCCAGCGACCATACGCCGTCGGACGCGATCAGCGCCGCCGCCGGCATGGTGGCGCACACGATCGGCGCCGCCGCGATCATGTCCTATACGACATCCGGCGCGACCGGCTTGCGCGCCGCACGCGAGCGGCCCGACGTGCCGGTCATCGCGCTGACGTCGAACCTGTCGACCGCGCGCCGGTTGGCGATCGCCTGGGGCCTGCACTGCGTGCACACGGCGGACGTTAACAACTTCACCGACATGGTGCAGAAGGCGACGCAAACCGCCCGCGAAGAAGGTTTTGCCCAGATGGGTCAGCGCATCGTGATCACCGCCGGCGTGCCGTTCGGCACTCCGGGCGCGACCAACGTGCTGCGGATCGCGTGGGTCGGCGGCTGATTAGGCGCGCAAGAGCCCGCCGAACGGCTTGAGCCCGGCCGTATCCGGGAAGACTTTGCTATCGAGCGCGGCGCGTTCGAGCCCGAAATGGTCGTGCAACACACCTTTCATCACCGCGCGCGCATCCGTGGTCATGCGCAGATCGCGATTGTCCTGCAGCTGCGCCAATCCGGGCCAGTCGCCGGCAACGCACCCGCCCTGCACGGCACCGCCCATGACGAACAGCACCGAAGCGGTGCCGTGATCGGTGCCGTTGTTGCCATTGACGGCGACCGTGCGGCCGAATTCGGTGACGGCGACGACGACCGTCTGGCGCCAGGCCGGACCCAGCGCCTTGGCCAGGGCGTCGAGCCCGGCGGCGAAGCCCTCCATGTTCTGCGCCAGGCGGCCGGTCTCGGCACCCTGATTGACGTGCGTGTCCCAGCCGCCCATGTCGAGCGCGGCGATGCGCGGGCCACGCGGCGCGGCGATCAGCTTGCCGGCGGCTTCGGCCAAGGCGGCGAACGCCTTCGGCCCAAAGCCCATGCCGCCTTTGGCCATGGCATCGCCGCCGAGCACCGCGTTCGAGAACGCCTGGGCCTTGATGCCCTCGGCGAGCGCCGGGCCGAGCAACGGATCGCGCGCGTAAATCGGCCCGAGCGCGGCGACCAAGTCGTTGTCGATAGCACCGATGCCTTGCGGCTCCCAACTGGCCACCTGCGCCTTGCCGCGCAGGATCAGCGGCACGGCGCCGCCGACTGCCAGGCCGAGCCGCGCTCGGTCGCCGCCTTGCAGCAGCACGATGGCGCGATTGAGCCAGCCGTCGCTCTCGCCGCGCTTCACCGATAACCCGCTCTCCATCATATCCTGGGCGTCGAAATGGGAGCGCGTGTGGTAGCCGTTGCCTGCCGCGTGGACGAAGAGAAGCTCGCCGCGGCGGTAATAGGGCTCGATCGCGCCGAGCGCCGGATGCAGGGCGAAGAACCGGTCGAGCGCGATCGTGCCGCCCGCCCCACCCGGCGGCTTGAGCGCGATTGCGTCGCGTTTTTCCCGATAGAGCGGATCGCCGACGGGCGCGACCGCCGCCATGCCGTCGAGCGCGCCGCGCAAGAGGACCACGACGAAGCGCCGGTCGCCGGGCGCTGCGGCGAAGACCGCGCCCGGCAGCGAGGCGAGCGCGAAGACACCGGTGCCGCCGGCGACCAGGCCAAGGAAGCGACGACGCGACGGGGTGCAGCAGGCCATGGATGTCACCGCCTCTGGAATTCGGGCGCGGCCAGCAGCAAGGCGACGCCGGCGCGGCGCGACGGCGCGCGGCGAATCGCCTGCAGCGTATCGGCCGGCAAGGCCTCGCCCAGCGTGGCGCTGGCCAGCATGATCGGATCGAGCGGGCCGGGAAGGCGATTGGCAAAGGTCTCGCACCATTCGGCGCGATGCAGCACCGCCTCGGGCGAAATCCAGGACGCGGCGTCGTCCGGCCAGCCGGCGGGCGACGGCGCATAGAACGGCATCTGGTTGAGCGTGCGCAGGCCGGCAGTCAGCATCGGCGCCGGCGGCGCGAAATCGGCGGCGCGGCAGGCGGCAGTCACCATGTCGCCGGGCGTCCGCAGCTTGTCGAACGGCTTGGTCCACGCCGCCTCCGAGGCGACGACGGCCTTGCTCACCGCTGCCAGATTGCCGCCGGTATCGCGGAACACCTTGGCGATCCGATCGACCTCGGCCTTCGGCGGCTGGTCGGCGATGAAATGCCGTGCCAGCTTGAAGGCGATATGATGCGCGGTCGCGGGGTGGCTTGCCAGATCGCGCAGCGCCGCAATCCCCTCCTGCTCGCCGGCCTCGGCATAGACCTTGCCGAGCAGCTGCTTCGGGCCCGGCTCGTGGATCTGAGGATAGAACTTGAACGTACCCGGTTCCGCGTCGTTGAGCCGCGCCACCGACCAGCCGGTCAGGATTTTCGCCAGTGCGATGACGTCCGCCTGGGTATAGCCGCCGTCGACGCCGAGCGTGTGCAGCTCGAGCATCTCGCGGCCGAAATTCTCGTTGATGCCCTTGTTGCGTCGCAGGCCGACGAGGGAATCGGGACCGATCGAAAGCGCGTTGTCGAGATAGAGCAGCATCGCCGGATGCCGCTCGGCCGCCAGCAGCATGTCGACGAAGCGGCCGGTGACGTACGGGCGGATCGCCTCGCGCTCGAAGGCGAAGGCGAAGCCGCGCACGAACGGGCGGAAGCCCGAGACGGTGAAGTGGTTGCTCCAGAAATGCACCAGGCGCTCGATGAAGGGCGTCGAGCTCGATACGGCGGCATCGGTGCGCGCGGCGAGCTCCGTCAGATAGACGTCGCGGACCCGCTGGTTGAAGGCTTTGCGGTCGGCTTGCTGCTTGTCGCGGCGCATCTCGAACAGCATCGCCACCATGCGCTGTGACGTGGGCAGGTCGGCGGAGAACGCCGGCCGCACCGGCTGCCCGATCTGGCGCAAAACCCAGCCGTGCGGATCGGCCGCGATGGCGCCCAGCTCGTCGCCCCGCGCGGCATACCCAAAGCGGGTGGAGGCGACGACGGCGTCGAGGGCGGCAGACGCAACCATGATGAGATTGGTACGAAGGCAAGGCTTAAAACATCCCTGTTTCCGTGGCCGAAGGCGCGTCACATGTGCCACACTCCGTCGCCGCCCGGCGGTTAACCATCCATGGACCTTTCGATCGTCATCCCCGTCCGCAACGAGGCGGCGAATATCGGGCCGCTAGTGCGGGAGATTCGCGCCGCCCTCGACGGCCGCGCCGATTACGAGGTGATTGTGATCGACGACGGCAGCATCGACGGCACCGCCGACGTGCTGCGCGGCGTCAAGGCGGATTTCGCGCGGCTGCGCGTGCTGCGTCATGCCCGACGCTCGGGCCAGAGCGCGGCCATCCGCTCCGGCGTCAAGACGGCACGAAGCCCCTGGATCGCGACGCTCGACGGCGACGGCCAGAACGACCCGGCGGACATTCCGCGCCTGTGGGAACTGGCGCGGCAGAGCCCGGATGCGCCGCTGATGATCGCCGGCAGGCGCCAGAAGCGGCGCGACAGCGCCGTCAAGCGGCTGGCGTCGCGCATCGCCAACCGCGTCCGCGCGCGGCTGTTGGACGACGGCACGCCGGACACCGGCTGCGGCCTCAAGCTGTTTCCGCGCGCGCTTTATCTCGACCTGCCGTTCTTCGACCACAACCACCGCTTCCTGCCAGCATTGACGCTGCGCCAGGGCGGCCGCGTGCAGTCGGTCGCCGTCAACCACCGGCCCCGCGGCGGCGGCATCTCGAATTACCGGGTATTCGACCGGCTGTGGGTCGGCATCGTCGATCTCGTCGGCGTGTTGTGGCTCAAGCGGCGCGCCGTCAATCCCGAAATCCGCGAAGAATGATGCGCGTCGAGCAATCCGGCACGGCCCCGCCGTTGCGACGCGTCCGGATGGTCGGACGCGTGCTGTTGTTGCTACTGCTCGCGATTGGCCTGGCCGTGGCCTGGCACGAACGCGCTGCGCTCGATCCGGTCGCGTTGCGCAACGACATCGCCGCTTATCCGGCGGCGCCGTTGGTGTTCCTGGTCTTGCAGATGGTTGCCAGCCTGCTGTTCATACCCCGCACGCTGCTCGCGGTGGCGGCGGGTCTGCTGTTCGGCGCATGGTGGGGCGTGTTCTGGGCCGCGCTCGGCGGCACGCTCGGCGCGATTGCCGGCTTCCTGGTGGCGCGCTACGTCAACAGCGGCTGGCTCGATCTCGAAAGCCTGCCGCGCTTCGGCCCGGTTCTACTCAAGGCGGAGCGCGGCGGCTGGCGCGCCGTGACGGCGCTGCGCCTCATCCCGGTGATTCCGCACAGCCTGTCGAACTACGCGCTCGGGCTGACGCGCATCGACCTCGGGCCCTATACGGTCGGCTCGTTCCTCGGCCAGTTGCCGATGACCATCGCCTATGTCGACCTGGCGGCCGCCGGTGGCCGGATCGCCGGCGGCCACGCCGATTGGATCGTGCCCATCGTCATCGGCGCGGTGGCGTTGCTGGTCTCGATCGTGCTGCCGCGGTTCTGGAAGCGTTAGACGATCGCGGGCGGCTTCGGGCCGCCGGTCGCCCAATCGAGCAGCTCGACAGTGTGGACGACGGGCAGCTTCGTGCCGGCGGCGATCTGGGCGATGCAGCCGATATTGCCGGCGACGACGATATCGGGCTTGATGCTTTCGAGGTTGGCGACCTTGCGCTGGCGCAAGCGGTCGGCAATGACCGGCTGGAGCAAGTTGTAGGTACCGGCCGAGCCGCAGCAGAGATGCGCCTCGGGTGGATCGAGAACGGTGAACCCCGCCTCGGCGAGGAGCGCTTTGGGCTGCGCATGCACGCGCTGTCCGTGTTGCAGCGAGCAGGCCGAGTGATAGGCGACGCGGCGCCCCGCCGCTACGGCCGAGCTCGGCATCAATGTCAATGTCGCCACGAATTCGCTCACGTCCAGCGCCAGCGCCGAGATCCTGGCGGCCTTGGCGGCATAAGCCGGATCGGCGCGCAACATGAAGCCGTAATCCTTGACCGTCGTGCCGCAACCCGAAGCATTGACGACGATCGCGTCGAGCTCGCCGGTTTCGAGCTCGCGCATCCAGGCATCGACATTTGCGCGGACGTAAGCGCGCGCATCGCGGCCCATGTGATGGGTCAGCGAGCCGCAGCACCCGGCACCGGAAGCGATCACGACCTCGCAGCCGTGACGCGTCAGCAGCCGCACGGTCGCGTCGTTAATCGCCGGATCGAGTACCGGCTGGACGCAGCCGACCAAGAGCGCGACGCGCTTGCGACGCGGGCCGGCGGCGGGAAAGACGCGCGCGCCATCGGCCACGCCCGGCGCCGGAAGCTTGGCCGGGATCAGCTTGCCCATGGCACCGATCCGCCCCGGCAGTGCGCTCAGGATCGGCTTGACCACACGCGCGGCGCGCATCGCCATGCGGAAGCGATCGGTGCGCGGCATGACGAGGGCAAGAAAATTGCGGAGGAGCCGCTCGACGATCGGCCGGCGATAGGTCGCTTCGACGTGGCGGCGGCCCTCGTCGATCAGGTGCATGTAATGGACGCCAGATGGACAGGTGGTCATACAGGCGAGGCACGAGAGGCAGCGATCGAGATGGGTCGCGATCTCCTTGCTCGCCGGTCGATCGTTCTCGAGCATGTCCTTGATCAGGTAGATGCGGCCGCGCGGACCATCGAGCTCGTCGCCGAGCAGGACATAGGTCGGACAGGTCGCGTTGCAGAACCCGCAATGGACGCAGGTGCGGAGAATCTTGTTCGCCTCCGCGATATCCGGGTCGGCGAGCTGAACGGGCGAGAAGCGGGTTTGCATGGGCGCTAAAGATCGGGATAAAGCCGGCCGCGATTCAAGATTCGCTTGGGATCGAAGCCGTCCTTGACGCGCGCGGTCAGCGCGGCCAACGCCGGCAGCAACGGTTCGAAGGCGGGAACCGCCGCGCGCAACGCGGCCGGCGCGCGGATCAGCGTGGCGTGACCCCGGCCGCCGAGCGCCGCGCGGATTGGCCCGGCACCGCCGTCTTCAGCGCCCTGCACCGCCAGCCAGACTAGGCCGCCGCCCCAGTCGAGAAGATAGTCGACATCGAGCGCGGCGCGCACGGCGCCGAGAAAAGCCGGTGCGCCGGTGGGCGCCAGCGATACCCGCCAGACGACCCGGCCGCCGGTCGCCAGCGGCCGCGCGTCGCGCACCGCGGCCCAGAGCTCGACGGATTCGCCGTCGCCAATGATTTCCACCGAGCCGAACGGCTTGAGCTCTTCGCGCAGCGCGGCCGACCGTGCCGCGACGGACGGCACTGGCCCTTCGACGCGCAGGAGGGTGCGCGGACGTCCGTCAATCTTGGGCAGGTGCGCCGCACCCGACACTTCGTGCGACGAATTGAGGCCGTTGGTCATGGCGGCGACGGCGCGGGCGTCGTCGAGGCCATTCAGGACGATGGTGCGCGTCGCCTCCGGCGCCGGCAGCACTTTGACGGTGATCTCGGTCATCACCGCGAGCGTGCCGTACGAGCCGGCCAGAAGCTTGCACAGATCGTAGCCGGTGACGTTCTTGACCACGCGGCCGCCCGCCTTGAACGCCTCGCCCCAGCCGCTGATCGCCGCAACGCCGAGAAAATGATCGCGCGCCGCGCCCTGGCGGATGCGGCGCGGCCCGGACAGGTTGCAAGCCACGATGCCGCCCAGGGTCTGACGGGCCGCGGTCGAGCCGAGCAACGCCCGCCAATCGCCGGGCTCGAAAGCCAGCATCTGGCGCGTGGCGGCCAGATTCCGCTCGATCTCGGCCAGCGGCGTGGCCGCGCCTGCAGTCAGCACCAGCTCCTCGGGCTCATAGAGGCGGATGCCGGCAAAGCCGCCGACATCGAGGGTGTGCGGCAGCTGCGGCGGCCGGCCGAGGTCGCGCTTGCTGCCGCCGGCGACGACCTCGAGCGGCTCCTCATGGGCGAGCGCCGCCGAGACGATCTCGACCAGCTGCTTTTCGTCGGCGGGGCGGAACCGGCTCACGCGCGGGCTCAGAACCGCGGCAGGTCGGGAAAGCGCACCTGACCGTGGTGGACGTGGAGTCGGCCGAGCTCGGCGCAGCGATGGAGCTGCGGAAAGACCTTGCCAGGGTTGAGCAGGCCGGCGGGATCGAACGCGCATTTGAGGCGCTGCTGCTGCTGCAAATCGGCCGCATCGAACATGCTGCCCATCAGGTCGCGCTTCTCGACGCCAACACCGTGCTCGCCGCTGAGACAGCCGCCGACTTCGACGCAATACCGCATGATGTCGGCGCCGAAGCGCTCGGTCCGCGCCAGATCGTCGGGCCGGTTGGCGTCGTAGAGGATCAGCGGGTGGAGGTTGCCGTCGCCGGCGTGGAACACGTTGGCGACGCGCAGGCCGTATTTCTTGGAGAGCTCGGCCATGTATCTCAGGACGTCGGGTAGCTTGGCGCGCGGAATCGTCGGATCGACGCAATAATAATCGGGCGAGATGCGCCCCACCGCCGGGAAGGCCGCTTTGCGTCCGGCCCAAAACGTCAGACGCTCCTCGTCGCTGTTCGAGACGCGCACCGACACCGTGCCGCAACGCCTGGCGATCTGTTCCACTTGGTCGATCAGGTGGTCGACCTCGGCCGGCGGGCCGTCGAGTTCGACGATCAGCAGCGCCTCGACGTCCAGCGGATAGCCGGCCTGGACGAAATCCTCGACCGCGTGGATCGCCAGCTTGTCCATCATCTCCATGCCGCCGGGAACGATGCCGGCACCGATGATCGCGGCGACGCAGGCGCCGGCGCTTTCGTTCGAGGAGAATCCGAGCAGCAGGGCGCGCGCCGTCGCCGGCTTGCGCAGCAGTCGCACCGTGACCTCGGTCACCACGCCCAAGAGGCCTTCGGACCCGACCATCACGCCGAGCAGGTCGTAACCGCCGCTGTCGAGATGCTTGCCGCCGAGACGCACGACCGTGCCATCGATCAGCACCATCTCGATGCCGAGGACATTGTTGGTGGTTAGGCCGTATTTGAGGCAATGCACGCCACCCGAATTCTCGGCGACGTTGCCGCCGATCGAGCACGCAATCTGGCTCGACGGATCGGGCGCGTAATAGAAGCCGGCGTGCTGCACCGCGTTGGTGATGCCGAGGTTGGTGACGCCCGGCTGCACCACGGCGCAGCGGTTGTCGTAGTCGATTTCGAGAATGCGGTTCAACTTGGAGAGCCCGAGGACGATGCCGTCCGCGAGCGGCAGGGAGCCACCCGACAGCGAGGTGCCGGCGCCGCGCGGCACCACCTTGAGCGCCGCCTTGTGGCAATACGCCAGAACCCGCGACACTTCCTCGGTCGTCACCGGCAGCACCACCAGCAACGGCAGCGTCCGATAGGCGGTGAGCGCGTCGGTCTCGTACGGGCGGCGTTCGTTCTCGGATTCGATGACCGCATCCGACGCGGCACAAAGCCGGCGCAGGTCGTCCGCGATCGCGCTCCGGCGAGCGATCACCGCGGCATCGGGCTCGGGCATCAGCATGGCGGCCATGTTGGGCATGGGCAGCCCCCCTGCCAACAACAAAAAACCGCGGCGAAGCGCGGTTTTTTTAAACGGCGGCACCAGCGGCTGTCAGCCCTGTCGGGCTTTGTATCGCGGATTGGTCTTGTTGATGACGTAGACGCGGCCCTTGCGGCGCACGATGCGGCAATTCTTGTCGCGCGCCTTGAGCGATTTGAGCGAGTTCTTGATTTTCATGATGGGGGCTGAGCTGCAATAAACCTTCGGAAGGCCGAGAAAATAGGAGAGAACTGGCGACAGAGTCAACCGCCGGACCGGCTTTTCGCGGAATTTAATCCCGCGCCGGCGCCACCAGCACTTTCTCGCCCCGAGGCCGGCCGCCGGCGGCGTTCCGGCCGGACAGGAAGTGCTTGATGTTGCGGGTGGCCTGGCGGAGTCGCTGCTCGTTCTCCACCAGCGCGATGCGGACATAGCCCTCGCCGTATTCGCCGAAGCCGACTCCGGGCGAGACTGCGACATTGGCCTGCTCGAGCAGCAGCTTGGAGAACGCCAGCGTGCCGCCTTGGCGGAATTGCTCGGGGATCGGCGCCCAGGCGAACATCGAGGCGGGCGGCGCCGGAATCGGCCAGCCGGCCTGGCGCAATCCTTCGACCAGGACATCGCGCCGCTTCTTGTAGCGCGCGCGGATTTCCTTGATGCACTCCTGCGGCCCGTTGAGCGCCGCCGTTGCCGCCACCTGGATCGGCGTGAAGGCGCCATAGTCGAGATAGGATTTGATGCGCGAGAGCGCGGCGATCAGCCGCGCGTTGCCGACCGCGAAGCCGATGCGCCAGCCGGCCATGTTGTAGGTCTTGCTGAGTGAGGTAAACTCGACCGCGATGTCGCGCCCGCCCGGAACCTGCAGTACCGAAGGCGGCGGATTGCCGTCGAAATAGATCTCGGCATAGGCCAGATCGGAGAGCAGATAGATGCCGCGCGAACGGCAGAACTCGACCACCTCGCCGTAAAAATCCAGATCGACGACCTGCGCCGTCGGATTGGCGGGAAAATTGAGCACCAGAGCAATGGGCGCCGGCGAGCTCTGCTCGACCGCCTGCTTCAGCTCCTTGAGAAAATCGATGCCGGGACCGATCGGCACGCTGCGCACCGACGCGCCCGCCATGATGAATCCGAAGGCGTGGATCGGATAACACGGGTTCGGCACCAGCACGATGTCGCCGGGCGCGGCAATCGCCTGCGCCAGGTTGGCGAGACCCTCCTTCGAGCCAAGCGTGACGATGATCTCGCGGTCGGGATCGAGCTCGACGTCGAAGCGCCGCGCGTAATACTTCGCCTGGGCGCGGCGCAAGCCCATGATGCCGCGCGACACCGAATAGCCATGGGCGCGCGGGTTCTGTACCGACTCGACCAGCTTCTGGACGATGTGCGGCGGCGTGGCGCCGTCGGGATTGCCCATGCCGAGATCGATGACGTCGCGGCCTTCCGCGCGCGCTTTCGCCTTCAGCGAGTTGACCTCAGCGAAGACATAGGGCGGCAATCTCTTGAGGCGGTAAAATTCGTCCATGCGGCAACTCGGAATGGATTCCCCAGGCGCACGACTCGGGCGCAACCATTCTAGGCGGCGACTGGAAACGAGGCGAGCGCGGCGCGAAACGTCGTCATCCTACCGCCTCAATTCATGCCAAAGCTATGGCTTTCGCGCCCGCAGTGCGTGCCTAAGCCCCCGTTAACCCAAGCTAAAAAGCGCTTTGGCCGCGGCGCCGGGGGATGGCGTGCTGCACCGCGGCGTAGAATTCGTACAGCAGGCACGGGAGGGGTCCCATGCAAATCAACTGGTCGGCCGGGCGCGATCTGGCGATTTCATTCTTGCTCTTGTTGGCGCTGGCGATTCCCTTCATGCCGGTGCCCGGCGACCACGTGACGCGCATGCATGTCCGCTTCCATACGCACGGAGCGGCGCCGCACGCCTTTACCGCCGAGACGCTGCACAGCATCTGCACGGTGATGGCGGCCACGCTCGCCTACAACGATCCGCGGACCGGGCAGTACACGCGCATCAGCTGCGGACGGTGAGCTGCTCGACGAATTGGCGCGCGCAATGCGCCCAGGTGAAGCGCAGCGCGTGATCGCGGCACGCGGTGCGCGAAATTTCGAGCGCCGCCAGCGCCGCGGCGCGTAAATCCTCGCTCAACACACCGACGCCGCTGTCGCCGACGACGTCGGCCGGTCCCGGAACGGCAAACGCGGCCACCGGCAACCCGGACGCAAGCGCTTCGAGAAGAACCAAGCCGAAGGTGTCGGTGCGGCTAGGAAAGACGAAGACGTCGGCCGAGGCATTCAGCCGGGCCAGAGCACCGTTCTCGACGCGGCCGAGAAAATGCGCGTCGGGATACCGGCGCTTGAGCCGCTCGAGCTGCGACCCCTCGCCCACCACCAGCTTTGAGCCCGGCAGATCGAGACCGAGGAAAGCCGGCAGGTTCTTCTCCATCGCGACGCGACCGACCGAGAGGAAAATCGGCCGTTTGAAGCCGATATCCGCCTGACGATGGTCGGGATCGAATTTTCCCGGATCGACGCCGCGGCTCCACGGCCGCAGGTTGTGGAAACCCTTGGCCGAAAGCGCGACGCGCATCGATTCGGTCGCGACCATGATGCTGCGCGCCGGCGCATGAAAGCGTCGCAACACGCCGTAGGTGACGCAGGACGGGATGGCGCAGCGCGCGGCAAGATATTCGGGAAAGCGGGTATGGTAAGCGGTGGTGAAGCCGAAATCGCGATCCAGGCACCAGCGCCGCGCGGCGAAGCCGAGCGGCCCTTCGGTGACGATGTGTATCACGTCCGGCTCGGCCTCTTCGATCCGCGCAGCGACGGGCCGCGAGGCGCCAAAGGCCAGCCGGATTTCGGGATAGAACGGGCACGGCACGGTCGAAAACATGTCGGGCGTCAGGGTCGTCACGGCGTGACCCATGGTGCCGAGCTCGGGTAGGATCGATTTGAGCGTACGAACGACGCCGTTGACCTGGGGCGACCAGGCGTCGCTGGCGATCAGGATTCTCACGCGGCGGGTTCGAACGCCTTTTCCGCCCGGGCGACCGGTCGCAGTGGATCGAGGGCGTTGAACTCGACCCAGCGAAGGATTTCGAGCCGCCCGTCGCCATGCTCGACCAGGGCGGAGCAGCTTTCGACCCAGTCGCCGTCGTTGCAATAGAGGACGCCGCCGATGGTGCGGATCTCGGGCTGGTGGATGTGGCCGCAAACGACGCCATCGACGTGCCGGCGGCGCGCCTCGGTGACGATCGCGTCGGCATAGTCGCTGACGAACTGGACGGCATTCTTGACCTTGCTCTTGAGATAGGCCGAGAGCGACCAGTACGGGTAGCCGAGACGGCGGCGGACCAGGTTGTAGTAGTGGTTGAGCTTGAGCGACAGCTCGTAGGCGCCGTCGCCAAGCAGCGCGAGCCACTTGGCATAACGCACGATGCCGTCGAAATCGTCGCCGTGCAGCACCAGCAGGCGCCACCCATCGGCGGTGACGTGCAGCGCGTCCTGCACCAGATCGACGCCGCCGAGCGGCAGATCGACCCAGTTGCGCAGCCATTCGTCGTGATTGCCGGGGATGTAGAAGACCTTGGTCCCCTTGCGCGCCTTGCGCAGGATCTTCTGGATCACGTCATTGTGGCTTTGCGCCCAGTACCAGCTCTTGCGCAGGCGCCAGCCGTCGACGATGTCGCCGACGAGGTAGAGGAATTCTGAATCGGTGTGGCGCAGGAAGTCGAGGAGGAACTCGGCCTTGCAGCCGCGCGTGCCCAGATGAATGTCGGAAATCCAGATCGACCGGTAGCGATGGATGCCGTCGATATGATCCATCTCGCCGTTTATTCCCCGGACGCGAGCGCGAAACTCACCATGCCGTCTAGCTAACACGCGGCGATGACGGAATTATTCCGGTTGCGAGTCGGTTTGGTGACGGGCTCAGCCGGCCCAGGCCGCGATAATCCGCCGCAGCGTGTCGAGACCGTCGGTCAGCGCCGCCGGGCCCGGCTGCAGGATGAGCGACGACTTGATCTCGTGCAACGCGCCGGCGCGCACCGCCGGCACGGCGTCGAAGCCGGGGCGCGCCGCGACCTTCTCGGGACAGAATTTTTTGCCGCACCACGAGCCGATGATGATGTCCGGCGCGCGCGCCACTACGTCGGCGGGCGCGACGACGCGATCCTTGGCGGCCCGACCGGCCGCGAGCTCGGAAAAGACGTCGACACCGCCCGCGGCCTCGATCAGCTCCGAGACCCAGCCGATCCCCGAGATCAGCGGACCGTCCCACTCCTCGAAGAATATCTTCGGCCGGCGCGGCGGCCGCGCCTCCCGCGCCGCGGCGATCCGCTGCTCGAGCGACGCAGCCAGCGTCTCGGCGCGCGCGTCGGCGCCGACCAAAGCGCCCAGCGTCCGGATCATGGAGAGGATCTCGGCCAGCGTTCGCTGATTAAACGCGTGCACGGCAATGCCGCGGCGAATCAGATCGGCGACGATGCCGGCCTGGATATCCGAGAAGGTCAGCACCAGATCGGGTTCGAGCGCGACGATCTTCTCAATGTTCGCGGAATTGAAGGCCGAGACACGCGGCTTCTCGCGCCGCGCCTGCGGCGGCCGCACGGTATAGCCCGAAATGCCGACGATGCGGTCCTGTTCGCCCAGGAGATAAAGCGTCTCGACCGTTTCCTCGGTGAGACAGACGATACGCCGCGGCGGAAACGGCGCGCCGCTCATCGGCATTGCGCGGCAAAAATGGTGGGCGTGGCAGGGATTGAACCTACGACCCCTTCCATGTCAAGGAAGTGCTCTCCCACTGAGCTACACGCCCGCGCGACGGCGGATTTAGACCAATTCGCGACCGGTTGGCAAGGACAGGCCGCCGGCCTCAGGCGGCCAGAAACCGTTCGATCTCGCCGACGAGCTGGCGCAGGTGAAACGGCTTGGCCAGCACCGCGGCATCGCGCGGCAAGGCGGCGGCCTCGTTGAGCGCCACGGCGGCGAAGCCGGTGATGAAGATGACGCGCAACAGCGGATGCATGTCACTGGCGCGGCGCGCGAGCTCGATGCCGTCCACGCCGGGCATGACCACGTCGGCCAGCAGCAAGTCGATCGGATGGTTGCTGACCCACGACAGGGCGGTCTCGCCGTCGCCGAGGGCGCAGACGTCGTGCCCGGCGCGGCGTAGGGCGCGGGCCAGGAAGATGCGGATGCTGTCGTCGTCCTCGGCGAGCAGGATGCGGGCCATGGTGTTCCCCGGTGGGGGAGGATACGGGAGCAGACTTAAACGAACGGTTTACCGCCCACCGGATGGCCAGAGTCGGCGGTTTTCCACGGAAAAAGGCCGCTTCGCGCGTGACAGGATCGCCCCTTCCTCGTTAATCTTACCGGTATGCACGGCTTGGTGACGGCGGCTGAACCGGTCGAGGTGCTCGCCAATGGCGGACAGGCGGTGCCGCTGGTCCTGGCTTCACCGCATAGCGGGGCGGACTATCCGGTCGAGTTCCTCGCCGCCTCGCGGCTCGACGCGCTGACCCTGCGACGCTCCGAAGACAGCTTCGTCGACGAGATTTTCGGCGCGACGCCGGCGCTGGGCGCGCCGCTGCTCCGGGCCCGCTTTCCGCGCGCCTATGTCGACGTCAACCGCGAGCCGTTCGAGCTCGATCCGACGATGTTCGAGGACTTGCTGCCGAATTTCGTCAACTGCCATTCGCCGCGGGTGCGCGTCGGCCTCGGCACCATCGCCCGGGTGGTTGCCTCGGGCGAGGAGATCTACGCCCGCAAGCTCCGATTTAGCGAGGTGGCCCAGCGCATCGAGACGCTCTACCGGCCGTACCACCGGACGTTGCAGCGGCTGCTCGACGCCACGCAGGAGCGCTATGGCTTCGCGATCCTGCTCGATTGCCACTCGATGCCCTCAGCCAGCGGCGATTGCGACCGGCGCGACCGCTCGGCGCGCGCCGACATGGTGCTCGGCGACTGTCACGGCACGTCGTGCCACCCGGCGATCACGGCAACCGCGCACCGCGTTCTCAAGGCCAAGGGCTACTCGACGGCGCTCAATGCACCTTATGCCGGTGGCTTCACCACGGCGTATTACGGCCGGCCGGCCGCCGGCAACCATTGCCTCCAGATCGAGATCAATCGGGCGCTTTACATGGACGAGCGGAGCTTCGAGCGTAAGCCGTTCCTCGCCCGGCTGGGCGAGGACATGCGCGACTTGGCCGAAGCCCTTTCCGCCATCGATCCGGAGATCCTGCGGCCGGCATGAGCGCCGCCGCCGAATTCCGGTTCACGCTGCGCGATTCGGCGCCCAGCGACGCAGAGGCCATTGCCGCGATCTATGCCCATCACGTGCGCTTCGGGCTGGGCTCGTTCGAGGAGACGCCGCCGTCGGTCGAGGAGATCCGCCAGCGGCGCGAAGCCGTTCTGGCGTTGGGGTTACCGTTCCTCGTCGGGGTCGCGGGCGGCCGCGTCTTCGGCTATGCCTATGCTGGGCTCTACCGCACCCGTTCGGCCTATCGCTACACTCTGGAGGATTCGATCTACGTCGCACCGGACGCCGCCCGGCGCGGCATCGGTCACGCCTTGCTGGCGCGGCTCGTCGAGCGTTGCGACGCGCTGGGCTATCGCCAGATGGTGGCGGTCATCGGCGACAGCGGCAACCTCGCTTCGATCCACCTGCACGAGACGCTCGGTTTCGTCCACATCGGCGCGCAGCCGGCAGTCGGGTTCAAGTTCGGGCGCTGGGTCGACAGCGTGCTGATGCAGCGGCCGCTCGGCGCCGGCGCCGCAACCTTGCCCAAAGCGGCAGCGGAATCGGCCTGAGCGCGCAGCGGCGGCACGTTGCCACAGAATAGTCAAATTCATGGCGATGCTGTCGCACCGTACGGTTGCGGGGGCAGGGTCTTGGTCGCAGTCGATGTCGAGATGGCCTCTTTTTATCGCGCCGAAGCGGTGCGGTTGCGCGCGATCGCGCAACGCACACAACACAGCGAGATCAAGGTCGAACTGCTGGCGATCGCTGCGCGCTTCGAAAAATTGGCTCAATTTTCCGAGAGCAGGCTCGACGCAGCCGCCGTTCTCAAACGCCGCTAGACCCGCTCTGCGTCATCAGCGCCGGCAACCGAACCCAAGCCGAACGGGTTGCCTTACGGCAACACAAGGCGTGCCATTGACCTCCACGAGGGCGAGAAGATAGACGAGGAAGCGTTGAAAACTCTCGTTCGCGCCGCCGTGACCCTGAACAAGTCCACAGCTCAAAGCTAATCCTCGGAAACATTCCAGACCGTGGTTTGCGAAGTATAATATCGCCCAAGAAAAAGGGCCGCACCAAGGTGCGGCCCAAGTTTAGGGAGGAAACGCCTAGAAGACGTACAACACGCCGTCGGGCGACGGCCGTGTCGCGTTGCAATATATGGCCTATTGCGGCGCACAATGCAATGCAAAAACATCGGCGATGAACTTCGGCGCCATGATTTTCCTGCGTTATTTCGCCACAGGACGACCACGCCGCGAGCCCAATCACAGTTGCCATTTTTGCAACGCACAAATGCCAAGATAAGGGATCAGGCGAATTCGCGACGCAAGCCGGTGCCGTGTAGGTCGAGGCGCGGCACTGGGCGGTCCGCTATGTCGGCCGCGCGCCGCCCCGGCGGCAGCGCGACGGCGACTGTGCCGCTTTCGGTGGGGACTGCGACGGTCGCCAGCGCCGGGTGGCCGGCGAAATCGTCGAGCGTGTTGAGATTGCCGAAGGCGATGCCGGCGGCTTTGAGCCGCACCGTCAGGCTGGCGCGCGGTTCGCGCTTGAACGCGGCCGCCACCAGCACTTCGAGCGCCGGGCGGTTCGCCACCCGGCTTGGGCCATCGGCAAAGCGCGGATCGCGCGCCAGTGCCGCATCGCCCAGGATCTTGGCGCAGAAGCGCTGCCATTCGCGCTCGTTCTGGATCGCGACGACGATTGCCTTGCCGTCGGCGGCAACAAAGGCGCCGTAGGGCGCGATCGACGGATGGTGGACGCCGAGGCGGCGCGGCGGGTGGCCGTCCGCCTGCTGAATCAGCGCCACCGACAGCCATTCGGCGGTGGCTTGGAACAGCGAAATCTCGAGCGCGGCGCCGGCGCCGTGCCGCGCGCGGGCGTAGAGCGCCTCAAGGATCGCGGCATGGGCATTGAGGCCGGCGGCGATGTCGGACACCGGCACGCCGACGCGACCGGGCGCCTCGGGCGAGCCGGTGATCGAGGCCAGGCCGGTCTCCGCCTGAATCAGCAGATCGTAGGATTTCATGTCGCGATAAGGGCCGCTCTCGCCGTAGCCCGAGATCGAGCAGACGATCAGGCGCGGATACGCGCGACGCAGCACCGCCGGATCGAAGCCGGCGCGCGCCGCCGCGCCCGGCGCCAGATTCTGGATGAAGACGTCGGCACGGGCGATCATCCGGCCGAGCAGAGCCTTGTCCGCCGGCGCCTTGATGTCGAGCGCGATCGATTCCTTACCGCGATTGAGCCAGACGAAATGCGCCGATTGGCCCTTGGCGGCGCGATCGTAGAAGCGCGCGAAGTCGCCTTCCGGCCGCTCGATCTTGATGACCCGCGCGCCGGCATCGGCCAGGCGGCAGCTGCATAACGGCGCCGCCACCGCCTGCTCCAGCGTCACCACCAGAATCCCGTCGAGCGGTCCGGCCATCGCGCCTCCCGACCTAGCTTTGGCCGCCGCGGCGGTTCACTGTCAACCGCCGAGATGCTAAACGAAGACCCAGGAGGCGGTCCGATGATGCAGGTGGCGGTGCTCGACGATTACCAGCGCTCGGCGCTGGCGCTCGCCGATTGGAAAAGCCTCGAGCCCGGCATCCAGGTCGAGACCTTTCCCGATCATGTCGCGGATCCCGACATCCTTGCCCGGCGCCTGCATACGTTCGAATGCGTCGTGCTCATGCGCGAGCGCACGCTGTTTCCGAAAACGCTGATCGAGTGCCTGCCCAATCTGCGCCTCATCGTCACCGCCGGCATGAAGAACGCGTCGATCGACGTCGCGACAGCCACGGCGCGCGGCATTCAGGTCTGCGGCACCGACACCCTCGGCACACCGACGGCGGAGCTGGCGTGGGGCTTGATCGTCGCGCTGGCGCGCAAGATTCCGCAGGAATTTGCGGCGCTGAAGCGCGGCCATTGGCAATCGACCCTCGGCATCGGCTTGCACGGCAAGATCCTGGGCGTGGTCGGCCTCGGCCGGCTCGGCAGCCTGATGGCGCGGATCGGCGGCGCCTTCGGCATGAAAATCGTCGCCTGGAGCCCGAATTTGACGGCTGCGCGCGCCCAGGAGGTCGGCGCGGCGCTGGTGACCAAGGACGAGCTGTTCAGCCAGGCGGATTTCGTCACCATCCATCTCGTGCTCGGCGATCGGTCGCGCGGGCTAATAGGCGCGGCCGAGATCGACCGGATGAAGCCGGGCGCCTATCTCGTCAACACCTCGCGCGGACCGATTGTGCAGGAGGCGGCGCTGATCGCGGCGCTGAAGGCGCGGCGCATCGCCGGCGCGGCACTCGACGTCTACGACCGCGAGCCGCTGCCCGCCGGCCACCCGCTACTGGCGCTCGACAACCTGCTGGTGACGCCGCATCTGGGCTACGTCACCGCCGAGAACTATCGCCTGATCTATGGCCAGGCGGTCGAGAACATCCGCGCTTTCCTCGACGGCAAGCCGACCCGCACGATGAACAACGTGGCTCCGCGCGGCGCCTAGACGGCCGCCGGCCGCTAGGACGCCGGCGCCAGGCCGAGAATCTGGCGCGCCTCCGTCGACATCGCCGGCTGGCGATCGTATTCGCCGCAGATGCCGGCGACACGGGCGACCAGCTCGGCGTTGCTTTTGGCCAGCCGCGTCTTGTCAAAGCGCAGGTTGTCCTCGAGCCCAGTGCGGACATGGCCGCCAAGTTCGAGACACCAGCGGTTGACATCGAGCTGGTGGCGGCCGATGCCGGCAGCCGTCCAGGTCGCGCCGGGCATGATGTCGGCAAGCTCGGCGATCAGGAATTCGAGCACCTGCCGCCGCGCCGGCAGCGCGTTCGGGATGCCGAGCACGAACTGGATGTGCACCGGCGGCTTGAGCAGCCCGCGATCGACCAGCGCCTTGGCGTTGTAGAGCATCGCCAGATCGAAAGCCTCGATCTCGGGCTTGATGCCGAGATCGCGCATCGTCGTCGCCATGCTGTCGATCAGCTGCGGCGTGTTCTCGTAGACCTGCGTCGCAAAATTCACCGAGCCGGTGGCCAGCGAGGCCATGTCGGGGCGATGGACGAGCGAGCTTGCGCGCTCGTTCTGGTTGCGGCCGCGGCCGCCGGTCGAGAACTGGACGATCATGCCGGGGCAGTGCTTGCGCACGCCCGCCTGGACCGCGGCGAACAGCGCCGGGTCGGACGACGAGTTTTCGTCCGGGTTGCGGACATGGATGTGGACCAACGACGCCCCGGCCTCGAAGGCCTCGTGCGTCGCCTCAATCTGCTCGGCGGGCTGCACCGGCACGGCCGGCGAATCCGCTTTCTTCGGCACCGCTCCGGTGATCGCGACGGTGATGACGACCGGCTTGGTCATGGTCCCTCCTCCAACCTAGTTCCGCCCGGCGAGTTGCTTGCCTTTTTCGAGTGCGGCATAGCCGCGCGTCGGCGCCGCCATCAGGAAGCGGTAGCCCTCCTTCAGCACGCGCTCGACATTCGCGGCGTCGACGTGCGGATGGCCGACCGGCACCTTGTGCTTGCGGCAAGTGGCGATCACCTGCGCCATGTGCTTCAGCACCTCGGGATGCTCGTATTGCCGCGGCACGCCAAGCTCCTGGCTGAGGTCCCCTTCACCGGTGAGTATCGCGCCGATGCCGGGCACCTGCGCCAGGATGGCGTCGAGGTTGTGGATGCCTTCGGTGTCCTCGATCATCAGGATGACGAAGATTTCGCCCTTCGGATTGAGCGGCCAGACGTCGGCACGCGTATAGTATTCCTGTTGCGTCAAGCCCCAATAGCGCGCCGCCGCGGTCGGGCCGTCGCCGCGCAGCCCGGCCGGCTCGTAGAGCGGCGCGGTCTTGAGTCGCGGATAGCGGCAGGCGGCGACCGCGTTGCGCGCCTGCTCCACCGTCGAGATGTGCGGCCAGACGATGCCGTAGACGCCGAGGTCGAGCGCCTGCTTGGCGAAAACCTGGCTCAGCTCGCCGCCGTTGGGTGGAATCCGCACCAGCGGCGTGACCGCGGGCGCGACCGATTTCGCCTCGGCGATCTGGCGGCGGTTGAGCATGTATTGGAGACAATCGCGCAGCATGCGGATGTCCCAGGGATTGTGCTCCATCTCGAAGACGACGCCGTCGTATTTCGCCTGGCTGAAAGCGAGCGCGTTCTCGACATCGGCGATGGTGAAGGCGGTGAAGGTCGGCTGCCCCTGTTCCAGCGCGCGGATCACGCCGTTGAGACGCAGAATGTCAGCCATCGTTCCTCCCCTTTTCAGGCCGCGCATCCTAGCAGCGACGCGGTTTGACAAGCAAAGAGGCGGTTTCTAGCATCTGCGGCGATGATCATCGACTGTCACGGCCATTACACCACCGCGCCGAAGGCACTCGAAGCCTTCCGCGAGCGGCAGCTGGCGGCGGCAAAGGACAAAGCCAAGCTGCCGGCACCCGACACGCTCGCGATCCCCGACGACGCGATCCGCGTCGGCATCGAGCAGGCGCAGCTCAAGCTGCAACGCGAGCGCGGCACCGACGCGACCATTTTCTCGCCGCGCGCCTCGGCGATGGCACATCATTTGGGCAGCGAGGCCACCAGCCAGGACTGGGCGCGGCTTTGCAACGACACGATTCATCGCGTCTGCTGCCTGTTTCCCGGCAACTTCATCGGCGTCGGCATGCTGCCGCAATTTCCCGGCGTGCCGCCCAAGAATTCAATCGCCGAGATCGAGCGCTGCATCACGCAGCTGGGCTTCGTCGGCTGCAACCTCAACCCCGACCCCTCGGGCGGGCGCTGGACCGATCCGCCGCTAACCGACAAATGGTGGTATCCGCTCTACGAGAAGCTGGTCGAGCTCGACGTGCCGGCGATGGTGCATGTCAGCTCGTCGTGCAATCCGAATTTCCACACTACCGGTGCGCATTACATCAACGCCGACACGACGGCGTTCATGCAGTTTCTGACCTCGGATTTGTTCAAGGACTTCCCGACGCTCCGATTCATCATCCCGCATGGCGGCGGCGCGGCGCCTTATCATTGGGGCCGTTATCGCGGCCTGGCGCAGGACATGAAGCGGCCGCCGCTCAAGGAGCTGCTGCTCAACAACGTCTATTTCGACACCTGCGTCTACCATCAACCGGGCATCGACCTGCTGCTCAAGGTCGTGCCCGCCGACAACATCCTATTCGCCTCGGAAATGGTCGGCGCGGTGCGCGGCATCGATCCCGAGACCGGGCACTATTACGACGACACCAAGCGCTACATCGACGCGGCGAACCTGTCCGCCGCCGACAAGGCCAAAATCTATTCGGGCAACTCCCGCAAGGTGTTTCCGCGGCTCAAGGTCCCAGCGATCGCCTGAGGCTCAGGCGAGCGTCAGCGTATCCGGCGCGAACAGCTTCTCGACCGCGAGCCTGTCGCGTGTCATGTGCTGCTCGACGCAGAATTGCGTCGCCGCTTCGAGCGCCGCGCGGTTGGCAGCGACGCCATAGGGAAACGGGTCGCCGACCACGGCCTTGAGCGCCAATGCCGCCTGGTCGGCTGCAGAGCCGTCGCCGCCAGTGCCGAGCCGCTTCAGGTACGCCGCCTTCGCCGCCTTGAACACGTCGAACAACTCGCGCGCCAGGCTCGGTCGCGCCACCAGCGCTTGCTGGCTCAGCGTGATCATGTGGTTGATCGGATAGATGCCGGTCTTGCGATAATAGGCGAAGCCCGCCTCGCGCGCATCGCAGATTAGCGGCTTGATCTCGGGCGCGTTCGACCGCACGTCGCCGATGGCGGCGCTGACGCCTTCCTTGAGCATCAGCTCCTCGACTGAATGGCCGCGGAACCGGTAATCGACGTTCGGCGGCGCGCGGTATTCGGCGACGTGCTCCTCGTCGGTCGGCAGCCAGGTGATGCGATCGAGGTCGACGCCGTATTCGTGCTGCAACGCGCCGCGGATCCACAGGCCGGTAGTGACGGTGTAGCCGCGGTTGACCGCGACCTGTCGACTCTCGAGGTCCTTGGGTGCCTGGATGCCGGTATCGATGTGACGGAACGCCGCCCAATGGTGGAAGTTGCGCGTGACGAAGACCGGAATTGCCGTGATCGGCCTGCCGGCGGCGCGCGCGCACAGATACGTCGTCAGCGCCATCTCGCAGACGTCGAATTCGAGATCGCGCACCATGCGGCGCATCGCCGCCGGGATCGAATCGAACGCGACGAATTCGAGGTCGAGCTTGCCGCGCGCCGCGGGGTCATCCTTCAAGGCCCGCGTCAGGCCATAGTTGCCGGTGACGATACGCAACGCCAAGCGACGCTCCCGCGATGACTGGCGCGAGAATATCGGCCCGTCGCGGCCGCGCCAAGGCCGGAACCTTTGGACGGCGGTGGCCTTGATATTTGGTCTTGATATTCGATAAGGAGCACGCATGCGCATCGAAGCGCTCGAAGGCTGGACCAGCGAACAGCGGAACGTCGTGATCGCCAGCTTCCTCGGCTGGACGCTCGACGCCTTCGATTATTTCCTCCTGGTCTTCGTGCTCAAAGACATTGCCGGCGAGTTCCACACCCAGATCGCCGCGGTCACGGTGGCGTTGCTGCTGACGCTCGCAATGCGGCCGATCGGCGCGTTCATCTTCGGCCGCGCCGCCGACCGCTGGGGCCGCCGGCCGACGCTGATGGTCGACGTGGTGTGCTATTCGGCCATCGAGTTCGCCTCCGGCTTCGCGCCCAACCTGGCGGCGCTGCTGGTGCTACGCGCGCTCTATGGCGTCGCCATGGGCGGCGAATGGGGCGTCGGCGCCTCGCTGACGATGGAAACGATTCCGCCCAAGGCGCGTGGCATCGTTTCCGGCCTGCTGCAATCGGGCTACCCGGCGGGCTACTTCGTCGCCTCGATCGTCTATGGCGCGCTGTTCAGCGTGATCGGCTGGCGCGGCATGTTCATGGTCGGCGTCGTGCCGGCGCTGCTGGTATTCTACATCCGCCGCAAGGTGCCGGAATCGCCGAGCTGGCAACCCGGCCGGCAGGCGCAAGGCGGCACCGTCGCGGTACTCAAGTCGCATTGGCGCCTCGGCCTCTATGCCGTCGTGCTGATGGCCGCCTTCAACTTCTTCAGCCACGGCACGCAGGACCTTTACCCGACGTTCCTCGAGGTCGAACACCACCTTTCGCCGCACGCCGTCGGCGCCATCGCCGTCGTCTACAACATCGGCGCGATCATCGGCGGCATCGTCTGCGGCGCGCTGTCGGAGAAGATCGGCCGGCGGCGTATGATTGTGATCTGCGCGCTGCTGTCGCTGCCGATCCTGCCGTTGTGGGCGTTTTCGAGCTCGGCGGCGATGCTCGCGTTGGGCGCGTTCCTGATGCAGATCATGGTGCAGGGCGCCTGGGGCGTGATCCCGGTTCATCTCAACGAGCTGTCACCCGGTGCCGCCCGCGGCACCTTCCCCGGCTTCGTCTATCAGCTCGGCAACCTCCTGGCGGCGGCCAACGCCACAATCCAGGCCGAGGTCGCGACCGCCAACGGCGGGAATTACGGCCTGGCGCTGGCGCTGGTCGCCGGCAGCGTTGCGATCGTGATCGCGCTGCTGACCGTATTCGGCCCCGAGGCGAGGGGCGTCGCGTTCGGCCGCAGCCAGGCCCCATCGCCCGCCGAATGACGCGGCGGCGGTTGCCCGCGACTCCGCCTTTGACCTAGGCTGCCGCTTTCGCGGGGGCGGGGGTGGATTCGACGGCGCCTGACGGCAAATCCGGAGCGGACGCGGCGGCGCGCGCCGAGCGCATCCTGGTCGTCGACGACATCGAGGACAACCGCCAGCTTTTGATCCGCCGGCTGCGGCGCGAAGGCTTTGCCGAGATCGCCACCGCGGCCGACGGCGCCGAAGCGCTCGAGCGCATCGCGCGCGAGCCGTTCGATCTCGTCCTGCTCGACGTGATGATGCCGAACCTCGACGGCTATCAGATGCTCGAACGCCTGCGAGCGGCCGGACGGCTGCACGAGCTTCCGGTCATCGTCGTTTCGGCCCTCAACGAGATCGACAGCATCGTGCGCTGCATCCAGCTCGGTGCGGTCGACTACCTGCCCAAGCCGTTCAACGCCACCCTGTTGCGCGCCCGTGCCCGCCGCTGCATCTCTTCGTCCTGGATGTGCGCCGCGTCGGCGATCACGAGACGCGCCAACTCGCGTGTCGCCGCGGTGGCGATCGCCTCGCCGCGGAAACCCCGGCGGTAAAGCAGCGGCAACCGGCCGCAATGGTCGAGATGCGCGTGGGTCAGCAACAAGATATCGATCGTCTTCGGATCGAAGCCGAACGGCGCGGCGTTCTCGGCGTCGAGCTCGCGGCTGCCCTGGAGCATGCCGCAATCGATCAGCACGCGCTTGCCGGCAACCTCGATGAGATGACACGAACCGGTGACGTCGCGATCCGCGCCGTGGAAAGAGAGTCGCATTCCCGCTCTCTATGCCACATCCCACCGTGCCCGTCGCCTGAATCGGTGGGCCAATTTGCGGGTTGGGCGTCGCCGCGGTTCCGCTAGACTGCGGCTCGAGCGCGCCTGATAAGACGCCAGGGGAGGACCGCATGCACAAGGCATCCGCGAACGTCGTTCTGCCGACCTCGATCATCGGCTCGCTGCCGCGGCCGGCCTGGTACGACGCGGTGCTGGGCAGCCAGACCTTTCTCGAGGCGATGGCCCATTCGCGCCACCGCGAGCAATACGAGGACGCGGTCTCGGTCTTCCTGCGGGCGCAGGAGATCGCCGGCCTCGACATCGTCACCGACGGCGACGCGCATTACGACGAGCAAGTCGGCGGCATGAGCTGGCAAAGCTATGCGCCCTCGCACATGGCGGGTTTCGATCGCGCGCCCAAGCCGACGCGATACAGCGTGGGAGCCGTGCCCTTCCCGCGCGGCCATATCCTGCACGACTTCCTCGAGGCGCGCGTTTTGCCCAAGGTGATCGGACCGATTGGCCGCGGCGATTTGCAATACGCGGCGATGTGGCGCGTCGCCCAGCGCATGACCCGAAAGCCGGTCAAGTTCGGCACCATCACGCCCGAACTGCTGGCGATGGGCCTGGTCGACGAGCACTACAAGGACCCGGTCGAGCGCACCCTGGCGCTCAGCAAGGCGCTCAACGAGGAGCTCAACGACCTCGCCGACGCCGGCTGTCCGGTCATTCAGATGGAAGAGCCGCAAATCCACATGGTGCCGGCGCGCGGACCGACCTTCGGCAAGCTCGGCACGGCCGAGTTAGTCACGCTCTTCAACGCGACGGTGAAGGGCCTGCGCGGCAAGACCGAGGTGTGGTGCCACACCTGCTGGGGCAACCCGTCGCAGCAACGCATCTTCCGCGACGTGCAGAGCTACCAGCCGACGCTCGAGGCGCTCGCCCAGGTTGATGCCGACGCTCTGACCTTCGAGACCTGCTCCTCCGGCACCGGCGACCTCAAGGCGATCGGCGAGATCATCAAGGACAAGAAGATCGTCATTGGCGTCATCGACCACCACACGTTGCAGGTCGAGCGGCCGGATCAGGTCGCCGCGATCATCCGCGAGGCGCTTAAGCACGTCCCGGCCGAGCGGCTGATCGTGTCGTCGGATTGCGGCATGGGCCGCGAAGGCATGAGCCGACGCCATGCGACCTACAAGATGGTCGCCATGGTCCAGGGTACCAACATCGTGCGCAAAGAGCTGAGCCTGCCGGAAGCCGAGTGCCTCGTGGCCGATCCGCGCTATTCGCTGATTTTGACCAAAGCCTGAGCCGCTAGGCGACGCCGCGTAAGTCGGCGGTAGGCGCCGCCGGTTCGGCCGGCAATGTGACGGTGACGGTCGAGCCGGCGCCGGGTTTGCTGGATATCGAGAACTGGCCGCCGTGGAGCTCGACCAGGCTCTTGGAGAGGGGCAATCCCAGGCCGGTGCCCTCGTGTGCCCGGGTCATGGCGTTGGAGATCTGGCCGAAGGGCTCGAGCGCCTTGGGGATGTCGGCGGCCGCCATGCCGATGCCGG
>JBOHLS010000012.1:0-82026 GCA_050729835.1 Allostellaceae bacterium | reverse complement strand
GGCCGCGTCTTCGCGAGTCCGCTGGCGCGGCGGCTGGCGCGTAACGCTCGGCTCGATCTCGGCAATTTGCGCGGCAGCGGGCCGCACGGCCGCATCGTCAAGGCCGACGTTGAAGCAGCGATGACCAGCGGCGGCGCGCCCGCCGCTCACGCGCCGAGCTTCCATAAAGAGCGCATCGTCACCGAGTTCGGCAATCTCTCCTTCACCGAGATTCCGCTCACGGCGATGCGCCGCGTCATCGCCACGCGCATGGCGGAATCGATGGCGCACGCGCCGCACTTTTTTCTTACAATCGATTGCGAGATCGACGCGCTGCTCAAGGCGCGGCAGGAGATCAACGACGCCGCCGGACTCAAGGTCTCGGTCAACGATTTCGTCATCCGCGCCGCGGCGCTGACGCTGCGTCAGGTGCCGCTGGCCAACGCCTCGTTCACCGACGACGCGATTCTGCGCTGGAACGAGGTCAACATCGCCGTCGCAGTGGCGCTCGACGACGGCCTGATCACGCCGATCGTCAGGAACGCCGATCAGAAGCGCGTGCCGCAGATCGCCGCCGAGATGCGCGATCTCGGTACCCGCGCGCGCCAGAACAAGCTCAAGCTGTCCGAGTTCCAGGGCGGCACCTTTTCGATCTCCAATCTTGGCATGTACGGCGTGCGCGAGTTCACCGCGGTCATCAATCCGCCGCAGGCCTGCATCCTCGCGGTCGGCGTCGGCGAGGAGCGGCCGGTGGCGCGCAACGGCGGCCTCGCGGTCGCTCACGTCATGACCTGCACGCTCGGCTGCGACCATCGCGTGCTCAACGGCGCCGAAGGCGCGGTGTGGCTGCAAGCCTTCAAGAAGCTGATCGAGGCGCCGGCGGCGCAGTTGATCTAGGAGAACGCATGGCCGACACCTCTTTCGACGTGATTGTCATCGGCGGCGGCCCGGGCGGCTACGTCGCCGCCATCCGCGCGGCCCAGCTCGGCATGAAGACCGCGGTGGTCGAGCGCGAGCATCTGGGTGGCATCTGCCTCAACTGGGGCTGCATCCCGACCAAGGCGCTGTTACGCTGCTCCGAGATTTCGTACCTGCTTCATCATCTTGGCGATTACGGCTTCAGCGCTAAGGACGTCTCGTTCGACTTGAAAAAGATCGTCGAGCGTTCGCGCAAGGTGGCGGGCCAACTGTCGTCCGGCGTCGGCTTCCTGATGAAGAAGAACAAGATCGCGGTATTCGACGGCAGCGGCGTGCTGGCCGGGAAGGGCAAGGTCAAGGTCAGCGGCAAAACCAGCGCCGACCTCGCCGCCAAGCACATTATCCTCGCCACCGGCGCGCGGGCGCGTTCGCTGCCCGGCCTCGAGCCCGACGGCAAGCTGGTGTGGACCTACAAGGAGGCGATGATCCCGCCGACCATGCCCAGGTCGCTGCTCGTGGTAGGCTCGGGAGCGATCGGCATCGAGTTTGCCAGCTTCTATTGCAATCTCGGCTGCGAGGTGACGGTGGTCGAGGTTCTCGATCGCATCCTGCCGGTGGAGGATGAGGAGATTTCGACCTTCGCGCGCAAGAGCTTCGAGAAGCAGGGCATGAAGATTCACACCTCGGCGACGGTCAAGGCGCTCAAGAAAGGCGCCAACGACGTCACCGCCACCGTCGAGGCGCAAGGCAAGAGCTTCGAGATCAAGGCCGAACGGGTGATTCTGGCCATCGGCATCGTCGGCAACGTCGAGAACATCGGCCTCGAAGGCACCAAGGTGAAGGTCGAGAAGACGCACATCGTCGTCGATCCGTGGTGCGCGACCGGCGAGCCTGGGGTTTATGCCATCGGCGACGTCATCGGTTCGCCCTGGTTGGCGCACAAGGCGATGCACGAAGGCGTGCTGTGCGTCGAGCACATCGCCGGCCTCAACACCGCGCATCCGCTCGACGTCAAGAATGTGCCAGGCTGCACCTATTGCATGCCGCAGGTGGCGAGTGTCGGCCTGACCGAGAAGGCGGCCAAGGCCGCCGGCTACCAGGTCAAGGTCGGCCACTTCCCCTATATCGGCAACGGCAAGGCAATTGCGCTCGGCGAGCCCGAAGGCCTGATCAAGACGGTGTTCGACGCCAAGACCGGCGAGCTTCTGGGCGCGCACATGATCGGCGCCGAGGTGACGGAGCTGATCCAGGGCTACGCCATCGCTAAGACGCTCGAAAGCACCGAGCAGGAGCTGATCGAGACCATCTTCCCGCATCCGACGCTGTCGGAGACGATGCACGAGGCGGTGCTTGAAGCCTATGGCCGCGCCCTCCACATCTGACGCCATGAGCGCCGCGCTGCGCCACCCCGAGAAGGCGCGCAAGTCCGATCAGCCGTCGCCGCCTAAGCCTTCGTGGATTCGCGTCAAGGCGCCGGTATCGCGCGAATATCGGGAGACGCGCGACCTGATGCGGGCGCTCAAGCTCAACACCGTGTGCGAGGAAGCGGCCTGTCCCAATATCGGCGAGTGCTGGAAGGAAAAGCACGCGACGGTGATGATCCTGGGCGCGGTCTGCACCCGCGCCTGCAGCTTCTGCAACGTCGCGACCGGCCGGCCCGTCGCGTTCGATCCGCACGAGCCCGAGCACGTCGCCGAAGCGGTCGGCAAGCTCGGCCTCCATCACATCGTCGTCACCTCGGTCGACCGCGACGACCTGCCGGACGGTGGCGCCGGCCATTTCGTCCATACCATCCGGGCGATCCGGCGCGCCGCGCCGACGACCACGATCGAAGTGCTGACGCCCGATTTCCTCAAGAAAGATGGCGCCATTGGGGCAGTCGTTGCCGCCAAGCCCGACGTTTACAACCACAATCTCGAAACCGTGAAGCGGCTCTACCGCGACGTGCGGCCGGGCGCGCGTTACGAAGCATCGCTTGCCTTGCTTGCACAGGTAAAGCGGCTCGATCCCGCGATGTTCACTAAGTCGGGACTCATGGTTGGTCTCGGGGAAGCCCTCGACGAGGTGTACGCCGTCATGGACGATCTGCGCGCCGCCGAGGTCGATTTCCTCACCGTCGGTCAGTATCTCCAGCCGACGCTCAAGCATCACGCGGTGGCGCGCTTCATCGAGCCCGCCGAATTCGCGGAACTGAAGGCACAGGCTTTCGCCAAGGGCTTCCTGATGGTTTCGGCGTCACCGCTGACGCGCTCGTCCTATTTCGCCGGCGACGATTTCCTCAAGCTCCGCGCCGCTCGCGCCGCCCGGCTCGCGCGCGCACAATAGCCCGATGCCGACGCATGCCGAGCAGCGGCTTCTGCCTTACACGGCGGAGCGGCTTTTCGATCTCGTCGCCGACATTGAGCGTTATCCCGAATTCTTGCCGTGGTGCGTTGGCGCCCGCGTGCGCGAGCGCCGCGGCGACTACATCCTCGGTGACTTGCTGATCGGCTGGCGCATGGTGCGCGAGCGGTTTACATCGAGAGTTCACCTTTATAGGCCCGATCGCATCGACGTCGAATACGCCGAAGGGCCGTTCAAGTATCTCGAGAACCACTGGAAGTTCATACCGCAAAACGGCGTCACGCTGATCGACTTCCACGTGGATTTCGAATTCCGCTCGCGCGTCCTGACGGGAATTGTCGAGACCGTCTTCACCGAGGCGGTGAAGCGGATGGTGGGCGCGTTCGAGAAACGCGCCCGGAAGCTTTACGGTGCGCCCTGAGGCGTTCCGCCAGCGAGCAGCGGGCCGAGCGTACGGCCGATGAACGCCGGATCGTCGGTGAAGCGGATGCCGATCATGCCGATGCCGAGCCAGACCACCTCGGCATTGAGCGGGCTGAGCTTCTCGATGTCGAGCCGCACGCGCTGTTGCTTTTGCAACTGCGCGACGAGCCGCACGCGCGCGCCGCCCATCGACAGGTCGTAGACGACGCAGTTGATCGCGCCCTCGGGCAGGACCATGCGCGCCTTCCAGAAGACGTTCCGGCGCTCGTAGGCGCGGCGGTCTTCCATCTCGCGCGCCTCGCGCTCAGCGGCTTGACGGATGCGCCACAACTCGTCGAATTCGGCGGTGTCTTTTTGCGACAAGGTTCCGGCCATCGTGTGGTGTCCCTCGGCGTCCGAAGGATCGTGAATGGCTCACTTTGCCATGTATTGTCTTGAGCGTGTGTTAATCACCCCGGCCGATGCGCTGGAATCGAGACGGATTTTAGCGAATTTCCCGCGGGAATCCGGGCTTAAACCGCCTCGTGCGCCTCGCTGATGCCGCGACCGCCGCCAGGACTCGGCCGCTCGAGTGCCACCGTTTTGACCAAGGCATGCACCTTGCTGCCGATTTCGAGCCGCAGATCGGCGAGGGCGCGTTGGGTGATGCGCGCCCACAGCATTACGGGCTCCGCCGGCGTGCCGATGTCGAGGCGCAGATCGACCAAGGGCCCGTTGTCGGGCGAGATCTCGATCACCTTGCCGGCGAAGGCGTTGCGAATCGAGAGACCCTGCGGCGCCGCCGCCGCCAGTACGACGTCGCGCGCGTGGATGCGCAGGCGCAGGCTCGTGCCGAGCGGCAAGTCGATATGCGGCACGCGCAGCCGCCCGCCGGGAAAGGCGAGCTCGCTCAGGCCATAGGCCTTGTCGTGGCCGCGTAGCACGGTGCGGATCACGGCGCCGGCCTCGAACCGGCCGGTCAGCGGCCGCAGGTCGATGCGGCTGGTCAGCGCCTCGACCGTACCGGTGGCGGCGATCTTGCCGCCGTCAACCAGCACCAGCGTATCGGCGAGGCGGATAACCTCGTCCATGGCGTGGCTGACATAGACCACGGGGATGTCGAGCGCGCCACGCAGCGCGGCGATGAAGGGCAAGATTTCCTCCTTGCGCGCGGCGTCGAGCGCCGCCAGCGGCTCGTCCATCAGCAACAGCCGCGGCTCGGCGAGGATGGCGCGGCCGATGGCGACGCGCTGCTTCTCGCCGCCCGACAAATCGCCCGGCCGCCGGCGCAGTAAATCGCCGAGGCCGAGCAGCGCGATGATCCGGTCGAAGGCGGCGGCATCGGTGCGCTTGGCGCCGTAGAGCAGGTTGCCCCTGACCGAGTAATGCGGGAACAGGCGGCCTTCCTGGAAGATGTAGCCAAGGCGACGGCGGTTCGGCGGCAGGTCGATGCGACGTTCGCTGTCGAACAGAACCTTGTCGCGCACCGCGATCCGGCCACGCGTCGGCTTCAGCAGGCCGGCCAGTGCGTTGACGATCGAGGTTTTGCCCGCGCCCGAACGGCCGAACAGCGCGGTGATGCCGGCGCTCGGCGCGACGAACTTGGCTGCAAGAGCGAAGTCGCCGAGCGTCGCTTCGACGTCGACCTCGATCACGGCAAGCCCCGGATACGGCGATCGAGCCGCCGTGCCGCCAGCTCCGAGGCCAGCAAGGCGGCCATAGCGACGATCACGGCGATGACGCACAGCCGGAACGCCGGCGGATCGCCGCCTGGCACCTGCGTGAAGGCGTACAGCGCCAGTGGCAGGGTCTGGGTCTCGCCCGGGATGTTGGAGACGAAGGTGATGGTCGCGCCGAACTCGCCAAAACTGCGCGCAAAGGCCAGGATCGCGCCGGTCAGGATGCCGGGGGCCATCAGCGGCAGGGTGATGGTCCAGAAGACGCGGGCGCGCGAGGCGCCGAGCGTCCGCGCCGCCGCCTCGAGCCGCCGGTCGACACTTTCGAGTGACAGTCGCATCGCCCGCGCCATCAGCGGAAAGCCCATCACCGCCGAGGCCAGCGCCGCGCCTTTCCAGTTGAAGGCGACGGTGAAGCCGAAGACGCGGTAAAGCCAGGCGCCGATCGGCCCATGCCGCCCGAACAGCATCAGCAGCGCGAAGCCGACGACCACCGGCGGCAGCACCAACGGCAGGTGCACCAAGCCGTTGAGCAGCTGGTGGCCGACGAAACGCCGCCGTGCCAGCAGCCAGGCGACGGCGAGCCCCAGCGGCAGGCTGCACAGCGTGCCGGCGATCCCGACCCGCAAGCTCAGTAGCAGCGCGGCGCTTTCGACCGGCGTCAGCGTCAGCATCGGCTCCTCCCGCGAGGATTATATCCCGTCATATATAACGCCATCGGGAAACATGATGCTGTTGATAAATCATCCGTCATTCCCGCGTAAGCGGGAATCCAGGGCCTCTGGCCCCCCGCTTTCGCGGGGGTGATGGGGGGATACGAAACGGGGAATGGACAAGTCGGCTCTACGCTGCCGCCTTGAGCCGCTTGAAGCCGGCATCGAGGTCGGCGATCAGGTCGCCGACGTCCTCGAGCCCGGCATGGACGCGCAGGCAAGGGCCCGCCTGCCACGGCGTCGCGGTGCGCAGATGCTGCGGATAGACCGGTACCAGCAGGCTCTCGAAGCCGCCCCACGAGAAACCCATGCTGAACAGTTCCATGCCGTCGAGCAGGGCGTCGACCGCGCGTTTATGGACGCCCGGCTTGAGGGTGAAGCTGAACAGGCCGGAGGCGCCGGTGAAGTCGCGCCGCCATAATTTGTGGCCCGGATCGCTGGGCAGGGCCGGGTAGAGCACGCGTTCGACTTCGCCGCGTTTTTGCAGCCATTTCGTCAGCTCGAGCGCGGTCGCCTGATGCTGCCGTAGCCGCACGCCGGCGGTGCGCAGGCCGCGCAGCGCGAGATAGCAGTCGTCGGGCGCGGCGTGGTTGCCCATCAGCGTCGCCGCCTCGCGCACCTTGAGGAAATTCTCCTCGTCGGCGACCGCCAGCCCCATCATCGCGTCGGAATGACCGACGATGTATTTGGTGCCGGCGACGACCTCGACGTCGCAGCCCAGTGCCAGCGGCTTGCAGAACAGCGGTGCGGCCCAGGTGTTGTCGAACACGGTCTTGAGATCGCGTGCCTCCGCCAGCTTGGCGATCGCCGGTGCGTCCTGCACCTCGAAGGTGAGCGAGCCCGGGCTTTCGAGATAGATCAGCCGCGTGTTGGCGCGGATCAGGGCGCTGACGCCGTCGCCGAGGGTCGGATCGTAGAACGTCGTCTCGACGCCGAAACGGGCGAGGAAGCCGGTGCAGAAGCCGCGCACCGGCCCATAGACCGAATCGGTGACCAGGATGTGGTCGCCGGCCTTGACGAAGGCGAGGATGGCGGCGAAGCAGGCGGCCGCGCCGGAGCCGAAGGCGATGCCGCGCGATCCCCCTTCGAGCGCGGCCACCGCCTGCTCGAGCGCGAAGGTCGTCGGTGTGCCGTAGCGGCCATAGACCACCTGGTCGATGCCATAGCGGTTCTTCTGCGCCTTTTCGAGTTCGGCGACCGTCTGATGGATGATGGTCGAGGCGTGATAGACCGGCGGATTGACGACGCCGAAATTGCGCGCCGGATCGCGCCCGGCATGGACGAGGAGCGTGTCGGGCTTTTTCGATCGGCTTTTCATCGGGTTCCCATGCTTTCGCCGCATCTTGCCCAGAGTCGCGCGCTGGCGGAAGGGCCGTGCGGCAGTCCATCGCGCACTCCGATAGCGCTTGACGGCCGCCCGTTGACAATATAATAAACCGAAAGGTTAATTAACTAGACGGTTTACTTGTCGTGCCGACCGATCGCCTCAGCGCCACCTTCGCAGCCCTCGCCGATCCGACCCGGCGGGCGATTCTGGTGCGTCTGGCGTCGGGCGAGGCGGCGATGACCGAGCTGGCTGAGCCGTTCGACATGAGCCTGCCGGCGGTGTCGAAGCACCTCAAGGTGCTGGAGCGGGCGGGGCTCATTGTCCGTAGCCGGGAAGCCCAATGGCGGCCGTGCCGCATCGACGGTGCCGCGTTCAAGGACATCGACGTCTGGCTGCGGCGCTATCGCCGCTTCTGGGAAGAGAGCCTCGACCGGCTCGATGCGTATCTGCACAAGCTGCAAGGCAAGGAGGAGAGGCGTGGCCGCAGGAAGTGAGACTAAGGATGATGCCGAAGCGCGTTCGCTCGTCCTCACGCGCGTGTTCGACGCGCCGCGCGAACCGGTGTTCGCGGCCTTCAGCGATCCGCTGCATCTCGGGCAATGGTGGGGGCCGCGCGGCTTCACCAATCCAGTTGGCGAAGTGGATGCGCGGCCGGGCGGCGCCATCCGCATCCACATGCGCGCGCCCGACGGCACGGTGTATCCCATGACGGGCGTCTTCGACGAGCTCGTCGCGCCCGAACGGCTGGTTTTCACCAGCGGCATGCCCGACGATGACGGACGACCGCTTTTCCAGGTCCGCACCGTCGTGCTGTTCGAAAGCATCGGCGGCAAGACCCGGTTGACGTTGCGCGCGACGGTCATCATGCAGACGGACGCGGCGGCGGCGCACATTGCCGGCATGAGCGAGGGCTGGAGTCAGACTCTCGATCGGCTCGCCGAGCGCGTCGCGGTCGTGCACGCCGGATGACCTCATTAACCGCCGATGGCGATACCGATCAGCCGACCGATGCCATAGGTCACGCCGGCGGCGACGAGCCCGATTGCCAGCTGGCGCGCGCCGGAGAACAGTACGCTGCGGCCGGTAAACAGCGTCGTGCCGGCGCCGATCAGGAACATCGCCGCGCCGCTCAACGCCGCGCCCGCCCAGACTGCTTGAGTTCCGTTCAGAACGGCAAACGGCAGGATCGGCATGGCCGCGCCGCTGGCAAACAGCAGGAACGAGGTCGCCGCCGCGATCCAAGCCGAGCCGCCGAGCTCCTTCGGGTCGATGCCGAGCTCCTCGCGCGCCAGGGTGTCGAGCGCCGCGCCCTTGTCGCCGATGATGCGCTCGGCGAGCAGCTTGGCCTGGTGCTCGCTCAGGCCCTTGGCCTGGTAGATCAGTGCCAGCTCCTCCTTCTCCTCCTCGGGGAACTCGCGCAGCTCCTCGGCCTCGACGTCGATCTGCGCCTGCGCCAGCTCGCGCGCGCTGTTGACCGACAGCCATTCGCCCATCGCCATCGAGCAGGCGCCGGCGATCAGCCCGGCGATTCCGGTCACCAGCACCGCATGGTTGCTGAGTTCGGCGCCGGCGACGCCGGCGATCAGGCTGAGATTGGACACCAGACCGTCGTTGGCGCCGAGCACGGCGGCGCGCAGCGCGTTGCTGCCGCCGCGGTGGCGGCCTTCGATCTGCGCCAGCTCGCCGCCGGACAGCCCGCCGCGCGGCGGCCGCGCCAGCGCCTGGACGATGCGCGCATGCGAGCGCTCGTCGGCCGGCAAGCCGGCCGCCGCCGCCTCCGGCTGGGCGTCATATTGCGTGACGTCGCCGCGTTCGAGCGTGTCGATGATCGGCAGCACCGTCTCGGTGCCGAAGCGCCGGGCGAGCCACGCCAGGATGCGCGAACGCAAGCCGGGGCGCAGCCGGCCGGCGCGGCCGCCGGCGCCATGGATGCGCCGCGTCCAGAACTCGGCATGCGCCTCCTCGACGCCCGCCAGCCGGCGATAGACCTGTTTCAGCTTGGCGTCGGGCTCGGCCTCGGCCAGCGCGCGGTAAAGCGCGGCGCTGTCGACCTCGCCCTGCAGGTTGCGGCGATAGCGCCCGAGGTTGCCGGGGTCGGATGGCTTCGTTCCGCTCACGCGGCGATTATAGCGGCCCCCCGGCCGGCGGCGAGATGCATGGCTGCGTTGCGATATTTCGGTGACCGGAAGCTTTCACCGATTTTATAATTTGACACTATCGATCGATAGACACAAAATTGTCATGATGCTGGCACCCGAGATCATCGCGACACGCGGCCCGCGGCGCAGCCCCGCCTCGGCGCGCGGGGCCGACACCCGCCGCCGCCTGATCGAGACCGCGATCGAGGTCTTCGCGGCGCACGGCTATGACGGCACCAGCACGCGCCTGCTGGCGGAGCGCGCCGGCGTCAATTTGCCGGCGATCCAGTACCATTTTGGCAGCAAGGAAGGCCTCTACCGCGCGGTCGTCGGCTATTTTGCCGACTACATCGAGCAGCAGATGGCGGCGGTCGGCGCGCGGATCAAGGCGACGTTCTCCGCCGGCAGGCCGTCGCGCGCGGCCACCCTCGCGCTTTTGACCGAATTGCTCGGGAATTTCGTGGCGCTGGTCTTCGAGGGCGACGACGGCGACACCCGTGCCAGCGTCGAAAGCCGCAAGCTGTTCATCGCCCGCGCCGAGGTCGAGCGCTCAGCGGCGCTAGAAACGCTCTATGCCACCATGCGACGTTGCGTCGGCGAACCCTGCGCGGCGCTGGTGGCGCGGCTGATCGGGCGCTCGCTCAAGGACGAGCAGACCTGGCTGCGCACCGCCGCGATCCTCGGCCAGGCGACGGTGTTCTGCAACAAGCCGGCGGTGCGCACCTTGCGCTGGAAGAGCATGGACCATACGCGGGTGCGGGCGGTGCAGCGCGTCGTCTGCGAGCATACGCGCGCCATCTTCGCGGGACGCGGACGATGAGCCGCCGCCTTTTGGCCGTGGCTGCCGCGGTGGCACTGGCGTCCTGCGCGGTCGGCCCCGATTTCCAGCCGCCGGCGGTGCCTGCCGGTGCCGGCTACACGCCGGAGAAGCTCGCCGCCACGACGGCGACCGACGTCGTCGGCGGCGCGGCGCAGCATTTCAACCTCGGCGAGGACATCCCGGGCGAATGGTGGAGCCTGTTCCATTCACCGGCGCTCAACGCGCTGGTCGAGGACGCGCTCAAGCACAACCCCGACCTCACCGTGGCGCAGGCGTCGCTGCGCCAGGCGCACGAGAACACGCTGGCGACCGAAGGCGGGTTTTTTCCGAGCATCGGCGCCCAATTCACCCACCAGCGCGAGAAATTCAACGGCGCCGCCTTTGGCCAGCCGCAGGAGTATGGCCTCTTCAGCCTCAATACCGGCGAGGTCACCGTCGGCTATGCGCCCGACGTCTTCGGCGGCACGCGGCGCCAGGTCGAGGCCTCCGAGGCCGCCGAGACCTATCAGCGCTTCCAGCTCGAGGCCGCCTACCTAACGCTGACCTCGAACGTGGTCGCCGCGGCGATCCAGGAGGCAAGCCTGCGCGCCCAGATCGCCGCGACGCAGGACATCGTCAAGGCTGAGAGCGATCAGCTCGACCTCCTCAAACACCAGTTCGAACTCGGCGCGGTGGCGCGCAGCGCGGTGCTGCAGCAGACGGCGATTTTGGCGCAGGCCAAGGCGACACTGCCGGGGCTCCAGAAACAACTGGCGCAGCAACGCGACCGCATTGCCGCGCTCGCCGGCCGCTTCCCCAACCAGCCGCCGGGCCAGACCTTCGAGCTCGCGGCGCTGACGCTGCCGCAGGTGCTGCCGGTCAGCCTGCCGTCGCGGCTGGTCGAGCAACGCCCGGACATGCGCGCCGCCGAGGCGACGCTGCACCAGGCCAGCGCCGAGATCGGCGTCGCGACGGCCAACATGCTGCCGCAGTTCAATCTTACCGGCGACATCGGCACCGAGGCGACGACGCTCGGCAGCATGTTCGCCGCCGACACCGGCATCTGGAGTCTCGCCGCCGGCGTCACTCAGCCGCTGTTCCATGGTGGCACGTTGCTGCACGTGAAGCGCGCCGCCGAGGCCGCCTACGACGCTGCGGCGGCACAATACCGGGGCACCGTGCTGGGGGCCTTCCAGAACGTCGCCGACACTTTGCGCGCGCTGCAATCCGATGCCGACGCGCTGCAGGCCGATGACGCGGCCGAACGCTCGGCCGTCGAGAGCCTGGGCCTGGCGCGCGACCAATACCGTCTCGGCGCCGTCAGCTATCTCGATCTGCTCAACGCCGAAACCACCTATCAGCAAGCGCGGATCGCCCTTGTCCAGGCGCAAGCCGCCCGCTATGCCGACACCGCGGCGCTGTTCCAGGCGCTCGGCGGCGGCTGGTGGCATCGAACGGACGTCGCCCAGAACCAGCACCAGGATTAAGGCCATGCCGTTCGATCCCCGCGACGTGAAGCAACACCTCCGCGGCATGAGCCCGCTGGCCAAGCGCATGATCGTCATGCTGGTCGCGGCGGCGATCGTGCTGATCCTGATCTTCGGCTTCGAGGCCTTCCGCTCGTACGAGATCGGCAAGTTCATGCGCGCCTTCGCCAATCCGCCGCAGACCGTGTCGACCGTCGTCGCGACAACGCAGGAATGGCAGCCGAAGCTGAGCGCCGTCGGCTCGTTGCGCGCGGTCAACGGCGCCGATCTGTCGCTCGAGGTCGTGGGCGTCGTCGATAAGCTCTATTTCCATTCCGGCGACGACGTCAGCGCCGGAACGGTGCTGATGACGCTGCGCTCGGACGACGACGTCGCCAAGCTGCACGCGCTCCAGGCCACCGCCGATCTCGACGCCATCAACCTGGCGCGCGATCAGAAGCAGCTCAAGATCAACGCCGTCAGCAAGGCGCAAGTCGACACCGATTCCGCCACGCTGCGCAATGCCCAGGCCCAGGTTGCCGAGCAACAGGCGGTCGTGGACAAGAAGACGCTGCGCTCGCCCTTTGCTGGTCATCTGGGTATTCGCGCGATCGACGTCGGTCAATATTTGGCGGCCGGCACAAATATCGTCACGCTCCAGGCGCTCGACCCGATCTATGTCGATTTCACGCTGCCGCAACAGGCCTTGGCGGAGATCCGCGAGGGCCAGCTGGTGACGGCGACGGTCGATACCTTCCCGGATCAGAGCTTCGTCGGCAAGATCACCGCGATCAATCCACGCGTCGATGTGGCGACGCGTAACGTCCAGGTGCGGGCGACGCTCTCCAACCCGGATCACCTCTTGTTGCCGGGCATGTTTGCCAAGGTGGCGATCGACGTCGGCGCGGAACAGCGTTACGTCACGTTGCCGCAGACGGCGGTCACCTACAATCCCTACGGCAACACGGTTTATCTGGTGCAGGACAAGGGCAAGGACGCGCAGGGCCATCCGCTGCTCGAGGCGCATCAGACTTTCGTCATCACCGGCCCGACGCGCGGCGACCAGGTTGCGATTCTCAAGGGCCTCGATGCCGGCGCCACCGTCGTCTCGGCCGGCCAGATGAAGCTGCGCAACGGCTCGCACCTGATCGTCAACAACTCGGTCGTGCCGGCCGACAATCCCAATCCGCATCCGCAGGACGAGTAGGGCGGGACATGAGTCCAATTTTCAGAGTTGTTCCTTGCGCCCCCCTCCCATTCCCTCCCCCTCGAGGGGGGAGGGAATGGGAGGGGGTGACGCTCGCCAACGCTGAGGGCAGGGTGAACCGGCGCGATGCGTTGCGGTTGTGGGGTGCGCGATGAAGTTCACCGACATCTTCATCCGCCGGCCGGTACTCGCCATGGTGGTGAGCTTGCTGATCCTGGTGCTCGGCCTGCGCTCGGCCGGCACGCTGCCGATCCTCCAATATCCGCGCACCGAGAACGCGGTGGTGACGGTCACCACCACCTATTACGGCGCCGATCCGTCGGTCGTCGCCGGCTTCATCACCACGCCGCTCGAGAACGCCATCGCCCAGGCCAACGGCATCGACTACCTGACCTCGATCAGCCAGGTGTCGACCAGCACGATCACCGCCAATCTGCGGCTCAACTACGATGCCGACAAGGCGATGACCGAGATCAACGCCAAGATCACCTCAGTGCTGAACCAGCTGCCGCCCGGGGCGCAGCAGCCGGTGGTGACGATCATGATCGGTCAGACCTTCGACGCGATGTATCTGGGCTTCAAGAGTCAGGTGCTGGCGCCGAACCAGATCACCGATTACCTCACGCGCGTGGTGCAGCCCAAGCTCCAGGCGGTGCCTGGCGTGCAGACCGCCGAAATCCTGGGCGGTCGCACCTTCGCGCTGCGCGCCTGGCTCGATCCGGCGAAGCTCGCGGCCTATGGCCTGACCGGCTCCGACGTTTCCGCGGCGCTGCAGCAGAACGACTACATCTCGGGCCTCGGCAACACCAAGGGCCAGATGGTCCAGATCAATCTCAACGCCTCGACCAATCTGCACAGCGTCGACGAGTTCAAGAACCTGATCATCAAGCAATCGGGCGGCGCCATCGTCCGGCTCAAGGATGTCGCCAACGTCACGCTCGGCGCCGACGATTACGATTCGCAGGTCGGCTTCGACGGCCAGCGCGCGGTCTATATCGGCATCCAGGTGGCGCCGGCGGCCAATCTGCTCGACGTCACCAAAGGCGTCCGCGCCGTCTTCCCCGGTATCCAGAGCCAGTTGCCGCAAGGCCTGCAGGGCACGATCGTCTACGATTCGACCGAGTTCGTGAACAGCGCGATCAGCGAGGTGATCCGCACGTTGGTCGAGGCGCTGCTAATCGTCACCGCCGTGGTGTTCCTGTTCCTCGGCTCGGTACGTTCGGTGGTGATCCCGACCATCGCGATTCCGCTGTCGCTGATCGGCACCTTCACGATGATGCAGATCTTCGGCTTCTCGATCAATCTGCTGACGCTGCTGGCGCTGGTGCTCGCCATCGGCCTCGTCGTCGACGACGCCATCATCGTCGTCGAGAACGTCAACCGTCACCTCGAAGAGGGTATGAAGCCGATGACGGCGGCGATCCGCGCCGCGCGCGAATTGGGCGGCCCGATCATCGCCATGACCGCGGTGCTGGTCGCGGTCTATATCCCGATCGGCTTCCAAGGCGGTTTGACCGGCGCGCTGTTCACTGAATTCGCCTTCACGCTGGTCGGCGCGGTGACGGTCTCGGCGATCGTCGCGCTGACGCTGTCGCCGATGATGACGTCGCGACTGTTGAAGCCGCACGCCGAGCTCGGTCACGGCTGGCAAGCACGCTTCACCGATTTCATCGACCGCAACTTCACCCGCCTACGCGGTGCCTACGAGCGCCGACTGCACGGCAGCCTGAATTTCCTGCCGGTGACGGCGACGCTCGCGGTCATCGTCCTCGGCAGCATCTATTTCCTTTATACCGGATCGAAGACCGAGCTGGCGCCGGTCGAGGACCAGGGCGTCGTCATCGAATCCGCCCGGCCGGCGCCCGACGCGACCTTGCAGCAGAAGCTGCTCTATTCGCGACAGGTCTATAAGACCTTCGCCGCCTATCCCGAGACCGCGCACGTCTTTCAGCTCGATACGCCGGGCCAGTCACTCGCCGGCATGGTGCTGACGCCGTGGGATCAACGCTCGCGCACCTCGAACCAGCTTCAGCCGCTGGTGCAGCGGCAGCTCGCTGGTATCGCCGGCATCAACGCCGTCGCGTTCCAGCCGCCGCCGCTACCGGGCAGCTTTGGCCTGCCGATTCAGTTCGTCATCGGTACGACCGAACCGTTCGACCGGCTCAATACCGTGTCGCAGACGTTCCTCCAGGATGCCCTCAAGACCGGCCGGTTCATGTTCCTCGACACCGACCTCCGGATCGACCAGCCGCAAGCGACGGTTGTCATCGACCGCGACAAGGCCGCGCAGCTCGGCTTGAGGATGAGCGATGTCGGCGCGACGCTGTCGTCCATGCTGGGCGGTGGCTACGTCAACTACTTCGACCTCGAAGGGCGCTCGTACAAGGTGATCCCCCAGGTCGAACAGGTCTCTCGCCTCAATCCCGATCAACTGCTGCACTATTACATCAAGGCATCGGACGGCTCGGTGGTGCCGTTGTCGACCATCGCGCACATCGAGACCGAGGCGATTCCCGAGGCGATCAACCATTTCCAGCAGCTCAACAGCGCCACCATCCAGGGCGTGGCCGCGCCCGGCGTCGCCATGGGCGACGCGCTCGCCGCGCTCAAGAACCTTGCCGACCGCACGCTGCCGCCCGGCTATTCGATTGATTACGCCGGCACGTCGCGGCAGTACATCCAGGAAACTGGCGGGTTCGTCGTTATCTTCGCGTTCGCGCTGATCATCATCTTCCTGGCGCTGGCGGCGCTGTTCGAAAGCTTCCGCGATCCGCTCATCATCCTGGTCTCGGTGCCGATGTCGATCGCCGGCGCGCTGATTTTCATCAGCCTCGGCGTTGGCGGCGCGACGCTCAACATCTACACCGAGGTCGGCCTGGTCACGCTGATGGGCCTGATCAGCAAGCACGGTATCCTGATCGTCGAGTTCGCTAACGTGCTGCAACATGAGGGCAAGTCCAAGCGCGAGGCGATCGAGCTGGCGGCCGGCATCCGGCTGCGGCCCATTTTGATGACCACGGCGGCGATGGTGCTGGGCGTGGCGCCGCTGATCTTCGCCACCGGCGCCGGCGCGGTGTCGCGCTTCGACATGGGCCTGGTCATCGCGTCTGGCATCGCAATTGGCACGCTGTTCACGCTCTTCGTCGTGCCGGCGGTCTACATGCTGATCGCGGCCGACCACTCCAAGGCGGCCGAGGTCGAGGCCGAAGCCGACGTCGCGCCCGAGCCCGAAGGCGTCTAGCGCCTTCACGTCATTGCGAGCGCCGTGGGCGCGAAGCAATCCAGTATACCGTTTCCTGGATTGCCACGACCGCTGCGTGGTCTCGCGATGACGCGGTTTCAAATACCGATAACGCCGCTTGTGTGCGGCCGGCCGGGCGCGTAACGCTTGAGGTGTGTGGCGCCCAGGCCGCCAAGGGGGTTCGATGACGCAAGCGATCGTTGCCGGCCGCGATCCGGCGCAAGGCCGCACCGCCACCATCGTCTATGTCCTTTTCCTGCTCGGGCTGATCATCCAGGTCACGCACCTGATTGGCGTGATCGTCGCCTATATCTACCGCAACGATGGGCCCGACTGGGTGCGGACGCATTACCGTTTCCAGATCCGCACCTTCTGGATCGGCTTGCTTTATCTCGTGATCGGCATCGTCACGCTGCATGTCCTGATCGGCGGACCGATCCTGTTCCTGGCGCTGATCTGGTTCATCGTTCGCTGCGTCAAGGGCATCAAGTTCGTCGCCCGCGCCGCGCCCTATGATAACGTGACGAGTTGGCTGTGGTGAGGATGCTTTAGCGCGCGCCGGTTTCGACCGGCGTGTCGCCGGGCAGGCCCCATTCCGACCACGAACCGTCGTAGACCGCGGGCTCCGGCCAGCCGAGTAGATATATGCCGAAGGCGAGCGCCGCGGCGGTGACGCCCGAGCCGCAGTTCGTCGCCGTCGGCCTTGCCGGATCGAGACCGGCGGCGCGGAACTTGGCGGCCAGCGCATCGGCTGGCAGCAGGGTGCGCGCCGCTTTGTCGATCATCTGGTCTGCAGGAAGCGACAGGCTCCCGGGAATATGGCCGCCGCGCAATCCGGGACGCGGCTCGGGCGCTTCTCCGGTAAATCGCCCAGCACTTCGGGCGTCGATCACCTGCTCGCGCTTCGATGCGAGGTTCGCCAGCATCTGCGCCTTGTCGCGCACGCGGCTTTTGTCGAGCTTTGCGTCGAACCTCTCTGGCGGAAACGTCGGGATTTTGGCGGTGACGGCACGCCCCTCGGCCAGCCATTTGGGCAGGCCGCCGTTGAGCACCGCGACGTCTTTGTGGTGGAAAACGCGCAGCGTCCACCACACGCGCGGCGCCGAGGTCAGGCCGAAGGAGTCGTAAACCACGACCTTGTGGTCGCTGCCGATGCCGAGCCTGCTCATTGCCCTCGCGAAAGTTTTCTCGTCCGGCAGCATGTGGGGCAGGGGATTGGCGATGTCGCAGATTTCCTCGATGTCGAAAAAGACCGCGCCGGGAATGTGCTGGCGCGCGTAAAGCTCGGGCCCGCTCGGGCTGACGTTGGGCAGCGTGAAACTGCCGTCGAGGATACGCAGCTTGGGATCGTTCAAATGCACGGCGAGCCGCGCGGTCTCGACCAGCGCCTCGGGGTGGCCGTAGTTCATTGCGGGCCGCGGCTGGATGACCGGCGTTGCGCCCTTCGGGCCTCTTCAGATGGCGTGATTGGGGCAGCGCTTGCCTCGGCGGCTGCCCTCCGGACACTGGTTACGGGGTCATGCATGAGGCAGCCCCAGATCAGAGATCCAGCCATCGGAGAGCAGCCATGGAGCATTATGCCGGTTTGGATGTGTCGTTGGAAGAGACGGCGATCGCCGTCGTCGATGAGACGGGCCGCACGGTTCGAGAGGCGAAGGTCGCGAGCGAGATCGAGGCGATCGACGCGTGACTGTCGGCGGCCTTGCGCCGACCGCGTACACAAGCACGGCGCCCGGAACGCTTGATCAAATCAATTGACACCCACCGCCCCAATCACAGAAGGATGAGGAGAGAATCTTAACGCCATCGGCGATGTTCCTCATGCTGAGCATGGTCGAAGTACGCACGGCGTCGATGCCGCGTTCTTACTTCTCCGGGATCCAGCCCGGCAGCGGCAGGTTTTTCGATTTCAAGAAAGCCGGATTGAACAGCTTCGACTGATAGCGCATGCCGTAATCCGCGAGGATGGTGACGACGGTGTGGCCGGGGCCGAGCTCCTTCGCCGCCTTGATCGCGCCGACGATGTTGATGCCCGACGAGCCGCCGAGGATCAGCCCTTCGTCGGTGACGAGGTCGAACAGCACCGGCAGCATTTCCTCGTCGGTCACCTGGAACCAGCCGTCGAGCGGTGCATCTTCGAGGTTTTTGGTCATGCGGCCCTGGCCGATGCCTTCGGTGATCGAGCTGCCTTCGGCCTTCAATTCGTGCTTCGCGTACCAGGAATAGATCGCCGAACCCATCGGATCGGCGAGATAGATTCTTACCTTGCGGTTGAATTCCTTGAGCGCGATGCCAACGCCGGCGAGCGTGCCGCCGGTGCCGACCGAGCAGACGAAGGCATCGCATTTGCCCTGGGTCTGTTCCCAGATCTCGGGTCCGGTAGTCTCGATGTGTGCGCGGCGATTGGCGACGTTGTCGAACTGATTGGCCCAGATCGCGCCGCGCGGCGATTGCGCGGCGACTTCTTTGGCGAGCGTCTCGGAATAGCGCACGTAGTTCATCGGATTGGCATAGGGCACCGCCGGCACCAGCCGCAGATCGGCACCGCACAGCCGCAGCATGTCCTTCTTTTCCTGGCTTTGCGTTTCGGGCATGACGATGACGCTCTTGTAACCCAACGCATTCCCAACGAGAGCGAGACCGATGCCGGTGTTGCCGGCGGTACCCTCGACGATGATGCCGCCGGGCTTCAGCAGGCCGCGGGTCTCCGCATCCTTGACGATATAGAGCGCGGCGCGGTCCTTCACCGAGCCGCCGGGATTGAGGAATTCCGCCTTGCCCAGGATTTCGCACCCGGTCATCTCGGATGCCTTGCGCAGCCGGATCATCGGCGTGTTGCCGATGGTTTCGATGAAGCCGTTGCGGATGGCGGGGCTGAGCATGAAAGGAGCAGGAGGGCTCTGTAGGATTAGGAAAGCGTGACTATAGTGACTCGCCTCTTGCAATCAACCCCGCGGGCTCGCATTCTAAGACCGTGCGTATGCGGTTGTCGGGCATGGTGGCCTTGGCGATCGTGGTGGCGGTGCTGGCGGGTTGTGCCGGGACACCGCCGCATTTGGCCTATGGCCCGTTTACCCCGCGCAACGGCGCGGGCGCGCCGATCGATCAGAACGGAATTCCGATCATTGGGACGCCCTGGCGACCGTAGTTTTTAGGGGGATTAACGTCGGAGTCGGTGCCTAGAATCTTCCGTTGGGGGGATGGTAAAGCGTTATGTGGCACTGGATCCTCGATCACGGCAGCGCGTTCAACGACATCGGCCTGGCCTGGGTGATTCCCGTTCTGCTGGTGCTCACCGCCATCCGGCTGTTCCGGCCGGGCTATCGCCGCGGCGAGGCCGAGCCCATCCCGGTGCGCGCCGACGAGCAGCGCGACGAGACCAACAAGCCGCGCTCGGCGGCTTAAGCCGGTTCCATCGGACTAGCGTCGCGGCCAGCGCCGCCGCAAGCGCGCGCGGTTGGCCGCCAGCCAGTAAAGCGCCAGCAAGGTCGGGCCGTTCTGGATGCGGCCGGTGCGCGCCAGGTCGAGCGCCGCGCGAAAGCTTTTCACCTTCACCCGGATGTCTTCGTGCTCGTGTGGCAGGCCATGCAGGCCGCCGACGCCGCGCGCATCCACGCGCGCGCAGAACAGGTGGAAGCTTTCGGTCGAGCCGCCCGGCGAAGTCAGGAATTTCTGCGCCAGGAACGGCGCGCCGGTGAGGACGATGCCGGTCTCCTCGTGCGCCTCGCGAATTGCGACCGTGCGCGGAGGCTCGCGCTGGTCCTCGATGATGCCGGCGACGATCTCGGTCTGCCAGGCGGAAAATCCCGCGACATAGGCGGGCAGCCTGAACTGCTCGACCAGCACCAGCGCGTCGCGCCGCGGATCGTAGAGCAGGATGCCGACGGTGTGACCGCGCTCGAACACCTCGCGGGTCATCGCCGCGCTCATGCCGCCGCGATAGAGCCGGTGGCGTAGCGTGTAGCGGTCGAGCTGGAAATAGCCGCGATAGACCGTCCGCTTGCGGAGAATGCGGACGCGCGCGGTTTTCGGCATGGCGGCGCACTCTAGGGAAGACGGGCGCGCTCGTCGAGCGACGATGCGCACGCTCGCCGCTATTTCGGTTCGGCGCTGCGGTTGTTGTCCGGCGCGTTCGGTGGGATCACCGGCATGGCGTTCGGTCCCGCGCTTGGCGGGCGGAATGACTCTCTTGTGGTGGGTCGGCGGCTGCACCACGCCGCCCGAGCCGGACAGGTGGTTGCTGAGCGGGCCGGAATTGTCGCCCGGCGCGGTTTGCGTCGGCGGTCGCGGTGGACTCCCGCCGTCGATCGGCGGGCCATATTGGTCGGGCGGCTCATGTCGGGCGGCCGGTTCGCGCTTTGTGCGAAGACGTCGCTGCTCGCGGCGACCAGAGCGAGCACCGTGGCCGTGCCCGCGAGCCTGTCGAGCAAGCCGGTTCTCATCGCAAGCCAACGGTCCCGATCCCATCCGGTTCCGATGGCGGCTGGTGCTGCCACAACCGTGCCGGTATGATGCCGCCCATGACGGCGGTGGCTACCCAGGAGCGGCTTCGTTTCATCGATCTGGCGGCGTTCGAGTGCACGCGGCTCGAGACCAATCCGTTTCCCTATGTGATCGTGCCCGGCTTCGTACCGGCGGCGTCGCGCGCCGCGTTGTCCGCCGATTATCCCCAGCTCGAGCGGCCGGGCAGTTTTCCTGTCGCCGACGTTGCTTACGGTCGCGCCTTCGCGGATTTCCTCGTCGAGATCGAGGGGCCGGCGATGCGTGCGGCCTTCGCCCGCAAGTTCGCCCTCGATCTTGCCGGCCGGCCGACGATGGTCACGGTGCGCGGCCAGGCCCAGACCAAGGATGGCCGCATCCACAGCGACAGCGCGACCAAGATCATCACCGTGCTGATCTACATGAACGAGGCCTGGGAGACGCCGGGCGGACGTCTCCGTCTGCTGCGCTCCAACGCCAGCCTCGACGACATGGTCGCCGAGGTGCCGCCCGCCGCCGGCACGCTGCTGGCGTTCCTGGTCACGCCGCATTCGTGGCACGGCCACCATCCGACCAGCGGGCCGCGCCGCGTGGTGCAGCTCAACTGGGTTGAAAGCGAGATCGTGGTGCGGCGCGAACGATTCCGTCACGGCCTGTCGGCGCGCATCAAGCAGCTGCTGCCCGCGCGCCGCTGAACGCGGCCGGCGCTAGGCCGGCGTTACAGTGATTTAACTTGGCCCCCCTCGGTGCGGCGGTATTTTTCGCGATGCCCCAACCGGGGCCGGCCGATGCTCGCTTGTGCTCCGCGCGGCCGTGCGTGCGTCACTGCCGGGAAGGATTGTTTCGATGCACCGTGTATTCTGGCTGCCGATTTCGCTACTTGCTCTCGCTGCCGCTCATGCACAGGCGGCCGATGCACCGCATATCAAAGGGCTGTGGCTGACGACTGACTACCCGTCGTTGGCCGCCCAGGCGGGACGCGCGACCACGCTTCAGCTCAAGCTACAGAACGACGGCTTGCCGCCGGCGCGCGTCGCGCTGTCTGTCAGCGACGTGCCAGCCGGCTGGACGGCGGCGATCCTCGGCAACGGCGTGCCGGTCAGCGCGGCGATGCCGGCGACCGACGACAACGTGGCCTTGACGCTGCGTGTCGACGTTCCAGCGAATGCTCGCGTCGGCACAGACGAAATCGTACTGCACGCCAAGGGCGCCGGCACCATCGCGACGCTGCCGATCGACATCACCATCGGTCAGAACCTGCCGCCGCAGCTTGCCATCACCACCGATCTGCCGTCGCTGCGCGGCACGCCGACGACCAGTTTCAAGTACACGTTCCACGTCGCCAACGACAGTGCCAAGGACACCACCGTCAGCCTGACCGCCGATGCGCCGCCGGGGTTTCAGACGTCGTTCACCGAATCATACGAGACGCAGGAGCTGAGTTCGCTCCCGATCCCGGCCGGCAAGACCAAGGACCTTCAGGTCCAGGTTCAGCCGCCCGACAACGTCAAGGCGGGCGACTATCCGGTGGTGGTGCATGCCTCGGCCAACAGCGTTACGGCGTCGACGCAGCTCGAGATGCAGATCACCGGCCAGCCCGAGCTCAGCCTCAGCGGCGCGGGCGACCGGCTGAGCGCGTCGGCCGAGGCCGGCCGCGCCACCACCATCAGCCTCATCGTGCGCAATGACGGCAGCGCGCCGGCGCACGACATTCGTCTCTCGGGCTCGCCACCCTCCGCCTGGAAGGTGGATTTCACGCCGGCCAGCATCGCCGCGCTCGCGCCCAACCAGAAAGCCACGGTCCAGGCGCAGCTCACGCCCTCGGACCAGGCGCTGGCGGGCGACTACATGACGACCTTCAGCGCCGACGGCAAGGGTGCGTCGACCTCGGCCAATTTCCGCATCACCGTCGAAACATCGACGCTGTGGGGCATCGTCGGCATCGCCATCATCGCCGCCGCGCTGCTGATCGCGGTCGGCGCGGTCGCTCGGTTTGGTCGGCGATGAGCGAGGTCGTCCTCAGCGCCAAGGGGCTGAGCAAGTGCTACGGGTCGGTCGCCGCGGTGTCGGGCGTCGATCTCGAGCTCCATCGCGGCGAGATTCTCGGCGTGCTCGGGCCCAACGGCGCCGGCAAGACGACGACCATCCTCATGCTGCTGGGCCTGACCGAGCCCAGCGGCGGCGCCATTGTCATCGACGGCTTCGATCCGATGCGCGCGCCGCTCGAGGTCAAGCGCCGCGTCGGCTACCTGCCGGACTCGGTCGGCTTCTACGACACGCTGACGGCGCGCGAGAATTTGCGCTACACCGCGCGCCTCGCCGGTCTGCCGCGGGCGCGGGCCGAGGCGAACATCACCGCCGCGCTGCAACGCGTCGGCCTCGATGCCGTCGCCGACCGGCGAGTGCGCACCCTGTCGCACGGCATGCGCCAGCGCCTCGGCCTCGCCGAAGTCCTGATGAAGGGCGTCAAGGTCGCCGTGCTCGACGAGCCGACCTCGGGTCTCGATCCACAGGCAAGCTTCGATCTGCTCGACATCATTCGTGGCCTCAAGGCCGACGGCACCGCCGTACTGCTGTCGTCGCACCTGCTTGATCGCGTGCAGGCGGTATGCGACCGCGTCACCTTGTTTCACCAGGGTCGGATCGTGCTGCAAGGCGCCGTGCCCGATCTGGCGCGGCACGTGTTCGGCGGCGTCTACGTCTTCGAGCTCGATCTCGATGGGGATGTCGATGCCGTGAGCCTCTTCGCTGCGCTGCCCGGCGTGCGCCAGGCGACGACGACCGGCGGCACGACGCGCGTGCTCGCCGACCGCGACGTGCGCGCCGATCTCGCGCAAGCGGCGGTCGCGTCCGGCGCCGCGCTGCGCCGCCTGGTCGGCGTCGAGCCCAGCCTCGATGCCATCTACCGCCGCTATTTCGAGGGTCGGCATGGCACGGCGTAGCGGCTCGCCATTCACGGGGCTCGGTGCGGTCTTCGTCAAGGAGATCGCCGACCATCTCGGCAGCGCGCGCATGTTCGTGCTCGAATGGCTGGTGCTGCTGACCGGCATTGGCGCCGTCTATACCGCGATCAGCGATTTGAAGACCACGACCGCGAGCGATCCGTTCGTCTTCTTGCGGCTTTTCACCCATGCGCGCACGCCGCTGCCGTCGTTTATCGCGGTGCTCGCGTTCCTGGTGCCGCTGATGGCGATCGGCCTCGGCTTCGACACGGTCAACGGCGAGTTCAACCGCCGCACCATGAGCCGCATCCTGGCACAGCCGATCTATCGCGACGCGCTGCTGCTGGGAAAATTTCTCGCCGGCATGGCGACGCTCGCCGTCGCGCTGGTGACGTTGTGGCTACTGGTCGTCGGCTTTGGGCTCCTCACCCTCGGCGTGCCGCCGAGCGGTGCCGAGGTCGCGCGCGGCATCGGCTTCCTGGTGGTCGCCTTGTTCTACGGCGGATTGTGGCTAGCGGTGGCGATGCTGTGCTCGGTGGTGTTCCGCTCGGCGGCGACCTCGGCGCTGGTCGCGCTCGGGCTGTGGCTGCTGGCGAGTGTCGTGTGGCCGCTCATCGTCCAGTTTGTTGCCAACGCCGTCTATCCGCCAAGCGCAGCGGCGCTGCTGCTCGGCGGCGGGCCGAGCCTCGGCCAAATCGAGCTGCAGCAGACGTTGGCGCGCATCTCGCCGAGCACGCTCTTCGACGAATCCGTGCTTGCGTTGCTGCATCCGGCGACGCGCGCGCTCGGCCCGGTGTTCATGTCGCAACTCGAGGGCAGCGTGATGGGCGCGCCGCTGCCTTTCGGCCAGAGCCTGCTGCTGATCTGGCCGCAGGCGACCGGGTTGGTCGCCGGCACCATCATCCTGTTCGTCGTCGCCTATATCGTCTTCCAGCGGCAGGAAGTGCGAGCCTAGCGGCGGCGTGTGCCGCAACCAAAAATTGCCGCGGCAGTTATCACTGAGGGCGGAACGCCGCCCTCGGCCGAACGGAGCGCGACATGGACGACAAGAGGCGAATCAGGGAATGGGCCTACGAGTTGTGGGAGAAGGAGGGCCGGCCGCACGGCCGCGCGCTCGATCACTGGCTTGCGGCCGAGCGCCGCGAGCGTAGCGCCGCGCCGGCCGAGCCGGCGAACGAGGGCGAAGGCAACCGCACCGCGGCACGCGAGTTCAATCGCGCAGCGCGGGCTTTTGCGTACAGCGGTCTGGTCGAGCAGAAGGCCCACGAGGCGGAGGCGGCGCTCACCGGCGCCGAACGCAAATCCCTGAAAAAGGCGGAGCAGACGGGTCGGAGCCGCAGTCGCGGCGAAGATCCAGAGGTGAAGCGCTAGGCACGCATTCGCCCGACCCCGGCGTTACCGGCGGCGCAGGATCGCCGCGGACTGACCCAGCGCGCCGGGCTCACCCCATGGTGCCGCGGTACCGTCGACGAACGATTCCCGCTCGAAACCCAGCTTCTCGCACCACACGTCGATCGCGTTGCGCTCGATGAACTGATTGAGGTGCGGCGCGCCGCCGTGCAGCTCTGCGGCGGCGGTGTCTGTAAAGGTCTTCCAATGCGCCGACAGCGCGAATTCGAAGAACGAGAACACCAGCTTTCCGCCGGGACGCAGGACGCGATGCATGTCGCGCAGGTAGAGGAAGGTCTCGGTGTGACGCAGATGAGTGAAGACGCTGAACGCGCACACCATGTCGGCCGAGGCGTCCGGCGCCGGAATGTTCAGCGCCTGGCTCAAGGCGAAGCGGAAATGCAGCGGCGACTTGGTCTTGGCGTAATCGAGCAGTCGCTGGTCGATGTCGATGCCGAAGTAATCGAGCTTGATCGACAGCTTGCCCAAGACCCAGGCGAGCCGGCCGCTGCCGCAGCCGAAATCGATCAAGGCCATGCCGCCGCGCAATCCCGCCCAATAGAGCAACGCGCCTTCGACCGCGCCGAAGCGCTCGAAGCTGCCGCCGACGGCGCGTGCCATCGCCTCGTCTAGCGGAAACTGCGCCAGCAGGTCGGTGACCAGCTTCTGGTAATCGCGGACGAAGTGGAAATCCGCCGGCGGTGTCGTCGACAAGCGTCGCTCCCGTTGATCGCGCTCGGCGGGAAGGGCCCGGGCGGGCCATGCCGCGGTAAGCGAGGGCCGAGCGGACGCACCGCTCGACCCGTTGCTCAGAAAATGGCTCCGGGGGTCGGGATCGAACCGACGACCGACGGATTAACAGTCCGTTGCTCTACCGCTGAGCTACCCCGGAATATGGCCGCATCATATACACACGCCCGGTTAACGAGTCCAAACCGGAACCGCGTGGAGGCCGGAAGCGGAATCGAACCGCTGTACGGGGATTTGCAGTCCCCTGCATAACCACTCTGCCATCCGGCCAGCGCGCCGAGGCCCGACATATAGGCGTTTCCGCCCGCCTGGCGCAATGCCGAGACGACTCTGCGATTGTCGCGCCGCAAGGCTGCGGCTAAGATCGGATTTTCAAGATTGTTAGCGGTCGATCTTCATCCATTCCCATGACCCGATTCGATTTTAGTGCCGCGCGCTTGGCCATGCTCCATGGCCAGGTGCGCACCAATGCCGTCAGCGATAGCCGCGTGCTCGATGCCTTCGGCGACGTGCCGCGCGAACGCTTCGTGCCCGAGGCGCTGCGCGGCGTCGCTTATATCGACGAGGACCTGCCGCTCGGCAACGGCCGTTGGCTGATCGAACCGATGGTGCTGGCGCGGCTGGTGCAGGCCGCGGCGATCACGCCGGCCGAGCGGGTCCTGACGATCGGCGACCCGACCGGCTATGCCGCCGTGATCCTGGCGCGGTTTGCTGGCCAGGTCGTCATGCTGGAGTCCGATCCTGGTGCCGCGGCTGCCGCGCGCCGGCTCGTGGCCGAACTCGGCGGTGCCAATCTCCAAGTCGTGCAGGGCGCGCTGGAGCGGGGTTACGAAGCGAACGCGCCCTACGGCGCGATCGTTCTCGCCGGCGCCGCGGCGGAAGTGCCGCCGGCGCTGCGTGCGCAACTCGCCGAGGGCGGCCGGCTGGTCGGCGTCGTGCGCAAGCCCGGCGCGCCGATGGGTGCGGCCGAGGTGATGACCCGCGTCGGCACGGTGCTGTCGCGCCGGCCGATCTTCGATGCCAGCACCCCGTACCTGCCGGGTTATCAGCCGGCGCCGAGCTTCGCATTCTGAGCGCGCGGATGATACGGCGCGGCGTGATCCTGGCGTTGCTTCCGGCGCTGGCGATCGGCGTGGCACCGGCGCGGGCCGAGACGCTGCAGGACGCGCTCGCCGAGGCCTACAACACCAATCCCCAGTTGCTGGCCGAGCGCGCCAATCTGCGTGCTACCGACGAAGGCGTGAACCAGGCGCTGTCCGGCTGGCGGCCGACGCTCCAGTTCAACGGCGCCCTCGGCAAGCAGCAATTTGAGAACACGCCGACCACCAGCACGCAGGTGCCCGAGGGCTACGACACGCCGCGCTCGCTCGACATCAAGCTGGTCCAACCGGTTTATCAGGGCGGCCAGACCGTCGCCAAGACCGCGGCGGCGGAGGACACGGTCAAGGCCGAGCGCGCCCATCTCATCGCCGTCGAGGGCACAGTGCTGTTCAGCGTCATCTCGGCCTATCTCGACGTGTTGCGCGACCAGTCGGTGGTCGGCCTCGACCGCAACAACGAGAAGGTGCTGCAGGAGACGCTCGATCAGACTCGCGCCCAGTTCCGCTCGGGCCTCGTCACCCGCACCGACGTCGCCCAGGCCGAGGCCCGCCTCCAGGCGGCGCACGCCCAGCGCCAGCAGGACGAGGGCACGCTGCAATCCGACCGCGCCAACTATGCGCGTTTCGTCGGCCACGCGCCGGAGAATCTAGTGCCGCCGACCATCCAGCCCGCGATTCCCGCGACCCGCGGCGCGGCGCTCGGTCAGGCCGCGATCAAGAATCCGAACGTGATCTCGGCGCTGTTCGGCGAGGCCGCGGCGCGCGATCAGGTCGCCGCCACCGAGGCGCAGCTGCTGCCCAGCATCAATCTGGTCGGCGAGGCCAACCGCACCGACGATCCGGTGCAGCTTCAGGGTCACGAGACCACCTTTGGCACGGTGCAGGCGCAGCTCAGCGTGCCGCTCTACGAGGCCGGGCTGATTTATTCGGAATCGCGCCAGGCCAAGCAGAAGGTCGGCCAGAGCGAGGGCCTGACCGACGATGCGCGGCGTTTCGCGGTCGAGGGTGCCACCGCGGCCTGGGAGACCATCCAGGCGCAACGCGCCAATCTCGTCTCGCAGCAGGCGGCGATCCAGGCCGACACGGTCGCCTATGAAGGGCTCAAGGCGCAGCAGCGTTCCGGCCTGCGCACGCTCATCGACGTGCTCAATGCTGAGCAGGAGCTGTTCGCCGACCGCACCAATCTGGTCAAGGCGCAGCACGATCTCGCCGTCGCCGAGTTCAATCTGGCGGATCAGATCGGCCGGCTGACCGCCGCCGACCTCAAGCTGGCGGTGAACCTTTACGACGTGAACCGTTATTACGATGTGGTGCGGTCGAAGTGGCTGGGCTTCGGCTCGGGCAAGTGAAACCGGCCGCGCCGGCAAGTTATCCCCAGGCGGGAAGGCATACCTAGCATTTCATAGGGTCTTTCCCTACTATATCTGGGCACTGCTCGGTCGGCAGCGTGTGGTTGGTGGAGATTCCCATGTCGGATATCAGGCGCCAGGACGAACCTTCGATGGAGGAGATACTCGCCTCGATCCGCCGCATCATCGCCGAGGATTCGGAGGGCGGCGGCAAGGCGAGCACGGCCGCTACCGAACAGGATATTCTCGAGTTGACCGACCGGCTCGAGGCCGACGGCTCGGTGGTCTCGCTGGCCGCGCGCATGACGCCGCGCAGCGAGCCGCCGCCGATCGCGGTCGCGCCCTACGAGCCGACGCCCAAGCTGGCTGCCGATCCGCAGCCCGCTGGGCCGACGCTGACGGTGCCGACGCCGCCGAGCGAGAGCGTGATCTCCGCCGATACGGCCGCCGCTTCGGTCGCGGCGCTGTCGGAGCTGGCGCGGGCGGCGCCGCGCAACGCGGCCGCAAGCGTTTTGGGCGACCGCACGCTCGAGGACACAACCCGCGACCTGCTTAAGCCGCTGCTCAAGGCGTGGCTCGACGCCAATTTGCCGCCGCTGATCGAGCGCATCGTGCGCGAGGAAATCGTGCGGCTGGCGCGCGAGGCGCGCGGCGGCTGATCCATCATCCTTCTGTCAGGAGATAGGCGATGACCGATCGGGTTTTGCGTCCATGCTGAACTTCGTCAACCCGCAGGCGCTGTTCAGAATTCCCGGCATGACGCACGTCGTTGATACGGCCGGACCTGGACGCACCGTCTATGTTAGCGGCCAGCTCGGCCTCGACGGCACCGGCCGAATCGTCGGCGCGCCCGGTGATTTCCTGGCGCAGACGACCCAGGCCTTCGAGAATCTTAAGACCGCGCTCGCCGCCGTCGACGGCGGCATGGAGCACCTCGTCAAGATCAACAACTACGTCGTTGACATGCCGCGGCATTTTCCGCTGTTTCCGCCAGGTGCGCGACCGTTACGTCAGCCACGACAATCCGCCGGCTTCGACCTTGATCCAGGTCGTACGGCTCGCTGCCGACGGCTTGCTGTTCGAGGTTGACGCCACCGCCGTCCTGCCGCCGAAATAGGCGCGACGCGCGCCTTGCCGGAACGCGGCAGGCCGCCTAAAACGGCGCGATGCTCGACAAGACCTTCAATCCCGGCGCGATCGAGCCGGTTCTCTACGCCGCGTGGGAGAAGTCCGGCGCCTTCGCCTGCGATCCCAAATCGGCGAAGCGGCCGTTCTGCATCGCCATGCCGCCGCCCAACGTCACCGGCAGCCTGCACATGGGCCATGCGCTCAATCACACGCTGCAGGACATCCTGACGCGGTTCGAGCGCATGCGCGGCCGCGACGTGCTGTGGCAGCCGGGCACCGATCACGCCGGCATCGCCACGCAGATGGTGGTCGAGCGCAATCTCGCGGCCGAGAAGACCGACCGCCGTACGCTCGGCCGCGACAAGTTCGTCGAACGCGTCTGGCAGTGGAAGGCCGAGAGCGGCGGCACCATCACCCGCCAGCTGCGCTCGCTCGGCGCCTCGCCGGATTGGAGCCGCGAGCGCTTCACCATGGACGAGGGCCTGAGCGCCGCGGTGCGCAAGGTCTTCGTCAGCCTGCACCGCGAAGGCCTGATCTATCGCGACCAGCGGCTGGTCAACTGGGACCCCAAGCTGCACACCGCGGTCTCCGACCTCGAGGTCGAAAGCCGTGAGACCAAGGGCTCGCTCTGGTACATCAAATACCCCGTGGTCGGTCACGCTGGCGCGTTCATCACGGTCGCCACAACAAGACCCGAGACCATGCTCGGCGACACCGGCGTCGCGGTCAATCCCGAGGACGAGCGCTACAAGCATCTCATCGGCAAATCGGTTGCGCTGCCGCTGACCGACCGGCACATTCCGGTCGTTGCCGACGAGCACGCCGATCCGACCGCCGGCAGCGGCGCGGTCAAGATCACGCCGGCGCACGACTTCAACGACTTCGAGGTCGGTCGCCGTCACAATTTGCCGCTGATCAACATCTTCGACCAGGACGCCAGGCTCAACGACAACGTGCCCGCCGCATATCGCGGCATGGACCGGTTCGCCGCGCGCAAGCAGGTTCTGGCCGATCTCGAAGCCGCCGGGCTTCTGGAAAAGACCGTGCCGCATACCCTGATGGTGCCCTACGGCGACCGTTCGGGTGTGGTCATCGAGCCGTGGCTCACCGACCAGTGGTACGTCAACGCCAAGGAGCTGGCCAAGGCGGCGATCGAGGCGGTCGAGCGCGGCGCCACGGTGTTCGTGCCGCGCCAGTGGGAGAACACCTTCTTCGAATGGATGCGCAACATCCAGCCGTGGTGCATCTCGCGGCAGATCTGGTGGGGCCATCAAATTCCGGCGTGGTACGCGCCCGACGGCCGCGTCTTCGTCGAGGAGACCGAGGATGCCGCCAAGACGGCGGCGCGCGCGCATTACGGAAAAGATGTCGCCTTGAAACGCGATGACGACGTGCTCGACACCTGGTTCTCGTCGGCGCTGTGGCCGTTCTCGACCTTGGGTTGGCCCGAAGAGACGATTGTGCTCAAACGCTGTTACCCGACCGACGTGCTGGTCACCGGCTTCGACATCATCTTCTTTTGGGTCGCGCGGATGATGATGATGGGCTGCAAGTTCATGGGCGAGGTGCCGTTCAAGACGGTCTACATCCACGCCCTGGTGCGCGACGAGCGCGGCCAGAAGATGTCCAAGTCCAAGGGCAACATCGTCGATCCGCTCGCCATCATCGGCAAATACGGCTGCGACGCGCTGCGCTTTACGCTGACCGCGCTGGCGGCGCAGGGCCGGGACGTGAAGCTCGCAGAAAGCCGCATCGAGGGCTACCGCAACTTCGCCACCAAGTTGTGGAACGCGGCGCGCTTCGCCGAGATGAACGAGTGCAAGCTCGATCCCAGTTTTGATCCGGCCAAGACGAAGCTCACGCTCAACCGATGGATCGCCGGCGCGCTGGCCCAGGCGGCGCTGCGCGCGACCGAGGCGCTCGAAGCCTTCGAGTTCAACGCCGCGGCCGAGACGCTCTATCATTTCACCTGGGGCACGTTCTGCGACTGGTACGTCGAGTTCTCCAAGCCGCTGTTGACGAGCAGCGACGCGGCGGCCAAGGCCGAGACCCGCGCCGTGACTGCCTGGGTGCTCGGCCGGCTTGTCCACCTGCTGCATCCGATCATGCCGTTCGTCACCGAGGAATTGTGGAAACACCTGGCGGACGGTAAAGGCGGCCTGCTGATCCAGAGCCAATGGCCGGCGCTCGACGCCGGGCTGGTCAATCGCGACGCCGCGGCCGAAATGGACTGGGTCGTGGCCTTGATCGCCCAGATCCGCACCGCGCGCGCCGAGATGAACGTGCCGCCAGCGCAAGAGATAGCGGCTTATGTCACCGAATCCGGCGGCGACGAAAAGGATTGGCTGGTGCGCCACGACACCTTGATCCGGCGCCTCGCGCGGCTCAAGCGCATCCATCCGGTCGATGCGACGGCGCCGGCCAAGCAGAACACCATCCAGGTGGTGGTCGAGGGCGCGTCATTGCTGCTGGATTTCGCCGGCGCCATCGACGTCGGCAAGGAGCGCGCGCGGCTCCAGAAGGAGGCGCAGGGCATCCGCGCCGAGCTCGACAAGATCGCCGCCAAGCTCGGCAACGAGCAGTTCCTCGCCAAGGCCAAGGCCGAGGCGATCGACGAGCAACGCGAGCGTCAGGCCGAGGCACGCGCCGCGCTGACGCGGCTCGACGCCGCGCTCGCCCGCATCGGCGGCGCGTAAGCCGCGCTTACGCGGTCAGCGCCTGCGCAATCTCGGCGTTGGTCATCGGCCAGCCGACGGTGCGCGACATCAGCTCAAGCGCGAAGCGATGCATCTCGGGCCCGTCGACGGTATCCACCGCGTCCGACGCGATCACCACCCGGAAATCGAGATTGGTCGATTCGAAGGCGGAGCACAGCACGCACGACGTGGTGTTGATGCCGGCCAGGATTAGCGTGCCGACGCCGAGCCGGTTTCGGAGCAGGAATAGCAGGCCGGTGCCGAGATAGGGGCTGTAGCGCTTCTTGCCGCGCAGGACATGGTCGCCGTCGCGCAGCAGGGCGGGAATAACCTCGGTGCCGCGGCCGCCGACGAGATTATGCGTGAAGACACCCTGACGGGGCTTCGGCCGGTTGTCGCCGGGCTCGCCGCGCCAGAACGGGTTGCTCTTGATCTCCTCCGGGTCGCGGTATTCGGTGACGACGTGGACAATCGGCACGCCGCGTCGGCGCAGCGCGTCGAGCAGTTTGGCCGCGCGCTCGATCACCGGGCCGCAGCGCTCCGCCAGCAGGGGCAGGGTCGCCACTGCGGGATCGAGGTGGCCGCGATGCATGTCGATGGTGACGCAGGCCGTGGTCTTCGGATCGATACGGATCATGTCGGGCTTCCCGCGCCGTGGTTCCCTGTTGGTATCTCGGATGCCGGCGGAATACTATCCTCGATATCCCACATGGATACTCAGGGAGGGAGCGGTGGCAAAATTCCTGGTGCGGGTTTCCTATACTCCGGACGGCGTGAAGGGTCTGATGAAGGACAAGGCATCGGGTCGCCGCGCCGCCGTGGCGAAGCTGATCGAATCGGACGGCGGCAAGATCGAGGCGTTCTACTACGCCTTCGGCACCGACGATGCGGTGTCGATCGTCGATCTTCCCAGCAACACGGCCGCCGCAGCGTTCTCGCTCGCGGTCAACGCCGCCGGCCTGGCGCAGTTGAGTCTGACGCCGCTGCTGACGGTCGAGGAAATGGACGCGGCGCTCGGCAAATCGGTGACCTATCGGCCGCCGGGCCGCTAGCCGCGCAACGTGGCGCTATAGGAACTTCGTCGGCCAGACGATGGTGCGCCACATGTGCGCGACCGAACTGTTGTCGAAGCCGAGGCCTTCTTCGGGCTGCTTGAAGTTGCGGCCGATTATGTCGGTGAAGTGGTCGGAACTCACCTGGGCGTTGGCGTCGAAGGAATAGACGTCGTAAACCGTGATCATCCGCGCGGTCATGTACCATTTGTGCTGCCGCGCGCGGCGATAGGCCTCTTCGACGTAGGGCTCGGGCTTGTAGTTGGCGCCGAACAGCCGGATGTACATCTCGGGATAGGCGTAGCCGACGCTTTCGTCGGCATAAAAGCGCAGCGCCTGGTGCGCGCGGATCGCCCATGACACCTCTTCGTCGACATAGGGCTCGACCAGCTGCGCGCCCCAATAGCCGTGATCGGCGCGGATGAATCCGAGAATGGCAATGTCGTGCAGCAGGCAGGCGGTGACGATCTTCTCGCTCATGCCGGCCTGGCGCGCATGCGTCGCACTTTGCAGCAGATGATGCGCCGGCGCGAAGCGTCGCCGGAAGAAATCCATCAACGTCGGCTTGGCCGGCATTTTCTGGAGATGGGGATCGTCGCCCATCAGGACTTTCTGTCCCGGCGCCAGCGTCTTGAAGCGCATTGGCACCGGCTCGGTCGGGTCGCGATCGCCCGAGGTGAACAGCACCGAGCGGTCGACCAGCCGCTCGAGCTCGGTGAGCTGCCTATGTTCGAGCTCGTCGGCGCGCTGCGACAATGTCGTGGCGGCGGGACGCTTCATGCTCGCGATCTTGGCCCGCGCGCCGGGGGATGGCAAGATCGCGCCATGAGCAAGGCTTTCACCAAGGAACCCGCCGACGCGGCCGACGCGCTCGAGCCCGAGAGCGGCCCGGCGCTGCCGGCCGGCGCCAAGAATTACATCACCGCCGCCGGTCATCGCCGCCTGCGGGACGAGCTCAAGGCGCTGGTCAAGGTCGAACGGCCCAAGGTGGTCGAGACCGTATCCTGGGCGGCCGGCAACGGCGACCGCTCGGAGAACGGCGATTACATTTACGGCAAGAAGCGGCTCCGGGAGATCGACAGCCGTATTCGCTTCCTGACCAAGCGGCTCGAGATCGCCGAGGTGGTGAACCCGGCGGCGCAGACCAATCGCCACCAGGTGTTCTTCGGCGCCACTGTCACCTACGCCACGCCGGACGACAAGGAGCACACCGTCACCATCGTCGGCATCGACGAGGCCGATGCCGACCACGGCAAGGTGAGCTGGATCGCGCCGGTCGCCCGCGCGCTCTTGAAAGCACGGGTCGGCGACGTGGTCGAGATCAAGGGGCCGCGCGGCCCTGGCGCGGTCGAGGTCGTCGCCATCGCCTATCCCGAGAAGGGCTAGGTTCGGTCAGTGCGGCCGCTTGGCAGGCGGTTGGCGCGTCGTGACGTTGACGCGATTCCAGAAATTGATCAGGGCAATATGGATGACGAGCGCGCTGAGCGCCGACTCATCGTAATACCGAGCGGCCTCGCGCCAGACCTCATCGGACACCGCGTCGGACCGGTCGCTGAGTCGCGTCGGAGCTTCGGTAAGCGCCAACGCGGCGCGTTCGGCGTCGTTGAAACACGATGCATCGTGCCATGCTACCACGGCAAATAGCCGCTCGTCGCTTTCGCCCATCTCTTTCAGCTCGCGCGCGTGCATATCGACGCAGAAGCTGCAGCCGTTGATCTGGCTCGCGCGCAGATGGACGAGCGCCAGCGTCCGCGCCGGAACGCCGGCTTATTGCCGCCGCGCCGATCGACAGTATTGCCGGCAAGTCCCCGGGAAGGGTTACTGCCGGACTTTTCATCCGCGCTTGCATTGTCTTGCCTCCGTATGAGGCTCTCGATGAGCCGCGCTTGCGTGCGGCGGTCTGCTTTTTCAGTTCAAACGTGCGATGACCTGTTCCAGGTTCCCGAAGAACTTCTGCCAGCCGTAATTGGCGCCTCGGTAATTCGCTTCCTGGTCGGGCCGGAAGCCAGATTGCTCCATACGCAGCCGCACGCCGTTCTGAGTCCGCGTCAACGTCCAGGTAACGACGTTCTTCGGTCCGGTCGCCGCTTCGTCGCCGGAGGCGTTCCAGCTGTATGATAGTCGCGTATTGGGCTCGACGACCAAGATCGCGCAATCGACGACGCCATTCCAGTTTGGTACCGGGGTCGCGCGGAAGTTGAATCTGTGGCCGACGACCGGCTGGAAATCGTTCTTCATCAGCCATTCCTCGATCAACGCGCCCTGGGTCAAGGCCCGCCAGACCCTCTCTGGCGGATAGGGAAGTTCGCGTTCGACGACGATCGAGCGCAGCGCGGCGGCCTGCGTACTCATTGGTCCATTCTGCTCAAGAGGGTTTCGAGGCGATCGAACCGATCGAGCCAGAAGGCGCTGCAAAAGCTCATCCAGTCGATCAACGGCGCCAGGGCCTTCGGCCGAGCGCTGTAATGGGTCTCGCGTCCGGCGCGACGGTCGTGCACCAAGCCCGCATGCTTGAGTACGCCCAGGTGCTTCGAAATAGCGGGCTGCGACACGTCAGCGCGGTCGGTTAGCGCCCACACGGTTTGCTCGCCATCGCGGCACAAGCGCTCAAAAATCGCCCGCCGGGTTGGGTCGGCGAGACTTTTGAACAATGCATCGGGTGCGGCGGCCAAGGTGTAAATCAATAACCAAATGGTTATTGATTGTCAAGCCGCGTCCGGCGAACCGGATCGTCTCGCAGCTCGTCAAACGCTCAACCCTACGCAACCGGGGCGTTCGTTAGCTATGGCAAGGCGAAGCGCGGTTTTGTATCTTGCCGCCTGCGGTTCGCAGGAGAGGCCCCATGCCCGATGGAATGAGCAAGAAGCCGTTCGACAAGTCGAAGCTGCCGAGCCGGCACATCACCGTTGGGCCGGAGCGCGCGCCGCATCGTTCGATGTTCTATGCCATGGGCGTCACCGAGGAACAGCTGGCGCAGCCCATCGTCGGCGTGTGCAGCACCTGGAACGAGGCGGCGCCGTGCAATATCACGCTGGCGCGTCAGGCGCAGGCGGCGAAACGGGGTGTCGCCGCCGCCGGCGGCACGCCGCGCGAGTTCACCACCATCACCGTCACCGACGGCATCGCCATGGGCCATGCCGGCATGAAATCGTCGCTGGTGTCGCGCGAGGTCATCGCCGACAGCGTCGAGCTCACCATGCGCGGTCATTCCTACGACGCGCTGGTCGGCTTGGCCGGCTGCGACAAGTCGCTGCCCGGCTTGATGATGGCGATGCTGCGTTTGAACGTGCCGTCGGTGTTCATGTACGGCGGCTCGATCCTGCCCGGCCGCTTCCAGGGCCGCGACGTCACCATCGTCGATGTCTTCGAGGGGGTCGGCATGCACAACGCCGGCAAGATGACCGACGAGGAGCTGCACGATCTCGAATGCCACGCCTGTCCGTCGGCGGGCTCGTGCGGCGGCCAGTTCACCGCCAACACCATGGCCTGCGTCTCAGAGGCGCTGGGCCTGGCGCTGCCGGGCTCGGCCGGCACGCCGGCGCCTTATGAATCGCGCGACGCCTATGCCGAAGCCTCGGGCGAAACGGTGATGGATCTCATCCGTCAGCGCCTTCGGCCGCGCGACATCGTCACCCGCAGGGCGCTCGAGAATGCCGCCATGGTGGTCGCGGCCTCGGGCGGCTCGACCAACGCGGCGCTGCACCTGCCGGCGATCGCCAACGAGGCCGGCATCGATTTCGACATCCACGCCGTCGGCAAGATATTTAGGAAGACGCCCTATATCGGCGACTTCAAGCCGGGCGGCAAATACGTCATGCAGGACCTGCACCGCGTCGGCGGCGTGCCGGTGCTGTTGAAGGCGCTCTTGGATGGCGGCTATCTGCACGGCGAGTGCCTGACCGTCACCGGCAAGACCATCGCGGAGAATTTGAAGGGCGTGGTCGTGCCAAAGGACCAGGATGTTGTCCGCTCGACCAAGAAGCCGCTCGCCAAGACCGGCGGCCTCATCGTGCTCAAGGGCAACCTCGCGCCGCAGGGCGCCATCTGCAAAGTCGCCGGCATGCAGGGCATCGAGCTCAAGTTCCGCGGACCGGCGCGCTGCTTCGACCGCGAGGAGGATTGTTTCGCCGCGGTCGAGGCCAAGAAATACAAGAAGGGCGACGTGCTGGTGATCCGCTACGAAGGGCCGCGCGGCGGCCCCGGCATGCGTGAGATGCTGTCGACCACCGCGGTGCTCTATGGTCAGGGCGCTGGCAAGGACGTGGCGCTGATCACCGACGGCCGCTTCTCCGGCGGCACGCGCGGCTTCTGCCTCGGCCATGTCGGCCCCGAAGCGGCGGTCGGCGGCCCGATCGGCCTGCTGAAGGACGGCGACATCGTCGAGATCGACGCCGCCAAGGGCAGGCTCGACGTCAAGCTGAGCGCCGCCGAGCTCGCCCGCCGCCGCAAGGCCTGGAAGGCGAAGCAGACCGAGTATCAGTCGGGCGCGATCTGGCGCTATGCCCAGACCGTGGGCGACGCCGAAAAGGGCGCGGTCGTGCATCCGGGCGCCAAGGCCGAAACCCACTGTTTCGCGGATTTGTAATCGTCGCCATGGCATGATCCGCCGCTGCGTTGCGGCGGGTGCGGCCAGGTGGTTTGCGCGGCGTTAACCATTCGTCCGGCATCCTGGCGGCGAGCCATGGACGACGCCGAAGCCAGCAGGATTCCAGTCCGCACCGAGCCGATCGCGGCCGTCGACCCGGTGCTGATCGCCGGCGTGGTCGTTTATTGCGTCGCCTTCGCGCTGCGCCTGTTGCCGGTCTTCGTCTTTCCGGCGATCGATTATCCCGACGAGATATTCCAGGCGATCGAGCCGGCGCACCGCCTGGTCTATGGCACCGGCGTAGTACCGTGGGAGTTCGTCTACGGCACGCGCTCCTGGATGCTGTCCGGCTTCATCGCCGGCGTGATGCAGGCGGTCCGGGTGTTCGGCGACGGTCCGGCGGTCTACATGCCGGCAATCGGCATGGTCTTCGCCGCGCTCGGCGCCGGCAGCGCGCTCTGCGCCTTCCTCTGGGGCCGGCGCCTTTATGGCCTGTGGGGCGGCATCATCGCCGGCGCGCTGACCGCGTGCTGGATCGACGCGGTCTATTTCGGCCCGCGGACGCTGAGCGAGACGGTGGCCGCGCATCTGCTGGTCATCGGTCTCTATCTCGCGATGCCGGGCGACGCGGTGCGTGGACGCGGCCGGCTGGCGATTGCCGGCTTCGTGCTCGGCGTCGCCGTGCTGTTGCGCATTCAGATCGCGCCGGCGGTCGCGTTCGCCATGCTGTGGCCCTGGCACGATGCGACGCCGCTGCGGCCGCGTCTTCGGCCGCTGATCGCCGGCGGCATGGTCGCCCTCGTGCTTTTCGGCGCGGTTGACGCCGCAACCTGGGGTTGGCCGGGAGAATCGTTGTGGCGCAACGTGACCCTCAATCTGTGGTACGGCGTCAGCGAGCAATTCGGCGTCGAGCCCTGGTATTACTACCTCGATGCCGTCGTCGCTCACTGGGGCGCGGCTACCGTGGCGATGCTGGTGCTGGCGCGGCTCGGCGCCTTGCGCCTGCCGCAGCTGGCGGTGCTGGCGCTGATCGTCCTGGCGGTCCATTCGGCGATCGGCCACAAGGAATTCCGCTTCATCTATCCGGCGCTGTTACTGACGGTGATTGCCGCTGGGCTCGGCTTGGCGCAAGTCGCCGATTGGATCGCTGACGGCTTCGCGCTGCGCGGCATGTCGGCATCCGCCGCGCTGCGCACTGCCGCCGTGCCGGTCCTGCTCCTGGCGGTGCTGACGCCGGCGGCGCTGGCCTACGGGCCGCAATACCGTGAGATGTGGACGCGCGAGGCCGACATCGTGCGGGCCGACCGCGTTGTCGCCGCGCTGCCCAACGTCTGCGGCATCGAGCTTTATGGCGTATATTGGTTCCTTTCGGGCGGCTACAGCCTTTTGCAGCACGACGTGCCGCTTTATTGGCTCCGCGACGCCGCCGGCTTCGCGGCGCATCGCGACGCCTTCAACACCGTGTTGGCGACGCGGGCGCTGCCGGAAAATTCGGGCTTCACGACCGTGCGCTGCATCCACGATGTCTGCGTCGCGCAGCGGTCGGGCCCGTGTTCGCCGCTGCCCATGGCCGCGACCGAGCGTCCGTCCGGGCTCGACAAGGTCGCGCCGCTGGCGCATTGAAATCCGCTGGACGCGCGGCGCCGCGCGCGGCGAGTTAGGTCGCATGAAAGCCCGGATTCTCCGCCGCGCCGACGAGCTCGTCGCCGCCGGCCTAGTGCCGGCGCGCCGCCGCCGCGCGGTCGAGCGCGTCGCGCGCCGCTTCGCCGTCGCGCTCACGCCGCATGTCACCGAGCTGATCGAGACCGCCGGCGAACCGATCGCCCGCCAGTTCCTGCCGACGGCGGCGGAGTTGCGTGTCGCGCCCGAGGAACGCGCCGATCCCATCGGTGACGATCGCTTTGCGCCGCTCAAGGGCATCGTCCATCGCTATCCCGATCGCGTGCTGTTGAAGCCGCTGCTGGTCTGCCCGGTCTATTGCCGTTTCTGCTTCCGGCGCGAGACGGTGGGGAAGGGTGGCGCGCTCACCGCGCGCGAACTGGCCGCCGCGCTCGCCTATATCTGCCGCGATCCGAATATCTGGGAGGTGATCGTCACCGGCGGCGATCCGTTCCTGCTGTCGTCGCGGCGGCTGCGGCAGATCGTGCGCGGGCTTGGCGCGATTCCGCATGTGCAGGCGATCCGCTTCCATACTCGCGTGCCGATCGTCGAGCCGGGCCGCGTGACGGCGGCCCTGGTCACGGCGCTCGGTAGCGAGAAAGCGGTCTATGTCGCGATCCACGCCAACCACCCGCGCGAGTTGACCGCGGCGACGCGTGCGGCCTGCGTGCGCTTGACCAAGGCAGGCATTCCACTGCTCGGCCAAAGCGTTTTGCTTAAGGGCATCAACGACGATGCCGCGACGCTCGCTGCGCTGTTCCGCGGTCTGGTGGCGATGCGGGTGAAGCCCTATTACCTGCACCATGCCGATCTGGCGCGCGGCACGGCGCATTTCCGCACCGGCTTGGCCGCCGGTCGCGAGCTGATGCGCGCGCTGCGCGGCCGGGTTTCCGGCCTGTGTCAGCCGACCTACGTGCTCGATTTGCCGGGCGGTTTCGGCAAGGTGCCGGTGGGCCCGGCCTACGCCCAGCCGCTCGATTCCGAATCGTGGTCGATCGAAGACCCGAGCGGCATCCACCACCGTTACCCTTAAGCCACACCCCGCGGGGATTCCGGCAGACGAAGAATAAATTATAGAATCAAATGGTTATTATGACAAAGTCGGCGCTTTGTCGGCGGGCCGGGGTTGAATGGCAAAGATCGGGCCGATAGAATTACTACGGTTTCCTGTTCGACGCGGTTCGGTTGTCATGGTTCGTTTTGTCAAGGAATTGGCGTGCGCCGTCGTTGCGGTCGCCGCGGTTGCGGCTGCCGTTCCGGCGTTTGCGCTCGAATCGACACCCTTGGTGCGCGGCGGTGCGCCGCTGCCCCAGTTCCAGCTCAATCTGCCCAATCTGACGCCGCCGGCCGGCACGGTCGACGATTTCGAGATCGCCCTGACCGCGTCGGGCAGCAAGAGTACGTTCAGCTTCATCTTCTCGCCGCGGCCGGAATCGGCGCTCGAGTTCGACCCGGCGAGCGAGACGGCGCGTAACGTCGCCGGCCTGTCATGGGACCTGTTCGACAGCGGGCACTTCCACGGCGGCTTCGGTGTGTCCGGCAGCTTCCTGCGCCCGGGCACCGATCCGATGCACGAGGCGCTGGCGGGCGGCGCGCCGGCCGCGCTGCATGGCACGTTGAGCCTCGGCTACGATTTCAGCCAGAACCAGAGCCTGATGCTGTCCTTCGATCACACGCGCACGCCGGATTTCAGCACCGAGCACGGCGAGTTCGGCGACAATTTCCGCCTGGGTTACGGCGTCAAGTTCTGATCCGCGCCCGGCGCGCGATCGATCTCTCGCAGCGTTATCCTTACCTTTGTCACGCTGTCGCCGGCATTCATGCTTAATCGCGCGCTCGCTTTGCGCGCAAAATCGAGCGCGGACCTGTCGCCAAAGTCATTAAGCGCGGCTTCGGTGCCAACGGACCGCAGGCGCTGACGCTCAACTCGCTCAGCCTGCAGTTCCTTGCCGCGCCCGAGCCGGCAAGCTGGACGCTCGTGGCGGCCGCTCTCGGATTGCTCGGGCTGCTCGTCATCCGCCGCCGGCGCAACTCCGCTGGGGCGATCGTCGCCTAGTTCCGAACGTTCTCGATCCTGAGCATGTGAATCGCCGCGCCCGGTCAGGGCGCGGCGATTTCGCACCAGATCGGCGTGTGATCCGACGGCTTGTCGCGCGCGCGCGGCGATTTATCGATGTCGCATTGCCGCAGCCGGTCGGTCGCCTGCGGCGACAGCAGGATGTGATCGATGCGCAGGCCGTGATCGGTCTCGAACCGACGCTGCATGTAATCCCAATAGGTATAGCGCTGGCCCTCGGCGTGCAGCGTGCGGAAGGCGTCGGCGATGCCGAGATTGAGCAGGGCGCGGAACTGCGTTCGCGATTCCGGCCGGCACAGCGCGTCGTCCTTCCAGCCGGCCGGGTCGTAAACGTCGTCGTCATTGGGCGCGACATTGAAGTCGCCGGCCAGCGCGAACACCAGCTCGCGGTCGAGCAGGCTCTGCGCGTGCGCCTTGAGCCGCTTCATCCAGGCGAGCTTGTAGTCGAACTTCTCGCCCGGCGCCGGATTGCCGTTCGGCAGATAGACCGAAGCGACGCGCAATTCGCCGACCGTCGCCTCGATATAGCGCGCCTGCTCGTCCTTGACGTCGCCGGGCAACGCGACCGTCACGTCCTTCGCCGGCAGACGCGACAGGATGGCGACGCCGTTATAGGTCTTCTGGCCGACGACGACCGCGTCGTAACCCAGGCTCTTGATCTCGAGGCGCGGGAAATCCACCTCGGTGCATTTCAATTCCTGCAGGCAGATGATGTCGGGCTGCGCCGCCTTGAGCCAGTCGAGCAAGTGGCCGAGCCGCGCCTTGACCGAGTTGACGTTCCAGGACGCAAGCTTGGTCAAGCGGGCAGGGACTCAGCCGACCGAGAACGAATTGCCGCAGCCGCACGACGAGGCGGCGTTCGGGTTCTTCACCTGGAAGGCGGCGCCCATCATGTCCTCGACGAAGTCGACCTCGGCGCCCTTGACCAATTCGAGCGAGGTCTCATCGACCACCAGCGTGACGCCGTCGCGCTCGAAGGCGCGGTCCTCGGGCTGAAGAACCTCGTCGAAGCTGAAGCCGTACTGGAAACCCGAGCAGCCGCCGCCCGAGACCGCGAGGCGCAGGAACGCGTTGGGCAGGTTCTCCTGCGCTCGCAATTCCTTGACGCGCTTGGCGGCGCTCGCCGAAAGGCTGACGCTGCGGTCTTTTTCTAGGATTTCGGCCATGGGTGTGGTTCCGTGTTGCCTTTATGTGGGGATCGCGCCGGCTTTGTCAAACCGGCTTCGGACCCGATGCAAAACGGCGTGCGCGCGCGGGTTAAAGTCCGGCAATGCGCCCACAAGAGATTGCATCGACTCGATGCGAAGGATAGCTTCGCGCCATGACCGTTGCGCTCGCTCCTTACGCCTCTTCGCCGGAGAGGAGTCGCGGGCGGCTGCATCGCGAGCCGGAAAGCCCGAGCCGCACGCCGTTCCAGCGCGACCGCGACCGCATCATCCACTCCGCCGCCTTCCGTCGGCTGCAATACAAGACCCAGGTCTTCGTCTATCACGAGGGCGATCACTACCGCACCCGGCTGACCCACAGCCTCGAAGTGGCGCAGATCGCGCGCAGCCTGGCGCGCGCGCTGGGGTTGAACGAGGACCTCGCCGAGGCGCTGGCGCTGGCGCACGATCTCGGCCACACGCCGTTCGGCCATGCTGGCGAGGAGGCGCTCGACGCGGCGATGAAGGATTATGGCGGATTCTCGCACAACGACCAAACGCTGCGCATTCTCACCTCGCTCGAACGCCGCTATGCCGGTTTCGATGGCCTCAACCTGACGTGGGAGACGCTCGAAGGCACGGTGAAGCACAACGGCCCGGTCAAGCCGCCGCTATCCGAGACCATCGCCGGCTACAACGCGCAGCACGATCTTGATCTCGCCACCTGGCCCTCGGCCGAGGCCCAGGTCGCCGCGCTGAGCGACGACATCGCCTACGACAACCACGACATCGACGACGGCTTCCGCGCCGGCCTGTTCACGCTCGATGATCTGCGCGACGTGCCGCTGATCGGCGAGGCGCTGGCCGAGGTGCGCAAGTCCAACCGTGCGATCGACGACAGCCGCGCCATCCACGAAGCGGTGCGCCGGCTGATCGACCGCATGGTGACCGACGTCGTGGCCGAGACCAGACGGCGCATTGAGCAAGCGAACATCGCCTCGGCCGACGCCGTGCGCCAATCGCGCGTCCCGCTGGTCGCGTTCTCGGCCGAGCTGCGCGAGCGCGAAAAGGGCCTGCGCGAATTCCTGTTCGAGCGCATGTACCGCCACTACCGCGTCAACCGCATGTCGTCGAAGGCGCGTCGCGTCGTCGCCGACCTGTTCGGCATCTTCAACCGCGAGCCCGAGTTGCTGCCGAGCGAATGGCGCGACGAGGCGACGAAACGCGACGCCAAGGGCCGCGCCCGCGTCATCGCCGATTACATCGCCGGCATGACCGACCGCTTTGCCCTCGACGAGCACCGCAGGCTATTCGAGCCCGACGCCACGACGTGATGAATCTGTTCGCGTATTTCCACGACAAGATCGCGGCCGAGATCGCGGCGCTCGGCTTCACGCTCGACACCAGCCGCATGTCAGTCGAGCCGCCGCGCGATCTGGCGCATGGCGACGTCTCGGCCAACGCGGCCATGGTGCTGGCCAAAGGCGCCGGCATGAAGCCGCGCGATTTCGCGGAAAAGCTCCGGCCGCGCCTGGCCAAGCTCGACCACGTCACCGCCGCCGAGGTCGCTGGCCCGGGCTTCATCAATCTGCGCCTCGACAACGCCTTTTGGTATGCGCGGCTCGACGAGATCCTGCGCGCCGGCCCGACTTATGGCGACAGCGCGGCGGGGCAGGGGCGCGTCGTCAATGTCGAATACGTCTCGGCCAATCCGACCGGACCGATGCATGTCGGCCACGGCCGTGGCGCGGTGGTCGGTGATGCGCTGGCCGCGCTGCTGCACAAGACCGGCCACGCGGTGACGCGCGAGTATTATGTCAACGACGCCGGCGCCCAGGTCGACGCGCTGGCGCGCTCGGTCCACCTGCGCTATCGCCAAGCGCTTGGCGAAACCGTCGGTGAAATCCCCGAGGGGCTCTATCTCGGCGAATACCTGATCGAGACCGGCGCGGCGCTGGCCCGGCGCGACGGCAAGAAGTGGCTCGGCCGGCCGGAAAGCGAGTGGCTCGCGCCGGTGCGCGACTTCGCGATCGAGGAGATGCTGACGCTCATCCGCGGCGATCTCGAGCGTCTCGGCATCGCATTCGACGTCTTCGCGTCCGAACGCAAATTGGTGAAGGCCGGCGCCATCGAGCAGGCGATTGCCGCGCTCGAAAAACAGGGGCTGATCTATGTCGGCACGCTCGATCCGCCCAAGGGCAAGTTGCCCGACGATTGGGAGGCGCGTCCGCAGACCCTGTTCCGCTCCACGTCCTTCGGCGACGATGTCGACCGGCCAATCAAGAAGGCCGACGGCTCGTGGACTTATTTCGCCGCCGACATCGCCTATCACTGGGACAAATACGAGCGCGGCTTTGCCGACATTATCGATGTGTGGGGCGCCGATCACGGCGGCTACGTCAAGCGCATGCAGGCGGTAGTCAAGGCGCTGACCCAAGGCAAGGCGGCGCTCGACGTCAAGCTGTGCCAGCTGGTCAATCTGTCGGACGGCGGCCAGCCGGTACGAATGTCGAAGCGCGCCGGCAACTTCGTTACCTTGCGCGACGTGATCGAGCGCGTCGGCAAGGACGTGGTGCGCTTCGTCATGCTGACGCGGCGCAACGACCAGACGCTCGATTTCGATTTCGCCAAGGTGGTCGAGCAATCGAAAGACAACCCGGTGTTTTACGTGCAATACGCCCACGCCCGCGCGCGCTCGGTGATGCGCCTCGCGGCGCAGCACTTCGGTGCCGACGAGTTGGCGCCCACGGCGCTGGCGCTCGGGAAGCTGACTCTGCTCGCCGACGCCGACGAGATCGCGCTGATGCGCCAGCTGGCCCAGTGGCCGCGCACCGTCGAAGGCGCGGCGCAGATGCGCGAGCCGCACCGCATCGCCTTTTATCTGCAGGAGATCGCCGCCACGTTCCATGCGCTGTGGAACAAGGGCAACGCAAATCCCGGCCTGCGCTTCGTGGTCGAGGGCCAGCGCGACCAGACCCGCGCGCGCTTGGCGCTGGTCCAGGCGACGGCCTTCGTCATCGCTTCGGGCCTCGAGGTCATCGGCGTCACGCCGGCCGAGGAGTTGCGCTGATGGCGCTCGGCATCGATCCCGAAGATCGCATCCCGCCGGCAGCGCGGCCAGCGTCGAAATGGCCACGACATTTCAGTACGCTGGTGCGCGTCGGCGTCGTGCTGGTCGTGCTCGGTGCCGCCGCCGTGTCGGGCTGGCCTTATGTCAGGGCGCATTTCCTGATGCCGGCCGCGCCTTCGGGTCCGCTGCCGGTGATTGGTCCCGGCGACCAGCCGATCAAGGAAGCGCCCAAGCAACCGGGCGGCTTGCAGGTGCCGGACCAGGACAAGATCATCCTCAACGGCGCGGCGGCGCAGCCCAAGGTCGAGCAGATTCTGCCGCCGCCGCCGGCGCCGCTGCCGTCGCCAACGCCGACAACGCCGCCGCCTTCTGCCGCGCAGACTCCGCCGCCACCGCCGAGCCCGCCCACCGCTGCCGCAACGCCGGCGCCATCGCCGACCGCGCCCGATGCTCCACCGGCCGCTTCGGCTGCAGCGCCGCCGCGGACGATCGAGGCACCGGTGCCGCAGGCGATGGCGGTCGCGCCGCCAACGCCGCCGTCGCGTCCGGCGAGCGTCGCGCCAGTCCAACCTACGCCGCCCAAGCCCGCGCCGGTCGCCACCGTGTCCAACGAAAGCGTGCCGCCGCAGTTGGCGAGCCACGGCTGGTTTGTCCAGCTCGGCGCGGTGCGCTCGACCTCGGCGGCGCAAGCCGAGTGGACGCGTCTCAAGCGCGCCCAGCCCGATTTGCTCGCATCGTTGTCGGCCAATGCGGTGCGGATCGAGCGCGGCGGCAGCGTGCTTTATCGCATCGAAGCCGGGCCACTGTCCGATACCGGTGTCGCGTCGCAGCTTTGCCGCTCGCTCCAGCAACGTCATGTCGCCTGCATCGTCCTCCGCCCGTGAGCCGCGCGCGGCGATCTTCGGCTGCGCGGGAACGGCGCTGTCGGCGGCCGAGCGCGATTTTTTCCGTGCCGCCAACCCGCTTGGCTTCATCCTTTTCCAGCGCAACTGCGCCGCGCCCGATCAGGTGCGCGAACTGGTCGCGGCGCTGCGCGGCTGCATCAGCGCGTCCGACGCGCCGGTGCTGATCGACCAGGAGGGAGGCCGCGTCGCCCGTTTGAAGCCGCCGCATTGGCCGGAATATCCCGCCGCCGCCGCACTTGCCGCATCTGCAGTGCCGCGCGAAGCGGTGTTCCTGGCGGCACGTCTCATCGCCGACGACCTAGCGGCGCTCGGCGTCACGGTCGATTGCGCGCCGGTGCTCGACCTGGCCTTCGTTGGCGCCGACCCGATCGTCGGCGATCGCGCCTACGGTGCTGCGCCGGCGACGGTGGAGGAGCTCGGCCATGCCGCCTGCGAGGGGTTGCTGGCGGGTGGCGTCCTGCCGGTCATCAAGCATATCCCCGGCCATGGCCGCGCCACCGTCGACAGCCACAAGGCGTTGCCCACGGTGACGGCCGATGCGCCGGAGCTGATCGAGAACGATTTTGCACCCTTCCGGGCCTTGCACGACATGCCCTGGGCGATGATCGCGCATATCGTCTATCTGGCGCTCGATCCCGACCGCCCGGCCACCTTGTCGCGGCGGCTGATCGAGGCGACGATTCGGGCTAGCATTGGCTTCGACGGCGTGCTGATTTCAGACGATCTTTCGATGGCGGCGCTTCCCGGGACCTTGGCGGAGCGGGCGAAAGGCGCGCTCGAGGCGGGATGTGACGTGGTTCTGCATTGCAACGGTGATCCGGTGGAAATGATGGCTATCGCGGGCTCGATCGGGCCTTTGACCCCGGCGGCGCACCGCCGGCTGGCGCGCGGCGAGGCGCGGCGGCGGGCGGCGGATCAGGGCGCCGCCGCCTTCGACCGTGCGGCCGCTGCGGCGCGGCTCGCCGTCCTGCTCGGAGGCCGCGCATGATCTCGCCGCAATTCGCCGGGCTGCTGCGCGAGGTTTCGGTGCTGGCGTTGCCGGCTATCTTCGCCATCACGCTGCACGAGGCGGCGCACGGCTTTGTCGCGTTGCGTTGCGGCGACGACACCGCGCTGCGCATGGGCCGCGTCACCTTCAATCCGTTGCGCCATATCGATCTCTTCGGCACCGTCCTCATGCCGCTGCTCCTCTTTCTGGTGTCGCATGGACAGTTCCTCTTCGGCTACGCCAAGCCGGTGCCGGTCAATTTCAACCGGCTCAATCGGCCGCGCCGCGACATGGTCTGGGTCGCGCTCGCCGGGCCGGCGGTGAATGTCGTGCTGGCGATCGTCTCGGCGCTGCTCTTCTGGCTGGCGCCGCACCTGCCGCAGGCGTTCCAGGAGTGGTTCCTGCTCAACCTGACCAATTCGGTCGTCATCAACGTCATCCTCGCCGTGTTCAACATGATTCCGCTGCCGCCGCTCGACGGCGGCCGCGTCGCGGTCGGCATCCTGCCGGATGCGCTCGCCTTTCCGCTGGCGCGGATGGAGCGCTATGGCATGCTGATCCTGATCGCCGTGCTCATCCTGCTGCCGCTGGCCGGCACGCAACTCGGCATGGACTTGAACGTCGTCGGCCACGTCGTCGACGGCCCGGTCAACTGGATCCTCAGCGCGATCAGCAAGATCACGGGTGTCGGATGAGCGACGTCGAGCCCTTCGAGATGACGAAGCCCGAGCCGGCACCGGGCGCCGACCTGGTCGTTGATCTCGAAGGCTATCAGGGGCCGATCGACTTGCTGCTCAACTTGGCGCGCGAGCAGAAGGTCGATCTGCTGCAAATCTCGATCCTCAAGCTGGCGGACCAATATCTCGCCTTCATCGCCGCCGCCCGCCAACTCAGGATCGAGGTCGCCGCTGACTATCTGGTGATGGCGGCGTGGCTCGCCTATCTCAAGTCGCGCCTCCTGCTGCCGCAGCCGCCGGAGCCCGGTGAGCCAAGCGGCGACGAGCTGGCCGCCGCGCTGGCGCACCGGCTCAAGCGGCTCGAGGCGATGCAGCAAGCGGCGACGCGGCTTTTCGCCCGGCCGCTGCTCGGCCGCGACGTCTTCCTGCGCGGCGCGCCCGAAGGTCTGCCGCGCAGCTTCCTGCCAGTGTGGGGCGACACGCTCTATGACCTGCTCAAGGCCTACGGCGACCAGAAGCTTCGCCAGGAAGTCAGCGTCCTTCAGATCGCGCCGACCGAGCTTTATTCGATGGACGAGGCGCTCGAGCGCATGGCCCGCTTCCTCGGCCACATGCCGGAATGGCGCACGCTGATGAGCTTCCTGCCGCCCGATCTCGGCGACGGCCTAGTGCGCCGCTCGGCCATCGCCGCCACTTTTTCCGCCAGCCTCGAGCTGGTGCGGACCGGCAAGGTGCAGCTGCGCCAGGACTCCGCCTTCGGTCCGATTTATCTTCGTAATCCGTCACCCGAGGCCTAAATGACGACCGACCCCACCGATCCCCGCGCCGACCATCTGCGGCTGCTCGAAGCGCTGCTCTTCGCGTCGCAATCGCCCGTCGACGAGGCGGCGATCAAGGCGCGGCTGCCGGATGATGCCGACATTCCGTCGCTGATCTCCGAGCTGACCGAGCATTACCGTGGCCGCGGCGTCAACATCGTCAAGGCGGCCGGCGGCTGGACGGTGCGCACCGCGCCCGATCTCGGCCCGCGGCTCAAGCTGGTGCAGAAGATTTCGCGCAAGCTGTCGCGCGCGGCAATGGAGACGCTCGCCATCGTCGCCTATCATCAGTTGGTGACGCGCGCCGAGATCGAGGACATCCGCGGCGTCGTCGTCTCGTCGGGCACGCTCGATCTGTTGATGGAGATCGGTTGGATCGGGCCCAAGGGCCGCCGCCAGACCGTCGGCCGGCCGGTGACCTGGGGCACGACCGACGCCTTCCTGCTGCATTTCGGTCTCGCCAGCGCCGGCGACCTGCCCGGCATCGAAGAACTGCGCGCCGCCGGCCTGATCGGGTCGCGGCCCGAGCTGACGCTGGGCGAGACCGGCAAGCTCGCCGAGCTGCCAGTGGACGGCGCCGAGGCGGATGCCGAGCAAGAGGCCGAGGCGGAAGCTGAAGCCGCCGCCGAAGAGCTGGGGCGGAGCGTCCAGGACTGACATGTTCGACTTCGCCTGGTCCGAGCTCGCGCTCATCGCGGTCGTCGCCCTCGTCATCATCGGTCCCAAGGACCTGCCGCGGGTGATGAAAAACGTCGCGTTCTGGGTGCGCAAGGCGCGCTCGATCGCGCGCGAGTTCCAGGGCAGCCTTGAGGATATGGTGCGCGAGGCCGAGCTCGACGACGTCAAGCGCGACCTCGACGCGGCGACGCGCTTCAATTTCGACGAGGAGATGTCGAAGACCATCGACCCGCACGGCGAGATCAAGCAGGCCCTGTCGGCACCCGAGCCCGTCAATCCGTCCGCCGAGCTGCCTAAGCCGCCGCTACTTGAAGCCGCGCCCGAAGCCAAGACCGAGCCGCCGGCGCCCGACGCGCCGAAAGCACCATGACCGACGATCCCAAGGACGACGAGCTCGAAAAGGGCAAGATGCCGCTGCTCGATCACCTGATCGAGCTCCGCAAACGGCTGCTCTATTCGATTATCGCGTTCCTGATCCTGCTGGCGCCGTGCTGGTACTTCTCGCGCGAGATCTACGATTTCCTGGCACGGCCGCTGGCGATGGCGCTCGCCGGCCAGACCGGACGGCATTTCATCTATACCGACCTGACCGAGGCGTTCTTCACCGAGCTGCGCGTCGCGGTCTGGTCGGCGGTCTGTCTCGCCTTTCCCTTCATGGCGACGCAGATCTACCTGTTCGTCGCGCCCGGCCTCTACAAGAACGAGCGCCACGCCTTCCTGCCGTATCTGATCGCGTCGCCGATCCTGTTCATCATGGGCGGCGCGCTGGTCTATTTCGTCATCTTTCCGGTCGCCTGGCGCTTTTTCCTCAGCTTCGAGCAGACCGGCGGCCACGGCATCCTGCCGGTCGAGATCGAGCCCAAGGTCAGCGAATACCTGACGCTGGTGATGCGGCTGATGCTCGCCTTCGGCCTGGCGTTCCAGCTGCCGGTGCTGCTGACGCTGATGGCGCGCGTCGGGCTGGTGACCTCGGCGGGCTTGGCGTCGAAACGCCGCTACGCCATCGTGCTGGTCTTCATCGCCGCCGCGGTGCTGACGCCGCCCGATATCTTCAGCCAGGTGTCGCTGGCGGTGCCGCTGCTCGCGCTGTTCGAAATTTCGATCTACTGCTGCAAGATGGTCGAGAAGAAACGCGCCCAGCGCGAGGCTCAGGAAGAAGCCGAGCTCGGCCTCAAATCCGAATCCAAGGCCAAGACCTGATGCTCGACATCCGCTGGATCCGCGAGAACCCCGCGGTCTTCGACCAGGGCCTGGCGCGGCGCGGCCTGGCGCCGCTGTCGGCGCAGGTCCTTCGCCTCGACAAGCAATGGCGCGAGGCGCAGACCGCCGCCGAGCAGAATCAGGCGGCGCGCGGCAAGCTTGGCCAGGCGATGGCGGCGACAAAGGCGAAGGGCGGCGACGCGGTCGCCGATCTCATGCGCCAGATGGCCGAGAGCAAGGAGAAGCAGGCGTTCCTCGAGGCCGAGGCGACGCGCCTGCGCGAGGCGGTGGATGCGGCGCTGGCGCCGCTGCCCAATCTGCCGGCCGACGATGTGCCGGACGGCAAGGATGCGGCCGACAACAAGCTGGTGCGTGAAGTCGGCGTCAAGCCCAAATTTGCTTTCAAGCCCAAGGACCATGCCGCGCTCGGCGAGGCGCTCGGCGGCATGGATTTCGCCCGTGCCGCCAGGATATCGGGCGCGCGCTTTGTCGTGCTGTCGGGCGGCTTGGCGCGGCTGGCGCGCGCGCTCGGGCAATTCATGCTCGACCTGCACACGCGCGAGTTCGACTACACCGAAGTCGCGCCGCCGCTGCTGGTGCGCGACGCGGCGGCTTTCGGCACCGGCCAGCTGCCCAAGTTCGCCGACGATCTGTTCCGCACCACGACGGGCCTGTGGCTGGTTCCGACCGCCGAAGTTCCGCTGACCAATCTGGCGCGCGAGGAAATCATCGACGACGAGAAACTGCCGCTGCGCTATACTGCGCTGACGCCGTGCTTCCGCTCCGAGGCCGGCGCCGCCGGCAAGGACACGCGCGGCATGATACGCCAGCATCAGTTCGATAAGATCGAGCTGGTGTCGATCGCCCACCCCGACAAATCAGCCGATGAGCACGAGCGCATGACCGGCTGCGCCGAGGAGGTGCTGAAGCGGCTCGGCCTGGCTTATCGCGTCATGCTGTTGTGCGCCGGCGACATGGGCGCGGCGGCGCGCAAAACCTACGACATCGAGGTCTGGCTGCCGGGCGAGAACGGCGGCGCCGGTGCCTATCGCGAAATCTCGTCGTGCTCCAACTGCGGCGATTACCAGGCACGGCGCATGGATGCGCGCTGCAAGCCCAAGGGCGGCAAGGGCACGCGCTTCATCCATACGCTCAACGGCTCGGGCCTCGCGGTCGGCCGGACACTGATCGCGGTGATGGAGAATTGTCAGCGCGAAGACGGCACGATTGCGGTGCCGGTGGCGTTGAAGCCTTACATGGGCGGAATCGAGGTTATTGCCTGTGGCGTTTGATTTTCCACTCGAACTGCGCCGCGCCCGCATCCTGGTCTCCAACGACGACGGCATCGAGGCCTCCGGCCTCAAGCTGCTGGTCAAGCTGGCGCGCGCGTTTTCCGACGACGTCTGGGTGTGCGCGCCGGAGATCGAGCAGAGCGGCGCGAGTCATTCATTGACCATTGCCCGCCCGCTGCGCATCCGCAAATTGGGCGCCAAGCGTTACGCGGTTGACGGCACGCCGACCGATTGCGTGCTGCTCGCGGTCAACGGCTTCATGCGCGAACGCAAGCCCGATTTGATGTTCTCGGGCATCAACGCCGGCGGCAACATGGGCGAGGACGTGATCTATTCCGGCACCGTCGCCGCCGCGCTCGAGGCGACGCTGCTGGGCGTGCCCGCCATCGCCTTCAGCCAGCACGCGGCCAGCGGCGCGGATTTCTGTTGGCCGACCGCGGCGAAAATTTTGCCGCGTGTCGTGCGCCGGCTGGTTGCCCGCGGCTGGCCGAGCAACACGCTGGTCAACGTCAACTTTCCCGACCTGCCGCCGTCCCAGGTCAAGGGCATCGCCGTCACCGCCCAGGGCCGTCGCAAGATCGGCGACAATCTGGTCGAGCGCCTCGATCCGCGCGGCCGGCCCTATTACTGGATCGGCCCGATGCGCGACGAGCAGCGCACCCGGCGCGGCAGCGACGTCAAGGCGGTGGTCGACGGCTATGTCTCGGTGACTCCGGTGTTCTTCGACCTGACCAGTCGGCGCGTGCTGACGCGGCTGCGTAAGGCGTTCCGGTGACGGCGGCCGCGAACAAGGAAGAGGTTGCGCGGCTCGTCATGGAGCTGCGCGGCGAGGGCATTTCGGATCAGCGCGTGCTCAACGCCATCGAGCGCACACCGCGCGAGCTGTTCGTGCCAGCGACCTTCCACGAGCGCGCCTACGAGAACGTCGCGCTGCCGATCGGCCACGCCCAGACCATCAGCCAGCCTTATGTCGTTGCGCTGATGACCCAGGCGCTCGACCTCAACGACCGGCACAAGGTGCTCGAGATCGGCACCGGCTCGGGCTACCAGGCGGCGGTGCTGGCGCGGCTCTGCCGCCGCGTGCTGACCATCGAGCGTCATCACGCGCTGCTCAAGGAAGCAGAGGCGCGCTTTGCCAAACTGCGGCTGCACAACGTGACGACGCGCTTCGGCGATGGCACCAAGGGCTGGCCCGAGCACGAGACCTTCGACCGCATCATGGTGACCGCGGCGGCGGCGGAGATTCCGCGCAATCTGCTCGAGCATCTCGCCGAAGGCGGCATCCTAGTGGCGCCGGTGGGGCCGGCGCGGCGCGATCAGAAGCTGCTGCGCGTGCGGCGCAAGAACGGCGATCTCGCGGTCGACGATCTCGGCGGCGTGCGATTCGTGCCTCTCGTCGCCGGGCTGCCCCGGGCGCGCGAAGGCCTGTCGCGGCCGCTGCACGCGTCATAGACTGCGCGCATGACTCTGCGCGATCGGCGACGGCGCGCTTCCATCCTCATCCTCGCCCTGGCGGCGGCGCTCGCCGGTTGCCGGGACGCGCATGTGCGGCTGGGCGCGCCGCCCGCAGTCGGACCGTCCGCGTCGGCTGCCGCGCAAGCGTCACAGCCGCCAATTCCGAATCCCGGCAACGTTCCCGGTGGCCAGGTCACGGTGCATCGCGGCGAGACGATCTATCAGGTGTCGCAACGCACCGGCGCGCCGGTGCGCGACCTGATCGACGCCAACCATCTGCGGCCGTCTTATCGCCTGGCCGCTGGCCGCACGCTGATCGTGCCGCGGACGCCCACCCACGTCGTGCGGCGCGGCGAGACGCTCTACACCATCGCGTCGGCCGAAGGCGTCGAGCTCTATTCGCTGGCGCGCATGAACGAGCTGACGCCGCCTTTCGCCGTGACCCAGGGCCAGGTGCTGAAGCTGCCGCCGCGGGTGGCGCGGCCGCTGGCGCCGGAAACGCCGTTGCCGGCACCGCCGCCGGGCAAGCCCGACATCGAGACGACGACACTGGCACCGGCTGGCTCGGTGACGCCGGAACCGCCGCCGCCCAAGCCCGAAGTCGCAAGCCTGCCGCCGCCGGCGCAAGCGCCGGCCGCACCCGCCGCACAACAGCCGCAAGCCGCCTTGCCGTCACCGCCGCCGCGCGCCGGCCATTTCCTCTGGCCGGTGCAGGGCAAGATCATCGGCCGCTTCGGCACCTCGGCCGCAGGCACGCATAACGACGGCATCAACATCGCCGCGCCCGCGGGCACGCCGGTGCGCGCCGCCGATTCCGGCGTTGTCGCCTATGCCGGCAACGAACTGCGCGGCTACGGCAATCTGGTGCTGATCAAGCACGCTGGCGGCTGGATGACCGCCTACGCCCACAACGAGACCATCCTGGTCAAACGCGGCGACGTGGTGAAGCGCGGCCAGGAGATCGCCAAAGTCGGCGCCACCGGCATCGTCAGCCAGTCGCAGCTCCATTTCGAGATCCGCCGCGGCACGCAGGTACTCGATCCCAGCGAGTACCTGTCGGCCAATCAGGCGAGCGCGGTGCGCTAGCGCTTCTCGAGCTTCTTGCCGAGCCGTCCCGCCAAATCCTGGATATATTGCCAGGCCACACGGCCCGAGCGCGCACCGCGGGTAATCGCCCATTCCTGCGATTCCGCCTTGAGCTTGTCGGCCGGATAGTCGAGGCCGTAACGCGCGGCATAGCCGCCGATCATCGCCTGATAGGTTTCCTGGTCGCAGGCGTGGAAGCCGAGCCACAATCCGAAGCGGTCGGAGAGCGAGACTTTCTCCTCCACCGCCTCGCCGGGCATGATCGCGGTCGAGCGTTCGTTCTCGATCATGTCGCGCGCCAATAGGTGGCGGCGGTTCGAGGTGGCGTAGAGCACGACGTTGTCGGGCCGGCCCTCGATGCCGCCTTCGAGCACGGCCTTCAGCGACTTGTAGCTGGCGTCCTGCGCGTTGAACGACAGATCGTCGCAGAACAGGATGCAGCGCCGTTTCGTCTGCCGCAATTTTGCCAGAAGCACGGGCAGGGACGGGATGTCCTCGCGGTGGATTTCGACCAGCACCAGGGCGCGCGGCCGTTCCTTGTTGATCGTCGCGTGCATCGCCTTGACCAGCGACGACTTGCCCATGCCGCGCGCGCCCCACAGCAGCACGTTGTTGGCCGGCAGGCCCTTGGCGAAGCGCTGGGTGTTGTCGAGCAGGATGTCGCGCACCCGCTCGATGCCCTGGAGCAACTCGATGTCGATGCGGTTCACCGTCTTCACCGGTTCGAGCCACTGGCCTTCGGCGTGCCAGATGAAGGCGTCGGCGGCGTCGAAATCGACCGCCGGATAGGCCTTCGGCGCGATCCGCTCGAGGGCGTCAGCGATGCGCTGCAGCAGCGTGTCGTGGCTCTTGTCGGCGCTCATGGAAAGGGACGGTAAGCCTTTGGCGGAGAGGGAAAATTTCGCCGCGACCCTAAGCGCGCGCAGGCGCGCCGTCAACCGCGACCTCGCCTTGCGCTTTCAACCCAAGTCCATTACCAATGCGCTCCACATCGCCCGGGAGTTCGATATGTTCTTGATTTCGCCGGCCTATGCGCAGGCGGCCGGAGGCGGCAGCACCAGCACCATCATGCAGATGGCGCCGCTCGCGCTGATCTTCGTCGTCTTCTATTTCTTCCTCATCCGGCCGCAGCAGAAGAAGGCGAAAGACACCAAGACCATGCTCGCGGCGCTGCGCCGCGGCGACCGCGTCGTCACCGGCGGTGGCATCATCGGCACCGTCGCTAAGGTCATGAACGACGACGAGGTGCTGATCGACATCGCCGACAACACCCGCGTGCGCGTGATGCGCAGCACGGTGGTCAGCGTGCTGGCCAAGCCCGCGCCGGCCCCCGCCAAGGCCGACAAGGACGACGACGACGAAGACGACGGCGCCAAGGACACAACCAAGGACAGCGCCAAAGCCGGCGGCTAACGCATGCTGTATTTCCAGACGTGGAAGATCGCCCTTATCCTGGCGGTTTGTGCGCTGGGGGTCATCTTCACGCTGCCCAACGCGTTCTCGACCCGGACAGTCGAATCCTGGCCGGGGTTCCTGCCTAAGCATCAGGTGAGCCTCGGCCTCGATCTGCGCGGCGGCTCCTACCTGCTGCTCGAAGTCGACACCGCCTCGGTCGAGCGCGACCGCCTCAACAACCTGGTCGATGGGCTGCGCACGACGCTGATCGCCCAGCATGTCGGCTACACCAATCTCGGCGTCGCCGGCGATCACGTCGCCGTCAAGCTGACCGATGCGTCGAAATACGACGCGATGCGCGCCGCCATCCTCAAATTCGATCCCGATCTCCAGATCGCCAGCCAGTCCGATGGCACGATCACGCTGAAGCCGACGCACCAGGCCGTCGAGGCGCGCCAGCGCTCGGCGGTCGATCAGTCGATCGAGATCGTGCGCCGCCGCATCGACGAGACCGGCACGCGCGAGGCGACCATTCAGCGCGAGGGCGACAAGCGCATCCTGGTCGAGCTGCCGGGCATCAGCAATCCCGAGCATGTCAAGGCGCTGCTCGGCAAGACCGCGCGACTGACGTTCCAGATGGTTGACGCCAGCGCCTCGGTCGAGGACGCGCGCAACGGTCGCGTGCCGCCGGGCGACGAGTTCCTGCCGACGGCGCAGACCCGCCCCGGCCTGCCGACCGGCTACGTCGTGCGCCGCCGCGTCCTGGTGTCGGGCGACATGCTGACCGACGCGCAGCCGACCTTCCAGGAGAACGAGCCGGTGGTGTCGTTCAAGTTCGATTCCGTCGGCGCGCGGCGCTTCGCCGAGGCGACCAAGGTGAACGTCGGCAAGCTCTTCGCAATCGTGCTCGACAACAAGGTGATCAGCGCGCCGGTTATCAAGGAGCCGATCCTGGGCGGGCAGGGCGTGATCGAGGGCAGTTTCACGGTACAGTCGGCCAACGATCTGGCGCTGCTGTTGCGCGCCGGCGCACTGCCGGCGCCGCTGACCGTGATCGAGGAGCGCAGCGTCGGCCCTGATCTCGGCGCGGATTCGATCCGTGAAGGCACCACCGCCTGCATCGTCGGCGTCGCCCTGGTGGTCGTCTTCATGGTCGTGTTCTACGGCTTGTTCGGAATCTTCGCCGACATCGCGCTGTTCTTCAACCTGTGCATTATGATGGCGGCGCTGACGCTTTTGGGCGCGACGCTGACCCTGCCGGGCATCGCCGGCATCGCCCTCACCCTGGGTATGGCGGTCGACGCCAACGTGCTGATCTACGAGCGCATCCGCGAGGAGGTGCGCGGCGGCCGCTCGCTGATCTCGTCGCTTCAGGCCGGGTTCGAGCGAGCTTTCGGCACCATCCTGGATAGCCACGTCACCACACTGGTCGCCGGCGCGCTGATGTTCTGGCTCGGCTCCGGCCCGGTCAAGGGCTTCGCCGTGACGCTGAGCCTCGGCGTGTTGACCTCGCTGTTCTCGGCCATCCTGGTGACGCGCTTGCAGATCGTCACCTGGCTGCGCCGCTTCAAGCCCAAAGTGATTCCGATCTAGGTCCGCGCCGATGTTCCGCCCGCTCATCGTCATCCGCCGCATCCCCAACATTGACTTCATGGGGCTGCGCATGATCGGCTTCGCGCTCTCGGCGATCATGACGATCGGCTCGATCGTGCTGTTTGCGGTCAACGGCCTTAACTACGGCATCGATTTCTCCGGCGGCATCGTCATCGAGGCGCGCACGCCGCAGCCGGCCGATCTCTCGGCGATGCGCAGTAAGCTCGACGGCCTCGGCATCGGCCAGGTTGCGCTCCAGGGCTTCGGCGGCCCCGACGACGTGATGATCCGCGTCCAGCGCCAGCCCGGTGGCGACCAGGCGCAGGAGCAGGCGGTCACCAAGGTCAAGCAGGCGCTCGGCCCGGGCATCGATTATCGCAGCACCAACGTGGTCGGGCCGACGATCGGCGCCGAGCTGATCCGCGCCGGAACCATCGCCACCATCCTGGCGCTGGTCGCCATAGCAGTCTACGTCTGGTTCCGGTTCGAGTGGCAATTCGGCATCGGCGCCATGCTGTCGACGCTGCACGACACCATCACCACGGTCGGATTGTTCTCGCTGCTGCAGATCGAGTTCAACCTGACGACCCTGGCCGCGATCCTGACCATCGCCGGCTACTCGATCAACGATACGGTGGTGATCTATGACCGCGTGCGCGAGACCATGCGCCGCTACAAGACGATGGATTTCTCGACGCTGATCAACAAGAGCCTCAACGAGACGCTGTCGCGCACCATCCTGACCGTCAGCACCACGGCGCTGGCGGTGCTGTCGCTGTTCTTCTTCGGCGGCCAGGTTCTGCACGGCTTCTCGATCGCGATGCTCTGGGGTATCGTCGTCGGCACCTATTCGTCGCTCTTCATCGCCGCACCGATGCTCTATTACATCCGGCCCAAGGGCGTGCACGGCCGCGGCGGCGAGCCGGCGCCGTCGGCTTCGCCGCCGGCCGCACCCGGCCAGCAGCCACGCGCCAAGACCGGGGCGCCGTGACCGATATCACGCCCCTGATCCCCGTGGGGCGCCAGGTCGTCGACAGTTACGGGCGCAACGGTTTCCATGTCGGCGGCGTCACCTATGAAGGCGCCATCCTGGTCACGGCCGAGGCCACGATCGCCTGGAACGTCGGCGCGCTGTCCGACGTTACGTTCGACAGTTTGAGTCCGCTGTTCGGCCGCGGCATCGAGATTCTGCTGCTCGGCTGCGGCGCGCGCCTGGCGCCGGTGCCCGCCGCGTTGCGCGCCGGGCTCAAGTCCAAGGGCATGGTGGTCGACGCGATGGACACCGGCGCCGCCTGTCGTACCTACAACGTCCTGTTGGCGGAAGAGCGCCGCGTCGCCGCGGCATTGTTACCGCCCGGTTAACCACGGCGCCTTGACGGAAACGACAAGACTCGTCAGCCTGCGGCCGCTCGTTCGCATGGTCCCGGGTAGGCGGCGCCGGAGCGCCTGTCCCGAATTCCGCATCACCGGAGGCTGTCGAGCATGGCGTCTATTGCCGAAGCCGATCGTTCCGCGCCGTCTGCGCTGGCGGCGTTGGTGCGGCAGCACGATCGTGATCGCTACGCGACGGCGCTGTTCGCGCCTGAGCATCACCGCGAGAACTTGTTCGCGCTCTACGCCTTCAACTACGAGCTCGCCAAGGTGCGCGAAAGCGTTCGCGAGCCGATGATGGGCCGTGTTCGGCTGCAGTGGTGGCGCGATACGCTCGCCGAGATCGCCGCCGGCCAGCCGCCGCGCCAGAACGAGGTGGCCGAGCCCTTGGCGCACGTCATTCGCGCGCATCATCTGTCGCAGTCGGCGCTTCAGCGGATGATCGATGCGCGCGAGCAGGACCTGCTGCCGGATCCGCCGACCACCTTCACCCAGCTCGAGGACTACGTCAACGCAACCGGCGGCGGACTCAATGTCCTGGCGCTGCACGCTCTCGCGGTGAGGGACAGCAAGGGCGCCGCGGCAACCGCGGCACGCCACATCGGCATCGCCTATGCGCTGGCGGGGCTGTTGCGCGCCACCGGCTTTCATGCCCGGTTCGGCCGCTCGTTCATTCCCGCCGAACTCGATCCCGGGCGGCACGCCTTGGGTTCGCGGGCGACGCCGGCGCTGCGCGACGCGGCGTCGGTGATCGCCGAGGCCGCGCATGCGCGGCTCGACAAGGCGCGTGCGCTGAGCGAGGAGGTTCCCGAGACGGCCTTGCCGGTGCTGTTGTCGGCCTTGGTGGCGGAGCGCTGGCTGGCCCAGATCGAGGGCGCCAAATATGATCTCTTCGCCGCGCGCGTGACGCGACCCGATCCGTGGCGCGGCCTGCGGCTCTATCTCGCGGCGCGGCGCGGCCGCATCTGACCGAACCGGAATTCAGGCAAGCGTCGCGGTGCAGTGCGGACAGCGCGTCGCCTTGAGCGCGATCGTCGAGATGCAATAGGGACATTCCTTGGTGGCGGGCGCGGTCGGCGGCGGCGCGAACTTGGCGGTCATCCGGTTGACTTGGCGCACCAGCAGAAACACGGCGAAGGCGACGATGATGAAATTGATCAGCGTGTTGATGAACACGCCGTAGTTGAGCGTCGCCGCGCCCGCGGCCTTGGCCTGGGCTATCGTATCGAAATGCTGGCTCGTCAGGTTGACGAACAGGCCGGAGAAATCGACCTTGCCGAGCAACAACCCGATCGGCGGCATCAAGATGTCGTTGACCAGCGAGGTCACGATCTTGCCGAAGGCGGCGCCCATGATGAAACCGACGGCAAGGTCGATGACGTTGCCGCGCATCGCGAAGTCACGGAATTCCTTGAGCATCGGGTCCCTCCACGGTTTTGCCGCATCAGCTTGGGCGAAACCGGGCCGTGGCGCAATCGGTGTCCGTCGGGGATTTTAGGGCGCGATAATAGCTAGCCGGCGGTCGCTGCCGCGGCGCTTGGTCACGCCCGCTTGCGCTTTTTCTCGGAATAGCGGGCCAGATAAGCCTTGAGATATTCGCCGGTGTAGCTGCCCTTGGCGGCGGCGATTTGCTCGGGTGTGCCGGTCGCCACCACGCGTCCGCCGCCCGAGCCGCCCTCGGGCCCAAGATCGACGATCCAGTCGGCGGTCTTGATGACCTCGAGATTGTGCTCGATCACCAGGATGGTGTTGCCCTGGTCGACGAGCGCATGCAGGACTTCGAGTAATTTGCTTACGTCGTCGAAATGCAGGCCCGTCGTGGGTTCGTCGAGAATGTAGAGCGTGCGACCGGTGGCGCGCCGCGACAGTTCCTTGGCGAGCTTGACACGCTGTGCCTCGCCGCCCGACAGCGTCGTCGCCGGCTGACCGATATGGATGTAGCCCAACCCCACGCGTTCGAGCGTCGCCAGCTTCTCGCGGATCGACGGCACAGCCGAGAAAAACGTGGCGCCTTCCTCGACCGTCATGTCGAGCACGTCGGCGATGCTCTTGCCCTTGAACTCGACCTCGAGGGTCTCGCGGTTGTAACGCTTGCCCTTGCACACGTCGCACTGGACGTAGACGTCAGGCAAAAAATGCATCTCGATCTTGATGACACCGTCGCCCTCGCAGGCCTCGCAGCGTCCGCCCTTGACGTTGAACGAGAACCGCCCGGGCCCATAGCCGCGTGCCTTGGCCTCGGGCAGCCCGGCAAACCAATCGCGGATCGGCGTGAACGCGCCGGTATAGGTCGCGGGGTTGGAGCGCGGCGTGCGGCCGATCGCGCTCTGGTCGATGTCGATGACCTTGTCGAGATGCTCGACGCCGTCGATGCGGTCGTGCGCGCCGGCCTGCTCGCGTGCGCCCATCAGCTTGCGCGCAAGCGCCTTGTAGAGGGTATCGATAACCAGCGTGGATTTCCCGCCGCCGGAGACGCCGGTGATGCAAGTGAGGGCGCCGAGCGGGAAGCCGACCTTGATGTTTTGCAGATTGTTGGCGCGCGCCCCGACCACGGTCAGCGTCTTGCCGCTGCCGTGCCGGCGCTGCGGCGGCAGGGCGATGCGCTTGCGGCCGGTGAGATAGGCGGCGGTGACGCTGTCAGGGCTCTTCATCACCTCGTCGGGTATGCCGACCGCCACCACCTTGCCACCGTGGATGCCGGCGGCCGGGCCCATGTCGATGAGATAATCGGCGGCGCGGATCGCCTCCTCGTCGTGCTCGACCACCAGTACGGTATTGCCGAGATCGCGCAGGCGTTTCAGCGTCATCAGCAGCCGGTCGTTGTCGCGCTGGTGCAAGCCGATCGACGGCTCGTCCAGGACGTAGAGCACGCCGGTCAGGCCCGAGCCGATCTGCGAGGCGAGGCGGATGCGCTGGCTTTCGCCGCCGGACAGGGTGCCCGAGGCGCGCGACAGCGTCAGGTATTCGAGGCCAACGTTGCACAGGAAGCTGAGGCGCTCGTTGATCTCCTTCAGGATGCGCGCGGCGATGTCGCGCTGCTTTGGCGTCAGGTGCTGGGCGAGCCCGCCGAACCACTCGCCGGCGGCGAGGATCGACATCTCGGCGACCTGGCTAATGTCGAGCTTCCGAATCTTGACCGCCAGCGCCTCGGGCTTGAGGCGGTGACCCTGGCAGGCTTCGCACGGCGCGGTGTTCTGGTAGCGCGCGAGCTCTTCCCGGCGCCAGATGCTCTCGGTTTCGCGCCAGCGGCGCTCGATGTTGGGAATAACGCCCTCGAACGGCCGCGTCGTGGAATAACTCTTGCGGCCGTCGTCGTATTTCATAGTTACCGGCGTGTCGCCGGTGCCATAGATGATGGCCTGGCGCGCCTTGTCGTCGAGGTCCTTCCACGGCGTGTTGACGCTGATCTTCAGGTGCCGCGCCAGGCTGTCGAGCGTCTGGGAGTAATACTGCGTCGATTGCGTATTCCAGGGCGCGATCGCGCCTTCGCGCAGGCTCAGCCGCTCGTCGGGCACGATCAAATCGGAATCGAAGAACAGCTTGGTGCCAAGGCCGTCGCAGGTCGGGCAGGCGCCAAACGGGTTGTTGAACGAGAACAGCCGCGGCTCGATCTCGGGAATGGTGAAGCCCGAGACCGGGCAGGCGAACTTGGCGGAGAAGATCGTTTGCTTGCCGCTGTCGGCGTCCTCGGCGATCGCGATGCCATCGGCGAGCTTGAGTGCGGTCTCAAGGCTGTCGGCGACGCGGTTGCCGAGGTTCTTGCGCACAACGATGCGGTCGACCACGACCTCGATGTCGTGCTTGAGCTTCTTGTCGAGCGCCGGCGCGGCGTCGATGTCGTGCATCTTGCCGTCGATCTTGACGCGCTGAAAGCCGCGCTTCTGCAATTCGAGCAGGTCCTTGCGGTACTCGCCCTTGCGACCGCGCACGATCGGCGCCAGCAGGAAGAGCCGCGTGCTCTCGGCCATCGTCATGACGCGATCGACCATCTGCGACACGGTCTGGCTCTCGATCGGTAGGCCGGTGGCCGGCGAATAGGGCACTCCGACGCGCGCCCACATCAGCCGCATGTAGTCGTAGATCTCGGTGACGGTGCCGACGGTCGAGCGCGGATTGCGCGAGGTGGTCTTCTGCTCGATCGAGATCGCCGGCGACAGGCCTTCGATCAAATCGACGTCGGGCTTCTGCATCAGCTCGAGGAACTGGCGGGCATAGGCCGACAGGCTTTCGACATAGCGACGCTGGCCCTCGGCATAGATCGTATCGAAGGCGAGCGATGACTTGCCCGAGCCCGACAGGCCGGTGATCACCACCAGGCTGTCGCGCGGCATGTCGACGTCGACGTTCTTCAAATTGTGTTCGCGGGCGCCGCGAACGCGGATCTGCTGCATGGGCGGACTAACTATAGGTTGGCCGTGGTGCGGACGCCACCCGGCGAGGGCCGGCTATATATGGGGATGGACGCCGGCTCTGGTGAGCGCGCCGGGCCGGCCGGCGATGCGCTCGTAAAGCGCGGCGAAGCAGACCGCGGCGCCGATCGCGAACGAGGCGCTCAGGTCGATGTTGTAGCGGTTCATGCTCACCGATATCGCCGCCTGGAAGGCCAGCATGAACAAGGCCGGCAGCGACAGCAGCAGTAGCCGGCCGGCGCGCCGCCGTAACGGCGCCGCCGCCACGGCCGCGACGAAGAGCGGAAAGGCGATGAAGCCGAAATACTTGCCGATCCACAGCCCCCGCCAGGCGAGGAGCGCGGTGACCGCGGCGAATTTCGGCAGATCGGGCAGGACGTAATGCCGGATGAGGTAGCCGATCTGATGCTGCGCGCCACCGGCGGCGGCGGCGGTCTGGGGGTCGAGTGTGCGCACGCTGTAGTCGTAATACGAGCCGGGGTTCCAGCCGAGCCGGGCGTACCAGTCGGGCGGGAACAACGCCCGGGCAAGCGACGTGCCGAAATCGGGCAGGTAGTAGAACCAGCCGGCGAGATATTCGTGCCAGCTCATCGCGTCGTAAGCCACGCGCTGCGCCAGGATTTTCCCGCCGTAACCCTGGGTCAGGTTGAAGACGCCGAGCTCGAGTGCATTGCGGGTCATCCAGGGTACGAGGGCGAGGGCGGCGCCGGCGGTCATTGCCGCGCCCAGGCCAAGCATCGGACGGTGGCGCCGGCGCAAGGTCGGGATCAACCAGCCGATGAGGGTTACGACCAGGACGGCGTAGGCGGCATACGCGAAGGCCGGCCGCGTCAACGCCGTCAGGCCGAGGAACAAACCGGCAAGTAGCGCGAGACGGCGGTCGTCGCGCCGCGCCGCCGCGACCAACGCGAGCTGCGAGGCGGTGAACAGGCAAAGCGTCAAGTTCTCGGTCACCGCGGTGAGGGCGGCGGAAGCGAACTCGTAGGAGCCGAAGGCCGCCAGCACCAGCGCGATCCAGCCGGTGGCCTCGGATTCCGTCGTCGTCGCCGCCAGCCGCCAGAGCAGCAGCAGCGTAATCGCGGCAACGACAAATTGCAGCGGTATGAGCGGACCGAGCATCTCCGGGCAAGGGCTGTTGCCTTCGGCATAACACGCGGCAGTTGCCGCCAGCTGCGGGCTGAACGGGATCACGGCGGCGACAAACGCCGGATAGAGCGGCGCCATGAACATGCCAGGCGGGCGTTTCGCGCGATCGGGATTGCCGAGGCCGTCGGTATAGCGCCCGGTGACGACCAGGTCGCTGGCGACGCGCAGATAGCGCGGCGCGTCGCCCCCGGCCGGCGCGAGGTGCTTCATCAATTCGCCGCGCAGGGTGAGGCCGGCCGCCGCGATCAACAGGGCGGCGAGCATCGGCGCGAGTCGTCGGGGAATGACGGGAAGCATCGGAAAGGTGCCGCGCATGCCCGACGCAATCTAGCCACACCCCATAAGCCGGTAAAGCATGGTCGGCCGGCCGGCGCGGACGACGGTGTCACTCGCGCTTTCGTACGCGCCGATGCCGCGCACCGGATTATTCGCGCGCCCGACAATTTGCCGGTTGTGGTATTTCACGGTTTGTTCTAGCGTGACTATTGGCAAGCGGCCCGGGGGGCCGAAACAACATAGGGGTACGGATATGGCTGGCAGCGTCAACAAGGTGATTCTGATCGGCAATCTCGGTCGCGATCCCGATATCCGTTCGACCAATGACGGCACGCGCGTTGCCAATATGTCGGTGGCGACTTCGGAATCCTGGCGCGACAAGGCCACTGGCGAGCGCAAGGAGCGCACCGAATGGCACCGCGTCGTGGTGTTCAACGACCGGCTGGTTGAGATCATCGAGAAATACCTGAAGAAAGGCTCCAAGGTTTATCTCGAAGGCGCCTTGCAGACGCGCAAATGGACCGACCAGTCGGGCCAGGAGAAATACACCACCGAGGTGGTGCTGCAGAAATTCCGCGGCGAGCTCACTATGCTCGACGGCGCGCGCTCAGGCGAGGGCGGCGGAGCGTTTGCCGACGCCGCCGACGCGGCAGCGCCAGCGGCGGCCGGGCGCAGCCGGTCTAAGGCGGCGGCCTCGTCCGAGTTGGACGACGAAATCCCGTTCTAGCCCGTTCCGCTCTTCGCGACTGACGAACCGGCGTCAGTCCCGGATAGGGGTAGATTCGCACTTTTTGCGGTGCAAAAATACCGCTGTCAAACCGACTCGGTTTCGGGTCTGAAATTGTCCTCACAAATCACTGTTAAAGTTCATTATAGTCAATTGTTTTTATAGTATAAAAATTATAAAATGAACCGAACGATTCGGTCGTGTCGTCAATGCCCGCCGGCGTTGTTCGCAAAGCTGAAATCTCGTACAATTTTTCGCTCTGTGACGCTGGCGTGCTTCGCCAGCGTTTGTGCGAGAAACCGCCCTTAAACCGCCCGAACCGTGGTCGCCAACCCGACACCGCCAACCCCGCCGCCGCCGAGCGACATCGTCCCGGTCTCCATCGAAGAGGAGATGCGTCGCTCGTATCTCGATTACGCCATGAGCGTGATCGTGGCGCGCGCCCTGCCGGACGTGCGCGACGGCCTCAAGCCGGTCCATCGCCGCATCCTTTACGGCATGAAAGAGGCCGGTAACGACTGGAACCGCGCCTTCCGCAAATCGGCCCGCGTCGTCGGCGACGTCATGGGCAATTACCATCCGCACGGCGACGCCGCGATCTACGATGCCATGGTGCGCTTGGCTCAGAATTTCTCCATGCGTCTGCCGCTGATCGACGGCCAGGGCAATTTTGGCTCGATGGACGGCGATCCGCCCGCTGCCATGCGCTACACCGAGGCGCGGCTGTCGCGCGCCGCCGAAGCCTTGCTCGACGACATCGACAAGGAAACCGTCGACTTCCAGCCCAATTACGACGGCAGCCGCCAGGAGCCCAAAGTGCTGCCGGCGCGCTTCCCCAACATCCTGGTCAACGGCGGCGCGGGCATCGCCGTCGGCATGGCGACCAACATCCCGACCCACAATCTGGGCGAGGTTGTCGACGCCTGCATGGCCTATATCGACGACAACGCCATCGCGCTTGAGACGCTGATGGCGAAGGTGCCGGGGCCGGATTTCCCGACTGGCGCCGTCATCCTCGGCCGCGGCGGCATCGCCGACGCCTATCGCACCGGCCGCGGCTCGATCGTCATCCGCGGCAAAGCGGCGATCGAGGAGATCCGCGGCGACCGCGAGGCGATCGTCATCACTGAGATTCCATATCAGGTGAACAAGGCGCGCCTAGTCGAGCGTATCGCCGAGCTCAGCCGCGAGAAGCAGATCGACGGCATCAGCGACCTGCGCGACGAAAGCGATCGCCACGGCGTGCGTGTCGTCGTCGAGCTCAAGCGCGACGCCATGGGCGAGGTGGTGCTAAATCAGCTCTACAAGTTCACCCCGCTCCAGGAAACCTTCGGCATCAACATGCTGGCGCTCGACGGCGGCCGGCCGGTGGTGATGAACCTGAAGGACGTGATCGCCGCCTTCGTCGCCTTCCGCGAGGAAGTCGTCACCAAGCGGACGATCTATCTCCTGGGCCAGGCGCGCGGCCGCGCCCATCTGCTGCTCGGCCTCGCCGTCGCCGTCGCCAACATCGATCCGGTGATCGAGCTCATCCGCAAGGCCAAGGACCCCGAGACCGCACGGGCGCAGTTGATGGCGCGGGCGTGGCCGGCGGCGTCGATCGCCTCGCTGGTGGCGCTGATCGAGGAAGAGGGTCGCTCGCGCTTGGCCTCCGACAACACCTACAAGCTCTCCGAAGAGCAGGCCAAGGCCATCCTCGACCTCCGCCTGCAACGCTTGACTGGGCTCGAGCGTGACAAGATCGCCGAGGAATTGAAGGGCCTGACCGACGAGATCCGCGGCCATCTCGAGATTTTGGGTTCGCGGCCGAAGCTCCTCGACGTGGTGCGCAAGGAATTGCGCGAGGTCCGCGAGCAGTTCGCGACATCGCGCAAGACGGTGATCGAGGACGCCGCGGCCGAGACCAATATCGAGGATTTGATCCAGCGCGAGGACATGGTCGTCACCGTGAGCCACGCCGGCTACATCAAGCGCGTGCCCTTGGCGACCTATCGCGCCCAGCGTCGCGGCGGCCGCGGCCGCGCCGGCATGGCGGTACGCGACGAGGATTTCGTCAGCCAGGTTTTCGTCGCCTCGACGCACGCGCCGGTGCTGTTCTTCACGTCGTCGGGCCGGGTCTACAAGCTCAAGGTGCATACGCTGCCGGTCGGCACGCCGCAGTCGCGCGGCAAGGCGATGATCAACCTGCTGCCCAACCTGTCCGAGAAGGAAACCATCTCGACCGTCATGCCGCTGCCCGAGACCGCGCAGGAGATCGCGGGCAAGACCATCGTCTTCGCCACCGCGCACGGCTATGTCCGGCGCAACGCGCTGAGCGACTTCGAGGAGGTCAAAGCCAACGGCAAGATCGCGATGAAGTTCGAGGGCGACGACAAGGACGGCCGGCTCATTGCGACAGCTATTGCGACTGAAAAGGATGATGTGCTGCTGGCGACGCACAACGGCAAGGTCATCCGCTTCCCCATCAATAAGGATACGTTGCGCGTGTTCTCGGGCCGCGGCTCGGTCGGCGTGCGCGGCATCAAGCTGGCCAAGGGCGACCAGGTGTTCTCGATGTCGATCCTGCGCCACGAGGATGTCGAGTCCGAGCTGCGCTACGCCTACATCAAGGAGGCGAACCGGCGCCGCCACGGCGAGGAGGAGGCCGAGGACGTCGACGCCGAGGAATCCGCGGCCGCGACCGTCACCGAGGAGCAATTCGCCGAGATGGCGGCGCGCGAGGAATTCCTGCTCACCGTCACCGAACGCGGTCTGGGCAAGCGATGCTCGGCCTACGACTACCGCATCACCGGCCGCGGCGGGCAGGGCATCGAGAACATGAAGCCGAGCCGCGGCCAGGGCGCGACCATCGCCGTCTTCCCGGTGCGCGACCGGGATCAGCTCATGCTGGTCACCAACGAGGGCACGGTGATTCGCACGCCGGTGGAAGACATCAGCATCCGGCGGCGGGGAAGCGGCGGTGTGCGGGTGTTCACGCTCGACGAAGGTGCGCGCGTCGTCTCGGTGGCGCATTTGGCCGAGGCCGGCGAGAATGGTGACGGCGAGGCAGGGGAAAAATGATGAGCGCGGCTCGCGTCGGCGTTTACCCGGGAACCTTCGATCCGATCACCAACGGCCACACCGACGTCATCGTGCGCGCGACCAAGGTGGTCGACCGCCTGGTCGTCGGCGTCGCGCGCAACGCCGGCAAGGGGCCGCTGTTCTCGACCGAGGAGCGCGTCGCCATCGTCAAGGCCGAGATCGAGCATCTGCCGGCCGAGGCGCGCCGGCGTATCGCGGTCAAGCCGTTCGACACGCTGCTGATGCAGTTTGCCATCGACAACGAGGCCTTGGTCATCATCCGCGGCCTGCGCGCGGTCTCGGATTTCGAGTACGAATTCCAGATGGCGGGTATGAACAGCCGCATCAACTCGAACGTCGAGACGCTGTTCCTCATGGCGTCCGACCGCTTCCAGTTCATCTCGTCGCGCTTCGTGAAGGAGATCGGCATGCTCGGCGGCAACGTCACGCCCTTCGTCAGCGCGCGCGTCGCCAAGCGCATCGCCGAGAAGTTCGACGGCACGCGCGCCCGCCAGAGCAAGAAGAACCGCTAGGCGTTTTCCCGCGTTCAAGATGAACGGGATTTAACTTGGCCGTCGTCGGAGCCTGGACCCAAATGGCCTCCGGTAGCCGTCAAGCTGCCGACCCGCTTCGACCCCCTTTAGCGGGCAAGTACCCCTGGGTTGCGCCCCGCCTGCACACCTTTCCTCCACAGCGCAGGCGGGGCGATTCATATCCGGCTCCGGCTTTTTCGATGGCCCAGTGCGACGGGCACGGCCGTGCGTGGATTGGCTTGCGCGCAACCATGTGCGCGCCGATTCCATTCCAATGACTCGTCCATGAAAGGTCCTCGCGTGATGGCCAGCAAGCTGTTCTCGCCGTTCAAACTGCGCGCGCTCGCGCTCAAGAACCGCATCGTCGTCTCGCCGATGTGTCAGTACAGCGCCGACGACGGCGCCGCCTCCGACTGGCACATGGCGCATCTGCCGACGATGGCGGTATCGGGCGCCGGGCTGGTGATGATCGAGATGACCGACGTCGAGGCTATCGGCCGGATCACGCCTGGCTGTCTCGGTCTCTATTCCGATGCTTGCGAAGCCGCGTTGCAGCGCGTCGTGGGCTCGGTTCGGCGTTGGGGCGGCGCGGCGATCGGCATCCAGCTCGCGCATGCCGGCCGCAAGGGCTCGACGCACGAGCCGTGGAACGGCGGCGGGCCGCTCAAGCCGGACGAGGGGGCGTGGCAGACCGTGGCGCCGTCGCCGCTGGCGTTCGCCAAAGGCTGGCCGGCGCCGAAGGCGCTGAGCGAGGCCGACATGGAGCGCATCGTCGGCGCCTTCGTCGCCGCCGCGAAGCGCGCGTTGCGCATCGGCCTCGACCTGGTCGAGCTGCATGGCGCGCACGGCTACCTGCTGCATCAGTTCCAGTCGCCGCTCTCGAACAAGCGGACAGACAAATGGGGCGGCAGCGCCGAGAACCGCATGCGCTTTCCATTGCGCGTCGTCGAGGCGATGCGCGCGGTCTGGCCCGAAGAGAAGCCGCTCGGCATGCGGATCAGCTGCGATGAATGGACCGACGGTGGATTGACGCCCGACGACGCCGTGGTCTATGCGCGGGCGCTCAAGGCGCGCGGCGTCGATTATCTCTGCTGCTCGGGCGGCGGCAACGTCGCGACCGCCAAGATTCCGGTGGCACCTGGCTACATGGTGGAATTTGCCGCTAAGGTTCGCGGCGAAACCGGCATCGCGACGCGCGCTATTGGCATGATCCTGACGCCGCGCCAGGCCGAGACGATCGTCGCCGGCGGTCAGGCCGACATGGTCGCGTTGGCACGTGGGTTCCTCGACGATCCGCGCTGGGGCTGGCACGCCGCCGAGGCGCTCGGCGAGCCGATTCCGGCGCCGCCGCAATATCAACGCGCCACCCGCGACACCTGGCCGGGCGCGAAGCTCGTGCGCCCGCCCGCCGCGACGGAGTGAGCGGCATTAACCACGCTGTCGGCCTTTAATCACGGATTAATGGCGGGCACTTAACATGACGCCCGTTTCGACGGAGACCAGCTTGCGCGCTTTCATCATTTCGACGATGCCCGCGGCGCGACGGCGTTGGAATACGCCCTCATCGCCGGCCTGATCGCCGTGGTCATCGCGGTGGCGGTCGACGCCGTCGGCAACAACGTCAAAAAGTCTCTTCAGCAGCGTCGTCTCGGCTTACTGAGCGGCGGAATAATTTTCGCGCGAAAAATCCGCGCGTTAACCGTACCTCTGTGCTGCAAGCATTTGTCGAGAATGCTACAAATCGTCGAGCGCTCGCTGCGTGGCGTTAACCATGCGGCGACCGCACAGGATTTTCGACGATGCTCGACGGATATTCCGCGCCTGATCTGTTTCGCGCCGCTGCCGCGCCTCATGCGCGACGGCTGTATCTCGTCACCGGCGGTTGCGGCTTCATCGGCTCGCATCTGGTCGAGGCGCTGCTGGCGTACGGCGATGCCGTGCGTGTGCTCGACGACCTGTCGCGCGGCCGGCGCGAGAACCTGCCGCGCGGCGTCGAATTCATCGAGGCCGACGTCGCCGATCCGGTCGCGCTGCGCCGCGTCATCCAGGACGTCGACGGCTGTTTCCATCTGGCGGCGATGCCGTCGGTCATCGAATGCCAAAGCCGCTGGCTCGAGGCGCATCGCACCAACCTGACCGGCACGATCAACGTCTTCGACGCTGCGCGCCGCGCGCAGCCCGGTAACCCGATCCCCGTTGTCTACGCCTCGTCGGCGGCGGTCTACGGCAATCGCGGTGTGGCGCCGCTGGGCGAAGCCTTGGCGCCGCAGCCGATCTCGATCTGCGGCGCGGACAAGGTCGGCTGCGAGCTGCATGCGCGCATCGCGCACGCCGCGCACGGCGTGCCAACGGTCGGCTTGCGTCTCTTCAACGTGTTCGGCCCGCGCCAGTCAGCCGATTGCCCCTATCCGGGCGTCGTGCCGAGTTTCCTCGCGCGGCTTGGCGCTGGGCGGCCGGTCTCGATCTTCGGCGACGGCGCCCAGGTGCGCGATTTCGTCTTCGTCGGCGATGCCGTCACGGCGCTGCTGGCGGCGATGGGCCGCTGCGCCGGTGCCGAGGTGTTCAACGTCTGCAGCGGCTCCGGCACGACGATGGTGGTGTTGGCCCGGCTGATCGCGCGGCTGGTTGCCGTCGAAGCCGAAATCGCCTTCCTACCGGCGCGCGCCAGCGACGTGCGCTATTCGGTCGGCGATCCAACCTGCGCCGCCCGCGTGCTCGGATTCACGGCCGCAACCGCCATCGAGGTCGGGATCGAGGCGACGGTGCGGGCCCTGCGGACCGTCAACGCCATCTGATCGCGGCCGCCGACGCGACGTGCGTCAGCCGATCTGACGCGCGACGGGAGGGCCGAGCCGGTTGGCGAGCGCCAGCGGCAGGCGTCGCCAGGTGCCGACCATCAGCCGGTATTTCGGATTGAGCGGATTGATCTCGGGCAGATCGGACCGCTTCACCAGCCGGTACTGGTAGCCGAGATGCTTAGGCGCAAAGCCCCAATAGGTCTTGTAGTCGAACGAGCCGGTGCCGCGCTTGCTGCGGCCGAAATCGAACACGCGGCAGCCGCGCGCGGCGGCGCGCTGCATCAACGTCCAGTACATCAGGTCGTAGGCGTGAATCCGCCGCGCCGCCGGCACGGCGCCGCCGTAATAGGGCAGGACGCGGTCCTTGAAGAAGAAGCTCATCAGCGCCGTCGCCGGGCCGTCGGGCCCGCCGACCGTCGAAATCTCCACCGCGTCGCCGAACGCCGACTTGATCGCCGCATAGAAACGCAGCGGCAAGATCGGCGTGCCCAGGTTGCGCAGGCTTTCGGCATAGATGCGGAAGAACGTCTCGACCGACGCATCGGCGTTGATGACCAGCCGCCGGTCGTCGATCGCCTTGCGCAGATCGGCGCGCTTCTTGCGCGGGATCGCCTTGAGGTTGTCGGCGTCGCTGGCGGCGATCGCGCGCTCGAAGCCGAAATAGAGTTCGGTCTTCGCCTGCCACGCGGCGCCGAGCGCGAGCGGCGCGCCCTGGCGCAGTTCGACGAAATCGACGGCGAAAAGCCGGCCGAGTTCGGCCGCATCGTCGGCAAGCGCACGCGCCGCTTCGTCGTCGCTCGCGACGATGCCGCCACCGGTGGTGAAGGCCGTTGAAATCAGCGCGTCGCCGAACAGGCGCGACTTGACGTGCACCAGCGGCAGGATGCCGACGATGCGATCGCCGCGCCAGGCGCAGCGATAGCGCGTGGCGTGGCCGAGCGCGCGCTCGATGACCGGACGCCAGCCGGCACGATGGAAGAACGTCGCTTGCGGTGCGCGCGCGACATAGTCCTCCCACGCCGCTTCGTCGTCGTCGCGCAGCGGACGGATCTCGACGGGCGCGAGCGATCGGGCATGCCGCTCGGTGGCCAGATCGCGTGTCGCCGTATCGGGGCTCATGGCCGACCCTCGAACAGCCGGGCATAGGCCTCGACCATGCGCACGAACGGGAAGGCGAGGCCGACATGGGCGCGATTGAGCCGGCCCAGCGCGTGGCGCCGGCCGGCATCGGCGACCAGAGCGGCAAGCGCGGCGGCGAGCGCGCCCTCGTCGCGCGGGACGATGAAGGCGCGATTGGCCGGCGCGACCATGTGCTTGACGTCGCCGACTTCGGCCGCCGCGATCGGCAGGCCGGCGGCCATGGCCTCGAGCACGGTCATCGGCATCTGCTCGGTATCGGACGACAGCGCGAAGATGTCGAACAGCGCCAGGGCGCGTTGCGGCTCGCGCACCGCGCCCAGGAAGTGCACACGGCCGGCGATGCCGAAGCGCCGGGCGAGGGCTTCGAGCGCGGGGCGCTCGCTGCCGTCGCCGGCGATCACCAGCCGGGAGGCACCGTCGTCGAGCCGCGCGAAGGCACCGAGCAGACGGGCAAGGTTCTTTTCCGGCCGCAGCGGCGTCACGGTGCCGATGACGATCTCGCCGTCCACGCGCGGAAACAGCGGCGTGCCGGCGACCGGCCGGCGGTAGTCGTCGATTTCGATGCCGTTGGGCAGATAGATCACCCGCGTCGCCGGCAGCCGCCAGCGCTTCAATGCGATCTGCTCGAGCGTGTGCGAGGGCACGACCAGCGCGTCGGTCCGCATCAGGGCGAGACGACGCAGCACGCCGCGGCGCCACAGCGGTCGCTCGGCTTCATCGGGCCCGAACCCGTCCTCGAAATGGCAGTGGCGCGCGCCGCCGCGCAGACCGTTCGCCATGGCCCATTCGATCGCGCCCCAGTTGTAGGTCGCGAGCAGGTCGGGTGCCGCCGCGCGGATGCGGCGAGCGCCAGCATCGAGTCGCGCCAATAGGCCGCCACGCGACGCCGCGGCCTCGACGGCGACATCGATGGCGCCGTCGATCCGCTCACGGCAGCTGGTGTCATCGTTCAGGCTGATGATGGTGTGACGGAAGCGCGGCCCCAGCGCGTTGACGATACGCGCGAGGCGCACCTGAATGCCGCCGACGCCGAAACCCGGCAGCACGTGCAAGACGTGGCGCGGCGACGGGACGGAAAGCGGCGCGTCGCCGCTGCTGCACCGGGAAACCCTTAGGGCTTGGGCCATGCCCGGCATGGTGGCGGGAAATGGCTAAAGAACCGATAGCGTCGGGTCTAGCTAGGCAGGCAAAAAAACGGCGGATCCTCGCGGACCCGCCGTCAAGTTGTCCGCCAACTGGAGTCTCGTTCGGGAGACATCGCGGGGGCGGAACCCTACTTTTTTCGAGCGTCTGTCCCGAACGGCCCGGTTGATGCGGACCTGCTTTTCCTCTGCCCCATTCCACAGCAAGGGCTGGGCCAAGTCATAAATACCTTATCTATATCAGTGTGTTAAGAATTTCTGGTGGAGCCGTTTCGTCGCAGGACGTAAAGCCGGCCGACGCGATCGGACAAAAAAAGAGTCCGCAGCAAACGCCGGGACTCTTCAGTTGGGGGGCTGATCGCTCCGGCTAGGCCGGAGAAAAGCAGCGCTCACCCAAACTGACCGAGTATGGTTAAAAAAGGGTTTACGCGAGGCCGTCGCGCCGACTCAGATCTCGCCGAGATACTTGCGCGCGAAGCGCAGCAGTTCGAGGTCGCTCGTCTGCTTGGCGACCGTCTGGATTTCGCGGAAATAGGCGCGCAGACTCGTCTGGTCGATCCGGCACGACAGCCAGCCGATGAATTGATCGGGTGTGCGGACCCAGGCGGGCAGGGGATCTAGCGAGTTATCGAACGGCAGGACGCTTTGCATGATGCGCCAGCGCCGTTGCGACATGACCTCGGCAGATTCGTCGCCAGCACCCGGCGTCCAACCGGGGCGCGCATAGGCATGCGTACGGCGGACCATAGCTTCTCCTCGGGTTCTTCTTGCAGACTTCTTGGCCACCAAAATAAAAGGGATGTTAGTGATAGACAACTCTAAAATATTGTTAAAATGCAAGAAAGTACGGTTAATTTCTACGGCTCTGGTTAAACTGATTCCGGGTGCAGAAACGGAGGAGGCATGCTCGACGTGGCGGTGATCGGACTCGGTTGGTGGGGCAAGACCATCGCCACCACGTTGCACGATAGTCGCAAGCTCCGGGTCGTGCATGCGGTAGATGTCGATGCGGCTACCGGCACCTGGGCGCGCGAGCGGGGAATCCGATTTTCGACCAGCCTCGATGGTGCGCTCACCGACTCCGTAGTGCGGGCGGTCATCCTGTGCACGCCGCATTCGCTCCACACCGCGCAGATCGCGCGCGTTGCGGCTGCGAAGAAGCATGTCTTCTGCGAGAAACCTCTGGCGCTCAAGCAGGCGGATGCCGCCGCATCGGTGCGCGTTTGCAACGACCACGGCGTCATGCTCGGCGTCGGCCATGAGCGACGCTTCGAGCCGCCGATGATCGAGCTGACGCGACTCGCCAAAGCCGGCGCGCTCGGCCGGCTGCTACAGGTCGAGGCCAGCTTCTGTCAGAACAAGATGGTGAATCTCCCGGCCGACAACTGGCGCCAATCGCCTGCCGAAGCGCCGGCCGGCCCGCTGACGGCGACCGGCATCCATCTGCTCGATCTGTCGGTCAGCTTCCTCGGCGCGCCGGAGAGCGCGCTATGCCGCGCACGCCAACTCGGCAGCCCGCTCGCCAACGGCGACACGCTCGGCGCGCTGGTGGCGTTCAAGGACGGCGGCGTGGCGCTGATCAACGCCATCCTGGCGACGCCATTCGCCGGCCGCTTCACGCTTTACGGCACCCGAGGCTGGGCCGAGATTCGCGACAAGAGCCATCCCGAGCAGCCGACCGGCTGGACGCTGACCACCTGCGCGGCCGATGGCACGACCACGGTGGTCGACTATCCGGCAGCCTCGTCGGTGCGTGCCAACCTCGAGGCGTTTGCCGATGCGGTCGAAGGGTGGGCGGCCTATCCGATGCCGCAGGCCGAGATGATCGCCACCATCGCCGCGCTCGAGGCGGTGGTCACGTCTTCGACGACCGGCGCGGTCGCGCACGCGCCAATGCTGCCCTGAGCCGCACGTTCTCGGCGAGCGCCATGTCGCGGGCGTGCTCGGCGCGCTTGAGCCGGACCTGGGCGCGCACCAGTTCGCGGCGGAGCAGGGTGAGATAGCGATCGGCGGGAGGCATGACGGTGACATCATCCGCCGCCCGCCGCCCGCCCGCCAAGCGGCGTCTCCACGAGTCGCCCTCAACTATAAAATAGACCAACAACTCATTGATTTTAATAATATAAATTTCGCGTTAAGCTTGTATTCATCGTGAAAAGGGGTTACCTCGGCGGTAAAAGTGCGCTTGCGCGATCATCGCCAGAATGGCCGGCAGAACGCTCAACGCGCCCCCGATTCCGTGGGCGTGGTTCATGGGACTGCAGGAACCGATGTCGTCGTTGTCGCAACACCTCAAGCAGCGCTATTTCGACCGTTACCGCCACCCTTACGCCGTGCTGCGCCGGCGGATCGAGGACGGGCTCGGGCCCGATGCGACCGTACTCGATGCCGGTTGTGGTCGCAGTGCGCCGACGCTGGCGCAGTTCCGTGGCCGGGCGCGGCGGTTGATTCGGCGTCGACGCGGTTGCCTTCGCCGGCGTGCCGGCCGGCATCGAACTGTGCCAGCGCGATCTCGCCGACACGGGCGTCACCTCCAAGTCGGTCGATCTGATGTACAAGCCAGGCGGTGCTCGAGCACGTCACCGATCCCGACGCGATCTTCCCCCCCGCCGAGATCGCGCGCGTGCTGGCACCCGGCGGCTGCTATATCGGGCTCACCGCCAACAAATGGGACTATGCCTCGCTGGCGGCGCGGATCATTCCGAATCGTTTCCATCCCTGGATCGTACGGCGCATCGAAGGCCGCGACGAGCAGGACGTCTTCCCGACGGCGTATCGCGTCAACACGCGGCGCGCCGTCGCGCGCCAGGCCACGCGGCATGGTCTCGAGCTGACCGAGTTCCGCTATCTCGGCCAGTACCCCAGCTACTTCATGTTCAACGGCGCGCTGTTCCTGGCGGCGACCGCCTACCAGAAACTCCTCGAACGCATCGCGCCGCTGCATTGCCTCCAAGGCTGGATCTTCTTCGTGCTGCGCAAGCCCGACGCAGCGACCGCGCCGGCCGCCGCCCGCCCCGCGGCCTGACCCTTCGATCTTGCCGCGCCGAAAGCGCAGGAACGGCGCTCTGACGCCACCGTTATCTGCTCCGTAACCGTTGGAGGCGGAGCGGATGCGGATTTGGGCGGTGATGATGTTGGCAGTGCTGCTGGCGGGGTGCACGACGGAGCGCAAGGCGGAGCCGCAACGGACGGCAACCGAGGAAATGTTGATCTCGAGTGCCGCCGATCGCGCTGTCGACGGGCTCAAGCTCGACGTCAAGGGCAAGAAGGTTTTCGTCGATGCATCGGGCTACAAGGGCCTCGATCCCGAATACACCGTTGCCGCGGTGCATGAATGGATGCTGAAGGACGGGGCCATGCTGGTCGGCGACCGCAAGGCCGCCGATCTCATGGTCGAGATGCGCAACGGTGCGCAGTCGATCGACCAGCACGAGTTCTTGATCGGCATCCCCAGTTTCAGCCGGCCGATTCCGCTTACCAGCAACGCGCTGACCATTCCCGAGATCGCGCTCTATTCGAAGCAGCAAGACATCGGGGTCTCGAAGCTCGTCGTCGCCGCTTATGATTCACGCGGCGACTATGAGGCGTCGAGCGGCCCGGTCTACGGCTTTGCCCACAGGCGGCGCTACAAGGTTTTGTTGTTTATCGGCTGGAGCAATCAGGACTTCCGGCCGAGCGAAGAGGGCAAGACCGGGAAAGGCGAATAGTCGAGGTCATCGTCAGGCGGCGCGCCGCTGACAGTCGAATTCGATGGCGACGGTGGTACCCTGATTGACGGCGCTGGTGATCGAGAACCGGCCGCCGAGCAACTCGACGAGATGCTTGGTGAGAGGCAGCCCGAGCCCGGTGCCGTTGTGCTTGCGCGCCACGCCGTTGTCCAGCTGCTCGAACGGCGTCAGCGCGGTCGGAATGTCCTCCGCGGCCATGCCGATGCCGTTGTCGCTGACCTCGATCACCATGCAGCCGGCGGCGTTGCGCGCCGACACCGTGACTGAGCCGCCGGGCGAGGTGAATTTCAGGGCGTTGGAGACCAGGTTGATCAGGATCTGGCGGAGGCGCGTCGGGTCGCCGATGATTGGCGGCAGGTCGTCGTCGAGCCGCGTCAAGAAGGCGACGTGCGCGCGCGCGACCTGATCGCGGACGATACGGTCGACCTCGCGCACGATCGCGCCGACGTCGAGCGGCTCGCGTCCGATCTTGAGCGCGTTGGCCTCGGCCTTGCTGAGGTCGAGGATGTCGTTGACGATCTCGAGCAGATGGGTGCCGGCGGCGCGGATGTCGCGGGCGTATTCGCGATAGCGCTGCTGCAATGGGCCGATCATCGCGGTCTCGATGATCTCGGAAAACCCGATGACCGCGTTGAGCGGCGTCCTCAACTCGTGGCTCATGTTGGCGAGGAAGCGGGATTTCGCCTGCGTCATCGCTTCGGCGCGGGCGCGCGCCTCGATCGCGCGCGTGGTTTCGAGCCGCGCTCCGACGAGTTTGGCATAGGCGGAGAAATGCCGCAACCCGAGCACGGTCAGCATCGCGATCATGCCGAGAATCAGGCCCAGCGCGGCGGCTATGCCGATGAGTTCGTTCCGCCAATCGGCATAGGCTTGGTGATCAGTCATGATCACGTTGACAGCCAGCGGGAAATTTGGGAGCGCGTGGGTGGCGATGAAAAGCGGCTTGCCGCCGAGTTTGCCCGTGCCGTGGATGACACCGGACGTGTTGCGGGCGAGAACATGCGTGAACACGACCTCCGACGCGAGGTTTTTGCCGACGGCGGGGATCGACGGATAGCGCGCGAGCAGCAACCCGTCGAGGCGGAAGAGGGCAATGCCGGTGCCCGGCCCGAGATAGATGTCGTGATAGAGGTTGGTGAAATAATCGAGCGAAATCACGCCGACGAGCAGGCCGGCGAACGATCCGTCGGGCGCATCGAGCCGACGCACCAGCAGGATTGCCGCCGTGTTGCTTCGCTGAAACGTGATAGGCCCACCCAGGAAGGTGGCCGGCGTCCGGTTGTCGCGGGCGCGTTGGAAATACGGGCGGAAGGCGACGTTCACGTCGGGTACCGGCGTCACGCCCGACGAGCTGACCATCTGCCCCTTTGAATCGAATATCGTGATATCCGCGATCTGCGGCGTGTTGCCCCATTCGGCACGCAGCAGGTCGTGAACGTCCGCGCCGCCATAGAGTCGGCCGATATTCGCGGCGGTCGCCGCGCCCTTCTTGTGCACGAGCAGGTTGAGCGTATCCTTCAACGTCAGGTCGACGGCATCGAGCGCCTGCTTGGTCTGTTCGGTGAGCACGATGTCGAGGCTCGTCAGGGTTTGCCGTGCCTGGTTTGTCGCGGTGTCATGGAGATGAACGAGCAGCGCCACCGCGGTCAGCACGGCCGCTACCGCGACCAGTACGCTGCCGGCGACTAGGGATTTTGTCGGCCGCGCAAGCGTCGCGGCGCGGCCGGCGGATGCGGGCGGTAAGGGTGGATGGGCCGGAGCCGCCATCGTGGGTCCGTGTGGTGATGCGAGCTCACATTAAAAGGCCGGCGGGCTGAGCAAACCCTTAACGCTATTTTCGGGCAGATTCTGGCCAGCCGATTATGGTTAGAAAGGCGTTAACGCACGCCGTGTCCGTCGCCGCCGAGCGAGCGTGGATCGCGCGCCGGCCAGCTGCCGAGCTCCGCGGCCAGGAGGAAATCGCCCACGATACGATTGAACAGGGCCGGGTCTTCGAGATTGACGAGGTGCCCGGTCTTGGGCAGCACGACCAATCCGGACGTCGTGATCGTGCGCTTCAGCAGGATGCCGGGCTGAAGACAGGCCTCGTCTTCGTCGCCAGCGACGATCAGGGTCGGGACGGCGATCTTCGACATGTTCTCGACCAGATTGTAGAGCGACGGCCGCCGCGCCTGCACGCCACGCAGCGTGTTGGCCGCGCCCTTGGACGAATGCTGGGCGAGCCGCTCGGCGAATTCCCGCCAGCCGTGCGGATCCTTGTTCCGGAGTTGCACGCGCGCGGCGCCCTGGGCGTATTGTTCGGCAACCTTGGCGCTGCCTTCGCGCTCGAAGCGGTCGGCTAGAGCTTCGCTTTCCCGCTGGAAGCACACCCGCTTGTCCTTCTCCGCGCCATAGCCGCAACCGCAGATGGTCAGCGAGCGGGCGCGATCGTGGTGGCGCAATCCGAAATGCAGCGTCGCGAATCCGCCCATCGACAAGCCGACGACATGCGCCCGATCGATGCCGAGATGATCGAGCACCGCGGCGATGTCGTCGGCCGCGCGCTCGACCGAGTACCGCGCGACGTCTTCGGGTACGTCCGATGGTGGATAGCCGCGCGCATTGAACGCGATGCAGCGATAGGTGCGGCCGAAATGGCGCAGCTGCGGTTCCCAGCTGCGTAAATCGCCGCCGAACTCGTGGACGAAGATCAGCGGCCGGCCGTAGCCGACTTCCTCATAATGGAGTCTGACTCCGTCATCGGCGACGGCAAAAGGCATCGCGGTTCTCCCCTCGGCGGGATTCCCGGCGCCGGGGCACCGCTTGTCAAGGTTCACCGAATGGTCACGCCGGGGCGCGCGGACCGAGTGTTAGCTAGCGACGATGCGGGGTCACTTTCGAGCGCCGAGGATACGGCCCAATTCCGACGAGGAGGCCGAAACGCTCGGCCTTGGTGCGTCGATCAAGCAGGTTCTGCGGCCGATCAAGGCGCGGTGGCACCGGTCAGCGGCACCGTCGTGGCACGACACCACCGCCGTCATGAAGCGCCATGGGTTGCAGCCGCGAACCGTATTCGACATTGGCGTCGCCTTCGGTACCTACGAGCTCTATCGCGAGTTTCCGGGCGCGTTCTATTACCTCGTCGACCCGACGTCGGATTCGCTGCGCTACATGCGCCAGCTGTCTCGGCATCTCGAATGCGAGGTGCTCAACGTCGCGCTGTCCGACCGCGACGGCGAGATGGAGATCGAGGTGCGTGCCGACATCCAGGGCTCGACCTTCTTCGAGGAGATCGGGCCGCGCGAGGTTCTGCGGCGCGAAACCGTCACGGTGCGGCGCTTCGACACGCTGATCGGCGCATTCGAGCGGCCGGCGCTGGCGAAGATCGACGTGCAGGGCTCGGAGCTGGCGGTGCTGCAGGGAATGGGCGCGCGTATCGGCGAATTCGACGCCATCGTCGTCGAGACCAGCACGCTGGCGACGATCAAGGGCGGGCCCGAGTTTTACGACTTGATCGCCTTCATGAAGATGCGCGGCTTCGTCGCCTTCGATGTGCTCGGCTATGCGCGACGGCCACTGGACGGCGCCCTGGCGCAGGTCGACCTGGTGTTCGTGCCCGACGAATCGCCGCTGCGCGCCGACCGGCGCTGGGCTGCCAGCGCCTGAGGCGCTTAGAGCATGATCGGATCGGTTGAGACAACCCTCTCAGATTTGGGTAAGGCTCGCCCTTCGAGACGCCACGCGCCCTCTCCTTCGAGACGCTTTGCTCCTCAGGACGAGGCGCAGGGCTCCGCCAACCCAAAGCAACCCTCTCCCCCTGAAAGGGGCGAGGGAAGGGTGAGGGAGTGTGATTCGATCCCAACCGATCATTCTCTAGCAGGTTGTTGAAATAGTCCCCAGCACTGGCGCGATGACCGTGATTCCCTGGTTGTGGAACTGCGCCGTGGAATGAAGATGCGCGGAAGCGGCGCAGGGTCTGGATCGCTGTTCAGCGACGTGG
>JBOHLS010000011.1:0-83635 GCA_050729835.1 Allostellaceae bacterium | reverse complement strand
GCCTTCGGTCGGGCTACGCCCTCCCTGCGTCGCATCCCGAAAGCGCAAACACCAACCAGGAAAAACCCGGCAGGACGCCACTTATCTCAGCCGCGAAGTTGTTCAGACAAACCGAGCCACCTCATTCATCACCAAACGGGGCCTTCTTATCGCGAACACTAATCTTCGACTCAATATACAACTGATATCACTCCATAATTGGGATGAGGCTTCAATTCGCAAACGCGGAGAGGTTCTGGCCGAAGCAGCCTTGAAAATTTGGCCCGGTTCGCCACCCTAACGCGCCGCTATAAGATAGGGGGCGGTCCATGAACAATTTGTCGAGGCGAGGACTGCAAATGACCTCGCCTGTCGGGCCATTAGTCCGTGTTGTTCGGGTTTTCATCGACGACCGGCGCTTGGCGCCAGCGGATTGCTACTTGATCCGCGACAAAGGGGGCCGAGGGAATTGTCTAACCTTCGCCCCGCGCAGGCGATTTTGGTAGTAGGCGTCACCTAAACTGCGTCCCCCAGACGGGCGGTCTGAATGACATGCCGTCCGATGTTGCCCGCGCCGCTAGTTCATACTACATTTAGCAGCTCAAAGGAGGGGAGACACAAAATGGCCGGCGAACTGCGACTCGCGGCATAGGTCGCGACGTGCTTGTCACCAAGACAGCTGTATCACTTCAGACGCCGAGAGGGGGATGGCCCGGCGTACCTGACGCGCGTCGGCGCATTATGCGAGCTATCCGGAGCGCACATACGCGGCCGGAGCTCGCGGTTCGCTCGCTTGCCCACCGCCTCGGTTTTCGATTCCGTCTGCATCGTGCCGGTCTGCCCGGAAAACCGGACTTGGTCTTTCCAGGGCGGCGGAGGATCGTATTCGTGCACGGGTGTTTTTGGCACCAGCATAAAGGCTGCAAAAACGCGTCGGTTCCTCGCACTCGCGCGGACTACTGGAAGCAAAAGCTTCAAGCCAATAAAGCGCGCGATGTGCACAACGAATCGCTGCTGCGCGAAGCGGGTTGGCAGACCCTGGTGCTCTGGGAGTGCGAACTGAAACACGAGCCGAATGTGGCCCGGAAGCTCATTCGATTCCTACGGGCCAAAACCGAAACGCGGTGATGAAATTAATGCGATCGCCCAAAACAGAAAAAGCGCCACTCCGCAATTCGGCACCGACGCGGCTCAGCGCAATTACGCTGTTCGCCGGAGCCGGAGGCCTTCATCTCGGTCTCGCCAAGGCGGGATTTGATGTGCTGGTTGCGAGCGACATGTCAGAGTATGCGGAGGACACTCACAAACTGAATTGGCCTCGCACGCCGTTTATCCGAGCCGACATACGTCGACTTTCGGGTCGTGAGCTGCTCAAGGCAACTCAGGGCAGGAAACCCGACCTGATCGCGGGCGGCCCGCCATGCCAGGGGTTCTCCACGCTTGGGGATAAAATATCGGCTGATCCGCGCAACATGCTGTTTGCCGAGTTCGCAAGAATTGTCGACGAAATTAGTCCGCGCTTTGTAATGGTAGAAAACGTAAAGGCGCTCGTGACGATGTATGGTGGGCGGTTTCGCGACCACATTGTCTCCACGTTCGAGCGCCTCGGATTCCAGACGCATTGGGCCATCCTCGACGCCGCCGATTACGGTGTTCCACAATTTCGTAAGCGCGTGGTCTTCTTCGGGACACGGCATCGCGCACCCTTCGAATTCCCCACACCGACGCATGGACTAGGTAAATGCAGCCCATACGCGACGGTTTGGGAGGCGGTCCGCGACCTCTCAAAGCGTGGGCCAGAGGTTGCAAGCCACATCCCGCTCGACCATTCAAAAAAGGTGATCGCACGCTATAAGCTAATACGCGAGGGAGGCCGGCTACCGCCCCCGGAGCAGCTACCACCGGGAATCCGGCGCAAAAATTTTGGGAACACATACAAACGCCTGCACCGATACAAGCCGGCGCTCACGATGGTGCCCGGCAATAATGCTTTCCCAGTTCATCCCACGCTGCACAGGAGCCTCACGCCGCGCGAGGCAGCACGGCTTCAGACCTTTCCGGATACCTTTCTTTTTAGCGGTGATCGCAGGAACCAATGCATCTTGGTTGGCAACGCTGTTCCCCCGCGGCTTGGCGAGGTTATTGGTCGCGCAATTATTCGCCATGCTCGGCGGAGCAAAGACAAGCCGGCGGCGCGACAGCCATCTGTGCCGGCAAATCAGCCCCCTGCGCGTTGCCGCCCCGAGCCAAGCACACCGCGCGGCGATGGTATGGACCGAGGCGTAGTCGACATGTTTTGCGGGGCCGGCGGCTTTACTGTCGGTTTTGAGCGCGCGGGCTGGAGCCCTGTCATTGGGATCGACATAAACAAGTTCGTGGCAATGACGCACGAACATAATTTTCCCCATATTCCGTATCTCTCAGGGGATCTCTCGAAGGGGGACGTTCTTGATGAGGTAGGCCGTCGCTTTGTTCCAGGCTCCTTAGCGGCAGTGGTTGGTGGCCCACCCTGCCAGGGGTTTTCGATTTTCGGTAAGCGGCGATTTGTGCATACAAAGGGTTATGAACCGCACACGGATTCGCGAAACAAGTTGGTCTTCGCATTTATCGAAAGCGTGCGGCGATTGCAGCCACGCTGGTTCGTAATGGAGAATGTGCCAGGCCTCGCGAACCTCGACGGGGGCCAGTTTTTAGGTGTTGTGCTTGAAGATCTTCGCGGATGTGGCTACGCGAATGTGGAAGCACGCATTCTCAATGCCGCGGACTTCGGTGTGCCGCAGCTTCGCCGGCGCTTGCTCATCATCGGCAACCGGACAGGCCAGATCATTCCGTGGCCAAAACGGAAGTTTTTCGAGAGCCCGCAAGAGTGGCAAGACAGGTATCGAGCAGTTGGCGAGGTGCTCAGTGACCTTGCCGACGAGCGATCCTATGTCGGCCACACCTGTCACGTTCCGATGAGCCACAAGCCGTTGCTCGTCGAGCGATACCGTTACATTCCGGAGGGCGGCAAACTAGACGTAGGCGCACTGCCAGCGCATCTGCGGAGCGGATATCGAACCAGAAAAGTAAAGAATTACTCGCACGTATTCAGACGGCTTCATCGCGACCAGCCTTCCATCACGATGGTGCCGGGTCACAACGCATTCCCTATCCATCCGTGGCTGGATCGTGCACTGACCGTGCGCGAAGCGGCACGCATCCAGACGTTTCCTGATGAGATCGAGTTCAAAGGTCCTCGCCAGGAGCAGTGCATCCAGGTCGGGAATGCGTTCCCGCCGCTGCTAGCTGAGCTTATCGCCAACAACATCAAAAAAGCCGAGGTAAATGGCTGGTACCCTGGCAAAGTACCTCCTTCGGCGTATTACGCCTTGGTCGAGCGCCCAACGCCGGTGCAGCTTGACTTGATTGGCGACGCTCGTGATGAGCGTGCTAACTCTACAGCAGCATGAGCCACGACCTGGAGGCGTCTTATGCGGCAACTGAGGTTGCCGCGTTCCTTGCGAGAGCTCCCGCCACTTGCTTCAGAGCGCCCCCAGCGCCTGCGCATTTGAGCAGCTATGCTGGACGTGAGGGAAAGACCTTATGGCCGCACGCTGATGGCGTGGTCGCCCTCGATGTCACGGCTGGCGCCGGCACCCAATCGTACAACATCGCCATGGAGTTTAAGCGGTTGAACGAGGGCGTCCACGGTGTGCTGACCGCTATAGGCCAAAGCCATGCATATCTGCGGAAAGGATACGCAGGCGCGGTAATGGTTATTCCCAAAGCGTACCCCGGCCTTCCGGACGCCGGCACATATGTGCGTGAGGTCTTGGACCTAACGAGCAAGTCGGATGCGATTGGGGTCTTTTCTTATGATGATCCAGACTTGGCGAAGCCATCTCCATTTTCAGGAAAGATCGACCTTAAGCGCCCTTTCAAAATAGACGCCGCGCCGCCCGTTCCCGTACCTGTTGCGACGACGGAAACACAGTGGGCTCACGTTCGCGAAGGCAGCACAGAGCCGGACGCCCTCTTTAAGTATCTGCAATCGGTGAAGCTGCTTGGTGGCGGGGACTTCGTCCCGCACGAGCCGCATATTCCCGCGCAGTTAGAAGCTGCCGTCAACCGCTTGGCTCCGGGCACTGAGCCGCTTCTTTATTTATCTAATTCGACCGGCAATGCCGTCCCAGACCTCGCTTGGCGACATTTCTGGTACAAGTATGTATTGCATGACCAAATGATGATCGGATGGGATTACGACCCTGTAGCTCGCACCTATGCCGTTCACCATGTGGAAAGCCGTGTCCTTCGTGCCGATGGCAGGGGGCACAAGAATTTTTTCTCGGGTAAATCGAACTCGCCGAAAAACACGATCGTCGCTGAGTTAGCACGGGGGGCGCTCATCGAGGACCGGGCGTGGGAGCGGCTTGCAACGAATATCCGCAACCGCGCTCACTCATACCGGGAGGATATTGACTCCGGATGCGAGCATCTTGAACTCGTTGATGGCGACGGCCGGTTAACGGACGCTGGATATCGACTCGTGGATGCTTGCGAGCGCACAGGAAATCCCAATACCGGCACGCCTCGCGCGCTTTTCACCAAAGTGGTTCTAGGCGACGGCGGCCTGGGCGCGTTCCTTCACTATGTCTACCGACTGTCGGAGTCGAAGTTTGCGGTGAACCCACTTGCCTTTACAAGAAGGTCCGGCGCCAGAATTCAATTCAAACAGGATGTGTATCTTAAGTGGCTTGAAAGCGAGCTGGCCAACAACCTTCGTGTGATGCGCAAGGTTTCAGCGCGTGGGGGAGTGGCGAGGAAGCCATTTCAGGGAGAACTTGCGTTACTGCGCAGCCTCGGCATTGTCGGCAAGGGATTCCGCGTCGGCGTCGGTTTGCCTGTGAATTGGCCGGCATTGCAGGATGCATTATTGGAGTGATTGATTTGGGCTACGGCGGGGCGCAGAGAAAAGAGGCGATGTAAGTCCGTAAGCGCGGGCAACGTGTGCAACAGGGCCGCAGAGCGCTCAAAGGCGCTGTTCTACTTGGGCGTCGTACACGCTGCCCGCGCCATCTCACTCCGGGCAAGATTAGGCAATAGCCGCGTTGCCTCATCGCCTGCTGCGTCTGCCCAGAACGGCGCCCGAGATGTGATAGCAACGCATAACGCCAAGGCTGGGCAGGCGGTGCCGGTTCTACGCCTTGCGGTCGCTGTAATCCGGCATCAACAGGCCCCACTCGATCAGCGTGCGGCTAACGTAGGCGAGAGCCTAACTGTCGCTGGACGAACGGACCGGTGCTAGCGATCGCGCGTTGCTCGCGTCCTCGATCGCGGGGGCTGCTTGCTCGCCGGTGTCGCCATTGCGGTGCGGCGGCCGAAGCGTCGGACCGATGTTGAGTGTGATGACCTTTGGCGCTTCGGCGGCGACAAGCGGCACCGCGGGCTTGCCCCAACCGCGATCCAAAATGGAGTTCGCCGCGGTGACGCGGGCGCTTTCATTCTCGCCATGCGCGGCTATCTCAATGAGCGTCCGCAGCGCGGCTTCGGTGTGCTGGCGCGCCAAGTCGCGGATTTCGCCGTCGGCCTTCGGCCGCCCATTCGGATTGCCGCTGTGTCCTTTGGTCCATGGCATTGATCGACGCCTGTTAGCAATCCGCCCTGACACCATATGACACTCCCTCGACCGGCACGCAACTAGGGCCTGCGCAATCCTGGCCGCGGCTTGCCGCTATCCCACAGGGCCATGTGATTTTCGCGGTCACGCGGCCATATCCCTCGAAAATCACTGCAACACTGCAACGGTCATACCACCTGGAAATCGCTGCAACACCGCAACACCTCTGCCAGCCGCCCCGGTGTCGGCAGCACCTCGACAGCATCCGGTAGCGGTTCCCCGAGAACTAGCCGGGCCTCTAACCCGGCCTTCGTCACGCCGTTTTTAAGGTAACCTCTGCCGCGCGCCACATTCACGCGCCGCGAGACGCTGGACTTGTGCAGGCCGAGCGCTTTCGCAAGCTCGGTGACGCTCGGCGCCGACTTGTGTTCCTCCCGGAAAGCCCTCACGGCGTCGACGGTCTCGCGCACGGTGCCGCTGACTGTCCCGTCAACGCCTTCCGAAACCAGGTCCGCGACGAGCCCATAACACGCGGCATAGTCGGCAACTGTCGCGACGATAGCGCCCGCGCCGTCGCACTCCCGCGTCGCCCGGTGGAGCACCGCATGCGCCTGGATCAAGCTCAAGATCGTGGGGAAGTCCCGGCGCAGCCGCAACGCGGCGGGCGGGACCAATTCCGCGAGCTTCGTCGCGAACGGGATGCGCACGTTCGCCGGTACCGCGGCCCCAATGTCTCGCTGCAACGCGCGCCACGGCTCAAGATCGACGTGAGGCGGTCGCTCACCTTGCGCATCCTCCGCTTGCGCTCGGAGGATCGCCCGCGTCTGTTCGGTGCTGTCGGAGACGCCCACCGACAACATCCGCGTCTCATTCTCGGGATGCAGGTCCGTGCCGGTGGTAGTGACGAGAAGCCCCGTTGGTCCCTCGCGCTCGATAGTGACCGTGGAAAATTGGCCGTCCGCTCCCTTCACCGTGACCGGATGGATGAGGCGCCCTTCGCTTAGGAGCGTGCGTACGAGGTAGCTTTGAAATTCGCTACTCACGGCCGCCCATTCGTATATTACAAGCATCCGGTGTTGCAGCGGCTCGTCATCATAGATGAGGGCTTTTTCGCTCATACTCGTCAGCCCGTACGCCGCCTCCTCAGGGAACAGCGCCAACACCTTTTTGACAAGCTCGGACTTGCCGACGCTCGACGGCCCCTTGACCGCGATCGAAACGATGCGCGGTAAGACCCGGCTCGTCACCGCGAGGTAAAGCAGCCGCGCGGCGCGCCGCTCTCCGACCAACCCGATGTCTCTCAGAACTTGATCCAAGGCGGCGAGAATGTCGGCACGCAACGCCAGCGGCTTTCGCAACCCCTTGTGATCGTCGCCATTGGCGGTCTCGATTTTTTGCTGTTGCACTGTTGCGCCGCTTTTTGAGGGTATGGGCGCACCATCGAGCAACGCCGATGACCGCGCGATCTCCGCCGCGTCATCGGCGCCGTCCGCCCCGGTCATGGCGAGCCTCGGCGCGAAGCGGGGGGCGGAATGAGGTCGCCGCCGCTGCACCACTGCTCGACGAACCGCCGCTCCGCCGCCAGTGCATCCGCGTAAAGCTGGCGCCGCCTTTCACCCTGCGATACGCGCCGACGCCGTTGCGATGCCGACACCGCGGGGCTATGATCCGTTTCATCCTGAACTTGAACTTGCGGCTTGGACACCCTGGCCGGGACGTTCCGGGCCGCGCCGTTTTCGGGCGGCGCCCTCGGTGGTGTCACGCGGCGTCCGCCTCGCTTGATGAACGGCGTGGCGGCGCGGTGCGCGCCCGCGCCCAGTCGAGCAAATCGCCGAGCCGGTACAGCGGCACTCGGCCGAATTTTCGAAACGCCGGCCCGTCACCGCGGCAGGCGAGCGTCGCCAGCGTCGCTCGGGCAATCGGATAGCCGGCGTCGCTCAACGCGCGTGCCGCGTCGGCTCGCCGAAGCAGTTTTTCTAAACCATTTGGGGCTTCCATCCGTTCCTCCAACTTTGGGGAAATCAATGAAAACCCTAAACCGGCCCGTAAGGGTGCGCCTTCTTCGTTACGCGGTTACGCGCGTGGCGTCGTGGCGTCGTGCTGCGAATCAGGTCAGCGGCCCCCCGAAGCTTTCCTAAGCGTTCAACGGTTCTTTCGAGGCTCCCATTCTTAATCCACTGGCTGACGCGTGGACGGCTGACGCCAGCATGGCGAGCAATTTCGTCCTGGCCAGCGTCGGGATAGGCGAGCTTGTAGCGAGCCGCCTTGTCGAATGCGTCGGGCGCCTTCAACTGTTGAATGGCGAACGTGTCGGCCCCAAGGTGTGCGCGCACAAGCTGTGCAAGCGCCTTCGGCGGCGCCACGTCTACGCAAGCGCACGCCTCAATCATCAGCGTTATGAAAAATCCGACGACGGACTGCGGAAGGCGCCCTTCGCCGCGCACCGGCGTCAATCCCATGCCGCCCCGGGCTTCCTCGGCAGCCGCGCCGCTCTTACCCTTGGAGGCACGGCGCCGGTCGCGGCTTGCGCTCGCGGTCTGGTATTCACGTGCATGTGCCAGGACCTCGCGCGACAGGCTGTTGATTGAAGCAACACGCCCGGCCATAGCGTCCAGGAGCGGCGCCGGGTCGATGCCGCATTTCTGAAACCGCTCGACGACGATAGCTATTTGCCCGGTCTGGAATGCGCCGTTCGGCACCGCGTCCCCGTAGGCGCCCGCATGGTGTCGGCAGGGAAGCGCGGTGCGGTGTCCGCGCGTGTCGGGGATCAGCCTATCCCTGCCCGCGTGAGTCTACCCGCTGGCGAGGCTTCCGAAAACGTCGTCGGCCGGGAAAGGGATCGCACGCGCGGAATCCCATGGAACTATTCACACGGAACTATTGCCACGGACCTAGCGCCGGAGAATTGTCTTTAACCCGGGAGCCCGTCGAAGGTCCACGGAACAAGTCACTAGTTAGGGGTCCCAAGGACAACGGAACAAGGCGGCTAGTGACGTGGCGATAGTGCCGCCGGACCCGACGCTGGCGCGGCTCGACGGCTTTCCGCCATTCCCTGGTCCTGGCGCGCCCGGATGACGCTCACAGATGGCCCAGGGCGCGCGTTGGCCAGCGCCAAGGTAGTCCGGGGGGCGGGGGTAGGAGGCAAAACGTGAGCGCGCCACAGCGTGGCTAATGCGCTGGCCCCGGCGCGCGTTTGCCGGGCAGCGGATCGCCGCCATGCCGCCGGTAGCCATCGCCAAGCCGCGCTTTCTGTTGGCTAGCTGTTGGCTAGGCCGATTTTACGGCCTTGGCGCATCCCTAAAAAATTGTGGAAAACGCTGGCGGACCCGGCGAGATTCGAACTCACGACCTCTGCCTTCGGAGGGCAGCGCTCTATCCAGCTGAGCTACGGGTCCGCTGGCGGCGACGATAGGACAAGCGGCGATGGCGGACAAGACGCGCCGGCTCGTCCGGTGCTATAGAGAGCGCCTCGACGCAGGCCAATGACCCAGCCCTGGATCGACGACGTTCTCCATTTCTGGTTCGCGGAATTGCCGCCGCTGGCGTGGTTCAGCGGCGACGAAAGCACCGATGCGCTGGTGCGTATGCGCTTCCTCGCGCTGCACGAGGAATTGCGCCGCTGCTTGCCGGCCGGCGCGCTGCTGGCGCCCGAATCGGCACTCGCCGCGGTCATCGCGCTCGACCAGTTCCCGCGCAATCTCTATCGCGACCGACCCGAGACCTATGCCGTCGACGCCGCGGCGCTCGCGGCGGCGCAGCGCGCGGTGATGCTCGGCTTTGATCGAGCCTTCGATAAGACGCGACGGCTCTTCTTCTATCTGCCGTTTATGCACGCCGAGGATCGCGCGGCCCAGGCGCGCGCGGTCGAATTGTGCCAGACGCTGGGCGAGGGCGAATCGCTCGTCCAGGCCCGGTGGCACCGGGCGATCGTCGACCGCTTCGGCCGCTTTCCGCACCGCAACGCCATACTGGGCCGGTCATCGACCGCCGCGGAGATCGAGTTCCTCAAGACCCGGCGCGGCTTTTGACCGCGGTTTTGGACAGCCGCCCACGGCGCACGGCGCGGTTCGCGAGCGTCGTTGTCGGCGCCCGGCTTTCGCGCGACAATCGCGCAACGGGCCGCCAGCGCTCGACCAGGGGAGGACACATGCGGAGCCTGAAAGTCGTTGCCGCCGCGCTCGCGGCGCTCGTGCTTGCCGCGGCCGCGCCGGCGCGCGCCGAGGACACCGTCAAGGTCGGCGTCATCCTGCATTACACCGGCCCGTTCGCGCGGCTCGGCGACACCATGCAGAAAGCGATCGACCTCTACATGAAGCAGCACGGCGACACCGTCGGCGGCGTCAAGATCGAGCTCGTCAAGCGCGACGCGCAAGGCAGCGTCGACACCTCGAAGCGCATGGCGCAGGAGCTGCTGACGCGCGATCACGTCCAGTTCCTCACCGGCTTCATCTTGACGCCCGAGGCGCTCGCCGCCGCGCCCGACGTGACCCAGGCCAAGGTGCCGATGGTGATCATGAACGCGGCGACCGCGGTGATCACCGCCAAGTCGCCTTATATCACGCGCACCTCGCTGACCCTGCCGCAGACCAGCGAGATCTTCGGCAAGTGGGCGGCGACCAAGGGCGGCATGAAGCGGGTTTACACCGCGGTGTCGGATTACGCGCCCGGACTTGACGCCGAGGCCGCGTTCAAGCGTGCCTTCACCGCCGCCGGCGGCACCATCGTCGACAGCGTCCGCTTTCCGCTGATGCACCCCGACTTCGCGCCGTTCCTGCAGCGCGTGCTCGACAAGCGGCCGCAGGGCCTCTACGCCTTCATCCCGGGCGGCAGCCAGCCGGTCAGCTTCGTCAAGACCTTCCACGATCTCGGCCTCGACAAGGCCAAGATCCAGCTGCTGCCGAGTGCCGAGGTGGGCGACGAGAACGATCTCCAGAACCTGCCCGACTTCGCCGTCGGCATCACCATCGCCACGCACTACACCGCGGCGCGCAAGTCGAAGGCCAATGAAGAGTTTGTTGCCGCCTGGCAGAAGGCCTACGGCGCCGACAAGGAGCCCGACCTGTTCGCTGTCGGCGCCTATGACGGCATGGCGCTGATCTATCACGTGGTCGAGAAGCTTCACGGCAAGATCGATGGCGACAAGGCGATGGCGGTGATCAAGGGCTGGCGACATGAAAGCCCGCGCGGCCCGATCATGATCGACCCCAAGACGCGCGACATCGTCCAGAACGTCTATATCTGCCGTATCGAGAAGGTGAACGGCCATCTCGCCAACGTGCCCATCGAGACCTATCCGATGGTCAAGGATCCCTGGAAGATCGAGAACCATATGGAATAGGCGCCGCGCCGGCGCCGCGCCTAAGGCAGCCGCCCGGGTCCGGGCGGCTGCCGCCGTTTTGGCCGCCCGGCCGCGTCGGACGGCTGAGCTACATCGAAGGCAGCGTCTCGTTCCACGCGCCCGACCAGGATCAGTGGTCGCAGGCGGTGATCAACTATCCGGTCACCACCAGCGACGGTTTCTGGACCGAGCCGCAATCGCGCGCCGAAGTCCAGGTTGGCGCGGTCGAACTGCGCCTCGACCAATCGACCGAAGCCGACGTCCTACGTCTCGATGACGCCGCGACGCGACTGCGCGTCGATCGGGGCACGATCAAGGTCCACGTCATCGCCATGCCGCCGGGCGGCGTCGCGGTGCTGACGCCACTCGGCCAGGCCGATCTGCTGACGGACGGCAGCTATCACATCGAGGCGGCCGAGCCCGGGCCCGACAACGCGCCGGCCAATCAGATGATCGTCAGCGTGCTCCAGGGACACGCGTGCGTCGCCGGCCCGCATTCGGCGCTGACCGTCGACGTCGGCGAAAGCGCGGTCGTCGGTGGCAATCCACCGACCTTCCAGCTCGCTGAGGCCGACGCCACGTCGTTCGACGATTGGGCGCTCGAGTGCGAGCGCCGCGAGATCCAGCCGACCGCGACCGTGTGGTACGTGCTGCCGACCATGACCGGCTATCAGGACCTCGATCAATACGGCCAATGGACGAGCGATCCGGTCTACGGCTCGGTATGGTATCCGACCGGGGTGCCGGCGGATTGGGCGCCCTATCGCTATGGCCACTGGGTGTGGGCCCAGCCCTGGGATTGGACCTGGGTCGACACCGCGCCGTGGGGTTTCGCGCCGTTCCATCCCTGGTATCACACCGGCGCGACCTATGTGCGGCGGGTCAACTACGTGCGCTACAGCACGCATGTCACCAACAACGTCGTGATCAACAATTACTACAACACCGCGCAGACCGCGCAATTCCGCAATGCGCGCGCCGCGACCGTGGTTTCGTCGCATGCCTTCGCCAGCGCCGCGCCGGTGCAGAAGGCGGTCCTGCACGTCGACCCGCAGCGTCTCGATCATGCGCGGACGATGGCCAGCCTGACGCATGTCCAGCCGACTCCCGCTGCGCGCGCCGCGGTCGCGCATCCCGAGGCGGCGAGAAAGCCACCGCCGCGGTGCGGCCCGAGACACACGCGCCGGCGCTGCTGTCGACCGCCAATCGCGGGTCCGAATCGCATGGACCTGGCGCCCAGCCGCCGATCGCCACGCGCCAGCTGGAGCATCCACCGCCGGCGACGCCCGAAACCCATACCGTCCCTCGGCGGCGCCGCCGACCGCCACGCGTCAGCCGGAACACCCGCCGGCCGCGACGCCTGAAACCCATGCCGCCGCTCCGGCGCCGCATCCGCCGACGCCGGTGCACGCGGCGCGGCCGGCAACGCCGCCGGCCCAGAGCCAGGCTGCGGTCACGCCGCGCGTCACGCCACCACAGATCTCGCATCCCTTCGCCGCACCGCCGCGCCGCCGGCGCATCCATTGCCGCCGGCCAAGATCCAACGGCCGGTGCGGAACACGCGCATCACGCCGACGCCGCAAGGCTGGCAGTGCGCGCCGGTCCAGCATGCGCCGGTGAAGCCGGCGGCGGCCCGGCCGACGCCCCCTCGCCGCATCCGGCGCCGGCCGCGCATCCCACGCCGCCCGCACCGCAGGGCAACGGCGGCGAGCCGAACCGGCACCCCTAAGCCGGCGGTTCTGATCGGCGATTAGCCCCAGGCCTGGTCGTTGAGTCCGGGCGGCAGGCCCTGGTCGGCGCCCGACGGCAACGGCGCCGTCGGCGCGGTCATCCAGCTTTCCATGTCACGGATCACCGCCGCCGCCTCGAGGTCGCGCGCCAGCATGTGATAGCCGGCGCGGTAATAGGCGATGCGGCGCCGGCCCAGCGGCACCACCGGCAGCCGGGCGATGAAGCGCTTCAACGCTCGCGCCGGAATCAGCTCGTCATGCGCGCCATAGAGAATCAAGGCATGCTGGTCGAATTTTGGCGCTGCGTTCTGCGCCAGCGTCATCAGGTCGACAAGGCCTTCGATGGTGTCCGCGCGCGTCGCCTTGATGAACAGCGGATCGCGGGCAAGCTCGCGCAGCATCTCGATATTGTCGGACGCCATGATGTGCAGGCTCGAGCCGGTGAAGGTGGCGCTGGGCATGAAAGTGCCGGCGAGCCAGAGCGCGCTGCGCTCGAAAATGTTCATCTCGTCGCGGCCCCACACCGCCGGCGCCAGCAGGATATAGCCGTCGGCGGCCGGTTTCTCGGCGCCGGCCGCACCCGTCGCGCCGGCGATGGCGACGGCGCCGCCCATGCTCTCGCCGAAAACGAACAGTGGGATTCCGGGATAGCGCGCGCGCAGCAGCTGCGTGGCCTCGGCCAGGTCCTGCGTCATGCGCCGCGCGCCGGCCCAGCGGCCGCGGTCGGGCGCGCGGCCGAAACCGCGCTGGTCGTAGGCGAAGGTGGCGATGCCGTCGGCGGCGAAGGCCTTGGCCGGCCCGGCGACGGCATGCGAATAGTCGTTGAAGCCGTGGACATAGAGGACCACCGCGTGCGGCCTGCCCGCCGGCAGCCACGAATAGAGCGGCAGCTTGACGCCGTCGTCGGCGCGCAGGAAATCGCCGTCGAGCGCGGGCGTCACGATGTCGGGGGCATGAGGCGGCACGTCAGGCACTCCGGCGCAACCCATCAAGGACATCGCGAGCGTCACCGCCGCGACGCAGGCAAGACGCAGCTTCACGACGACGTTCCCGGCCGGGTGAGGCGCAGGAAGATGTCCTCAAGATCGGTTTCCTCGCTCGAAACGTCGCGAATGGTAAGCCCGGCGGCCGCGACCGCGGCCAGCACCTCTCCGACCTGGGCGCGGCTCGGCTTGTAATGGAAGACGACGCGGTCGGGCGCCTCGAGCGTCAGGCCCAACGTCTGCAACGCCGCCGGCAGCGCGCTCACCGGCGCGGTCAACGTCAGGGACAGCTTCTTCTCGTCGAGCTTGCGCACCAGGGCCTGGGTTTCGTCGCACGCCACCAGGCGGCCTTCGTTGATAATGGCGATGAAGCGGCAAAGCTCCTCGGCTTCCTCGAGATAATGCGTCGTCAGCAGCACGCTGGTGCCGGCGGCGGCGAGCGCGCGCACCGTTCCCCAGAGCTGGAGGCGAAGCTCAACGTCGACGCCGGCGGTCGGCTCGTCGAGCACCAGCACTGGCGGCGAATGCACCATTGCCTTGGCCATCATCAGCCGCCGCCGCATGCCCCCCGACAGCGTGCGCGCCGGCGCGTTGGCCTTCTCGGTCAGGCCGACCAGCGCCAAAAGCTCGTCAGTGCGGCGCTCGGCCTTGGGCACGCCATAGAGCCCGGCCTGGACGTCGAGCAGCTCGCGCGGCGCGAAAAACGAGTCGAGGTTCAATTCCTGCGGCACCACGCCGATGGCGGCGCGCGCGTTGCGCGGGTCCTCGTCGATGTCGACGCCCCAGATCTTGGCGCTGCCGGCCGACTTGATCACCAGCCCGGCGAGAATGTTGATCAGCGTCGACTTGCCGGCGCCGTTGGGGCCGAGCAGGCCGAAGATGGTGCCGCGCGGGATCGCCAAATCGACGCCGTCGAGCGCCGGCTTGACCCGGCCGTTGCCGCCGTAAAACTTGGTCAGGCCTTGAATTTCGACCGCCTGGGCTGGCGGCGCGCTCGCGAACGCGTTGCGACTGGTCATTGATTGTGCCAGCGTAATGCGTATCATCCGCGCCGCAAGCGGGTCAATCGAGCGGCGGCGGCATGGCGGAGATCAAGCCTTTCGAGACAGTCACGGTCGACACCGACAAGGTCGCCTGCGCCGGCGAGGGCGGCGGACTGGTCGGCGGCCATCCCAAGGTCTATCTCAATCTCGGTCCCGCCGGCCGGGTCGAGTGTCCGTACTGCTCGCGCCTCTTCGTCAAGCGCGGCGAACCGGCGACATACCCGCCCAACCAGACCAGCAAGACGGCGTAGACGCGCGGCGCGGCTGCGCTCTTTGTCCGTGCGTTTCGCGGCGTTGTGGTGAAGAATTCACGACATGCCCGATACGCGCGCCAAGCCGGTGTCCAAGGCAAGCAATAAAAAGAGAGTCGCCGAACGCGGCGCAACCAAGCCCCGGCACGTCTATCTGATTGACGGCTCGGGCTTCATCTTCCGCGCTTATCACGCGATGCCCAAGCTGACCCGGCCGGACAAGACGCCGGTCGGCGCGGTGCTGGGCTTCTGCAACATGATCTTGAAGCTGGTCGGCGAGACCGACGCCGATCATGTCGCCGTGGTCTTCGACGTCGCGCGCACCACGTTCCGCAACCGTCTCTACAAGGACTACAAGGCGCACCGGCCCGAGCCGCCCGACGATTTGGTGCCGCAATTCGCGCTGGTGCGCGAGGCCGTCGACGCCTTCAACGTCTGCCGCATCGAGCAGCCCGACTACGAGGCCGACGATCTGATCGCCACCTATGCCGGCGCGGCGGTGCGCGAAGGCGCGTGCGTCACCGTCGTCTCCTCGGACAAGGACCTGATGCAGCTGGTCTCCGACAAGATCGAGCTTTACGACGCGACTCGCGACCGGCCGATCCGCGCGCCCGAGGTGGTGGAGAAATTCGGCGTCGGCCCCGACAAGGTGATCGACGTACTGGCGTTGTGGGGCGACAGCAGCGACAACGTGCCGGGAGTGCCCGGTATCGGCGCCAAGACCGCGGCCGAGTTGATCAACCAGTACGGCGATCTCGAAACTCTGCTGAAACGCGCCGGCGAGATCAAGCAGCCGAAGCGGCGCGAGGCGCTGACCGAGCACGCCGCCGATGCGCGGCTGTCGAAGCGGCTTGTGACGCTCGACCACGCCGTGCCGCTGCCGTGCCCGTTGTCGGACTTGGCCGTGCGGCCGCTCGATCCGGCGAAGGTAACGGCGTTCCTCCAGGCCCAGGGCTTCCACGCGCTGCTGGGGCGCGTCCAGGCCAAGCTCGGCGTGACGGCCAAGGCGCTGCCGACGTTAAGCGCGGCTGGGGCCGCAAGCCCGCCGCCGTTGCCCGCGGTCAAGTCGCTGGTGTCGATAACGACGGAGGCTGCGGCGCAACTCGCCGCCGCCGAACAGAAATACGAGTTGGTGCAGGATGTGGCCGTCCTCGATCGCTGGATCGCCGCCGCCTTCGCCAAGGGCGCGGTCGCGATCGACACCGAGACCAGCTCGCTCCACGCCGTTGCCGCCGACCTGGTCGGCGTGTCGCTGGCGCTCGAGCCGGGCGTCGCCTGCTATGTCCCGGTCGGCCACACCGGTGCCGTGCCGGGTGCGCTCGATCTCGCCGGCACCGCGCCGCCCAGGCAGATCGCGCGCGACACGGCGCTCGCGCAGCTCAAACCGCTGCTCGAAGACCCGGGCGTGCTCAAGATCGGCCAGAACATCAAGTACGACATGCAGGTGTTCAACCGTTACGGCATCGCCGTCGCGCCGATCGACTGCACCTTGCTGATCTCGTTCGTGCTCGACGCCGGGTTGCACGGTCATGGCCTCGACGAGCTGGCCAAGCTCCATTTTGGCCACGACATGATCAAGTACAAGGACGTCGCCGGCAGCGGCAAGAACCACATCGGCTTCGCCGCCGTGCAGATCGATCGTGCCTGCGACTATTCGGCCGAGGATGCGGATTACACGCTGCGGCTGCATCGCCTGTTGAAGCCGCGCCTTGTCGCCGAGCGCCACTCCGCCTTCTACGAGACGGTCGAGCGGCCGCTGCCCGCGGTGGTCGCGGCGATGGAGCGCGCCGGCATCACCGTCGACCGCGCCGAGCTCAAGCGCTTGAGCGATGACTTCGCCCGGCGCATCGCCGAGGCCGAGGCAGAAATCCACAAGCTCGCCGGCCATCCGTTCAACGTCGGCTCGCCGCAGCAGCTCGGCAAGGTCATGTTCGATGAGTTGAACCTCGAATGCTTCGGCCGCAAGACCAAGTCCGGCGCCCATTCGACCGACGCCGCCGTGCTCGAGGAGTTGACCGAGGCGCATCCCCTGCCGGCCAAGGTGCTGGAATGGCGCGAGCTGGCGAAGCTCAAATCGACCTATGCCGACGCGCTGGTGCAGGAGATCAACCCGGCGACCGGCCGCGTCCATACCAGCTATTCGCTCACCGGCGCGGCAACCGGTCGCCTGGCGTCGAGCGATCCCAACCTTCAGAACATCCCGATCCGCACCGAGGAAGGCCGCAAGATCCGCCACGCCTTCATCGCCGCGCCCGGCTGCCTTCTCATCTCGGCCGATTACAGCCAGATCGAGCTGCGCCTTGCCGCGCATGTCGGCGACATCGGGCCGCTGAAAGAAGCGTTCCGCCAGGGGCTCGACATCCACGCCATGACCGCGAGCCAGGTTTTCGGCGTGCCCATCGAAGGCATGGACCCGATGCTGCGGCGTCGCGCCAAGGCGATCAATTTCGGCATCCTCTACGGCATCAGCGCCTTCGGCCTCGGCCGCCAGATCGACGTGCCGCAGGCCGAGGCGGGCAAGTTCATCAAGGCCTATTTCGACCGTTTTCCCGGCATCCGCAACTACATGGACCGCACCAAGGAGTTCGCGCGCGAGAACGGCTATGTCGAGACGCCGTTCGGCCGGCGCTGCTACGTGCCCGGGATCAAGGACCCGATCCCGGCGCGGCGCGGCTTTTCCGAGCGCGCGGCGATCAACGCGCCGCTCCAGGGCGCCGCCGCCGACATCATCAAGCGCGCCATGCGGCGGATGCCGGCGGCGCTGGCGCAAGCCGGCCTCAAGGCCAAGATGCTGCTCCAGGTCCACGACGAGCTGGTGTTCGAGGCGCCCGAGGCCGAGGCCAAGCAGACCGCCGCGATCGCCAAAACGGTGATGGAGAACGCACACCGTCCGGCGGTCGAGCTGTCGGTGCCGTTGGTGGTCGATACCGGCATGGCGCGTCACTGGGATGCGGCGCACTGAGGCCATAGGGCCTGTGGATAATAAAAACCTGTGGATGACGCACGCCGCCGCATGACGGTTTTAACTCCCGTTAAACCGTTGTGACTAACCTATGGCCGATACAGAGGGGCGGGGGCAGATAACGTGCACAACGATTTCCGCGACGATCCGATCTTGGGTCCGGCCTATGCCTATTGGCGCGGCAAGTGCCGCCTGGGTGTCCTACCGCGCCGCCGCGACATCGACCCGACCGAGATTCCGCGGCTGCTGCCGCATCTGCTGATCACCGAGCTGGTCGATGGCGGAGCGCGACTGCGCTACCGCCTGGCCGGCACGGCGGTCGTCGCGGCCTATGGCGGCGAGCTCACCGGCAAGCACTGCGACGAGGCCTGCCCGCCCGAGCGCCGCGCCTCGATCATGGCGCATTACCGCCTGATCTGCGTGCGCAAGCAGCCGCTGCTGTTGCGGCATCGCTACCTGTCGTCGCAACAGGTGCCATTGACCTGCCACCGCTTGGTGATGCCACTGTCGGAGGACGGAGACACGGTCAGCCAATTCGTCGCCGCGCTGCGCTTCGAGTATCGTGGCAGCTTGCACGATTGGGCCGGAAGCTGGGCCGGGACTTCGGGCAACTTCACCTACGAGGAAGGCTACAGCGCGCTCGTCGCCTAGCCACCGGGCGCGGTCGGGCTGAAGAAATGGCGTCCGCCTGGCGGCGGGCTTAGTAGTGAGTCACCTTCCGTTCGGCGAATTCGGCCAGCTTCTCGAATTGCGCCGCGACCTCGAGCAACTCGAACCGCAACAGCGCACTGACTGACTCACTCGCCAAGGCGCGCAACCGAGCCGCCTGTTCGCGATAGGTCGAGGCTGCCGATGATTCCTCGGCCATGGTTCACCTTGGACTAACGGCTCGTCAGCCTATGCTTGGCGCGATCACCAAGGCAGTGACTGTTCTGTGACGCGATTCTCTCAGATTCGTCTTTGTTGTCAAGCGTTTAGACATTTTTATGCGGTCCAACTCGGCGGCACCCTCCTGACTCTACGGTTGCGGAATCGAACCGGATGCACGGCGGCAGGATTGCTGGCATACCGCTATGTGGGCTGGCTGGCGGCCGGAACGGGAGAATCGTGACGGGGGGTAATCGTGTAATAATTCGCACCATCACCGGCTATTGCCGTTCCAGGCGCCGGCGACCGAGAGACCGCGTGGGCTCCCGCCTGGTTACAAACCGGCGGAGGCGCGCATGCGCTGCTATTTCCTGCGGGATGGCCATATCGGTGCGGTCGAGATGCTGACCGACGAGTCCGACGCCGCCGCGATCGCGCAGGCCGCGGCCCTGTTCGACGCGCGCCAGGATAAGTTCTCGGGCTTCGAGGTCTGGGACCATGCGCGGTTCGTGCATCGCCATCCGCCCTTGCCGCCTAAATACGGCCGATGAAATCCAAGGACATCGAGATGGTTTTGCGCGAGGTGCGTCGCATGCGTGGCGAGGCGAGAGCCCTGCCGCGCGGCGAGGTGCGCAAGACTCTCGAAACCGCGGCGGACAAGCTGGAGAAGCTAGCGCGCCGGCTCGAGGCCGAAGCCGCCCCATCCAAGCGGATGAATTGAACGGTGCCGCGATCGTCGTCGCGTTGCGCTCTTACGCCCGCAGCCACGTCGTGAGATAGCGCTCCGCCTTGTCGTATTGGCCGGCGCGGGCGATCAGGCCGACATACCAGTCCGGTCGGATGACATAGAGCCCGGCGCCGTAGCGCGCATTCATTTCGCCTTCGGCCGACACCGTCACCGCCTTGACCCAGGGCATGAAACGCGCCGCCAGCTCGACCGCGCCCGGCGCTTCGGCCGCGCCGACGGCAAGTAGGGTAAAGCCGTCGCGGTTGAGCGCGTCGAAGAGCTGCCGGCGCTGGCCGTCTACCGTTGCTGCGGCGTCGGGCGCCCGATCGCCGGGCCGCAGCCGCTTACTGGGACGGCCTTGGCTGAGCGCACTTCTTGGATAGCGGATGTCGAGCTCGGTCATGGTGCGCGCAAAGACCCGGCGCACCGCCGCGAACCGCATCAAGAATGCGACCGCCTGGTTACGCAGCAGCTGCGCGGTGTGCTGGTGCAGCGTCGCCAGTTGCGTCAGGCGCGCGGCATTGCGCAACACCATGTCGCCGACGGCGCTGCGCTCTGGCGAATAGGTCGCCAGCAGGCGGTCGCCGGCCTTGCCATTGATCGCCAGCGCCAGCTTCCACGCCAGATTGAAGGCGTCGTGGATGCCGGTGTTCATGCCCTGGCCGCCGGCCGGGCTGTGAATGTGCGCGGCGTCGCCGGTGAGAAAGACGCGGCCGTGCCGATAATCCGCGACCTTGCGGTCGTTGATGCGGAACAGGCTGAGCCACACCGGATTGTAGGCGCGCACGCCGCTCGGGCCACGCCGATCGAGGGTCGATTGGATGAGGTCGAGAGTCGCTTCCTGCGGCGCCGTTGTCGCCGGTCCGAGGTCGGCGATGATGCGGAACCGGCCGCTTTGCATCGGGAAGATCCCGAGCACGCCTTTGCGGTGCCAATAGAGCTGAAGCTTGTCCTCGACGGCGCCATCGAGCTTGACGTCGCCGAGCATGAAGGCAACAGGTTCGGTCTCGCCGGCGAAGTCGAGCTTGAGTCCGTGGCGTACCACGCTGTGCGCGCCGTCGCAGGCGACGAGATAATCGCAGGTGACCCGCTCGGTCCGGCTGCCGGCATGGCTCAGCGTGCATACGACGCCGTCCGGTCTCGGCTCGAAGGATGTCAGATCGACCGTGCGTTCCATCCGGCCGCCGAGACGTTCGAGATGTTCCTCAAGCAGGCGCTCGGTTTCGCTCTGTGGGATGAACAGCGCATAGGGATAGGGCGTGGCGATGCCGGCAAAGCCGATCTCGGCGATGAGGCGGCCATTGGCGCGGAGCTGCGCCTCGCGGATCGGCCGGCCGGCGGTAGTGAAATCGTCGGCGCAGCCGGCCAGGCGGAACAGCTCGAGCGTGCGCGGCCAAACCACCAGCGCCTTCGACAGCTCGGTGCGTTGCGCCGCGCGCTCGACCGCACGAAAGGCGACGCCGCGACGGCGCAGCTCGCCCGCCATGGCCAATCCGATCGGCCCGCCGCCGGCAACGAGAACGGGAACGTCGCTCACGTTCCGACGCCCCCGTGAGTCGGCGCGATTTTAGGCGCGTCTATCGTGATAAACCCCCGAGCCTGATACACGCGCGGCTGCGCGCCAATTTATACTAGGGAACCCGCAAAGGGTTCGGCAACTGATTCACGCGCCGTTTCGATCGCGGCTCAGGATTTGCTTAATTCCACGAGCCAGGCGAGCGCGGCATCGGCGCCGGCATCGGGCGTGCCGAGATGGCTCGAATGCACCTGGACATAGCGGTTGAGGGGGTTGGGCGGCGCCATACGGAAGATGGAAGCGGCTGAGCCTTGCGTCGGATCGCCGTCGCCCGCGACCCACAGGATCGGCACGGCCAGCTTGGCGACGTTGGCCGGGAAATGTGTCAAGGCGTCGGCATCGTTGAAGCTCAGGAAGATGCGCGGCGTGGTCGTGACCGTCATCGCATAGGATCCGCCGGCGCCGGTATTGAAATCGTCGAACGTGGTGCGCGTGTCGCCCTGGCCTTGCGCTACGAGCTGGTGCGCACGCGCGAGGCTGGCCGCGACCTCGGGGCGGGTGGACTTGCGCGTCGGATCGTCGGCCGGGCCAAAGGCAATGATCCCCTTGATTCCGGCGTGCGTCGCGCCGTAGGCGATGGCGCCGTTGCCGCCGAGACTGAGGCCGCCGACGACGATTGCCTTCGCGCCCTGGGCCTTGAGCTTGACAATCGAGGCGTCGACCTCGGCGATGCAATCGGGGTAGGTCTTGTCGAAGTTGCGCTGTCGCGACCAACACATCTCGGGCGCCGCCACGAGGTAGCCGGCGTTGCGCAGCGCTGCCACCAGGTTGGCGCCCCAGGCCGGGCCACGGCCCGAACTGGTGCCCAGGGGAACGCCAAGCTTGCCGTGCAGCAGGATGATGCCGATGCGTTGCTGCGCCGCCGCCGGCGCCGCGACGACCAGAGTCAGCAACGCCATGGCCGCCAGGCCGTGCGCGAATGGCACGATGATCGCGCCAAGGCCACGATTCATGAATCCCCCTGCGCCGCTGCGAGCCGCCGCGTGTTCAGGCAGCGGCGTGGACGCCGGCGGCCTTCACGTCGTTGCCGACATAGGGCTCGTATTGCTTGAAGTTGGTCTCGAAGCGCTTGGTCAGGCCGCGCGCGGTCTGATCGTAGGAGCCTTTGTCCACCCAAGTGTTGCGCGGATCGAGCACGTCGGCCGGGACCTCGCCGCAGGATTCCGGCATCTGCAGGCCGAAGAACGACTCTTTCCGCGTCGGCACGGCCTTGAGCGAGCCGGCGAGCACGGCGCGCACCAGCGCGCGGGTGTGTGCGATCTTCATGCGCGAACCCACGCCATAGGCGCCGCCCGACCAGCCGGTGTTGACGAGCCAGCAGGTCGCCTTGTGCTTGGCGATGCGCTCGCCCAGCATCTTGGCGTAAACCGTCGGATGACGCGGCATGAACACGGCGCCAAAGCAAGTCGAGAACGTCGCCTGCGGCTCCTTGCCAAGGCCTTTCTCGGTGCCGGCGACGCGCGCGGTGTAGCCCGACAGGAAATGGTACATCGCCTGTTCGGGAGTCAGCTTGGCGATCGGCGGCAACACGCCGAAGGCATCGGCCGTCAGCATGATGACGTTCTCGGGATGGGGAGCCAGCCCGGTGTCGCTCATGTTGGGGATGAAGTCGACCGGATAGCAGGCGCGGGTGTTCTCGGTCAGGCTGCCGTCGTCGAGATCGGGCTGCCGCGTCGTCGGGTCGATCACCACGTTTTCGAGCACGGTGCCGAAGCGGAAGACGGTGTCGTAGATCTCGGGCTCGGCCTGCTTCGACAGGTTGATGCACTTGGCGTAGCAGCCGCCCTCGAAGTTGAAGAGGCCCTTCTGGCTCCAGCCATGCTCATCGTCGCCGATGAGCGTGCGCGAGCTGTCGGCCGAGAGCGTCGTCTTGCCAGTGCCCGACAGGCCGAAGAAGATGGCGGCGTCGCCGCGCGGGCCGACATTGGCCGAGCAGTGCATCGGCAGCACGTCGCGGCCGGGCAGCACGTAGTTGAGATAGCCGAACACCGACTTCTTGATCTCGCCGGCGTATTCGGTGCCGAGAATCATGACCAGCCGGCGGGCGAAGCTGACCGCGACGACGGTGTCGGAGCGGATGCCGTCGATCTCGTGCATCGCAAACATTTTCGGCGCGTGCAGGATGGTGAAGTCCGGCGTGAAGTCGCGCAGCTCCTCGAGCTTGGGCCGGATGAACATGTTGCGCGCGAACAGGGCGTGCCAGGCACTCGGCGTCACCACGCGCACCTTGAGCCCGAAAGCCGGATCGGCGCCGGCGCGCAGGTCATGCACGTAGAGTTTGCGCCCCTGGTACCATGCGAGCACGCGGTGGTGCAGCCGGTCAAAGGTCGCCTCGGGCAGCTTCTGGTTGATCTCGTTCCAGTCGATGTCCTTGCTCGTCGACGGCTCGTCGACGGTGTATTTGTCCTTCGGCGTGCGGCCGGTGAAGGCGCCGGTATAGGCGACGAACGAGCCGCCGGCGCCGAGGAAACCCTCGCCGTTGCGGATGGCGTGCTCGTAGAGTACCGGAACCGACAGGTTCCAGAACTCGCCGTTCAGATTGCGGAAGCCTTGCTGCTTCAGGCCGAAGCTCGAGGCGAGCGCGATCGTTGTCTCGGGTGCGTCTTTGGGCACGATGTTCCTCCTGGCCGAGGTGACTTCGCTGCCGGCTTGTGAGCGATGCGCATTCCCCCTCGCATCGGGGCGCCGGCTTGGGGAACAAAAATATCGCGCTGAATGTGACGATTGCAACGTGGGGCTGGCCCACCGGCTGTGGTCAATTTTCGCCGCAGCGCGATGAAGCCGACGGCGGGGCACGCCTTAGCGCTTCGCTTCCGCCGATGCTGCGGTGCGATAATCGTCGCCCGAGATCCAGTCGATGCGGCCGAAACCGGCGACCAGATGAACGCGTGCCACCGCGAAGCGATAGAGTGCGAAGTCGCTGAAGCCGGCATAGACCGCAGCCGATTGGTGGTGTGCCACGAACCTCGCCTTCGCGGCCGCGTCGGCGACGCGTCTGGCCTCGCCGAGGAACGTCGCCCGCGGCGCGGCGAGCGGATCTCCGGCGGTTTCGGCGGGCTCGACCAGCAGGGCGGCGCGCGGGTCGCGCCGCAAGTTCTTCGCGTGCTCTGCCAAATCGGAAAGCAGCAGCAGCGGCGCGCCGGTGCTGTCATCCGCCGTCAGCACCAGCGACGCGTAAGGCGCGCCGGTCTCGGTCAAGGTCGCTAGGCTGGCGCGCGGCGCCTGGGCCAAAAGCCCGCGCGCCGTTCTGGCCACGGTTGCCGCGTCGCTCATCGCGCCGTCTTCGGCTGCATTTATTCGGCGGCTTCGATCGCGGCGGGCGATCCGGCGCGAGTGCCGCGCGGGAAGAGCCACGCCGCCGCGAGACTGCCGGCGGCGAAGACTAGCAGCACGGCGAACAGCCGGACGAAACCGCCGCTTTCCGGTGGTAGATAGGCGACCAGTGGCACGGCGATGCTCGATGCGCCGAACGAGACGAGATAGCGCACGGCATAGACGCGCGAGCGCCAGGCGTCGTGCGCGTAGCGCGCCACCATCGCGTCGGTGATCGGGATGAAGCCGAAGACGACGAACATCATCGCCACCGCGGCGGCCAGCATGGGCCATTCGCTCAGAATCCCCGCCAGCAGCAGCAACGGCACCTGCAGCACGGCGAACGGCAGGAACACGTCGCGCAAGGGCCGGCCATCGATCAGCCGTCCGATCAGGAGCTGCGCGCACGCGGCGATGACGTAAACGATGCAGACCAGCAAGCCGACGCCGAAGGTCGTATGCACCAGCGCGGCCAGCCGCACGTCGAACAGCCGAGGCATGGCGATGGTGGTGGTATTGAACACCACCGCGCCGCAGATCGTCGCGACGGTGAGCAGCGCGAAGACGCGGCGGGCCTCGTCGTCGTGTCGGGCGCGCCGCGTGCCGCCGGCGACCGCCGCCGGCGCCGGTGCGGCCGGAACCAGCCAGGCGAAGGCGATGCCGACCGCGATTGCGATCACGCCCGGCACGGCAAAGGCCGTGCGCCAGCCGGCGAGGTCGGCCAACGCGCCCGCCGACAGCGCCGCGAAGGCGACGCCGAGATTGCCGCACAGCCCGTTCCAGCCGAGCGCGCGGCCCATGCGCTTCTGATCCTTGACTAGCATGGCGATGCCGACCGGATGATAGATCGAGGCGAACAGCCCGATCAGCGTCAGGCCGCCGGCGATCTGCCACGACACTTGCGCCAGCGAGGTCAACAATCCGGCGGCGCCGATGCCGACGAAGAAAATGATCATCATCGGGCGGCGGCCCCAGCGGTCGCCGAGCCAGCCGGCGGGCAGCGAGCCGGCGCCGAACGCGATGAAGCCGCCGAGCGAAAGCGGCAGCATGGCGCGATAGTCCGAGCCGAAGGCGGCGGTCATCGCCAGCACGACCGTCGGAAAGATCAGCATCATCAGGTGATCGACCGCATGGCCGATATTGAGGAAAGCGGCGGTGACGCGGGGTTGGCTCATGGCTCGTCGCACGGCGCTGAGAGAAAAGGGTCCGCCACGCCGGCGCGAGGCGGCCTTGCACGCTTGCGCAAGTGAGCCATAATCTATCGCAAAACGGTCCTGGGCAATTCCTAGCTTCGCGGCGCCCACGCCGCGGATGGGCGGCTGTCTTGCGGCGATCGGCGCCCGAGCGCCTTCACCAGCATGTTCCGCCCCGCTCTAGGGTCTTCCCGAGGCGGTACTTTGCCGAAACTTCGCGGTAAACTGACGCCCTAAACTCGCCACACTTGGACGGCTACCTAGGGCACGCCATATTCTTTTATCCATAGAGGGGTTTCCCCGTGGCCAATTCGATCGCTTTGGTCGACGATGACAAGAACATCCTGCAATCGCTTTCGGTCGCGCTCGAGGCCGAAGGCTTCGCCGTCCGCACCTATAACGACGGCGCCGAGGCGCTCAAGGCGATGACCGCGCAGCCGGTCGACCTGGCGATCCTCGACATCAAGATGCCGCGCATGGACGGCATGGAGCTGCTCGCTAATCTGCGCCGGCAGAACGCGCTGCCGGTCATCTTCCTGACCTCGAAGGACGACGAGGTCGACGAGGTGCTCGGCCTGCGCATGGGCGCCGACGACTACATCAAGAAGCCGTTCTCGCAGCGCCTGCTGGTCGAGCGCATCCGCGCGCTGCTGCGCCGCGGCGAGATCGCACGCGGCGGCGGCGACAGCCAGGCCGAGCCCGTCGTCCAACGCGGCGACTTGGTGCTCGATCCGGGGCGGCACCAGTGCACCTGGAAGACCCATGACGTCGACCTGACGGTCACCGAATTCCTGATCCTGAAATCGCTCGCCCTCCGGCCGGGCCACGTCAAAAGCCGCGACCAGCTGATGGACAGCGCCTACGGCGAGCACATCTACGTCGACGACCGCACCATCGACAGCCACGTCAAGCGCCTGCGGAAGAAGTTCAAGGCCGTCGATATCGAGTTCGCCCAGATCGAAACCCTCTATGGCGTCGGATATCGTTACCGCGACCACTAATCCGCGCGACGCGGCGGCCGGCGCCGAGCCGCGCACCAAGACCCGGCCGGCCGCGATGCGGCGGGCGCGTTTACGCGCGCATGGACGCTGGCGGCTGTCGCCGCTGACGCGCCGTATCCTGGCGGTCAACGTCCTGGCGCTGGCGCTTCTCGGCATCGGTGTTCTCTATCTCGGCGAGTACCAGGACAGCCTGGTCACCGCCAACATCGAGTCTCTCAAGACCCAGGCCCAGATCTTCGCCGCCGCGCTCGGCGAAGGCGCGGTCGATCAGCAGCACGTGTCGTTCAAGCTCGATCCGCAGCTTACGCGCGAGATGATGCGGCGGCTCGTCGAGCCGACCAAGACGCGGGCGCGCCTGTTCGACGAGCAGGGCAAGCTAATCGCCGACACCAACATCCTCGGCGGCCCCGGCGGCATGGTCCGGGTCAGCCCGCTGCCGGCGCCGGATGCGAGCTTCTTCGAACGGATCACCGACGCGGTCTACGGCACGGTGATCGGCGCCATTCCGTGGCAGCAGGGATTTCCGCGTTATATCGAGCCGACGACCGACAACGCGGATTCGTATCCGGACGTCGAACGGGCGCTGGCCGGCGAAATCGGGCACAGCGTGCAGACCCGCGGCAGCACCGGCCTGATCCTCGCCGTCGCGGTGCCGGTGCAGCACTATCGCAAGGTGCTGGGCGCCGTGCAGCTGTCGATGGGCAGCCGCGACATCGAGAACGCGATCCGTTCGATGCGCATCGAATTCATCAAGGTTTTCGCTTTCGCGCTCGGCGTCACGGTGCTGCTGTCGATCTATCTCGCCGGTACGATCGTGCGGCCGATCCGGCGTCTCGCCGCCGCCGCCGAATCCGTCCGCCGCCGCCCGGTGCGCGAAGCCGCGATTCCCGATCTGACCGCGCGGAATGATGAGATCGGCGACCTGTCGGGCGCGTTGCGCGAGATGACCGCTGCGTTGTGGCAGCGCGTCGGTGCGATCGAGCGCTTCGCCGCCGATGTCGCGCACGAGATCAAGAATCCCCTGACGTCGCTCAAAAGCGCGATCGAGACCGCCTGTCGGCTCAACGACCGCGAGAAGGAACGCAAGCTGCTCACGCTCGTGCTCGAGGACGTGATGCGTCTCGATCGACTCATCAGCGATATTTCCGATGCCTCGCGGCTCGATGCCGATCTGGCGCGCGACGAGCTGGTGTCGGTGCCGCTCGGCAAGCTGCTCGCGACCCTGGTCCAGGTGAACGAGGCGGCGGCCAAGGACGATTCGCCGCGACTGCTGCTGTCGTTGCCGGGCGAGCCGGGGACGCCGGCCGGCGACCTGCCGGTTCCCGGCATCGAGGGGCGGCTCGTCCAGGTCTTCCGCAATCTGATCGCCAATGCCGTTTCGTTCAGCCCGCCGGGCGGGTCGATCCGGATCGAGGCGCGCCACGACGGCCGCAGCGTCGTGGTGACCGTCGACGACGAAGGGCCCGGCATCCCCGAGGGCAAGTTCGCCGCGATCTTCGAGCGGTTCTATTCCGAGCGGCCGCGCGGCGAAAAATTCGGCACCCATTCGGGCCTGGGATTGTCGATTTCCAAGCAGATCGTCGACAACCATCGCGGCCAGATCTGGGCCGAAAACCGCGTCGATGACCACGGTCAGATGCTCGGCGCCCGGTTCGTCGTCCGCTTGCCCACCGCTTAGGCGGGCCGATATTGCCCTGCAACATGGCCGCCCTCCGAGGGTTGCTTTTGGCCGCAGAGATTGGCGAATATCGCTGTGATTTCAATGGCTAATGACCAGCCAACGGCGCCATTGACATTGTGGGCGTCGCGGCGCACCTAAAGCGCCCAATGCAATTGGTCCATGGCACGGCGGTGCGGCTGGGGCGGGCAGGCGTGCTTTTGCGTGGTCCATCCGGCAGCGGCAAGTCCGATTTGGCGCTTCGCCTGATCGAGGGCGGCGCCGGCCTGATTGCCGACGACCAGGTCGCGCTTACGCCCGACGGCGCCGAGCTCTGGTTGAGCGCACCGCCGGCGATCGCCGGCATGATCGAGGCGCGCGGCCTCGGCATCCTGCGGCTGCCGCGCACGCCGCGCACCGCCTTGCGCCTGATCTGCGATTTGGTGCCGCGCGCTCGGGTCGAGCGCCTGCCTGAGCGCGGCGATTGCACGCTGCTCGGCATCGCGGTGCCGCGTCTCGCGCTCTGCGCCTTCGATGCCTCGACGCCGACCAAGCTGCGCTTCGCCCTGCGTGCCGTGGCGGGCGACGAGTTCGCCGCCGAGCCGCTTGCGGTTCAGCCGTGATGCCCGGTCTCGCCCGTACGCGCCTTCTGGTGGTGACCGGCCTGTCGGGCGCGGGGCGTTCGACCGCGCTCAAGGCGCTCGAGGACATGGGCTACGAGGCGGTGGACAACCTGCCGCTGTCGCTGCTGCCCAGCCTGATCGGCCCGCGCGCGACGCCAGCGCCGCTGGCCATCGGCGTCGACGTGCGGACGCGCGATTTCGCCGTCCCGTCGCTGGTCAAGGCGCTGGACGAGCTGACCGCGGGCCGCGCCATCGATCTCAAGCTCCTGTTCCTCGATTGCGACGACGATCATCTCGAGCGGCGCTTCACCGAGACCCGTCGGCGCCATCCGCTGGCGCTCGAACGCCCGGTCGCCGACGGCATCCGGCTCGAACGCCAGCGCGTCTGGCCGCTGCGCGACCGCGCCGACTTGGTGATCGACACCAGCGCCTTATCGCCGGGTGATCTCAAGCGCCTGTTGCAGGGTCATTTCGCCTTGGCGTCGCAACCCGGCGTCACCGTCGCGGTGACGTCGTTTTCGTATCGCCACGGCCTGCCGCGCGACGCTGACTTGGTCTTCGACATGCGCTTCCTGCGCAATCCGCATTACCTGCCGGTGCTGCAGCCGCTGTCGGGCCGCGACCGCGCCGTCGGCGCGTTTATCGAGGCCGATCCCGACTTCGTGCCCCGTTTTGAGGAAGTGGCCGCGTGGCTCAACCGCCTGCTGCCGCGCTACGAGGCCGAAGGAAAGTGCTATCTCACCATTGCCATCGGCTGCACCGGCGGCCGGCATCGCTCGGTCTACGTCGCCGAGCGGCTGGCGGCGCGGCTCACCGCCGACGGGCGGCGCGTCGCCCTGATGCATCGCGATCTCGATCGGCCGGGCGAGGCCGGTCCGCATCCCGCCGAACCGCCGGCGCCTCACGTGAAGGACATTGCATGATCGGTATGGTTCTCGTGACGCATGGCCGCCTCGCGGCCGAGTTCATCGCCGCGCTGGAGCACGTCGTCGGCCCGCAGCGCAACATTGCCGCCGTTTGCATCGGCCCGGAAGACGACATGGAGAAGCGGCGCCAGGACATCCTCCGCTCGGTCGAGGAGGTCAGCAACGGCGACGGCGTCGTGCTCCTGACCGATATGTTCGGCGGCACGCCGTCGAATCTTGCGATCTCGATCATGGACAAGACGAAGATCGAGGTCATCGCCGGCGTCAACCTGCCGATGCTGATCAAGCTCGCCAGCCTGCGCCAGACCGAATCGCTGGCCGACGCGGTGCGTGGCGCGCAGGAAGCCGGCCGCAAATACATCAATGTCGCCTCGCAACTCCTCGCCGACGTTCGCTGATGGCGGAGACGCCCGCCGGCGACGCCGCGCCGTCCGAAGTCAATCGCACCGTCACGATCCGCAATCAGCGCGGCCTGCATGCCCGCGCCGCCGCCCGCTTCGTCAAGCTCGCCTTCGAATACGACGCCGAGATCACCGTGACAAAAGCCGGCGCAGCGGTCTCGGGGCGGTCTATCATGGGCCTGATGATGCTGGCCGCGGGCCCCGGCAGCACTATCGACCTGAGCGCCACCGGGCCCGATGCCGCGCGCGCGATCGACGCGCTCGTGGCGCTGATCACCGGCGGCTTCAATGAGGACTGACGGTGGACACGGCGAACGGCGGCTGCAGGGGCTCGGCATCGCGCCGGGGATCGCGGTCGGCCGCGCCTTTGTCACTGACAGCGGCGCGATCGCCGTGCCCGAGCGCCGGCTCGAGCCGGCGGAGGTCGAGGGCGAGCAGAAGCGCCTCGTCCAGGCGGTCGAGACCGCGATCAAGCAGCTCAAGAAGCTCAAGACCAAGGCGGTGGCGCTGCCCGGCACGGCCGCCGAGGAGATGGGCTATCTGCTCGACGCGCATCTCGCCATGTTGTCACGCTCGCGCTTCGTCCGCGGGGTCGAGCGCCGCGTCGTCGAGGATCGGGTCAACGCCGAGCGCGCGGTGGCGCTCGAGATCGAGCGCATGGGCGAAAGCTTCGCCGCCATGGGCGATGCCTATCTCGCGGCGCGGATCGAGGACGTGCGCGTCGTCGGCCAGCGCCTGCTGCGCAACCTGACCAAGACGCCTTACGCCGCGTTTAAGACGCTGGCCGAAGGCACCATCGTCCTCGCCGAGGAGTTGAGCCCGGCCGATATCGCCTTGATGGATCCGAAGCAGGTCAAGGGCTTCGCCAGCGTCCTGGGCGGGGCCGAAGGCCACACCGCAATCATGGCGCGGGCGCTCGGCATTCCAGCGGTGCTCGGCATCGCCGACCTGCTCAAGGATGCGGCGCCGGGCGATACCGTGGTGCTCGATGGCAACACCGGCGAGGTCGTATTGCGCCCCAGCGCAGCGACCCAGGCGCGCTTCGACAAGCGCCGTTCGGCGATCGAGCGAGCCGGCCGCGGCCTGGCGAGGCTCAAGCGCCTGCCGGCCGAGACCCGCGACGGCGTCGCGATCGCGCTCGAAGCCAATCTCGAACTGCCGCGCGAGATCGGCCAGGCGCTGTCGGTTGGCGCGCAAGGCCTCGGCTTGGTGCGTACCGAGTTCCTCTACATGAATCGTGACGACCTGCCCGACGAGGACGAGCAATACGCCGCCTATCTCGAGCTGGTGCGCGGCCTGGACGGCAAGCCGGCAACGCTCCGCACGCTCGACATCGGCGGCGACAAGCTGGCGGCACCGCTGGCCGAGCTGATGGAAGGCGAAGGCAACAACCCGGCGCTCGGCCTGCGCGCCATCCGGCTCTCGCTCAAGGAACGCGGCCTGCTCGATGCCCAGTTCGCTGCCATGCTGCGCGCCGCCGCGCACGGGCCGGTACGCATCCTGTTGCCGATGATATCGAGCGTAGGCGAGGTCCGCGCCGCGCGTGAAAGCCTCGCCCAGGTCGCGCGGCGCCTCAAGCGCCGCGGCGTGCGCCTGCCCGACAAGCTCCCGCCCTTGGGCGTGATGATCGAAATTCCGGGCGCGGCGCTCGCCGCCGACGCCTTGGCCGCGGTCGCCGACTTCTTCGCCGTCGGCACCAACGACCTGATCCAGTACGCGCTGGCGGTCGATCGCGGCGACGAGCGTGTCGCCTATCTGCACAATCCGCTGCATCCGGCGGTGCTGCGGCTCATCCAGTTCGCGGTCGAAGCGGCGTTGCGCGCCGAGATTCCGGTGAGCCTGTGCGGCGAGATGGCCGGCGATCCGCGCTATACCGCGCTGCTGCTGGGGCTCGGCATCCGCGAGCTGTCGATGGCGCCGGCCAATATCCCGCGCGTCAAGCAGCGCATCCGCGCCCTCGACCTGGCGGCGGCGACCCAGCGCGCGCGGGCGATCATGGATCAACTCGACGACGCGCGCATCGCCAGCTTGCTCGACGATTTCAACGAGCTCACCTGAAGCAACCGGGGTTTTACCGTCCCGGCACGCCGGTCATGGTCGAATACTCGAAATGCAGCGCCTCGCCGGGATGGACGAGCGGAAAAATCGCGCGTGCCGCCAGCGCCGCCTCGGCGAAGCCCGACAGAATCAGCTTGAGCTTGCCGGGATAATGCGCCACGTCGCCGACGGCGAAGATGCCGGGCTGCGAGGTGGTACAGGTCGCGGGTTCGACCTTGATGTGATGCCGCTCGAGCGCCAGGCTCCATTGCGCGATCGGTCCGAGATCGGTGGCGAGGCCGAAGAACGGCAGCAGCACGTCGGCGGCAAGCGTCCGCGTGCCGCCGTCGAGATCGGCGACCGTCACCGCGCGCAAGACCCCGTTTTCGCCGTCGAGCGCCTGGAGCTGGCACGGCGTCACCAGCTCGATCGTTCCGGCCTTAGCCAGGGCCGCGAGCCGCGCGACGCTTTCGGGTGCGGCGCGGAACTTGGCGCGGCGATGCACCACCATCACCTTGGCGGCGATCTCGGCCAGCGACAGCGCCCAATCGACCGCCGAATCGCCGCCGCCGGCGATGACCACGCGCTTGCCGCGGAAATCCTCGCGCCGGCTTACCAGGTAGAACACGCTCTTGCCCTCGTAGCGCTCGATGCCGGCCAGCGGCGGCCGGTTGGGGCCGAAGGCGCCGGCGCCGGCGGCGACGATCACCACCCGCGCCGCGACGGTCGCGCCGCGGGCGGTGCGCAGCACGAAGCCGCCGTCGCGCGGCGTCAGCGCCGTCACCGGCTGGCCCAGGCGGTATTCGGGCGCGAACGGCGCCGCCTGCTCGACCAGCCTGTGCACCAGCTCCTGCGCGGCGATGCGCGGATAGCCGGGAATGTCGTAGATCGGCTTCTCGGGATAGAGCGCGGCGCACTGGCCGCCGGGCGCTTCGAGGGCGTCGATGACGCAGCAGCGCATCTTGAGCATGCCGCATTCGAAGACCGCGAACAGCCCGACCGGCCCCGCGCCGACGATCGCGACATCCGTTGCGGTTTCCGTCATCGCGCCTACCATGCCGACGCACCGGCCGGGCCGCAACCCTGTGGTTGCGGCGCCGGAAGCCGCGGCCTAAAAAGAGCGTCGTGGACGGAGGTGCCGCGCTTGTTCTCGCTCTGGCCGACGAGGCCGCGACCGGTCGGCTCGCCGCGCGCCTCGCGCGTCTGGCGCAGGAGGGCGACGTGATCGCACTCAAGGGCGAGCTGGGCAGCGGCAAGACGACCTTCACCCGCGCCTTCATCCGCGCCCGACTCGGCGAGTCGCTCGAAGTGCCGAGCCCGACCTTCACCCTGGTCGAGATCTATGACGGCGGCGACTCGGCGCCGGCGATCTGGCATTTCGACTTGTTTCGCCTGAACGGCGCAGACGAAGCGCGCGAGCTCGGATTCGAGGAGGCGCTGGCCGGCGACATCAGCGTCATCGAATGGCCCGAACGGCTGGGGTCGTCGCTGCCGGCAGAGCGGCTCGAACTGACCTTCGCCGCCGGTCCGACGCCCGACTCGCGCACACTGACGGCGGTGCCGTCGGGGTCCTGGCGCGCCCGCATCGGGGGGCTGTCCGATGTCTGAAGAACGTACGGCGCTGATCGCGCGCTTTCTCGACCAGGCGGGATGGGGCGGCGCCGAGCATGCGCCCCTGCCGGGCGACGCGTCGTTTCGGCGCTATGTCCGGCTGCACGGCGCGAAGAAACGCACGGCGATGCTGATGGATGCGCCGCCGCCGCAGGAGACCGTCCGGCCCTACCTCGCCGTGGCGCGCCTGTTGCGCCGCCTCGGCTTCGGCGCGCCGGCGGTCTACGGCCAGAACGCGGAGCACGGGCTGCTGCTGCTCGAGGATCTCGGCGACGATACCTATACGCGCCTGCTGGCCGGCGGCGAGGCCGAGGAACCGCTTTACAGCCTCGCGGTCGACGTGCTGATCGCGCTCAAGCGGCAGTTCACGGCGCCGGAGACGAAGGCGGCGAAATTCCTGCCGCCTTACGACGACCAGCGACTGCTCGACGAGGTCGCGTTGCTGGTCGACTGGTACTGGCCTTCGATCGTCGGCGGGCCGGTCGATTCCGCCTTGCGCGCCGAATATCTGGCCCTTTGGCAAGGCGCGCTGCCGGCGACGCGCAAACTGCCGGCGACGTTGGTGCTGCGCGACTTCCATGTCGACAATTTGATGCGCGTGGGCAACCGCAACGGCCTGCTCGCCTGCGGCTTGCTCGATTTCCAGGACGCGGTGCTCGGTCCGCCGAGCTACGACCTAGTCTCGCTGCTCGAGGACGCGCGGCGCGACGTAACGCCCGAGCTCGTTGCGCAGATGAAACAGCGCTACCTCGCGGCCTTTCCCGAGCTCGACCGCGCCGCGTTCGACGCCGCCTACGCGATCCTGGGCGCGCAGCGCAGCACCAAGATCGTCGGCATCTTCACGCGGCTCTGCGTGCGTGACGGCAAGCCGCAATATCTCGCGCACATTCCGCGCGTCTGGCGGATTCTACAGAACGACCTGGCGCATCCGGCGCTGGCGCCGGTAGCGGCCTGGTTCGCGCGCCATATTCCCGAGGCTGGGCGCAAAATTCCGCCATGCCGCCCCGCCGCGTGAGCGTGCCCGAAAGCGCGATCGTGCTGGCCGCCGGCCGCGGCAAGCGCATGGGCGCGCTCACCGACCGGACGCCCAAGCCGCTGATCCCGGTCGAGGGCCGCACGCTGATCGATCGCGTTCTCGATCGCCTCGCGGAGGTCGGCGTCGAGCGCGCCGTCGTCAATCTCCACTACATGGGCGACGTTATCGCCACGCAGCTGGCGCGGCGACGCGACATCGCGATCGAGTTCTCGCGCGAGGCCGAGGCGCTCGAAACCGGCGGCGGCATCGTCAAGGCCCTGCCGTTGCTCGGCGAGGTCTTTTACGCCATCAATGCCGACGTGTTCTGGCTCGACGGCGCGACCCCGGCGCTACATCAGCTCGCCGCCGGCTTCGATCCAGCGCGCGACGACGCGCTGTTGCTGATGCAGCCGACGGCGCGCGCCGCCGGCTATGACGGGCCCGGCGATTTCATGCTCGATCCGACGGGTGCGCTGCGCCGCCGCCGCGAGACCGAAATCGTGCCGTTCGTCTTCGCCGGCATCGAAATCGCGCATCGTCGCCTGTTCGACGGCGCGCCCGCCGGCGCCTTCTCGATCAATCGGATGTGGGACCGGGCGATCGCGCGTGGCCGGCTGCGCGGCCTGGTGCACGACGGCGAGTGGTATCACGTCGGCACGCCCGACGGTCTCGCCCTGGCCGACGCGCGCGTCCACCGGCACGGGATCGAACGCTAGCGTCATGGGCGCGGTATTTGCGATCGACGCCGGCGTGCCTTTCCTGGACGCGCTGGCGGTGGGACTGATGGCGCGCGCCGGCAACGATCCGCTGGCGCTCGCCCGCATGACCGTGCTGCTGCCGACACGCCGCGCTGCGCGCGCGCTCGCCGAGGCCTTCCTGCGCCAGGGCGCGGGCCGGCCGCTGCTGCTGCCGCGGTTGGTGCCGGTCGGCGACGTCGATGCCGACGAGCTCGCGATCCTGGCCGACGAAGGCGCCGGCGACGATGCGCTCGACCTGCCGCCGGCGGTGCCCGATTTGACGCGCCGGCTCATGCTGGCGCGGCTCGTCTTCGGCTGGGGCGCGGCGCGCGGCGCCGGACCGGCCAGTGTCGCTCAGGCGGCACCGCTCGCCGCCGAGCTCGCGCGCTTTCTCGACGAGGTCGCGGCCGAAGGCTGCGGCCTCGCCAACCTCGACCGCCTGGTGCCCGAGCGGCACGCCAAGCACTGGCAGCAGGTGGTGCAGTTTCTCGCCATTCTGTCCGAGCATTGGCCCAAGGCGCTGGCGGAAATCGGCTGTCTCGACGCCGCCGATCGGCGCAATCGCCTGCTCGAACACCAGGCCGAAGCCTGGCGCCAGCGGCCGCCTTCCGATCCGGTGATTGCCGCCGGCATCGCCGCCGGCATGCCGGCGGTGGCGGCGCTGGTCGCCGCGGTGGCGCGCCTGCCGACCGGCGTCGTCGTCTTGCCTGGGCTCGACCGCGCCGCCGACGCCGCCGAATGGGAAGCGGTCGCCGCCGATCCGGCGCATCCGCAATATCTGCTCGCGCGGCTGCTGGCGCGGCTCGAATTGACGCCCGGCCAGGTCGCGGCCTGGCCGGCGCCCAGCGTTGCCGGCGGCAATCCGGCGCGCGCGGCCCTGCTGCGCGCGGCGCTCGCGCCGGCTTCGCGCAGCCATCGCTGGGCGACGCTCGGCGATCTGCCGGCGGCCGCCGTCGAAGGCGTGACGCGCGTCGATTGCGCCGGGCCGCAGGAAGAAGCGACGACCGTGGCGCTGCTGATGCGGCGCCAGCTCGAGCAGCCGGGTGCGACCGCGGCGCTGGTCACGCCCGACCGCGATCTCGCGCGCCGCGTCGCCGCCGAGCTGCGCCGCTGGAACATCGAGGTCGACGATTCCGCCGGCACGCCGCTCGCCAAGACGCCGCCGGGGGTGTTCCTGCGCCTACTGCTGGCGTGCGTCGCCGAGGACTTCGCGCCGCTGCCGCTGCTGGCGCTGCTCAAGCATCCCTTGGCCGCCGGCGGCTTGGCGCCGGCGGAGTTCCGCGACTTGGCCCGTCGGCTCGAGCGCGCGGCGCTGCGCGGGCCGCGCCCCGGCCCCGGCATCGCCGGCCTGCGCGTCGCGCTCGACGAGCGCGAGCTCGTCGCTTATATCGACCGCATCGGCCGGGCGCTGGCGCCGCTGGTCGAGGCACTGGCCACCGAGGCGGTCGAGCTGGCGCCGCTGGTGCAGGCGCATATCCGCGCCGCCGAGGCGCTCACCGCGAGCGACGCGGACAGCGGCGACGGCCGGCTGTGGCGCGAGGAGGCCGGCGAGGCGGCGGCGCTCTGGCTCAACGAGCTGCTTGGCGCCGCGCGCGACTTTCCCAAACTTGCCGGCGCTGACTATCCGGCGCTGTTCGAGGCCTTGATCGCCGCGCCGGTGGTGCGGCCGGCCCATGGCCGGCATCCGCGGCTGTTCATCTGGGGCTTGCTCGAAGCGCGATTGCAGCAGGCCGATCTGGTCATTCTCGGCGGACTCAACGAAGGCGTCTGGCCGGCGCGGGCCGACAGCGATCCATGGCTGTCGCGGCCGATGCGGCGCGATTTCGGCCTGCCGCCGCCGGAGCTGAGCGTCGGCCGCGCGGCGCACGATTTCGCCCAAGGCCTCGGCGCGCACGCGGTGGTGCTGACCCGCGCGGCGCGCGTCGAGGGCAATCCAACCGTGCCGTCGCGCTGGCTGCTGCGCCTCGAGACCGCGCTGCGCGCTGCCGGGCTCGACGCCGAGCTACCGGGCGATCTGGCCGACGGCGCGCCGCTCGCCTGGCAGGCGCGGCTCGACGATCCGGGCGCGGCGCGGCGCGGCGCGCCGCCGGAGCCGCGTCCGCCGCTCATCGCGCGGCCGCTGCATCTCTCGGTTACCGAGATCGAGACCTGGCTGCGCGATCCTTATGCGATCTATGCCCGGCACGTTTTGCGCCTCAAGGCGCTCGAGTCGATCGACGCCGATCCCGGCGCGGCCGAGCGCGGTACCTTCATCCATGCCGCCCTCGAACGCTTCCTGCGCGAATTTCCGCGCGACCTGCCCGATGCCGCCGAGGAACGGCTGATCGCCATCGGCCGCGACTGTTTCGGCGAGGCGCTCCAGCATCCCAACGTGCGCGCCTTCTGGTGGCCGCGGTTCGAGCGCATCGCCGGCTGGGTGGTCGAGATCGAGCGCGAGCGCCGCGCGCGCATCGCCCAGAGCTTCGGCGAGATCACCGGCACGATGACGCTGTCGTCGGCGCGTGGTCCCTTCACGCTTTCGGGCAAGGCCGACCGCATCGACCGCTTCACCGACGGCGGCCTCGCCATCCTCGACTACAAGACCGGCATCCTGCCGCAAAAAGGCGAGGTCGAATCCGGCTATGCGCCGCAGCTCGCGCTCGAGGCGGCGATCGCGGCGGTGGGCGGCTATCCGGGCATCCCGCCGGCGCCGGTCGCGGCTTTGATCCATTGGCGCCTGACCGGCCGCGATCCGCCCGGCGAGACGCGCCAGGACGCCGACGGCGCCGCCGCGGTCACGGCGCTGGCGACGGCGGCGCGGCAGGGCCTCGAACGCCTGATTACCGCCTTCGACGATCCGGCAACGCCTTATCGCGCCTGGCCGCAGCCCGACAAGCAGCCACGCTATTCGGACTACGCGCATCTCGCCCGGGTGAAGGAATGGCTGCCCGGTGGCGGCACATGAGCGCGCGGCCCAAGCCCGATCCGAACGCACAGCAGCTTCTGGCCGCCGACCCGGCGGCCTCGGTCTGGGTCGTGGCCTCGGCCGGCACCGGCAAGACCAAAGTGCTGACCGACCGTGTACTGGCGCTGCTGCTCGCCGGCAGCGAGCCGGCGTGCATCCTCTGCCTCACCTTCACCAAGGCAGCGGCGGCCGAGATGGCAATCCGCATCGGCACGCGATTGAGCGCCTGGGCGACGCTGCCCGACGCGAAGCTGCGCGCCGAGCTCAAGAGCCTGATCGGCGCCGATGCCGACCCCGACGTGCTCGATCGCGCGCGCCAGCTATTCGCGCGCGTGCTCGACGCGCCCGGCGGCATGCGGATCGAGACCATCCACGCCTTCTGCCAGTCGCTGCTGCGCCGCTTTCCGCTTGAAGCCGGCATCCCGCCGCATTTCCAGGTCATGGAGGAACGCAGCGTCGCCGAAGCGATGGAACGTGCCGTCGCCCAGGTGCTCGATCGCGCGCGCGACGGCAAGCCCAAGACGCTCAAGACAGCGCTCGATACCGTGACGCAGCTCGTCGGCGAGGACGGCTTCGTCGAACTGGTCGGCAAGCTGTCGGGCGAACGCGGGCGGTTCGCCGGCTTGCGCGCGGCAGGCGACGCGGCCTTCGCGGCGCGGCTGCGCGAGCGCTTTGGGTTGCAGCCGGACGAGACGCCCGAGGCGATCGTCCGCCAGGCGTGCAAGGAGGACGCGTTCGCCGGCGACGCGCTCAAGCGCGCCGCCCGCGTCTTGTCCAAGAGCAACGCGCCGACCGACCGGAAGGTGGGCCGGGCAATGAGCCAGTGGCTCGACCGCGCTCGCGCCCGCGTCCACGGCTTCGACGAATATTGCCGCGTCTTTTTCACCCAGGACGGCGGGCGTCGTGCGCGCCTGGCGACCAAAGCGACGCTCGACGCCGATCCCGCCACCGCCGAGGCGCTCGTCCGCGAGGCCGAACGCCTGGAAGCGGTGCGGGTGCGACGCGATGCGGCGCGGCTCGCGGGCGCCACGACGGCGCTGGTCCAGCTCGCCGGCGCGGTGCTCGACGCCTATGCCGCGTTCAAGGCGACGCGCGCGCTGCTCGATTTCGACGATCTGGTGCTGAAGGCGAAGGACCTGCTGCAACGTCCCGGTGTCGCGCCCTGGGTGCTGTTCAAGCTCGACGGCGGCATCGATCACATCCTGATCGACGAGGCGCAGGACACCAACCCCGACCAGTGGCGCGTCGTCGCGGCGCTGGCCGAGGAATTCTTCGCCGGCCAAGGCGCGCGCGACGTTTTGCGCACCGTGTTCGCGGTCGGCGATCCGAAGCAGTCGATCTTCAGCTTCCAGGGCGCCGATCCGGCCGCCTTCGTCGCCATGCAGGCGCATTTCCGCGCCCGCGTCGAGGCCGCCGGGCAGAGTTGGCGGCCGCTGACGCTCGAGCTGTCGTTCCGCTCGGTCGCGGCCGTGCTGCAGACGATCGACGCGGTGTTCGCCGACCAGCGGGCGGCAGTCGGCGTCGTCTTTGGCGGCGCGCCGATCCGCCACGAGCCGTTCCGCCTCGGCGCCGCCGGCCTGGTCGAGCTGTGGCCGCCGGTCGGGCCGGAAGCCGGTACGCCGCCGGCGCCGTGGGACGCGCCATTGAGCCAGGCGCGGCTCAAGCTGCCGCGCGCCCGGCTGGCCGAAGCGATCGCCGCGACCGTCAAGTCGTGGTTCGACCACGGCGAGCGCCTCGAAGCCAGCGGCCGGCCGATCCGTGCTGGCGACATCCTGGTGCTGGTGCGGCGACGCGATCCTTTCGTCGGCGCGCTGGTGCGCGCGCTCAAGGAGCGCGAGGTGTCGGTGGCGGGCGTCGACCGCATGGTGCTGGCGGATCAGCTGGCGGTGCAGGATTTGGTGGTGCTGGCGCAATTCCTGCTGCTGCCGTCGGACGATTTGGCGCTGGCGACGGTGTTGAAAAGCCCGCTTTACGGCTTCGACGAGGAATCGCTGTTCGCGCTGGCTTGGCAGCGCCCCGGCAGTCTGTGGGATGCGCTGCGCCGGCGCGCCGGCGAGAACACCGAATTCCGCTTCGCCGCCGAGGAATTGGCCGCGCTGCTGGCGCGCGCCGATTTCGTTCCACCCTTCGAGCTGTTCGCCGAGGTGCTGGGCGCGCGCGGCGGAAGGCGCAAGATCCTGGGGCGGCTCGGGCCCGAGGCGAGCGATCCGCTCGACGAGTTGCTTGCTGCCGCGCTCGCCTTCGAGCGCGATCACGGCCCGTCGCTGCAAGGCTTCCTGCATTGGCTGGTGCTCGGCGAGCTCGAGGTCAAACGCGATCTCAACAACGAGGCAGGGCGCGACGAGCTGCGCGTCATCACCGTGCACGGCGCCAAGGGCTTGCAGGCGCCGATCGTCTTCCTGCCCGACACCCTCGCGGTGCCCGAGCGGCCGCATGGCATCGTCTGGACCGATGACGGCTTGCCGCTATGGCTCGCCCAGGGCGATGCGCCGGCGGCGCGCGCAGCGGTTGCGCTCGCCGACCTGCGCCGCGACGAGGAATATCGCCGGCTGCTCTATGTCGCGCTGACGCGTGCCGCCGACCGGCTCTATGTTTGCGGCTGGACTGGCCAGCGCCAGCCGCACGACGACGCCTGGTATCCGTTCGTCCAGGCCGGGCTCAAGGCGGCGGGCGGCAAGGCCTTCGCCTTCGATGCGACCAAGCTGATCGGGGCGGATGGCTGGCAAGGCGAGGGGCTGCGGCTGGTCATGCGCCAGCGCGGCAAGCGCGAGGCGCCGCCGGTGCGTCGCGCCGCCGCGCCGTCGACCGGCACGCTGCCGTCCTGGGTGACCGTGCCGCCGCCGCCCGAGCCGGCGCCGCCCAAGCCGTTGCAGCCGTCGCGCCCGACGCGATCCGAACCGCCGACGCGCTCGCCCTTGGGTGCGGACGATGGCCACATCTTCCGCAAGGGCTTGATCGTCCATCGCCTGCTGCAAAGCCTCCCGCGCCTGGCGCCGGATCAACGCGCGGCGGCGGCTCGGCGGTTCCTGGCGCGGCCAGTGCTGGCGCTGACGCCGGCGGAGCAGGCGGATATCGCCGCCGAGACGCTCGCCATCCTGGCCGCGCCCGATTTCGCAAAGCTGTTCGGCCCCGGCTCCGAGGCCGAGGTGCCCGTTGTTGGTCTCGTGGGCAACCGCGCCATATCGGGCCGCATCGACCGGCTGGTCGTTACCGATTCCGAGATCGCCATTGTCGACTACAAGACAATGCGGCCGGTGCCGCCGACCGAATCGGAAGTGCCCGCGGCCTATCTCGACCAGCTCGCCGCCTACCGGGCGGCGTTGACGCGCGTCTATCCCGGCAAGAGAGTGCGCTGTGCGCTCTTGTGGACCGAGGGGCCGCAGCTGATGTGGATAAGTGATGTGGCGCTGGCCGGGCGGCTGGCCTGAGTCGCGGTTTCAAGGGCCGAGCCATGCGGCTGCCGCGCGGGAGCCTCGCTTGACCCGATTTCCGGCGCTCGCCTAAGCTGCGCCCCTCGTTGGCTCGTGGAGCAAGGCAAGCATGAAACCGAACAAGGTGACCGACGCGTCGTTCGACGCCGATGTGCTCAAGGCGCCGGGCCCGATACTGGTCGATTTCTGGGCCGAATGGTGCGGTCCGTGCAAGATGATCGCGCCGTTCATCGACGACATCGCCGCCGAGATGGGCGGCAAGGTCACGATTGCCAAGCTCAACATCGACGAGAATCCCCAGACGCCGAGCAAGTATGGCGTGCACGGCATTCCGACGCTGATGCTGTTCAAGAACGGCCAGGTGGCGGCGACCAAGATCGGCGCGCTGCCCAAGTCCAAGCTGGTCGAGTGGGTCCAGTCGGTCCTCTAGGCCGCTAGCCGTTGGCGGCCAGGACTCTTCCCGCCAGATAAAGCGAACCGCAGATCAGGGTGCGATTGCCCGGCGCGCTCGCCGTCGCGATGGCGTCGCGTAGCGTCTTGGCCGGCGTGGCCGCGATACCGAGCTGGCGCGCCGCCGTCGCACTTTCCTCGGCGCTCAGCGTATTGGCTTCGCCCGGAATCGCCACCGCGCTCAGGCGCGCGATATAAGGCGCCAGCGGCTTGAGGAAGGCCTTGGCGTCGTGGGTTTTGAGCATGCCGAAGACCAGGCCGGTCGGCCGACGCCAGCCGGCGACGAACCGCGCCAACGCCTCGCCGCCGGCGGCGTTGTGCGCGCCGTCGAGCCAGAGCTCGGCGTCCTTCGGCAGCGCCTTGACCAGGGGACCACGCTTCAATCGCTGGAGCCGCGCCGGCCATTCGACCTTGGCCATGCCGCGCGCCAGCGCCGCCGGATCGAGCGCAAAGCCCGGCAGGCATTCGAGCGCCGCCAGCGCTGCGCCGGCGTTGTCGTATTGATGCACGCCGGCAAGACCCGGCGGCGGCAGGTTGAGCGTCGCGCGGCCGCGATAGATCAAGCCGCCGCCTTCCGCCTGCTCGACCGACCATTCGCGGCCGTGGCGGAAGAGCCGCGCGCGCAGCTCGGCAGCGCGCGCGGCGATCACCGCCGCCGCCTCGGGCGTTTGCGGCCCGACCGCGACCGACACGCCCGGCTTGAGGATGCCAGCTTTCTCGAAGGCGATGGCGGCGATGGTCTCGCCGAGGAAATGCTGGTGATCGAGCGAGACCGGCGTCAGCACCGCCACCGCCGGCCTGTCGACGACGTTGGTGGCGTCGAAGCGGCCGCCGAGGCCGACCTCGATCAGCGTAAAATCGGCGTTCTCGCGCGCGAAGGCGAGGAAGGCGGCGGCGGTGGTGATCTCGAAGAAGGTGATCGGCTGGCCGGCATTGGCGCGCTCGCATTCGGCCAGTAGCGCGCCCAGCGTCTCCTCGGGAACAAGCTTGCCGGCGAGCCGGATGCGCTCGTGGAAACGGACGAGATGCGGCGAGGTATAAGCGTGGACGCGCTTGCCGTGCGCCTCGAGGAAGGCGCGTAGGAAGGCGATGGTCGAGCCCTTGCCGTTGGTGCCGGCGACATGGATCGCCGGCGGCAGCTCGTCCTGCGGGTCGCCGAGCGTCTTCAACAGCCGCGTGATGCGGTCGAGCGACAGGTCGATCAGCCTGGGATGGAGCGTCAGCAGGCGCTCGAGAATGCGGTCGCTCGGCGCCCGGCGCCCGGTCAGGCGCGGTCCCATCCGGGCTCCGGCGCCGCCAATGCCGGCGGCCCCTTGCGGCTCAGCAGGCCGAGGATGCGGCCGAGCGTCGCTTTGAGGTCGCGGCGCGGCACGACAACGTCGACCATGCCGTGCTCGAGCAGATATTCGGCGCGCTGGAAGCCCTCGGGCAGTTTCTCGCGGATGGTCTCCTCGATCACTCGCGCGCCGGCGAAGCCGATCACCGCCCCCGGCTCGGCCAGGGTCACGTCGCCGAGCATGGCGAACGACGCCGAGACGCCGCCGGTGGTCGGATCGGCCAAGATCACGACATAGGGCCGGCCGACCTCCTTGACCATCTCGACCGCCAGCGTGGTGCGCGGCATCTGCATCAGCGACAGGATGCCTTCCTGCATGCGCGCGCCGCCGGACGACGGAATGACGATCAGCGCCGCCTCTTGCAGCACCGCGAGACGCGCCGCCGCCAGCAGCGCCTCGCCGACGGCGATGCCCATCGAGCCGCCCATGAAGCCGAAATCGAAGACACAGACCACCGCAGCGACGCCGCCGATCACGCCGTGCGCCACCACGACGGCGTCGCGCGTCGTGCCCTTGGCGCCCCGCGCGTCCTTGAGCCGATCGGCATAGCGCTTGCGGTCGCGGAACTTGAGCGGATCGGCGAGTGTCTTGGGCAGTTCGATGGCGGTGTATTTGCCGTCGTCGAACAGCAGCGCCAGGCGCTTGTCCGGCGCCAGGCGCAAATGATGGCCGCAGGCGGCGCAGACGTGAAGATTGGCCTCGAGCTCGCGGTGGAACAGCATCTGCCCGCAGCCCGGGCATTTGTGCCAGAGATTGTCCGGCACCTCCTTCTTGGCGACGACGGCGCGGATCTTGGGCAGGACAAAATTGGTGAGCCAGTTCATTGCGCCGCCCGCATCGGATGGCACGGCCGCGCCTTGCGCACGCCGGCGGCGAGCGCCGCCACATCCTTGAGCACGGCCGGCGCCAGGCTCGCTTTGGCCTTGCCGCGCTTGTCGAGGTGCTTGGCCAGTTTCTCCACCAGCGCCGAGCCCACCGCCGCGGCGTCGGCGACGCGCGCGACCTCCGCTGCCTGAACTGGCGTGCGGATGCCGAAGCCGACCGCGATCGGCAGGCCGGTGTGGCGCCTAAGTCGCGCGACCGCGGCGGCGACCACCTCGGCGCGCGCCGATTTGGTGCCGGTGATGCCGGCGATGGCGACGTAATAAAGAAAGCCGTTGGCGTTGGTCAGGATGGCCGGCAGGCGCCGATCGTCGCTGGTCGGCGTCGCCAGCCGCACGAAATCGATGCCGATGGCGCGCGCCGCCAGGCACAGCTCGTCGTCGTGCTCGGGCGGCAGATCGACGACGATCAGCCCGTCGCAGCCGGCTGCCTTGGCATCTTTTAGGAACCGCGGCACGCCATAGCGATAGATCGGGTTGTAATAGCCCATCAGGATCACCGGCGTGTCGCGGTCGGCCTTGCGGAAGCGGCGCAGCACGTCGAGCGTCTTGGTCAGGGTCATGCCCGCCTTGAGTGCGCGCAGGCTCGCCGCCTGGATCGCTGGCCCGTCGGCCATCGGGTCGGAGAACGGCATGCCGATCTCGATCAAATCGGCGCCCGCCTTGGGCAGGCGCGCCAGGACCTTCTCGAAGGTGACGCGGTCGGGATCGCCGCAGGTGAGATAGGTGACGAGGCCGGCGCGGCCTTCGGCATGGAGCTGGGCGAAACGCGCGGCGATGCGGCTCACAGCTTCACCCTGAGCGTCCCCGCCACGGTGTTGACGTCCTTGTCGCCGCGGCCCGAGAGGTTGATCACCAGCAGATGGTCGCGCGGCAGATCGGGTGTGCGCTTCGTCGCCGCGGCCACCGCATGCGCCGATTCGAGCGCCGGGATGATGCCTTCGAGGCGGGTCAAAAGCTGGAACGCGGCCAGCGCCTCGCGGTCGGTCACCGTCGCGTATTCGACGCGCTTCTGCTCGAACAGCCAGGCGTGCTCGGGCCCGACTCCGGGATAGTCGAGCCCGGCCGAGATCGAATGGGTGTCGAGGATCTGGCCGTCGTCATCCTGGAGGTAATAGCTGCGATTGCCGTGCAAAACGCCGGGCGCGCCGCCGTTGAGCGAGGCGGCGTGGCGGCCGGTGGACAGTCCGTCGCCGGCGGCTTCGACGCCGATCATCGCCACGTCCGGGTCGTCGAGGAAGGGATGGAACAGCCCCATCGCGTTCGAGCCGCCGCCGACGCAAGCGATCAGCGTGTCGGGCAGCCGGCCTTCGGCCTTCGTCATCTGGGCGCGGACTTCGTCGCCGATCACGGTCTGGAAGTCGCGCACCATCGCCGGATAAGGATGCGGGCCGGCGACGGTGCCGATCAGGTAATAGGTGTCGTCGACATTGGCGACCCAGTCGCGCAGCGCCTCGTTCATCGCGTCCTTGAGCGTCGCCGTGCCCGAAGTCACCGGCCGCACCTCGGCGCCCAGGAGCTTCATGCGGAAGACGTTGGGCTTCTGGCGCTCGATGTCGGTGGCGCCCATGTAGACGATGCACGGCAGGTCGAACAGCGCGCAGACCGTGGCGGTGGCGACGCCGTGCTGGCCAGCGCCGGTCTCGGCGATGATGCGGCGCTTGCTCATGCGCCGCGCCAGCAGGATCTGGCCCAGCGTGTTGTTCACCTTGTGCGCGCCGGTGTGATTGAGATCCTCGCGCTTCAAGTAGATCTTTGCGCCTTTGCAATAGCGCGTCAGACGTTCGGCGAAATAGAGCGGCGACGGGCGGCCGACGTAATGCTCGAGGTAATAGCGCAGCTCGGCGGCGAAGGCGGGATCGCGTTTCGCCGCTTCGTAGGCGCGCTCGACCTCGAGCACGAGCGGCATCAGCGTCTCGGCGACGAAGCGTCCGCCGTGAATGCCGAACAAGCCGCGGTCGTCGGGTCCGCCGCGATAGGTGTTGGGACCAGTCATCTCGACAATGCGCCTGGGGGCCGCCTGGGGAGCCCGAGTTTTACCCCTAAACCCTTGAGGCTCAAAGGCTCAATTCGCGCCTCAGAGGGCGCTGACCGCCGCCAGGAAGGCGCGAATTTTAGCGACGTCCTTGACGCCCGGCGCATACTCGACGCCGGAGGAAACGTCGACCGCGGCAGCGCGCGAAACACGCACCGCGTCGGCCACGTTATCCGGCGTCAGTCCGCCCGACAGAATCCAGGGCAGCGGCCATTGCCGAGCGCGCAGCAATTCCCAATCGAAGGCGAGGGCGTTGCCGCCCGGCCGCGTCGCCTCTTTCGGCGGTCGCGCGTCGAACATCAGCCAGTCGACGACGCCGGTATAGCGCGGCGCGGCGGCGAGATCGCTCTCGCTCGCAATCTTGATCGCTTTCATCGTCTTCCGGCCGAAGCGTTGCTTGATCTGGGCGACGCGCGCCGGCGTCTCCTCGCCATGCAGCTGGATCAGGTCGAGCGGTGCCGCCGCCAGCACATGCTTCAAAAGATCGTCGTCGGGATCGACGAAAACGCCGACCCGTGTCACGCCGGCGGGCACGGTGCGGATCAAGGGTCCCGCCTGGGCCGGCGACAGGTTGCGCGGGCTCGGCGGGAAAAACACGAAGCCGACGAAGCGCGCGCCGCCGGCGATCGCGGCGGCGACCGTGTCGGGCGTCGACAGGCCGCAGATCTTGGCGGCGACGCTCACGGCTTGCGGATTTCCGCCAGCATGGCGCGCGCCGCCGCCGGCGGGCTCGGCGAGCCGGTGATCGGCCGGCCGATAACGAGATAATCGGCGCCGGCCAGCACCGCGTCGCGCGGTCCCATGACGCGCTTCTGATCGCCGTGACCGAGCGATCCGACGCGGATGCCGGGCACCACCAGCAGGAAATCGGCGCCGACGACCTGGCGCAGCTCGGCGACTTCGTGCGGCGAGCAGACGATGCCGTCGAGGCCGCTGTCCTTGGCAAGGAGCGCCAGGCGCTTGACCTGCTCGCCAGCCGGGCCTTTCTGGCCGACCGCCTCGAGATCGCGCTCGTCGAGGCTGGTTAGCACGGTCACGCCCAGAAGCCTCATGCGCGTCTTGCGCACCACCTGTTTGGCTGCCTCGGTCGCCGCCTGCATCATGGCGCGGCCGCCGGCGCAATGGACGGTGAGGAACGCCGGCTCGAGCGCCGCCGCCGCCTTCACCGCGCCCGAAACCGTGTTGGGAATGTCGTGCAGCTTGAGGTCGAGGAACAGCGGCAGGCCCTGGGCGACGTCGCGCACGGCGCGCGGCCCGTTGGCGGTGAAGAATTCGAGGCCGAGCTTGATGCCGCCGACCGCGTCCTTAAGCTCGCGCACGAGCGTCTTGGCCTTGGCCGGATCGGCCAAGTCGATGGCGCACAGGATGGGGTTGGCGGGTTTTTCGCTCATGGCAGGCTGGATATACGGGATTCACGCCGCGGAGCGCGAGCCTATTCTCCGCCTCGGTCGCGTCGCGTGGAGTCTAGTGGTCCGCTCCCGGCAACGACCGCGGTGGCGAGGTCGCTGGCCGGGTCGCGCGCAGGCCTTCGATCTCGCGTTCGAGCGCGGCGATGCGCTTGGCGCGGGCGCGAGATTCGCGCCGCGGCGCGCCGCCCGTAAACCAGGCGAGCAGGATGCCGACCAGCAATCCCACCAGGAGCGACAGGAGGATCACAAGGAAAAGCCACGTCTCAATCTCGAACGGAAACGGCCACAGCGTGACGCTGACGCGGGCCCGGTTCGACACCGCGAAGACCACCAGAACCAGCGCCAGCGGCGCCGTCACCAGCCAATGAAACAGTTTCATGCTTGGTATCGGCCGCGCTTGCAGCCGCCCCGCTAATACGCGGCGCGGCCGATCAAGGCCGCTCGTTGAGCCGCTCGCGCAGCTCCTTGCCGGTCTTGAAGAAAGGGATGTGCTTTTCCCCGACCCGAACGCTCTCGCCGGTGCGGGGGTTGCGGCCCAGCCGCGCGCCGCGCCGCTTGACCGAAAAGGCGCCGAATCCGCGCAATTCGACCCGGTCGCCGCGCGATAGCGCGGCGGCGATCTCGTCGAAGACGGTGGAAACGATGCGTTCGACGTCGCGCTGATAGAGGTGCGAGTTGCGCTCAGCCAGCCGCTGAATCAGTTCGGATTTGGTCATCGCGCAGCCCAGGCCCCCCGCCGCGTTAAAGCATTGGAAACCTTGCCAAATCTAACCCGCCTCGTCAAGAAATGCGGCACGGGCCGGCGACCGGGGTTCAGTCGCCCGACTTCTCGTCCTTTTCGTTCTTGCGGCTCAATGCCGCGCCGAGGATGTCGCCCAGGCTGGCGCCGGAATCCGACGAGCCGTATTCCGCCATCGCCTGCTTGTCCTCTTCGATCTCGCGCGCCTTGATCGACAGCGTCGCCTTGCGCCCGCTGCGGTCGAAGCCGGTGATCTTGGCGTCAACCTTTTCGCCGACGGCGAAGCGGTCGGGGCGCTGCTCGGCGCGGTCGCGCGACAGCTCGGCCTTGCGGATGAAGCCTGACATGCCGCTGGCGAGGCTCACCTCGATGCCGCTGTCGGTGACCGCCGAGACCGTGCAGGTGACGACTTCGCCTTTCTTGATGCCGGCGACCTCGGCGGCCGATGCCGGCTCCGCCTGGAGCTGCTTGATGCCGAGCGAAATGCGCTCCTTCTCGATGTCGACGTCGAGTATGCGCACCCGGGCCATGTCGCCCTTCTTGTAGTCCTTGATCGCCTCTTCGCCCGCCTTCTGCCAGTCGAGATCGGAGAGGTGCACCATGCCGTCGATGTCGCCGGGCAGGCCGACGAAGACGCCGAACTCGGTGATGTTCTTGATCTCGCCTTCGAGTTCGGTGCCGACCGCGTATTTCTCCTTGAAGTTCTCCCACGGATTGGCAAAGCACTGCTTGAGGCCGAGCGAGATCCGGCGCTTCTGCGGATCGACGTCGAGCACCATGACCTCGACCTCCTGGCTGGTCGAGACGATCTTGCCGGGGTGCACGTTCTTCTTGGTCCAGCTCATCTCTGAGACATGGACCAGGCCTTCGACGCCGGGCTCGAGCTCGACGAAGGCGCCGTAGTCGGTGATGTTGGTGACCCGGCCCTTGAACTTGGCGCTGGCCGGATACTTGAGCTCGACGCCTTCCCACGGATCGGCCTCGAGCTGCTTCATGCCGAGCGAGATGCGCTGGGTCTCGGGGTTGAAGCGGATGACCTGGACCTTCACGGTCTGGCCGATGTGCAGCGCCTCGGACGGATGGTTGATCCGCCGCCAGGCGATGTCGGTGACGTGCAGCAGGCCGTCGACGCCGCCCAGATCGACGAAGGCGCCGTAATCGGTGATGTTCTTGACCACGCCGCTCAGGACCTGGCCTTCCTTGAGCGAGGCGACGAGCTCGGAGCGCGCTTCGGCGCGGCTCTCCTCGAGCACGGCACGGCGCGAGACGACGATGTTGCCACGCGCGCGGTCCATCTTGAGAATCTGGAATTGCTGCGGCGAGCCGAGCAACGGCGTGATGTCGCGCACCGGGCGGATGTCGACTTGGCTGCCCGGCAGGAAGGCGACGGCGCCCGAGAGATCGACGGTGAAGCCGCCTTTGACGCGGCCGAAGATGATGCCCTGCACCCGCTCGTTCGCCTGGAAGCTCTTCTCGAGCTGCGACCAGGCTTCCTCGCGCCGCGCCTTTTCGCGCGACAGCTGCGCCTCGCCGTTCTTGCCTTCCATGCGCTCGAGGAAGACCTCGACCGTGTCGCCCGCCTTGATCTCGGAGGCGCGGCCGGCGGCGCCGAATTCCTTCAGCGGCACGCGGCCTTCGGATTTGAGACCGACGTCGATCAGCACCATGTCGTTCTCGATGGCGATCACCTGGCCCTTGACCACGGTGCCTTCGAGGCCCGCGGCGGCGCCGAGGCTTTCGTCGAGGAGCGCGGCGAAGCTCTCCTTGCCTTTGTCCTGCGAAACAGCGGATTGACGAGCGGCCATGCGAACTCCGGAACTTCCCTGTAACCAAGGCCGCGGCCTCACGGGGGAGGAACGTGGCCGGCTGCCGCAGGATCGGGTGCGGCGGCATGAACCCGTCGTCCAGGCAGAACAAGCCTAGCGGCGCGGCGTGAGCTCCCCGATGTAACGGAGAGCGGCCGCGAAGGCGGCATCGGCATCGAGCGCGGTGGTATCGAGCTCGAACGCGTCGGACGCACGCCGCAACGGGGCCGTTCGGCGCTCCCGATCGCGCGCGTCACGAAGCATCATGTCCTGCAGGACGCGCTCGTATATAGCGGGGCCGCCCCCGGCCTGCAACTCTTTGAATCGCCTCATGGCTCTGGCCTCGACCGAGGCCGCGAGGAAGAGCTTGGCGTCGGCCTCGGGGCAGACCACGGTGCCGATATCGCGGCCGTCCAGCACGGCCCCCAGCCCCTGGCGGGCGAAATCGCGCTGAAACGCGAGCAGCGCCGCCCGGACGCCCGGGATGGCGGCAACGACGGAGGCGGCCTGGGCCACTTTGTCGTCGCGCAGCCGCGGATCGTTGAGGTCGCGCGGCGCGATCTGCCGGGCCGCCGCGGTGGCGGTGGCCGGGTCGGCCGGGTCGGTGCCGGCGGCCAATGCGCGCCAGGCGACGGCGCGGTAGAGCGAGCCGGTATCGAGATAAGCCAGGCCGAAATGTCGGGCGAGCCGGCGCGCCAGCGTGCCTTTGCCCGAAGCCGCCGGCCCGTCGACGGCGATGATCACCGCTTGGCCTCGACGATGCGCGCACCGAGCCGGTTCATCAGCTTGACGAAGCCGGGGAAGCTGGTGGCGATGGTCTCGCCGTCGTCGATGCCTACCGGCTTGCGCGCCGCGCCACCGAGCACCAGGAACGCCATGGCGATGCGGTGGTCGAGTTTCGTCGCGACGCGCGCCCCGCCCTTGGGCGGCGCGTCCCGGCCTTCGACGGTCAGCGTGTCGCCGTCGATCGTCGCCGAGACGCCGCAGCGCTGGAGGCCGTCGGCGATCGCCGTCAGGCGGTCGCTTTCCTTGACGCGCAGCTCGCCAAGGCCGCGCATCACCGTGCGGCCTTTGGCGAAGGCGGCGGCGACCGCAAGCACCGGATACTCGTCGATCATGCTCGGCGCGCGTGCGGACGGCACCTCGACGCCGCGAAGATCGCCGGCCTTGATCCTGACGTCGGCGACGCGCTCGCCGGCGGCGATCCGCTCCTTGGCGAAAGTCAGGCGTGCGCCCATCTCGGCGAGCGTCTGATAAAGCCCGGCGCGCAGCGGATTGATGCCGACGCCCTCGACGGTGACGTCGGAGCCGGGGCGGATCAGCGCCGCGACGATCGGGAACGCGGCCGACGACGGGTCGCCCGGCACGGTCAGATCGGCCGGCTTCATCTCCGGCTGGCCGGTCAGGGTGATCCGCTTGCCGCCGGTCTCGGTCGCGGTGACGGTGATGCTGGCACCGAAATAGCGCAGCATGTTCTCGGTATGGTCACGCGTCGCCGCCTTCTCGATCACCGTGGTCTCGCCCGGCGCGTTGAGGCCGGCCAGCAGCACCGCCGATTTCACCTGCGCCGACGGCACCGGCAGGGTGTAGGCGACTGGCATCGGCGACGACGTTCCGATCACCGCCAAGGGCAGCCGGCCGCCGTCGCGCGCGACGATGCGGGCGCCGATCTGCGTCAGCGGCTCGACGACGCGCGCCATCGGGCGGCGGCGCAAGGAATCGTCGCCGGTGAAAAAAGCGGCGAAAGGGTGCGTCGCCACGACGCCCATCAACAACCGCGCGCCGGTGCCCGAATTGCCGAGATCGAGAATCTCGGCCGGCTCGACCAGTCCGCCGACGCCGACGCCATGCACGCTCCACAGGCCGTTGCGGTCGCGTTCGATGCGCGCGCCGAGCGCCTTCAGCGCCGCTGCGGTGCGCAGCACGTCGTCGCCCTCGAGCAGATTGCGGATGCGCGTGCGGCCGACGGCGAGCGCGCCGAGGATCAGCGCGCGATGCGAGATCGATTTGTCGCCGGGCACGCGGCAGCGGCCGCGAAGCGGCCGCGACGAGCCGGAGGAAAGCGCGGTCACGGATGAAGATCCTCGATGGTGGGCTGTCTTTAGCACAGCGCTGTCGCGGGTGCGACCGGACTGCGGCGGCCGGCTCGACATCGGCTTGGCGATCGCCGCGAATTAACTTTTGACAGCGGCCCGCTGTCGTGGCAAAGGGCCCGGAACGGCGGCTTTGGCATTCGCATCGCGGCGGAGGCAATGTGACGAAGGCGGAGTGGGGTACCAAGCGGATCTGCCCGAATTGCGGCACGCGCTATTACGACATGCGGCGCCACCCGATCATGTGTCCGAAATGCGGGGCGCCGTTCGATACCGAATCCCTGGTCAAGACCAGGAAATCCCGCGCGGCCACGCCGGCCGTGGTGGCGGAGGACGTGGCGCCGCTCGAGGAGGAACTCGAAGCCGATCTGGCCGCCGAACCCGACGGGGAAGGTGCGGCGGTGACCGAAATCCCGGCCGGCGAAGAAGCAAAAGAGGAAGCCGAAGAAGAGACCACCGCCGCCAAGGCCGGCAAGGGAAAAGGTCGGGGCAAGGGCGCCGACGACAAGGAAAAAAAGAAGGGAGACGACGAGGAGGAGGACGAAGAGGTCCCCGAAGACGCCTCCGAGCTCGGCGAGGACGAGGACGACATGGCCGAGGTCATCGAGAACGTCGACGAGGAGGACGAACGCTGACCGGCGGGTCTTTTCCGCCGTTGTCCGTCGCGTTAGATTTCCCGCATTCCCGGCGCGGAACACGCTCGGTTCGGGGCCATAGCTCAGCTGGGAGAGCGCTACAATGGCATTGTAGAGGTCAGGGGTTCGATTCCCCTTGGCTCCACCAATCGAAGGCCTGGCGCCGCCCGCGCTAGGCCTTCGTCTTTTCGGGCGTTACGCCGGCGGTTGCCACGGCCGCATGAGCCGCCCTCCAACGGCATTACGCCCAGTCTTGATAAGGCGGTCGCGCTGGCCCATATGCCACTCGTGGACGCGGCCGGATGGCGCGTCTGGCTGGCTTCAAGGGGCGCCCGGAATGGGGCTCCGCAAACGGGACTTAGCTCGATCGAGGAGGTCCGGATGACTCGCCTGTCGGTCTTCAATTCGCCTTTGTTGCTGGGTTTCGACCAGTTCGAGCGGGCGCTCGACCGCGTCACCAAGGCGACAGCCGACGGCTACCCCCCGTACAACGTCGAGCAGCGCGGCGACAACGCCTTGCGCATCACGCTCGCCATCGCCGGCTTCGCCACGGAAGACCTTTCGGTGCAGATCGAGGACAACCAACTGGTCATCCACGGCAAGCAGGTCGACGACAAGGAGCGGGTCTATCTCCATCGCGGCATCGCCGCGCGTCAGTTTCAGCGTTCCTTCGTGCTTGCCGACGGCATCGAGGTGGTCGGGGCTTGGCTCGAGAACGGCCTTCTCAACGTCGATCTCGCGCGGCGCGCGGCCGAGCAACGGGTTAAGCGGGTTGAAATCCGTCGTTCCGGGGGTTCGACCAACGGAAAGGCAGGCAGTCATGACTAATCAGGAACTCACGCGGCTCAAGAACGTCTCGCCCAAGGAATTCGCGCTCTGGGGCATCCATGACATCGCCTATATCCGCTCGGTGACGGTCGACAGGCAGGCGACGTTCCAAATCCATGCCGCTGACGGCACGCCGGTTGCGGTGATGAAGACACTGGCGGTCGCCGAGGCGGCCGTGCGTCAGAACGATCTGGAGCCGCTCAGCGTCCATTGAGCCGTCCGCATTGATGGCGCCAGCGTCAGCCGCGCTGCGTCAAGCGGCGTCACTGGCGGCGTCGTCGACGAGTAGCGCGTAGAGTGCGTCGGTACGGTCGGTGCCGCGCAACTTCTCACAGGTCTTGCGGTCGCGCAGCAGGCGCGAGACCAGTGCGAGCGCCTTCAAGTGGTCACCGCTCGCGCCTTCGGGCGTCACCAGCAGGAAGATCAGATCGACCGGGCGGTTGTCGACCGCCTCGAAATCGACCGCTTTCTCGAGTCGCGCGAAGAATCCCCGCGGCGCCGACAGGCCGGCCAGCCGGCCATGCGGCACGGCGACGCCGTTGCCGATCCCGGTCGAGCCCAGGCGCTCGCGCTCGGCGAGCGTCTCGTACAGGGCGCGTTCGCCGACGCCCATCAACGGCGCCGCGCGCTTGGCGAGATCCTGCAAGGCCTGCTTTTTGTTCGCGGCCTTGAGGCGGGTCGTCACGGATGTCGGGGTCAGCAAGTCTGAAATCTGCGTCGCGGACTTGGTCGTTTGTTGCACGGTCAAAGTTGCAGGGCCCTTTCACGCCGGCGCCGGACCGAGGAGGGGATACGCATGGTCTCACGATATTTGGCGACCGTCCGGCGGGCGATGTCTATACCTTCTTTCATTAAAATTTCCACGATCCGGTCGTCGGACAAAATTTCGCCGTTTTCTGCTTCGATCAGCGAGCGGATGCGGAATCGCACGGCCTCGGCCGAGTGCGCCTCGCCCGAGGCCGCCGCGATCGCCGCCGTAAAGAAGTATTTGAGCTCGTAAATCCCGCGCGGCGTCAGGATGTATTTGTTGGTGGTGACGCGGCTGACGGTGCTTTCGTGCATCTCGATGGCGGTGGCGATGTCGCGCAGCACCAGGGGCTTCAGGTGCTGCACGCCGTGGCGGAGGAATCCATCCTGCTGGCGGACGATCTCGCGCGCGACCTTCAGGATCGTGGTCGCCCGCTGGTGCAGCGCCTTGACCAGCCAGTTCGCCGATTGATAGCGTTCGGAGAGGTATTCCTTCTCCTTCTTGTTCCGGGTCGGGCCGCTGATCTCGGCGTAATAGCGGTTGTTGACGAGGACGCGGGGTAGGCTCTCGCTGTTGAGCTCGACCGCCCAGGCGCCGTCCGGCAGCGCGCGCAGCAGGACGTCGGGCACCACGATCTCGGGCGTGGCCTTGTCGAAGGCGAGGCCGGGTTTCGGGTTGAGGACCTTGATCTCGGCCACCATCTGCGCGAGGTCGGCGGCGTCGACCCGACAGACGCGCATCAGCTGTTGCGCGTCGCGGCTGGCGAGCAGCGGCAGGTTGCCGACCAGCGCCTGCATCGCCGGATCGAATCGATTGCGCTCCTTGAGCTGCAGGGCCAGGCACTCGGCGAGATTGCGCGCGAAGACGCCGGCCGGATCGAAGCGCTGCACCAGCGCCAGGGTCTTTTCGACGCGCGCGACGTCGCACGACAGCAGCTCGGCGATGGCGGTGAAGTCGCCGGCGATATAGCCGGCTCCGTCGATCAGGTCGATGAGATGGCTGCCGATCACCCGATCAGCCGGATCGAGGATCTCGACCGCGAGTTGCTCGAGCAAATGTTCGCGCAGGCTGACGGGCCGCGTCAGCGTCTGGTCGAGTCCGGGCAGGCCGTCGGCGGGCGCGGCACCGCTCCGCGTGCGCCAGGCCTCGGGGTCGCCGGCGTAGTCGAGATTGCCCTCGCCCTCGCGCCCGGCTTCCTCGTGCCAGGTCTCGGCGGCGTCCGCGGTGTCGGCGCCGGCGTCCGCGTCGCGGCGCTCGTCCGGCGCGGTGTCGCCCTCGGCGGCCGGCGTCTCGGCGGCGGCGTCTTCGGCCGTACCGCCCTCGACGCTGCCGTCGTCATCCGACGTCTCGTCGCGCTCGAGCAACGGGTTCTGCTCGAGCTCGCTGTCGACATAGACCGAAAGCTCGACGCTCGACATCTGCAGCAGCTTGATCGCCTGCTGCAGCTGCGGCGTCATGACGAGCGCCTGACCTTGGCGCAAATCCAGTCGCGGCGTGAGGGCCATGGCGACGATCTACAGGCTGAACCTTTCGCCCAGGTAAACGCGCCGCACATTGGCGTCGCGCACGATCTCGTCCGGCACCCCCTCCATCAGCACCTGGCCCTGGTGCAGGATATAGGCCCGGTCGACGATCTCGAGCGTCTCGCGGACGTTGTGATCGGTGATCAGAACGCCGATGCCGCGATCCTTGAGATGAGCGACGAGATCGCGGATGTCGTTGACGGCGATCGGGTCGATGCCGGCCAGGGGCTCGTCGAGCAGGATGAAATTCGGCCGCGTCGCCAGCGCCCGCGCGATCTCGACGCGCCGCCGCTCGCCGCCGGACAGCGCCATCGCCGGCGCCCGGCGCAGATGCGTGATCGAGAACTCGGCGAGCAGCGCGTCGAGCATGTTCTCGCGCACCTCGGGCACCGGCTCGGCCACTTCGAGCACCGCGCGGATGTTCTGCTCGACCGACAGGCCGCGGAAGATCGACGCCTCCTGCGGCAGATAGCCGATGCCGAGCCGCGCCCGGCGATACATCGGCAGCTCGGTGATGTCCTCGCCGTCGAGAGTGATGGCGCCGACATCGGGCCGCACCAGGCCGGTGATGATGTAGAAGCACGTCGTCTTGCCGGCGCCGTTGGGCCCGAGCAAGCCGACCGCTTCGCCGCGCTGGACCGCGACGCTGACCGCGCGCAGGACCGGGCGTTTCTTGAAGCTCTTGCCGAGATTGGTCGCCATCAGGCCCGCGTTCGAGGCGACCAGCCGCGGCGCCCCGTCGCGGCGCTGGGTCGGCGCCGCATGCTGCGGATGGCCGTGCGCGCCGTGGGCGGAATGGCCCGAGGCCGGATGATGATCGGGCGGCCTGGTCATTGCGCCCTTTGTCCTTCGTCCGTGGCCGGCTTGCGGTTCGGCACCAGCAAGCCTTCGACGCGCGGCGTCGGTCCGCTGGCGACTTGGTTCGGCAGCGCGGCCAGGATTTCACTGACGTTGCTCTTGAGATCGACCACGCCGTACTCGCCGCGGAGTTCGTTGTCGCCCTTGGTCAGCCGGACATGGCCGATCAGCGTCGCCGTCTGCGGCCCGACGTTGTATACGCCCTCGTCGCCTTGGGCGATCTCGCCCGGCGCCGAGATCAGCACGTTGCCGTAGCCGTTGACGCGGATGATTTGTGCCGGCTGATCGCCTTGCTTTTCGACATCGGCCGTGACGATGTCGGCGCGCATCCGGCGGTCGCCGCGGATCAGCAGCGCGTCGCCGCGCGCCACGGCGACCTGTTTCTTGTCGTACCATTCGAGCGAATCGCGCGCGGTGATGGTCTCGTTCGGCGTCACAATGCGCAGATTTTTCCCGGTCAGCACCATTACCGCCTGGTCCACGTCGTAAACCGCGTGGTCGCCGTAAGCCTGCTGGTCGCCGTTGATGAAATGAACGTGGCCGTCGGCTTCGAGCCGGTAGATTTCGGTCGACGATCCGCCCTGGAGCGGGTTTTGCGCGCGTTGCGCGGCTTTGTCAGCGGCCGGGGTGTCGGCGGTCGGATAATCGGTGCCTTGGCCGACCGGGCGGTAATAGGCATAGAGAACGTCGGCGGTCACGGTGGCGTTGCCGCGCGTCGCCGAGGCGTTGCCGCGGGCGATGTAGACGTGATTGGCCTGCTGCCATTCGATGCCGTGATCGGCTTCGATGTGAATCGGTCGGCCACTGACCTGCGCGCCGGCGAGCTGCGCCATGGCGCGCGGCGACGTCGCGCCCAGGGCCAAGGCGACGAACGCCGACGCCGCAACCAGCCGGAAAATCACGGCGTCGCCTTCGTCCGCACATTCAGGTCGAGCGACGCGTGGCCGGTGAAGATCATGGTCTGGCCGCGGTCGAGAACGCGCAGCCCTTGCGCCGTGACGTGGCCGAAAGTGCCGTCGCCCTCGACGGGGTCGTGGCTGACCGCCGTGCCTTGCGCCATGTCGATCGTCACGCTGTCGGAGTGGAGCGCGTTGCCCTTGTCCTGATAGAGCTCGACGTTGCCGAACAGGTCGAGCTGCTGCTGCTGCGGCTGATAAAGCCCGACATAGGCGGTCAGCTCGTCCCAATGGCCGGCGTTGGCGGCCAGGTCCGCCTTGGGCGAATCGAGCGAGATCGCGTCGTCGGTCTTGGGCATCTGGCTGGCGGCGTCGGCGGTGACGACGAAGGGCCGGTTGTCGCGGTCGATGCCGGTGTAGCGCGGATCGACCATGCGCACCTGGCGCGCCTGGCTGACGTCGATTTTCGGCATCCGCGCGAAGTGCACGCTATCGATGGCGCCCTGGATCCGCGGCCAGACCGCGACCAGCAGGAGCAACGCCAGGGCGGTCGCCGGCAAGATGCGCTTAGCGACGCCGACGAAACGGCTGTAGCGGCGCAGCGAGATGCCGCGCCGTTCCGGCGCGGACGAGGGGGTTTGCCAGAGGTCGATGTCCGTCTTCATGCGATCCCGGCCCGCAGGCAATCGTGGATATGCAGGATGCCGAGCGGCTTGTTGGCCGCGTCGACGACGAACAGGCTGGTGATGGCGCTCTGGTTCATCCTGGCGAGCGCCTCGGCGGCGAGCGCTTGCGGCCGGATGGTCTTCGGCCGGCGGCTCATGACCTCGGCGACGCCGGCGCGCAGCAGGCCGTCGCCCATGTGCCGGCGCAAATCGCCGTCGGTGACAACGCCGGCGAGACGCCCGGTGCCGTCGACGATGCCGACGCAGCCGAAGCTCTTCGCCGTCATCGCCAGGATGGCGTCCGCCATCGCGGTCTCGATTGGAACCAGTGGCACCGCCGGTCCCTCGTGCATGATATCGGCCACCTTGAGCAGACGGCGGCCCAGCCGGCCGCCGGGGTGAAGCTGTTGGAAATCTTCGGCCGAGAAACCTTTGCGCTCGAGCAGCGCCACGGCCAGCGCGTCGCCCAGCGCCATCATCATCGTCGTCGACGTGGTCGGGGCCAAGCCCATGGAGCACGCCTCGGCGGCGGCGGGAAGGCGCAGCGTCACGTCCGCGGCATCGGCCAGCGCACTGTTCTCGCGCGCGGTGATCGCGATCAGCGGCAAAGAGAAGCGCCGTGCATGGGCGAGGATGTCGGCCAGCTCGTTGGTCTCACCCGAGTTCGACAACGCCAGCACGGCGTCGCCGGCGGCGAGCATGCCGAGATCGCCGTGGCTGGCCTCGGCGGGATGGACGAACTGGGCGGGCGTGCCGGTCGAGGCCAGGGTCGAGGCGATCTTGCGCGCGACGTGGCCGCTCTTGCCCATGCCGGTGACAGTGACGCGGCCGGCGATCGCCGTGAGCTTGTCGACGGCTTCGGCGAAGCTCGCGTCGAGCTCGGCCGCCAGCGCCTCGAGCCCGACGATCTCGGTGTCGAGCACGCGGCGGGCGACGGCGATGTCGGGCGATTCTTTCGCCTTGGTGACGGTTCGGCGCAACGACGTTCTCCCGCTGCGAGCGTCTCCGACGGATACCACCGGGGCGCGGGAACGCAAACTTCCCCTCATCATAGGCGCACTATGCTCCCGCAATCCCCCGAAATCAACGGAACGGGGTACGAACGGCACATTATTTGCTTGGTCGAGTTAAAACTTGCTTTCAATGCTCGAAAAGATCGGGTCCGGGAAAACCCGCGAGGTCGAGCGCCGCGCGCGTCGGCAGGAAATCGAAGCACGCCTGCGCCAGGGTGCCGCGGCCTTCGCGCGCCAGCATCGCGTCGAGCCGCGCCTTGAGCGCGTGCAGATGTTCGACGTCGGCGGCGGCATAGCGCTTCTGCTCGTCGCTCAACTCGGATGCGCCCCAATCGGAAGATTGCTGCTGCTTCGACAGCTCGATGCCGAGGATTTCCCGGCACAGATCCTTGAGCCCGTGACGGTCGGTGAAAGTGCGCGCGAGCTTCGACGCCACCTTGGTGCAATAGACGGGTGCCGCACGCACGCCGAGATAGCGCTGGATCATCGCCAGATCGAAACGCGCGAAGTGGAAGAGCTTGAGGACCTTCGGGTCGCCGAGCAGCGCCTTGAGACGCGGCGCGTCGTATTGCTTGGGTGCGAATTGCACCAGATGAGCATGGCCATCGCCGGCCGAAAGCTGCACGAGGCACAGGCGGTCGCGCGCCGGGTCGAGGCCCATCGTCTCGGTGTCGATGGCGATGGCGTTGCCAAGCGCGAGTCCGGCCGGAAGATCGCCGCGATGCAGGTGGATGGTCATTGGCCTCGCAACCTCGGAATAGCCCACCTCGCGCGGGGATGCGGTGGTGCCCAGGAGAAGACTCGAACTTCCACGACCTTTCGGCCACTAGAACCTGAATCTAGCGCGTCTACCAATTCCGCCACCTGGGCAATCGGTCTGTGACTTAGAGATGCGGTCCCGCTGTGTCAATGAATCTCCGTTTTTCGGGCTTTCGGGTGGGCTCGCCTGGTGCCCCCGCCTGTTGTAAAACAGCGCCGCAAACCAGCGGACGGGCATTATGCGGTATCGTCGTTTCGTGGTCGTCGGCGCCTCGGGCTTCGTCGGACGCTACATCGTCAAGCATCTCGCGGCGGAAGGCGCGGTGATCGCCGCGGTCAGCCGCGCGGCCAGCGCCGCGGGATATCTCCGGCCGATGGGCGATGTCGGCCAGATCGCGCTGATCGACGCCAACATCGGCGACCGCGATCGTCTGGCGCCGCTGCTGGACGGTGCCGAAGGCGTGATCAACGCCGCCGGCATCCTGTACGAGCGTGGCACGCAGCGCTTCCGCACTCTCCACGAAACCGGGCCGGCCGGGCTCGCGGCTCTGGCCGCCGCCGCCGGCGTTCGGCGCTTCGTGCACATCTCGGCGATCGGCGCCGACCCGACGTCGCCGGCACTCTACGGCCGCTCGAAGGCCGCCGGCGAGGCGGCGGTGCGCGCGGCCTTTCCGGGTGCGACGATCCTGCGACCGTCGCTGATCTTCGGGCCCGAGGATGCGTTCTTCAACCGCTTCGCCGCGATCGCGCGCGTCGCGCCGGCATTGCCGCTGATCGGCGGCGGCGGGACGCGCTTCGCGCCGGTTTTCGTCGGTGACGTCGCGGCGGCGGTGGCCGCGTCGCTCGATCGCGAGGACGCGTCGGGCCGGACCTATGAGTTCGGCGGACCGAATGTCGAGACGCTGCGTGAGCTGTTCGAGACGATCCTGCGCGTGACCGATCGCCGGCGACTGTTGCTGCCGGTGCCGTTCGGCCTCGCCATGGTGCCGGCGCTGTTCCTGGGGTTGCTGCCGCAGCCGCTGCTCACCTGCGACCAGGTTCGCATGTTGCGGCGGGACGCGGTGCCGGCGCCGAATATGCCCGGCTTGGCGGCGCTCGGCATCGAGCCGACCGCGCTCGATCTGATCCTGCCGACCTATCTCGACCGCTTCCGGCGCGGCGGCCGCGCAGCGGGTGCGAACGCCGCCTGACCTCGCCGCGCCGCCAATCGGCGGCCGCAGCCGGCGACTGACGGCGCGCGTCGGATGGCGCTATCATGCGCCACCATGCGCGTGCTCTATCATTTCTGGCTGTCGCCTTTCTCGCGCGCGATCCGTCTCGTGCTGGCCGAGAAGGGCCTCGAATTTGCCTTGAAGGTGGAGAAGGTCTGGGAGCGGCGTGCCGAATTTCTCGCGCTCAACCCGGCAGGCGAGGTGCCCGTGCTGATCGAGCCCGACGGCGCGGTTCTTGCCGGCGCGTCGCCAATCGCCGAGTACCTCGACGAGGTCTATCGCGACAAGTTGCTGATCGGGCTCAATCCGGCTGATCGCGCCGAGGTCCGGCGCGTCGCCGCGTGGTTCGACCACAAGATGAACAACGAGGTGACCGACGGACTCGTCACCGAGAAGATCATGAAGCGGTTTCTGGGATTCGGCACGCCCGATTCGACGGTGCTGCGCGCCGCGAAGTCCAATCTCGGCTATCACCTCGAATACATCACCTATCTGGCCGAGCGGCGGCGGTGGCTTGCCGGCGATCATTTCTCGCTCGGCGACATCGCGGCGGCGGCGCATCTCTCGGTCGTCGACTATCTCGGCGACGTGCCGTGGGACGTGCACGAGCCGGCGAAGGAATGGTACGCGCGGGTCAAGTCGCGCCCCGCCTTCCGGCCGCTGTTGGCGGACCACATTCCCGGCGCGCCGCCGCCGAAGCACTACGCCGATCTAGATTTCTGAGCGCCGACCTTCAGCGCGCCGGCGCCGGCGGATTGCCGGTGAGCAACGGGGTGTCGTCGGTATTCGCCAGATTGTCCCGGGCGTCGCGCGCCGCTTGCGACTGGGGCGCGAGCGCGATCACCCGCTGCCAGTCCGTCTTGGCGCCGAGGGCATCGCCGCGCAAACGCCGGATATTGCCGCGCTCCAGCAATCCGGGCACCGAATTGGGTGCGAGCTTCAACGCGCGGTCGGCGTCGGCCTGGGCCAGTTCGAGCGCGTCGGCGCCGCCGACAAGGCGATAGGCCGAGGCGCGGAAGACCAGCGCGTCGACGCTGTCGGGGTCGATCTCGAGCGCTCGGTTGAGATCGTCGATCGCCTTCCAATAATGGCCGCCGTCGGCCAGCGCTTCGGCGCGGTCGATCATGAAATCGGGATTGCGCGGCACGAAGCCCAGCGCCGCATCGAACGCCGCCTTGGCGCGGTCGGGCTGGTTGGCGAGGAGCCAGGCTTGGCCGGCCTGGTCGAGCGCATCGCCGCGCAGCGCCGCCGGCTCGGTCATCATCGCGCCGGCGAGCGCCTCGAGCCGCTGCGCCGCCTCGGGATAGCGTTTGAGCTCGATCAGCGCGATCGCCGCGCAATGCTCGGCGGGAAAGCCGCCGCCGGCTTCGCGCCAGAACGCCGCCGTCTTGAGCGCGGCCTGCGGATCGCGTTTGGTCTGGGCCAGGCAGGCGTCGTATTGCTGCGAGGGCGGACCGATCGGGATGACGGGCGTCGGCGACGGCGCGGCGCCGACCAGCAACGGCAGCACCAGCAGCAGCGCCGCCCTATTCGCCCGCCTGTGTCGCATGATCGCGGTCGAGCGCCTCGCGTGCCGGCGCGGCGTGGGCGGGCGCAAACCACAGCCGCACTCGCTCAAGATAAATATAGATCACCGGCGTGATGAACAGGGTCAGCGCTTGCGACACGATCAGGCCGCCGACTACGGCCAGGCCCAGCGGCCGGCGCAATTCGGAACCGGCGCCGAAGCCGACGGCGATCGGCAATCCGCCCATGATCGCGGCCGTGGTGGTCATCATGATCGGCCGGAAACGCAAGAGGCAGGCCTCGAATATCGCCTGATCGGCGGTGACGTCGCCGGCGCGTTGCCGCTCGATCGCGAAGTCGATCATCATGATCGCGTTTTTCTTGACGATGCCGATCAGCATGACGATGCCGATGATGGCGATGATGCTGAGGTCCTGACGGAACACGATCAGCGTCAGAAGCGCGCCGAGCCCCGCCGCTGGCAGGCCGGACAGAATCGTGATCGGGTGGATGTAGCTCTCGTACAGGATGCCGAGCACAATGTAGATCACTAGGATCGCCGCGACCAGAAGCAGGCCCTGGCCCTTGAGCGCGGCCTGGAACACCTGGGCGTTGCCCTGGAAGCCGGTATTGACCGTGACCGGCAGGGTGACCTGCCGCTCGAGCCGGCCGATCGCGTTGACCGCGGTGCCGAGCGAGACCCCCGGCGCCAGGTTGAACGAGATGGTCACCGACGGCAGCTGGCCCTGGTGGTTGACCGTCACCGGGCCGACGCCCGAGGCGACGGTAGCGACCGCGCCGAGCGGTACCGTCTGGCCGGTGGCGCTCTTGAGGTAGATCTTGGACAAATCGGACGGCGATTGCTGGAAGCGCTTGTCGAGCTCGAGAATGACCTCGTAGTCGTCCGACGGTTCATAGATGGTCGAGATCTGCCGCGCGCCGAAGGCGCTGTAGAAGGTGTTGCGGATCTGGTCCAGCGTGATGCCGAGCGACGCGGCCTTATCGGTATCGACGTGAACGATGGCCTGGCGATTGCGCAGCTCCAGGTCCGAGTTCACGTCTTGGACTCCTGGCAGATGCGCGATGCGGCCTTCCATCAAGGTGGCATAGCGATAGAGTTCGTCGGTATCCGCGTCCTGCAAGGTGTACTGATAGGCGCTCTTGGACAGGCGGCCCCCGAGCCGGATGTCCTGCAGGCTTTGCAGGAAGGTCCGCATCCCGGGCACGGTCGCGAGCTTGGGCCGCAGCTCCTGGATCACCTCGTCGGCCGAAAGGCTGCGCTCGTCGCGCGGCTTTAGCTGAATGAACAGGCGGCCGTTGTTGAGCGCCGGGCTGAAATTCGTGGCACCGATGATCGAGCTCACGTCGGACACGTTGGGATCGTCCTTGATGATTTTCGCGACGATCTGCTGGTGATCGACCATCGATTGGAAGGACGCGTCCTGGGGCCCTTCGGTGAAGGCGAATAGGTATCCGGTGTCCACGCTGGGGAAAAATCCCTTGGGCACGACCGTGAACAGCACGGCGCTCAGCACGATCGAGAGGATGGTGACGCCGAGCACTACGCGCCGCCGCCGCATCACCCGCGTCAGCCCCCATTCGTAACCGGCACGCAGCTTGTCGAACGCGGCCTCGGACCAGCGCAGGACAATGAACTGCTTCTCGCCTTCGCGGTGCGGCTTCAGCAGCCGCGAGCACAGCATCGGCGTCAGCGTCAGCGACACCAGGCCCGAGATCAGGATGGTCATGCTGATGGTGACGGCGAACTCGCGGAAGACCCGGCCGACGACCCCGCCCATGAACAGCACGGGTATGAACACCGCCACCAGCGAGAAGGTGATTGATATGATGGTGAAGCCGATCTCGCGCGAGCCGCGGAACGCCGCATCCATCACGCGCTCGCCGCGCTCGATGTGGCGCACGATGTTCTCGAGCATGACGATGGCGTCGTCGACCACGAAGCCGACCGAGAGCGTGAGCGCCAGCAGCGACAGGTTGTCGATGCTGTAGCCCATCACGTACATGCCGGCGAAGGTGCCGAGGATCGACACCGGCAAGGCCAGCGCCGGGATGATCGTCGCCGTCACGTTGCGCAGGAACAGGAAGATCACCAGCACGACCAGCGCCGCCGTCAGCAGCAGCGTAAACTGGACCTCGTCGACCGAATTGCGGATCGACACCGAGCGATCGGCCATGATGTTGAGCTCGGCGGCCGCGGGCAGCTGGGCCTCGAACACGGGCAGCAGGTGCTTGATGGAATCGACCACCTCGATGGTGTTGGCGTCGGGTTGCTTCTGGACGCCAAGGATGATCGAACGATGGCCGTTATACCAGGCGGCGACCTGGTCGTTTTCGACGCTGTCGGCAACGGTGGCGACGTCTTGGAGCCGCACCGGCGCGCCATCGCGATAGGCGATGATGATCGGCTTGAAGTCGGCGGCGCGGTGGTGCTGCTTCATCTGCAGCGTGAAGCTCTGGTCGGGCCCCATGAGAGTGCCGACCGGCGTGTTCGAATTGGCCGCCGCGACCGCATCCTGCACGTCCTGGAGGGTCAAGCCCTTGGCCGCCAGCGCTTCGGGATTGACCTGGACGCGGAGCGCGTATTTTGCGGCGCCGAAGACATTGACCAGCGCGACGCCGGACAGGGTCGAGATGCGCTCGGCCATCATCGTCTCGGCGTATTCGTCGAGCATCGACAACGGCAGCGTGTCCGAATGAAGGGCCAGGAGGATGACCGAAAGATCGGCCGGGTTGACCTTCTGGAAGCTCGGCGGCGTCGTCATCTCGACCGGCAGCTGCTTGGCGGCCGTGGTCATTGCCGCCTGGACGTCGAGCGCCGCGCCGTCGATGTTGCGATCGAGGTCGAACTGCATGGTAATGCTGGCGACGCCCTGACCCGAGGTCGACGTCATCGAATCGAGTCCGGCGATAGTCGAGAACTGGCGCTCGAGCGGCGTCGCCACCGATGACGCCATGGTTTCCGGCGAGGCGCCGGGAAGCTGAGCCGAGACCACGATGGTGGGGAAATCAACCTGCGGAATCGCCGCGACTGGCAACAGCCGATAGCCGAACAAGCCGAAGATCACGAACGCCATCATCAGCAACGTCGTCATCACCGGACGACGTATGCAGCTCTCCGGCAACATCATGACTGGGAGTCCGGTTTCACTCCGGAGCCGCGGATCTCGACCTTGCTGCCGTCGGTCAGCCGCAGCTGGCCGTCGGTGGCGACCTGGTCGCCGGCGGCGAGGCCGGCGCTGATGACGCTTTTGCCGTCGATGGTGCGCACCACCGTTACCGGCTGCATCCGGGCGGTCGTGCCGTCCTTGATCACGTAGACATAGGTGGTGTTTTGGCCGATGAGCACGGCCGAGGCCGGCACGGTGAGTGCCTTGGGATCGACCCGCTCGGTCACCGAGACGTTGACGAATTGCCCGGGCCAGAGCCGCTGCCGCGTATTGTTGAAGACTGCCTTAGCCGCGATCGTGCCGGAATTGACGTCCACGGTATTGTCGAAGAACGCGAGCGTGCCGGCGATCGGCACGCCGTTGTCGCCGCCGGGTTTCACCTCGACCGTCACCGGCCCTTTCGCCGCGGCGTCGCGCAGACCGGGCAGCTCGGCTTGCGGCAGCGTGAAGCCGACATAGATCGGCGATATCTGATTGACGGTGACGAGCGGCAGATCGTTGGCCTTGATGCTGTTGCCCGCCTTGATGGCGATGGTGCCGGCGCGGCCGTCAATCGGCGCGACGATGGTGTAATAGCTCAGCTGCGCCTGAAGATTGTCGACCTGGGCCTGAAGCGCCTGCTCGTTCGCCACGGCCGTGTCATAGACCTGGCGCGACACGAAGGCCTGGGCAACCAGCGGCTTGTAGCGCGCCACGTCGCGCTTGGCGTTTTCAAGCTGCGCCTTCGTCTGATCGAGCTGCGCCCGCGCCGCGCGGTCGTCGAGCTTGAACATGACTTCGCCGGTCTTGACGAACTGGCCATCCTTGATAAGGACGTCGGTGATGTAGCCGTCGACGCGCGATTTGACGACGACGTTGGCGATCGTCTGCACCGTGCCGATGGTGTCGAGACGCACCGGCATCGGCTGGCGCGTCGCGGTCGCAACCATGATCGGAACCGGCGGCCGCGCGGTCGCGGTCGCGACGCCCGACGGCGCCAGGATGGCATAGCCGATTGCGGCCGTGATCGCGACGGCGGCGATCGCGCCCAACCACAGGACGCGGCTACGGCCGCCGACTTTCTCGATGACTACCATGCGGCGCAATTCGGAAAAGCGCCCTTGGCGCCAATAATTTAATATTGATTCCGCACTATACTGGCCCCATTGGTCATATGCCAGAACCCGAATCGCCATCCCCTGCGATTCCACGGTCGGCGCGGCGTGGGTTGACACGGCGACCGCTGCATCGGCGCCGATCATAGGGGTCACGGTCGTTGTGGAAAGGTAAATTCCGCGCGGGGTCGGGCGCCGCAGGCGTCATCCGCGCTTCATGGCAGGGCTGTTGCATTGCGGCTTGTCGCACGGCGACGGCAACTTTAGCGTCGAATGTTCCGGTTACGCAGGAGCCTGACGATGGCGCATCCCAATTATCGCGAGCTTGCCGGCGACGCCTATCGCGCGCTCGGCGCGGTGCACAAGCTGATGCGCAGCTCGTCGATCGAGCCGACGCTGATCGATCTCATCTATCTGCGCGTGTCGCAGATGAACGGCTGCGCTTATTGCGTCGATCTTCACACCCACGATCTGCTGGCCGCCGGCGAGAAGCCGCAGAAGCTTTACAATATGACGGTCTGGCGCGAGGCGCCGTTCTTTTCGCCGCGCGAGCGCGCCGCGCTCGCCTGGGCCGAGGCGCTGACGCGGCAGGCGATCGAGCCGCCGAGCGCGGCGGTGCGCGAGGAGACGCAGCGTGCCTTCTCCGACCAGGAATTTGCCGATCTAACGTTCGTGATCGCGACGATGAACGCCTACAACCGGCTCGGCGTCGGGTTCGAGCTCCAGCCCAGCCTGCGCAATTGATTTCTAGTCGAGCACGGCGGCGAGCGTCCGCGTCAGCAACCCGAGGTCGGCATCGCGCGACAAGCGGTGATCGCCGTCCTTCACCAGCGTGACCTGCACGTCGGCGGCGACCAGGCGCTCGGCGAGGGCCAGGCTGCGCCGCCACGGCACGTCGTCGTCGCGCATGCCGTGCAGCAGGCGCACCGGCCCGTCGAACCCGATCGGCGATCGCATGACCAGGTGACGGCGGCCGTCCTCGATCAACCGGCGGGTGATCAGATAGCCCTGGTCGCTGTAAGCCGAGGGAATGCGCGCGGCGCCGTCGCGCTCGATGCGTTGGCGGAGCTCGGCCGGAAACTGGCCCCACATCAGGTCCTCGGTCGCGTCGGCCGCCGTCGCGATGCCGACCAGCGCCTTAATCCGCTCCGGCCGCGTCGCCGCGAGCAGCAGCATGATCCAGCCGCCGAGACTCGATCCGACCAGGACCTGCGGCCCGTCGGTCAGGCGGTCGAGCACCGCCAGCGCGTCGTCGCGCCAACGGCTCACTGTCGCATCGGCGAACGCACCCGACGAGCGGCCATGCCCGAAATAATCGAAGCGGACGAAAGCCTGGCCGCGCGTCTCGCAGAACCGATCAAGCGCGAGCGCCTTGGTACCGGACATGTCCGACATGAACCCGCCGAGGAACACGACTCCGGGGGCGCGCCCGATGCGGCGATGGTATGCGATTGTGGCGCCGTCCTCGCGTGCTAAAGTGGACGGCGAAAGGTTTTGGGTTTCGGCCATCGTCGATCCGGTGAATGCGGTATGAAGGACGCCGAGCCTAGCATCCGGGCTGCGGACGCGAAACGACGCCCGACCGTGCTCCAGGTCCTGCCCGCGTTGGTCGCGGGCGGCGTGGAACGCGGCACGGTCGATGTTGCGGCGGCGCTCGCGGCCGCCGGCTGGCGCTCGCTGGTGGCAAGCGCCGGCGGACCGATGACGCGCGAGCTCGAGCGCGCCGGCGCGACCCATTTCACCCTGCCGCTCGCCTCGAAAAACCCATTCGTTATCCACGCCAATGTCGGCCGGCTCGCGGCGCTCATTCGCCAGCACGACGTCGACATCGTTCATGCCCGTTCGCGGGCCCCGGCCTGGAGCGCACGCGCCGCTGCCCGGAACGCCGGCGTCCACTTCCTGACTACTTTCCACAACGCCTATGGCGGCAAGTCCTGGCTCAAGCGGCGCTACAACGCGGTGATGGCCGGCGGCGAGCTGGTTATCGCCAACTCCAACTTCGTCGCCGAGCACGCCGCCGCCACCTACGGTGTCGCGCGCGCACGCTTGCGCGTGATCCACCGCGGCGTCGACGTGGCGCGCTTCGATCCCGAAAAGATCAGCGCCGAGCGCATGGTGCGCCTGGCGCAGGAGTGGCGCCTGCCCGACGGCGTGCCGGTGGTGATGCTGCCGGGCAGGTTGTCGCGCTGGAAAGGGCATTTCGTGCTGATCGAGGCGATGAGGCGGCTCAACCGGCCGCAAATCCATGCGCTGATCGTCGGCGCTGGCGGCGGCAGCTATCGCCGCCGGCTCGATGCGGCGATCGCGCGCGCCGGATTGGCGGTCACGTTCCGCGTGCTCGACGAGTGCCGCGACATGCCGGCGGCCTACATGCTGGCCGATGTCGTCGTCTCGGCCTCGACCGAGCCCGAAGGCTTTGGCCGCGTCATCGTCGAGGCGCAGGCGATGGGCCGGCCGGTGGTGGCGACGGCGCATGGCGGCGCGGTCGAGACCATCTTGCCCGGCCAGACCGGATGGCTGGTGCCGCCGGGCGACGCCGAAGCGCTGGGCGATGCCGTTGCCGATGCCTTGGCGCTCGCCGCCGGCGGCCGCAGCCAGCTCGCTGCCCGCGCCATCGCCCATGTCCGCGCCAACTTCACCACGGCCGTAATGACGGCGCGCACGATCGCGGTTTACCAGGAACTGTTGGGCGCCCCCGCGCCGGCGGCGGCGACCGTCGCGGCGTGAGCGGGCCCGGCCCGGTGACCGAACGGATCCTCGTCGTCAAGCTCGGCGCGTTGGGCGATTTCGTCCAGGCGATGGGACCGGCGACGGCGATCCGCGCCCATCATCCGCACGCTCGGATCACGCTGCTGACGACGCCGCCTTATGCCGAGCTCGGCCGGCGGGCGCCTTATTTCGACGCGGTGTGGACCGACGAACGGCCGGGCTGGACGCGGCCTTGGGCGCTGCTCGGTCTGGCGCGGCGGCTGCGCGCGGCGCAATTCGATAGGGTCTACGATTTGCAGACCTCGGACCGCTCCAGTCTCTATTTCCATCTGCTGTGGCCGCGACCGCCGCAATGGTCCGGCATCGCCGCCGGCGCGTCGCATCCGCATGTCAATCCCGAACGCGACCGGATGCATACCGTCGACCGCCAGCGCGACCAGCTGGCGGTGGCGGGGATCGAGACGGTGCCACCGCCGGACCTGTCGTGGGCGGCAACCGATATCGCGCGCTTCGCGTTGCCGCCCCGCTTCGTCTTGCTGGCGCCCGGCGGCTCGCGGCACCGGCCGGAAAAGCGCTGGCCGGCCGGGCGCTACATGCGGCTGGCGTCGTTCCTGATCGATATCGGCCTGACGACGGTTCTGGTCGGCGGGCCCGACGATGTCGCCGCCGGCGCCGAGATCGAGCGCGATTGCCCGGCGGTCCGCAACCTGATCGGCCGCACCGGCTTCGGCGATCTGGTGGCGCTCGGGCGCGACTGCTTCTATGCCGTCGGTAACGATACCGGGCCGATGCACCTGATCGTCGCCGGCGGCGCGCCCGCCACCGTGCTCTATTCCGCCTCCTCCGATCCCGATCTGACGGCGCCGCGCGGCGCGCGCGTCACGATTCTCCGCCGCGACGATCTCGGCGACCTGCCGGTGGAGGCGGTTGCCGCGACGCTTCCCTTGCGATAAACCGGCGCCATGCCCGACGCCAAAGCCGCCGAGTCGATCACGGTCACGCTGCCCGACGGCGCCGCACGCAGCTTTCCGCGCGGCGTGACCGGTGCCGAGATCGCCAAGGCGATCGGCCCGGGTCTCGCCAAGGCGGCGCTCGCCGTCGCCGTCGACGGCGCGCCCAAGGACCTCGCTGCGCCGATCCAGCGCAATGCCAAGATCGCGGTTTTGACGCGCGATTCGCCGCTGGCGCTCGAGATCATCCGCCACGATGCCGCGCATGTCATGGCCGAGGCGGTGAAGGAGCTCTATCCCGAGACCCAGGTCACGTTCGGTCCGGCGACCGACACCGGCTTCTATTACGATTTCGCGCGCGACACGCCGTTCACGCCCGAGGATCTCGGCCGCATCGAGCAGCGCATGCACGAGATCGTCGATCGCGACGAGACGATCAACCGCGAGGAGTGGGGGCGCGACAAGACGGTGCAGTTCTTCGCCGACCAGGGCGAGAAGTACAAGGCGGAATGGATCCACGAGATTCCCGCCCACGAGGCGATCAGCCTCTATCGCCAGGGCAAGTTCGTCGATCTCTGCGTCGGGCCGCATCTGCCGTCGACCGGCAAGCTCGGCCACGCCTTCAAGCTCACCAAGGTCGCCGGTGCCTATTGGCGCGGCGACGCACGCAACGCCCAGCTCCAGCGCGTCTATGGCACCGCCTGGGCGCACGAAAAGGACTTAAAGCAATACCTGTTTCAGCTCGAAGAGGCCGAGAAACGCGATCACCGCCGGCTTGGGCGCGAACTCGATCTCTTCCACCAGCAGGAGGAGGCCGCCGGCAGCGTCTTCTGGCACCCCAAGGGCTGGACGCTCTACCGCACGATCGAGAACTACATCCGCATGCGGCTCACGCGCGCCGGCTATGTCGAAGTGCGCACGCCGATGCTCATCGACCGCAAGCTGTGGGAGGAATCCGGCCACTGGGAGAAGTTCGGCGAGCACATGTTCACGGTCGAGAACGCCGACAAGGAAACCGGCGTCAAGCGGGTGCTCGCGATCAAGCCGATGAACTGCCCCGGCCACGTCCAGATCTATCGCCAGCATCTCCATTCCTATCGCGACCTGCCGCTGCGCATGGCCGAGTTCGGCGCCTGCCATCGCAACGAGCCGTCGGGCGCCTTGCACGGCATCATGCGGGTGCGCGCCTTCACCCAGGACGACGCCCACATCTTCTGCACCGAGGACCAGGTCACGGCCGAGAGCGTCGCCTTCTGCGATCTGCTGCGCTCGGTCTATCGCGATTTCGGCTTTGAGGACGTGTCGGTCAAGTTCTCGGATCGGCCGGCGAAGCGCGCCGGCGACGACGCGGTCTGGGACCGGGCCGAGGCCGCGCTCAAGACCGCGGTCGAAGCGGCAAAGTTGCCCTACACGCTCAATCCCGGCGAGGGCGCGTTCTACGGGCCCAAGCTCGAATTCGTGCTGCGCGACGCCATCGGCCGCGATTGGCAATGCGGCACGCTGCAGGTCGATTTCGTCCTGCCCGAGCGCCTCGACGCCAACTACATCGGCGAGGATGGCCAGCGTCACCGCCCGGTGATGCTGCATCGCGCGATCCTGGGCTCGCTCGAACGCTTCATCGCCATCCTGATCGAGCAGCACGCCGGCCGGTTTCCGCTGTGGCTCGCGCCGGTGCAGGCGGTCGTCGCCACCATCACCTCGGATGCCGACGCCTATGCCGGTATGGTGCTCGAAGCCTTAACTAAGGCGGGGTTGCGGGCGACGGCCGATTTGCGCAACGAAAAGATCAACCTCAAGGTGCGCGAGCACAGCCTCGCCAAGGTGCCGCTGCTACTGGTCGTGGGTGGCCGCGAGGCCGAAACCCAATGCGTTGCGTTGCGCCGGCTGGGCGGAAAAGAACAGGAAATCCTTGCGCTGGGCGAAGCCATCGCTAAATTGAAAGGTGAGGCGGCCGTGCCGTCCGCGGCGCCCACTTCTTAGGCAATTAAAGGAGCGTGTTGGAGGTGTTTCATACCGCCTAGACTACCCCCCGCCGTTGCGCATCGAGGAGCCACGCATGATGGCCCGCGCGTCAACGACGAGATCGCCGCGGCGCGTCTGCGCCTCGTCGATGAACGCGGCAACATGGTGGGCGTCGTCACCCGGCACGAAGCCCTGACGCGCGCCCAGGAAGCCGGCCTCGATCTGGTCGAGGTCGCACCACAAGCCAACCCCCCGGTCTGCAAGATCCTCGACTTCGGCAAGTTCAAGTACGAGGAGCAGAAGCGCAAGAACGAGGCGCGCAAGAAGCAGAAGGTCATCGACGTCAAGGAGATCAAGCTCCGGCCGGGCATCGACGACCACGACTACGACGTCAAGATGCGCCAGATGTTCAAATTCATCGAGGAAGGCGACAAGGTGAAGATCGTCATGCGCTTCCGCGGCCGCGAGATGGCGCATCAGGAGCTCGGCATGAACGTGCTGATGCGGGTCAAGGACGGCCTCGACAAGGTCGCCAAGATCGAGCAGTCGCCGCGCACCGAAGGCCGCCAGATGACCATGGTGATGTCGCCTAAATAGGGCGCAAATCGGGCCGCCGACTATCGCCGATTTCATGCCCGCGACAGGACGCGTTCACGTTTCTCCGTCATGGTGAAGGCGGCGCATCGGCGCCAGCCAACCATGGAGGGTTACGATGAAGGTGTTGTTGCCTGCGGCTGCGGCCGCGGTCTTGATGGTTTCGCCCGTCGCCTTTGCCGCCGGACCGGCGCCGGCGACGCAGCCGACGCAACCGATGAGCGCACCGATGTCGGGTGCGGCTCATCATGCGGCCCATCACCATGCCATGACGGCGGCCGGTTGGAGCAGCTCGACCACGGCCCTGAACCTGCTCGAGGCGCAGGGCTATGGCAGCTTCACCGACTTCCGCCGCGACGGCCAGGATTATGCCGCGACGGTTTCGCAGAATGGCAAGAGCTTCCCGGTGAAGATCGATCCGGCCACCGGGCAGGTCACGCGCGGCTAGCGCCGCCAGCCGGGACGCGGCATCTGTCGGCGCGCCGCGTCCCGGCCGCTTGCCATTCGATCCCTCGGACTGTATAACCCGCGCCGAACCGGGCGGCGGGCTTGCGGGCATGCCTTGACCGCCTTTTTCTGCACAACGAACTCTTTTCGGAAAGGCAATCAAATGCCCAAGCTCAAGACCAAATCCGGGGCGAAAAAGCGCTTCAGCCGGACAGCCTCGGGCAAGATCAAGGCGGCCAACGCGCACAAGCGCCATCTCCTTATCAACAAGTCGAAGCGCGGCAAGCGCAACGCCAAGGGCACGGTCACGCTCCAGCCGGGCGACGCCAAGCTGGTGATGACTTACATGCCTTATATGAGGGGCTAGAAGCGCGTCATGGCACACGTCAAACGCGGCGTCACCGGCCGCGCCCGCCACAAGAAGATGCTCGGCCTAGCCAAGGGCTATCGTGGCCGCGCCAAGTCGTCGTTCCGCATCGCGATCGAGAAGGTCGAGAAGGGCCTACGCTACGCCTACCGCGATCGGCGGACGAAGAAGCGCAATTTCCGCGCCCTGTGGATCCAGCGCATCAACGCCGGCGCGCGCGAGGAAGGCCTGACCTATTCCCAGTTCATGAACGGCTTGCGGCTCGCCGGGGTCACGCTCGACCGCAAGATACTGGCCGATATCGCCATGCGCGAGCCGGCCGCGTTCAAGGCCATCGTCGCCCAGGCGCGCGGCGCTCTGCCCAAGGCCTAGGCCGGCGCGCCGGGCCCTGCGTAATATGCCGGAACCGATCGTCCTGGCGGCAAGCGGGGGCCGGTCGGTCCTTGCCGCCTGAGGAGGGCGCGCGCGGCGATGGATAGCCTCGATCACATCCGCGATGAGCTGTTGCGCCTGGTCAAGGACGCGACCAGCCTCGACGGGCTGGAGCAGGTCCGCGTCGGAGCGCTCGGCCGCAAGGGCCGGCTCACCGGCCTGTTGAAGGAGCTCGGCACGTTCGCGCCCGAGGCGCGCAAGGCGCGCGGCGCGGCGCTCAACCGGCTCAAGGGCGAGGTCGAGACGGCGCTTGCCGCGGCGCAGGCGCGCTTGAACGACCAGGCGCTCGACGCGCGGCTGGCGCAGGAGCGCGTTGACGTGACCCTGCCGGTCGAGGCGGCGCCCGCCGGCCGCATCCATCCGGTCAGCCAGACGACCGACGAGATCGTCGCGATCTTCGGCGCCATGGGCTTCGTCGTCGCCGAAGGACCGCACATCGAGGATGACTTCCACAATTTCACCGCGCTCAACATTCCGCCCGAGCATCCGGCCCGGCAGGAGCAGGACACCTTCTATCTAGCGGCGACCGCCGCCGACGGCAGCCGCAAGGTGCTGCGCACCCACACCTCGCCGGTGCAGATCCGCACCATGCTGGGACAGAATCCGCCGATCCGCATCATCGTGCCCGGCCGCACCTTCCGCTCGGATCACGACGCCACCCATTCGCCGATGTTCCATCAGGTCGAAGGCCTGATCGTCGATCGCGCGACGCATATGGGCCATCTCAAAGGCTGCCTGATCGATTTTTGCCGCGCCTATTTCGGCATGGCCGATCTGCCGGTGCGTTTCCGGCCGAGCTATTTCCCCTTCACCGAGCCGTCGGCCGAGGTTGACATCGGCTGCTCGCGCGAGGGCGGCGGCCTCAAGATCGGCGCCGGTGCCGACTGGCTCGAGATTCTCGGCTGCGGCATGGTCCATCCCAAGGTGCTGCTCAACTGCAACATCGATCCCGACCAGTATCAGGGCTTCGCCTTCGGCATGGGGATCGAGCGCATCGCGATGCTCAAATACGGCATCCCCGATCTGCGCACCTTCTACGACAGCGATCTGCGCTGGCTCCGGCATTACGGCTTCCTGCCGCTTGACGTGCCGACTTTGGCCGGAGGCCTGGCGCGATGAAGACGACGCTAGGCTGGTTCAAGATCCATCTCGAAACCGCCGCCGCGCTCGACGCCATCGTCGCCAAGCTGGTGATGCTCGGTCTCGAAGTCGAAAGCATCGAGGATCGCAGCAAGCACCTGGCGCCGTTCGTCGTCGCGCGGGTGGTCGAGGCGAAGCGGCATCCCGACGCCGACAAGCTCCAACTCTGCCTGGTCGATACCGGCACGGCGAAGGTCGAGGTGGTGTGCGGCGCGCCCAACGCTCGCGCCGGGATGCTCGGCGTCTTCGCGCCGCCGGGCGCGGTCATCCCGCGCTCGGGTCAGGCGCTGAAGGCGAGCAAGATCCGCGGCGTGGTGTCGAACGGCATGCTGTGCTCGGGCTATGAGCTCATGCTGTCGGACGATCACGCCGGCATCATCGAATTGTCCGCAGATGCGCGGCCGGGCGACAGCTTCGTCAAGGCGGCGCGTCTCGACGATCCGGTGCTCGATGTCAAGGTCACGCCCAATCGCGCCGATTGCCTGAGCGTGCGCGGCCTCGCGCGCGACCTCGCCGCCGCCGGCCTGGGCAGGCTCAAGGTCCTCGACGCGGCGCCGGTCGCCGGCGCATTCCCGTGTCCCATTGCCGTTCACCTGGCGGGGCCTGACGACAAGGCCTGCCCGCTATTCCTGGGCCGCCTCGTGCGCGGCCTCAAGAACGGCCCGAGCCCGGCCTGGCTGCAGGAGCGGCTGAGCTCGATCGGCCTGCGGCCGATCTCGGCGCTGGTCGACATCACCAACTTCCTGACCTTCGATCTCGGCCGGCCGCTGCATGTCTTCGACGCCGACAAGCTCAAAGGCGATCTTGCGGTGCGCGGTGCGCGCGCGGGCGAAAGCTTGGCCGCGCTCAACGGCAAGACCTGCGCGCTCGAGCCGGACATGACGGTGATCGCCGATGCCAGCGGCGTCCTTAGCCTGGGCGGCGTGATCGGCGGTGCTGCAAGCGGCTGCACGGAGGCCACGACCAGCGTCTTTATCGAGGCGGCGTTGTTCGATCCGGTGCGGACGGCGGCAACCGGCCGCAAGCTCAACCTGCAAAGCGATGCGCGTTATCGCTTCGAGCGCGGACTCGATCCTGAGTTCGTCCGCCCGGGGCTCGAGATCGCGGCGCGGCTGATCCTCGAGCACTGCGGCGGCACGGCCTCGGAAATTGCCGTCGCCGGCGCGGTGCCGCAATGGCGGCGCACCATCGGCTTCCGGCCCGATCGGGTGCGCAGCCTCGGCGGCGTCGAAATCGCCGCCGGCGAGCAGCGCCGCATCCTCCAGGCACTCGGCTGCGCTGTCGAAGGAACCGGCGATCGCCTCGAGGTCGAGCCGCCGTCGTGGCGGGCCGATATCGAAGGCGAGGCCTGTCTGGTCGAAGAGGTCTTGCGCATCTACGGCTACGATTCGATTCCGGCGGAATCGCTGCCGCGCGATGGCGCCGTGCCGGCACCGGCGTTGACCCCGGCGCAACGCCGCGCCGGCCTGGTCCGGCGCACGCTGGCGGTGCGCGGCCTGGTCGAGGCGGTGAGCTTCTCGTTCCTGGCGTCGAAGGATGCGATGATGTTCGGCGGCGGCGCGGCGAACCTGAAGCTGCTCAATCCGATCAGCGCCGATCTCGACGCCATGCGGCCGTCGATATTACCGAATTTGCTCGTCGCAGCGCGGCGCAACGCCGATCGTGGCCTCGCCGATGCCGCGCTGTTCGAAATCGGACCGAGCTATCGCGACGACACGCCTGAAGGCCAGGATCTCGTTGCCGCCGGCATCCGCGCCGGCGCCGTCCGGCGCAAGGCCTGGGACGAGCCGGCGCGCCAAGTGGGCGCGTTCGACGCCAAGGCCGATGCGCTCGCCGCCTTGGCCGCCGCTGGCGTGGCCGCCGAAGCGGTGCAGCTCGAGGCTGCGGCGCCAGCTTGGTATCATCCCGGCCGCTCCGGCACGTTGCGCCAGGGGCCGAAGGCGCTCGCGACCTTCGGCGAAATCCATCCCGGCGTGCTGCGGTCGTTGGCGGTCGAAGGGCCGGTCGCCGGCTTCGAGGTGTTTCTCGATGCTGTGCCCGAGCCGCGTGCCAAGGGCGCCGCGCAGCCGCTGCTCAAGTTGTCGCCGTTCCAGCCGGTGAGCCGCGATTTCGCCTTCGTCGTCGACGCGGCCGTGCCGGCGGAAACCCTGCTGCGCGCCGCGCGCGGCATCGATCGCAAGCTGGTGTCGGAGGTTCGGCTGTTCGACCTCTATCAAGGCAAGGGCTTGCCCGAGGACAAGAAGTCGCTGGCGATCAGCGTGACCTTGCAGCCGGCCGAGGCGACCCTCACCGACGCCGAAATCGAGGGTTTCTCGGCCAAGCTGGTGGCCGCCGTCGAAAAGGCCACCGGCGGAAGCCTCCGGCGGTGAACGCCTCGCCACAGGCGGTTGTGGATGACCGGTTGGTCTTCGACCGGCCGCCGCTGCGCGCTAAACGCTGCCGTCACGGCGTGATGCTCTACCTTGCGACAGATCGCTATGTCGGCGGCTCGCTCGATCTCTACGGCGAGTTTTCCGAAGCCGAAACCGCGCTCTTCGCGCAGATCGTCAAGCCGGGCATGACCGTGCTCGATCTCGGCGCCAACATGGGCGCGCACACGGTCTATTTCGCCCAGGCGGTGGGTCGTGGCGGTCGTGTCATCGCCTTCGAGACGCAGCGCATCATCCATCAGATTCTCTGCGCCAACGTCGTGCTGAATGCGCCGTCGAACGTCTTCACGCATCAGGCCTGCGTCGGCCGCGAGGCGGGCAATGTCCTGGTGCCGCCGCTCAATTATGGCGCAACGAATAATTTTGGCGGACTGGCGCTCGGCGCGTTCACGGCGGGCGAAACAGTGCCGCAAGTGACGCTCGATTCCCTGGCGCTCGACCGGTGCCATTTCGTTAAGATCGACATCGAGGGCATGGAGGGCGAGGTGCCTCGAAGGCGGCCGCGCGGCGCTGGCGCGGCACCGGCCGGTGCTCTACGTCGAAAACGACCGCCAGGAAAAATCCGTGGCCTTGCTCGCGTTGCTGTTCGAGCTCGGCTACCGGCTTTACTGGCACCTGTCGCCGCTGTTCAACCCGGCCAACTTCTTCGGCGTGCAAAAGAACGTCTTCGGCAATACCGTGTCGGTGAACATGATCGGCGTACCGCAAGCGGCGAACGTCGCCTTCACCGGCTTCCGGGAAGTCACGTCGCTCGCCGATTGGTGGCGTGCATAGTTATGGTTCCATGACCGATCTCGCGCATATCCGGAACTTCGCGATCATCGCCCATATCGACCACGGCAAGTCGACCCTGGCCGACCGGCTGATCGAGCGCTGCGGCGGCCTCGAGGCGCGCGAGATGCGCGCCCAGGTGCTCGATTCGATGGACATCGAGCGCGAGCGCGGCATCACCATCAAGGCGCAGACCGTCCGCCTCAACTACACGGCGAAGAACGGCCAAGCCTACGAGCTCAATCTGATGGACACGCCGGGCCACGTCGACTTCGCCTACGAGGTGAGCCGGTCCCTGGCGGCGTGCGAGGGCTCGCTGCTGGTGGTCGACGCCAGCCAGGGCGTCGAGGCGCAGACGCTGGCGAACGTCTATCAGGCGATCGACGCCGGGCACGAGATCGTGCCGATCTTGAACAAGATCGACCTGCCGGCGGCCGAGCCGCAGCGCGTGCGGGAGCAGATCGAGGAAGTAATCGGGCTCGATGCCTCGGGCGCGATCGAAATCTCGGCCAAGACCGGGCTCAACATCGACGCCGTGCTCGAAGCGCTGGTCGAGCGCCTGCCGGCGCCGCAAGGCGACGCGCAGGCGCCGCTCAAGGCGCTGCTGGTCGACAGCTGGTACGATTCCTATCTCGGCGTCGTCATCCTGGTGCGCGTCAAGGACGGAATCCTAAAGCCCGGGCTGAAAATCCGTTTCATGGCGACCGGCGCCGATCATGTCGTCGAGAAAGTCGGCGTGTTCACGCCCAAGCCGTTGCCGATGGCCGAGCTCGGACCCGGAGACATCGGGTTCATCACCGCGGGCATCAAGACCGTCGCCGATTGCAAGATTGGCGATACCATCACCGAGGACCGGCGGCCGGCGGCGCAACCGCTGCCCGGCTTCAAGCCGTTGCAACCCGTGGTGTTCTGCGGCCTGTTTCCCGCCGACGCCGCCGATTACGACCATCTGCGCGACAGCCTGTCGAAACTCCGGCTCAACGATGCGAGCTTCGAGTACGAGCCCGAGACCTCTGCCGCGCTGGGCTTCGGCTTCCGCTGCGGATTTCTGGGACTGCTGCATTTGGAGATCATCCAGGAACGGCTCGAGCGCGAGTTCAATCTCGATCTCATTCCGACGGCCCCCTCGGTCGTCTACCACGTCCATCTGACCGACGGCTCGATGGTGGCGTTGCACAACCCGGTCGACATGCCGGATCCGGTCAAGCTCGATCACATGGAAGAGCCTTGGATCAAGGCGACCATCCTGGTCCCCGACGACTATCTCGGCAGCGTGCTGAAGCTGTGCGAGGAGCGGCGTGGCGCGCAGAAGGACCTGACCTATGCCGGCCGCCGCGCCATGGTGGTCTACCGGCTGCCGTTGAACGAGGTCGTGTTCGATTTCTACGACCGGCTCAAGTCCGTGAGTCGTGGTTATGCCAGCTTCGACTATCAGATGGACGGATACGAGGCGGGCGATCTGGTGCAGATGAACATCCTGGTCAACGGCGATCCGGTCGATGCGCTCGCCACCATCGCTCACCGCAGCCAGGCGGAACGGCGCGGCCGCGCGATGTGCGAGCGGCTGAAGGAGCTCATCCCGCGCCAACTGTTCCTGATCGCCATCCAGGCGGCGATCGGCGGCCGCGTCATCGCGCGCGAGACGGTGAAGGCCTTGCGCAAGGACGTGCTCGCCAAGTGCTATGGCGGCGACGTGACCCGGAAACGGAAACTGCTGGAGAAGCAGAAGGAAGGCCGCAAGCGGATGCGCCAGTTCGGCAAGGTTGAGATTCCGCAATCGGCCTTCATCGCCGCGCTCAAGATGGGCGACGAGTGACGCCTAACGGCGGCGCTTGCGCGCCGGCCAGCAGTAAAGCACCAAGCCGGGCAACGCCAGGGCCGGCACAGCCCACAGCCGCAACAGCGTAACCATGACCGGATCCCAAAGTGGCGCCGGCAAGTCGCGCCGCGCCGCCGCCAGGCTGGCGCGGTGCAGCTCGAACCACAATTCGCCGAGCGAGATGGGCGCGAACGCATGCGCCGCCCGCCAGCCCAGCAAATCGTGGCCGAACACGAGCAAGGCCGCGATCAACAACGCCGCACCGAACCAGCGGCTGAGAAGCCGCAACGCGCCCGTCATTCCGCCGATCTCCCCCGCTCGGGCCGAGTTTGGTTAACGCCCGGCAAAGATGGTGCGGCAGAGGCCGGGACCTTGGCAAGGTTACCGCGTCAATACCCTGTTCACGTCTCAATGTTATGAAAATAGCGCGGGTTCGCGCCCGCCGACCGCTCTGCCGAAAGCTTGCTGTGATGCTGCGTCATTCCGAACTCCGTCAGGCCGCCCAGCTGATGATCCGTCGGCACGGCACCGGCGCTACGATCAAGGCCGGCTTCCGCGCCGCTTCGTTGATGGACAGCGGCGATGCCGGCGCCGCCGCGATCTGGGTCGATATCATCTCCGAGATCAACCGAATCCGCGCCGAGCTGCGCAGCGATTATGCCGGCCTGCCGCTCGCTCCGCCGGTCGAACGCGAGATCGGCAGCCACGTCGCCTGAGCCCGCCCGGCACCGGGCGGTTGCGTCCGTTTTACCGCTTCATTAGGCTGCGCGCGCTCCGGAGGGGTGGCCGAGCGGTTTAAGGCGCACGCTTGGAAAGCGTGTTTACGGGAAACCGTAACGTGGGTTCGAATCCCACTCCCTCCGCCAATTTTGTTATGCGTTATATTTTAATGGCTTAACAGGGAATTTTTCTGTTTTCCCCACCTGCAACTAATTTTTGTCGCGATGCCCGTGCCAAGGATTGGCGGAAATCGCTAGGAATTTAGAGAACCGGCCAAATCCAAAAGACGACCCCCACGAGGGCGATAAAAGCGCCGCTCAAGAGTTCGCCATAACGCTCTAGCGGGCCAAGTTTCATTCTCTCCAAGCCTGCCGCCGAGTAGACGCACAGAACCATGTATGTGGCGATGGTGCTTGCTGCGAACAAAATGGACATCAGCACGATTAGGCCAGGACCGAACTTGCCGGCGGCAAAAAAGACCGGGATACCTTCGATCATCGGCGATGAGCCGAGAATGACCAGGAGCGCCCCTCGACCCGTTGCCTTATGTGAGTGCTGGTGAAAAGGAGGGTCGAACGCCATCGCTGACGTGATCGGATGGGCCGTTGCGAGGGCATGGGCATGCATATGGACATGCGGCGGACGGCCTTCATGCCGGTGAATGTGGACGTGATGAATCTCACTCTCATGATGGTCGTGGCGATGTCCTTGACCGTGGCCATGCTCGTGATCGTGATCGTGACCATGATGATGTTCATGTTCGCTGCGTAATTCATTCAGTGCCGAAACAACGCACCATCCGCCGAATCCAATTAGTGCCAGACTGGAAAGCGTGTTGATCACGCCACCGAACCGTTGAGCCGTAGCAACTCCAACAAGCCAAACAACAACACCAATGAGAAGGGTTGAAAGAACGTGACCCGCTCCAGCCCGTGCAGCGGCGCGCGCAGTTTCAGCCCTCGACCAGCCGTGCTGGCGGGCGAGCAGACTGATAGGAACCCAATGATCGGGAACCGCTGTGTGCAGGACGCCAACCACGACAACAGCGATCATGAGCAGAATCGCCGATGCTGAATATAGATTGCCAAGCGAAGCCATCATGTCTTTGGTTCCTTCTCGTCTATAATCGGCCCGCGCTAAAAGATATTATGTCCCGTTGATCGCGCGATGAACACAGCGCCAATGATTGCGAAGAGGGCCGCCGCGCTATAGCGGATGGCTTTCATGGGTAGATGATGGGCGAAAGCGCTCCCGAGAAACACGACAGGCACGTTCGCCAATAGCATCCCGCTCGTGGTTCCCAACACCACCGCCAGAAGATTGCGATAGCCTGCCGCAAGCGCAATCGTCGCGAGTTGCGTCTTGTCGCCAATCTCTGCAACAAAAAAAGCAATGAGAGTGGTGATAAACACACCGTATCGCGCTGCTGGTTCAACCCTTTCCGGCTTGTCGGGTATCAGCGTCCAGATCGACATTCCGACCATGCTCACGCCGACCACCATGTCCAAGGTCATGGGGCTGAGAAAACCACCAAACCACACCCCAATGAATCCGGACTGCGGATTCCGGCGAAGTCGCCCACTGATTCCGAGACGAAGTCGCCCGGGGTTCCGATTGATGTCGCCCGGGCGCGGGGCGTGACTGGCGGGCTGGTTTTCGCATCGAAGATCGGGGCGGTCAAG
>JBOHLS010000010.1:0-86968 GCA_050729835.1 Allostellaceae bacterium | reverse complement strand
CGACTTCGAGCGCTACGCCCGATCCGCCGCCGCCTTCGTCCGTCTCGCCATGATCCGCATCATGCTCCGCCGCTTGACCAGGCCAGCCCGTTGCTCCTGAATCCTAACTTCTTGGATCGGCTCTTAGGCGCCAGACCGTGCATGTGCACGTAATCCTGCGTCAGCGCCGCGAACAACGTCATGCCGACGCCAAGCCCGACCGAGCCGGTGGAAAAATCCACCGGCGCGCTGTCCTTGGTGCGCGACGGATAGGACTGCGCGCCGCCGAACGCGCGGAAGCCCTCCAGGGCGGCGCGACTCTGCCGGCCGAGCAGATACTGGATCGCGTGCAGCACCGGCGCGGCATGCGGCTTGACCGCGATCCGGTCCTCCGGCCGCAAGGCATGGAAATAGAGCGCGGTGAGCAGCGTCACCGCCGAGGCGCAGCTGGCCTGATGACCGCCGACCTTGAGACCGTCGCGATTGGGTCGCAGGTGATTGGCGTGATGGATCGTCCAGGTGCTGAGCCACAGCACCTTGCGTTCGAGCGCCTGCAGCAGGGCGAGCCGGCCGATCGCCGCAGCTGGGCGCGGCTTCTGTCGCTGGGCCAGGGCCATGGCCCAACTCTTAGCGCAGCGGTCCGCGGAAAATCATTGCGAAGATGCCAAGGATTCGCTTCAATTTTATAGTTCTATTGCGCCAAGGAGGAATTATTGAGCGAAATATTGCGCCAGACGGCGCTCGATGTCATAGACCGCCGCATCCTTGGCCGACTCCAGGACAATGCGCGGCTGACCAATGTCGAGCTTGCCGAGGCCGTCGGCTTGAGCCCGTCGCCGTGCCTGCGCCGGGTGCGCGCGCTCGAGGAGACGGGAACCATTCGGCGCTATGTCGCGCTGCTCGATCCGGCGGCCGTCGGCTTGCCGGTGAGCGTCTTCGTCAACGTCACGCTCGAGCGCCAGATCGAAAGCGCGCTCGAGCGTTTCGAGGTGGCGATCCTCAAGCGGCCCGAGGTCATGGAATGCTATCTGATGACCGGCGACGCCGATTACCTGTTGCGTATCGTCACCGCCGATCTTTCGGCCTACGAACGCTTCCTGGTCGAGCACCTGACGCGCGTGCCCGGCGTCGCCAGCATCAAGTCGAGCTTCGCGCTGAAGCAGGTCAAATACCGCACCGCCTTGCCGGTGGGCTAATCCTGCAAACCGAGGAACGGCTTCACCGCGTTCCAGAACCCCTCCGGGTCCTGGATATGCGGCGAATGCCCGCAATGCGGTAGCTCGATGAGCTGCGCGCCAGGGATGGTCGCGGCGAGCTCGTGCGACAGCGCCGGCGGCGTCGCCGTGTCCTTGAGCCCGACCACGACCAGTGTCGGATTGCGGATCGACCGGATCGCGCCGCGCAGATCGAGCGCGGCCAGCGCGCGGCAGGCGGCGGCGAAGCACTGCGGATTCATGGCCAGCAGCGCGGCGCGGCGCTGTTCGGCGATCTCGGGATGCGCGGCGAGAAAATCCGCCGGAAACATGCGCGCCAGAGCCGCGTCGAGCACGGCCGCCATGCCGCCGCTCTCGACCGCCGCCGCCATCTTGTCGAAGGCCGACTTGCCGGCGGCCGGGATCGCCGCGCCGCTGTCGACCAGCACCAGCCGGTCGAATTTGGCTCCATGACGCACCGCCAGTGCCACCGCGATGAAACCGCCGAAGCCGTTGCCCAGAACGTCGGTCTCGTCCGGCTTCAGGCCGAGGCGTGGTAAATTCTCCGCGATCCGGTCGGCGAAATCCTCCAGCCGCGGGCCGGCGGGCGCCGAGCCGCCGAAGCCCGGCAGGTCGACCAGCAGCACACGGCGCTCGCGCGCCAAGCGCGGCGCTGTGCGATCGAAGGTGCCGCGATCCGACAACAACGAATGCAGCAGAACCACGGCCCGGCCAGTGCCGGTTGCGACGACGTCGAGCCTGGCCGATACGCCAGCATCCATCGCGTCTCCTTTCCGCGCCATGGTAATCGCATGCGCTTTCGGCTAGCGTTATAGGCAATACGGCAGCAAAGCCGCACACAATAAATTCCAGGGAGGGGTTCACTACATGTCCGCAATGGCCAATTCCGGCGCGCGTCTCGATCGCCTGCCGATTTCCGCTTGGCATTACCGCATCTTCTGGCTGATCGGCGCCGGCATGTTCTTCGACGGCTACGATCTCTATATCGCCGGCCCGGTGCTGGGCACGACGGTGAAGACCGGCTTTTCCACGCTGGCGCAAAACGGCTGGTTCCTGTCGCTCACCTTCATCGGCATGACGCTGGGCTCGCTGGCGGCGGGCTTCCTCGGCGACCGCTACGGCCGGCGCTTCACCTATCAGTTCAATTTGATGATCTTCGGCCTGGCGTCGCTGGCGGCGGCGATCGTGCCCGACATCAACTGGCTCAACGGGCTGCGCTTCGTCATGGGCTTCGGCCTCGGCGCCGAGATCGTCGTCGGCTATGGCACCATGACCGAATTCGTGCCGCCGCAGACGCGCGGCAAGTGGATGGCGTTCATGGCCTTCGTCGTCGTTTCCGGCCTGCCGGTGACGGCGGTTCTGGCGCGGCTGATCATCCCGAGCTTCGGCTGGCGGCCGTTGTTCGTGGTCGCCGGCATCGGCGCGCTGATCGTCTGGTATTTGCGCAAGAACCTGCCGGAATCGCCGCGCTGGCTCGAAACCCAGGGGCGCATGCAAGAGGCCGACGAGTTGCTCCAGCGCATCGAGCGCGACGTCTCGGGCGGCAAGCCGCTGCCGACACCGGCGCCGGCCAAGCCGCTCGAAGCCTTCACGCTGTCGTCGCTCGCCGGTCCGCGGTTGCTGCCGCTCATGGTCGTCGGCAGCGTCGTCCTCATCACCATCAACGCGTTGATCTTCGGCTTCGTCAACTGGCTGCCGACGTTCTTCGTCAAGCAGGGGATGAGCGTGACCCAATCGCTGACCTATACGCTGGCGATCGTTTCCGGTTCGCTCATCGGTTGCGCGCTCGGCGCATTTTCGGCCGACCGGCTCGGTCGTAAATTCACCATCATCGGCGGCTCGGTCTGGTGCATCGTCCTGGGTGCGATCTATCCCTTCATGACGCAGCCCGAGACGGTGCTCGGCGTCGGCTTCGTACTGATCGTCGGCATCTACGTTCTGACCTCGATCCTCTACGGCGTCTACACGTCAGAGCTGTTCCCGACCGAGGTCCGTCTTCGGGCCAACGGCATCTGCAATATGTTCGGCCGCGGCGCGACCATCGTCACGCCCCTGCTGGTGGTCGCGCTGTTCCAGCATTGGGGCGTTTCCGGCGTGCTGGCGATGATGATCGGCCTGCTGGTAATCCAGATCGTCGTGGTTTGGGCCTGGGGCATCGAGCCGGCGAAGCGGCGCCTCGAGGATTTGGAAGCGGATAGCGGCGGGGAGGTCAAGGCGCGCGCCACCGCCTGAGGCAATTTCGGTTGGTGACAGTCTCGTGATGTCGTTCGATCTCGTCGAACCATCGTCGCTCAGCGAAGCGTTCAAGCTGCTCGATCCCGATGATCCGGCAGTGCGCCCCTTGGCCGGCGGCACGGCGCTAATGCTGCTGATGAAGTCGGGCTTCTTCCGGCCGAAGCGGCTGGTCAGCCTGCGCGCCGCCGGCGAGCGGCTCGGGCGCATCTGGGCCGGGCCGGGCGGCGAGGTACGGATCGGTGCGATGGTGCGGCTGGCGACGCTCGAACGGTCGTCCGAGCTGCGGCGCAGCTTTCCGGTCATCGGCCGTACGCTGCGGACGCTATCGAACGTGCGTGTGCGCAACGTCGCGACGCTCGGCGGCCATCTCGCCCATGCCGATCCGCACAGCGATCTGCCGCCGGTGCTGATCGCGCTCGATGCGCGTCTGGTGCTCGCCGGCCCGCGCGGCGAGCGCGCGGTGCCGGTCGAGGGCTTCGCCACCGGCCTGTACGAGACGGGTTGCAAGGGCGACGAGCTGGTCGTCGAGGCGGTGATCCCGCCGTTCGGCAACAAGCGCGCCGCCTATGCCAAATGTACCACGCGCTCGGCCGACGACTGGCCGGCGCTCGGCATTGCCGTGGCGTGGGAGGATGCCGGCGGCGCGATCCAGTCGCCGCGTATCGTGCTGGGCGCGGCCACCGAGCGGCCAACGCGGCTCAAGGCGGCGGAGGCAGCGATCGCAGGACGCGCGCTCGACGACGCGGTACTGGCGCGCACGGGCACGGCGGCGGCCGAGGAAGCGGATGTCATCGGCGATGCGCGCGGTTCGGTCACCTACAAGAAGCAACTGGTCAAGGTCTTCGTCGCGCGCGCGCTGCGCGCGGCCCAGGCCGCCGGCGGGGTGGCAGCATGAGCACGACGGCCAAGGCCGGTCAGGTCGGACGCTCGCTGCCGCGGCTCGAGGGCCGCGCCAAGGTGACGGGCCGCGCCGAGTACATTCATAACTGGCGTGTGCCGGGGATGCTGCACGGCAAGATTTTCCGCAGCGCGGTGGTGCATGGCCGCATCCGCCGCATCGATCTCGATGCCGCGCGCCACGTGCCGGGCGTTCATGCCGTATTCGTCAGCGACGATATTCGCCGCGTAATCGCCAATCCTTATTACGGGCCGGCGTTTCACGATCAGCCGATCCTGGCGGAAGGCAAGGTGCGGCACATCGGCGAGCCGGTCGCCGTCGTGCTGGCCGAGGATCCGCATGTCGCCGAGGAAGCGGCGCGGCTGATCGTGGCGGAATACGACGAGCTGCCGGTGGTGAGCGACGAGGTCGAGGCCATGACCTCGAAGGTGATCGTCCACGACGTCCTCAAGCCTGCCGGCACTTTTCCCGATCTCAAGCATCTCGAAGGCCGCAAGGGCACCAACCTGGCGCTTGATTTCCGCCTGCGGCGCGGCGACGTGAAGCCGGCCTTCTCCGCCGCCGACCGCGTCTTCGAGCACACCTTCCGTACCCAGCCGGTGATGCATACGCCGCTCGAGCCCTTCGTTTCGGCGGCCGAGCCGGGCGACGGCACCCTCACCATCCATACCGCCTCGCAAAGTCCGTCCTTCGTGCGGATCGAGATCGCGCGCCTGCTCGGCTGGCCGGAGAACCGTGTGCGCGTCAAGACGGCGTTTCTCGGCGGCGGCTTCGGCGCCAAACTCTACATCAAGCTCGAGGCGCTGGTGGCGGCATTGGCGCTGCTGACGCGCCGGCCGGTGAAAATTGCGCTGGCGATGGACGAACAGTTCTTCACCATCACCAAGCATCCCTCGACCTTCCGCATCAAGAGCGCGGTGACCAAGGATGGGCGCATCACCGCGCGCGAATGCGAGGTGTGGTGGAACGGCGGCGCCTATGCCGATATCGGCCCGCGGGTGACGCAGAAATCGGGCTTCACCGCCGCCGGGCCTTACGACATCGACAATGTCGCTATCGATTCCTACGCGCTCTACACCAACCGCCCGCCGGCGGGTGCGCTGCGTGGCTTCGGCATCCCCCAACTGGTCTGGGCCTATGAGAGCCATACCGACATGATCGCGCGCGCGCTCGGCATCGATCCGGTCGAGTTCCGCCGCCGCAATCTGCTGCGCGACGGCCGGCCGCAAGCCACCGGCACGGTGATGAAGGACGCCGCCACCGGCAAGGTGCTCGACCGGCTGGTCGAGCGGCTCGGCTGGGGCCGGTCGTTCGACCGCGGCGCGGGCGTCGTCAAGCGCGGCCGCGGCCTCGCCATCGGCTTCAAGGCCTCGATCGCGCCGACCACTTCGGTCGCGATCCTGAACCTCTATGCCGACGGCAGCTGCGCGCTTTATTGCGGCACCGTCGACATGGGGCAGGGCTCGGATACGGCGATGGCGCAGATCGCCGCCGAGGCGCTCGACATGCCGGCCGAAACCGTGCGCGTCGTGCATCCCGATACTGACGTCACGCCCTACGACATGGCGACGCTTGGCTCGCGCTCGACCTATCACATGGGCCACGCGGTCAAGCGCGCCGCCGAGGACGCGCGCGCCAAGGTCGAGGCCCTCAAGGCCGAACTCGGCCTGCCGCCGGGCAGCAATATCCCGCTGCCCGAGCTCTTCCGGCGCAAATACGGCATGCAGGCCGGCAACATCGTCGGCGTCGGCAGCTTCATCCCGAGTTACGCCTCGCCCGATCACGACACTGGTCTCACGCCCAATGCGACGCCGTTCTGGATGGTCGGCGGCACCGGCGCCGAGGTCGAGGTCGACACCGAGACCGGCCATGTGCGCGTCGCGCGCCTGATCAACGTCGCCGACCTCGGCATGCCGATCAATCCGCGGATCGTCGAGACCCAGCTTTCAGGTGGCGCGATCATGCAGCTTGGCTTCACCATGCAGGAGCGCATGGAATTCGCCGACGGGCAGCTGCTCAATCCTAGCCTTGCCGACTACAAGATTCCGGGCCTGCGCGACCTACCGGCGCGGATCGAGAACGAGGCGGTCGCCGCGGTGCAGGAGAGCGGGCCCTTCGGCGCCAAGGGCGTGGGGGAGACCGCGACCTTTGGCGTTTCGCCGGCGATCGCCAACGCCATCGACGACGCAGTCGGCGTGCGGCTGATGGAATTGCCGCTGACGCCGGAGGCGGTCTATCGCGCGTTGGCGCAGGGCGGCCGATGAGCGCGACCCGACGCATTCAATTCACCCTCAACGGCCGGCCGGTCGCGACCGAGATCGGCACGCACGAGACCCTCGTCGACGTGTTGCGCGAACGCTTTGCGCTGTTCGGCGCGCGCGAAAGCTGCGGCCAGGGGCTGTGCGGCTGCTGCACCGCGGTCGTCGACGGCCGCGCCGTCTCGGGCTGCCTCTTCCTAGCCGCCGCGGTCGATGGCGCCCGGGTCGACACCATCGAGGGCTTGGCGCCAGGCGAGCGGCTCGATCCGGTGCAAGAGGCGTTCCTCGAATGCGGCGCCTTCCAATGCGGCTTCTGCACGCCGGGATTCGTCTTGATGACCAAGCAGTTGCTGGACGAAAACCCGGATCCCAGCGAGGACGAGATCAAGCACTATCTTTCTGGTAACCTGTGTCGGTGTGGCGCCTATCCGGAAATCATCGAGGCGGTCAAGGTCGCGTCGCGTAAACGCAAGAGCGGCGGCTGAATGACCGCCCCACCAGGGGAGGATTGTGATGGCCATCAATACTGATGTCTCGGGTCCGTGGTATCGCTCGCTCGACCGCAGCCAGTGGAACACGCTGCTCGCAACCAATCTCGGCTGGCTGTTCGACGGATACGAGCTCTATGCGCTGATCCTGACGATCGGCGTCGCCCTACATCAACTGCTCGATCCGGGCCAGTACGCGCGGATTCCGGCCTATGCCGGCTTCATCATCGCCACCACACTCCTCGGCTGGGGCATCGGCGGCATGGTCGGCGGCATCCTCGCCGACTACATCGGCCGCAAGCGGACGATGATGCTGGCGATCCTCGCTTATTCCCTGCTGACCGGCTTGAGCGCGATCGCCTGGGACTGGGAATCGTTCGCGCTGCTGCGCTTCATCGTCGGTGTTGCGATCGGCTCGGAATGGGCGACCGGCACCTCCATCACGGCCGAGCTGTGGCCCGACAAGGCGCGCGGTCGCGGCGCCGGGCTTATGCAGTGCGGCCTCGGCATCGGCTTCTTCGCCGCATCGCTGATCTGGGTGTTCGTCGGCCCGCATGGCGCAAACGCCTGGCGTTTCATGTACCTGATCGGCGTCGTGCCTGGGCTGTTGACGTTGTGGATCCGGCGCGGCATTCCCGAATCGGCGGTGTGGGAGCGCACCGACAAGCGCCGCAAGGAGGCGACCGCGCGCAAGCAAAGCGGCGGCAAGCTCGATGCTGCCGATCACGCGCTAACGCGCTTTACCCTGGTCGAGTTGTTCGCCGATCCGCCGGTACGAAAGCGGTTGGTGGCCACGTTCCTGATGTCGCTGTCGACCACGCTCGCCTGGTGGGCCATCGCCAGCTTCGTGCCGCGCTATGTGGCGTCGGTCGCGGCTGGCGCCGGCCTGTCGGGGCCGGTTTGGGCGGGTTACACCGGCATGGCCTATAACGCCGCTGCCATCGTCGGCTATGCCGGGTTGGGGTTCCTGGCCGACGCTTATGGCCGCAAGCCAGTGGTGCTGGTGTTCTACGCGGCGTCGCTGCTGATGACGCCGGTGCTGTTCCTGTGGACGCACGATCTAAACCTGTTGTTGCTGGCGGCGGCGGTGAATGGCTTCTTCACCCTGGGCCAATATTCCTGGATGCCGGTCTGGCTGCCGGAGCTGTTCCCGACTCCGGTGCGCGCCACCGGCGTCGCCTTCGCCTTCAACGCGCCGCGCTTCATCGCCTTCATCGGTCCGATCATCGCGGGGACGTTGATCGCGAATTTCGGCGGCTACGGCAACACCGCGGTGACGTTCAGCTTCATCTATATCCTCGGTTTCGTGGCGGCGCTGTTCCTGCCGGAGACGCGCGGCAAGCCGCTGCCGGAGCGGATCTAGTCGGATGAGGCGCCGCCGCCGGGCCGATGCGAATCGGTACGGTCGTAATAGTGCTTCAAGTTCCAGGCGATGAAGATCAGGCAGACGACGAACAGCGCATAGCCCGCGGATTGCGCCGCGCCGCGCGCATCGGCGGCCAGGAACAGGCCGCCGATGCCGATCGCGATCAACAGCGCGACCAGCAGCAGCAGCGATTCCAATCGGTCGACCAGGATGTCGAACGTCCAACCCTCTGCCGGATGGTCGACGCAACGCTTCACCAGCCAGACCAGCGCAAGGAACGCCAGCCCGGCGGTCGCCAGGCCGGCGGCATAAGTGTCCGGGCCGGGAGCGCCGCTGGCGGTGAAGAAGCCGAGCAACGTGGCGCAGGCAAGAAGCACGCCCGCGAGCCACGGTGCAATCCAAATCCAGATATCGCGCAACGGCATGCGGTGAACCCGTCTCATCGCTCGCGCCGCGTCATCGTCCATGACTACTCGCTCCACGCTCGATTTCGGCCATAATTACAATGCCTTCGCCGCAATGAGGTTCCCCCCGCGCGTCGACGGCCTAGAGATGCAGGCCACTGGATACCAAGCCGTCGAGCACGAATTGCGCCGCCAGGGCCGCCAGGATCAGCCCCAGAACCCGGCTGATGACGTTGGCGCCGGTGATGCCCAGAAGGTGCGACAGCCGTGCAGCGTAGAGCAGCGCCGCGAGGGTCAGGGCCAGCACCACCGCAAGGGCGGCGATCACCGTGGCCGCGGCGAACGGCGTTGCGGCGCGCCCGACCAGGAGAACGGTCGAGGTCAGCGCGCCGGGGCCGGCGAGGAGCGGAAAGGCGAGCGGAAACACCGCCATGTCGTCGCGCCGCAGCGCCTCCTCGCGCTCGGGCGGCGTCGGCGCATGGATGCCGGAGGGACGCGCGAAAGCCATGTCGATCGCCAGCAGGAACAGGAGGATGCCGCCCGCGATGTGAAAGGCGGCGAGGGAGATGCCGAGCGCTCGGAGCAACGGCGCGCCGGCGAACGCGAAGACCAGCAGCAGGATCGCCGCGACCGCAACGCCGCGCAAAGCTGCCTCGCGCTGCTCCCGGCGGCTCCAGTCGTGGGTCAGCGTCGCGAAGATCACCGCCGTGCCGATCGGATCGACGATCACGCCGAAGATGACGAAGCTGTCGACGAGGACCGCGGTCACGACCGGCTCACGGGAACAGGCCGCGCAGCTGCTTGCCGGCGCGCACTTTCTCGACGCCGAGCGCCATCGCGGCGACGCGGTTGGAGACCCGGTCGTTGCGACCGCGCCGCGTCATCTGGCGGAATGCCGTCTCGATGATCTGCTCGAGGCGGTGGTTGACCTCGGTCTCGGTCCAGAATAGCTGCTGGAGGTCCTGCACCCACTCGAAATAGGAGACGATGACGCCGCCCGAGTTGCACAGGATGTCGGGGATGACGAAGATCTCGTCCTGCCGCCGGTCGAGGATCGCGTCGGCGCCCGGCGTCGTCGGGCCGTTGGCGCCTTCGGCCAGGATGCGGCACTGGAGCCGGCCGGCGTTCTGCTCGGTGATCATCTGCTCGACGGCGGCCGGGACCAGCACCGTGCACGGCCGCGTCAGCAATTCATCGCCGTCGATCAAAGCCTCTTTCGACCAGCCGGCGAGCACGCCGCCACGTGTCCGCGCATGCGCCTCGATCGCATCGAGCGGCAGGCCGCGAGGATCGTAATAGGCGGCGGTGTGATCCGACACGCCGACGATCCGGATGCCCATGCGGCGCGCCAAGGACGCGGCGGCGACCGAACCGACATTGCCGAAACCCTGAACGATCGCCGTGGTATCGGCGGCCTTGAGCTTGACCGTCTCGAGCGCGCGCGCCACGAGATAGGCAATGCCCCGGCCGGTCGCCTCGCGCCGGCCCACCGTACCGCCGACCCCGACGGGCTTGCCGGTGACGATCTCGGCGACGGCGTGGCCCTGGAACATGGAGTAGGTGTCCATGAACCAGGCCATGACCTGCTCGTTGGTGCCAAGATCGGGCGCCATGATGTCGGTGTGCGGGCCGACGAACGGGATCATCTCCTGCATGTAGCGGCGTGATACCGCTTCGAGCTCGCGTCGCGACAAGGCGTGCGGGTCGCAGGCGACGCCGCCCTTGGCGCCGCCGTAGGGCAGCCCGGCCAGCGCGCATTTCCAGCTCATCCAGATGGCGAGCGCGCCGACCTCGCCGAGATCGAGCTTGGGCGCGAAGCGCGTGCCGCCTTTGGTGGGGCCGAGCGTCAAATGATGCTGGACGCGATAGCCGGCGAACACCCGCGTGCGGCCGTCGTCCATGTTGACCGGAATCGCGACAGCGATCGCGCGCTTCGGGTAGAGCAGCCGATCACGTTCGTTCTCGGGGATTCCGAGGTGATCGGCAACCGCGCGGAACTGCTGCCGCGCCATCTCGAACACCGGACCCGAATAGATGTCCACGCACACCCCCGCCGCTCCGTTACGGCGGGCAATAGTATCGGAGTTTGGGATGACGAAGGCTAGGGCGCCGCGCCGCTCAGTGCAGCCCCATCGCGGTCTGGGGGGGAGGCACCGCCGGCGACATCAGCACGAGCTCGATCGGCGTGCCTTGTTCCCATACCTGGAACGCGACGGGGACACCGCGATCGTCGAGCCAGACAACCCCGCGCTTCTCTCCGTCGATCAGGTATTGGTGAAGCAGACGGGTCTGACCGTCGAACGTCATCGGCGTCTCGCCGCCCCCGCTGATCCGCACGTTCTCGATCTTGCCGGTCTTGGTCGACATCATAACATGCGCGTTCAGCACGCCGCGCGACCACGGATTGGACGGTCGCACGTTGGCCGGCGCCACAGTCGTGCCGTTGGGCGTGGTAATCACGAAAGCGTTGCCGCGCGCCTTGCCGGTGACTTCGATGCTGTCGCCGTTGGTGGTGGTGACGCCGTGGAACGAGATGAGCCGACCGCCGCGCCAGTCTTCGCTCCGCGTCGCATCCTGGCGGTAGATGACGAAGCCCAGCAAGCGTATGGCGACATGGAGTACGCTCTCGACGTGGGTGCGATCGCCCGATTGCTCGACGATGTTGGTATAGGTGCCGATATGCCCGAAGGTCGGGTGCTCGACTGCGTATTTGTAGGTTTGCATATCGGCGCACGCCGGCTTGACGAACGCGCACAGCGCGACGGCGAAAACGATAACGGCAGCGGTCGGCAGCGATTGCGTTCGTGCCATGGTCCGTGCGAAGGCGCTGATGATACGCCGGCAGCGCTGCCGTCGCCAGCGCGTTCTAGGCCTATTGCCGCGAAATCTGTCCCGTATCCGGATTGATCACGACGGGGAACTGCTGGCCATCGTCGTTCACGAGCGCCGTGAACATGCTGCCGTTCGGACGGAAGTCGCTGAATCCGGCATAGCCTTGGGCCTCGAGCACGTTGAGCGCGGCGGTCGCGCGGCTGCTTTGCGGGTTGTCGACGTCGGCGATCACCGGCGCGCCCGATCCGGACGTCGCCGCTGAGCTCGACATGCCCAGGTTTGGCGCGGCAGTGCCCAGCGCATGCGGCGGTGCGCCGAGCTCGTTGCCGCTCGCCGCCGCTGGCGCGGGCATCGTCGTCATGGCCGGCGCGGGCGTGGCCGACGGACCGGAGGCGGTCGCGGGGCCATAGGGCGACGGCGTCGCATTCGGCCAGACTTGGGCGTGCGCGCCGCCACTCAAGGTGAGGGTGGCAACCAGAGCAAGGGCAGCATGCTTCATTGGGACCTCCGCGGCGGACGATTGGGGCGGCAGGCGCCCCACCTAATCTGTGGTCTGTGGCCAAGTGAGACGCTTGATTTTGGCAGATTAAAGGCAAAGCCTGCATGCTACCGGCCCCTGGCGGTACCCCCTGGCCGGTTTTCTATAGTCAGCCGCGAGCATGGCCCGCAAAACCACCCGGCCGCAGCGCCGGCGCACCGACCCGATCGACGATTATGCGCGGTTCTGGACGCATTACCTGCGTGAACACGGCTGCGCCGCAACGCGCTACTGGCATTTTTTCGGCACCGGCGCCGCCATCGTCTGCCTCGCCGCTCTCGTCGCGACCGGCAGCGTCTGGTTCCTGGGTGGTGCGATCCTGGCCGGGTACGGTCCGGCGTGGATCGCGCATGCGGCGTTCGAGAAGAACCATCCTGCCACGTTCACTCATCCCTTGTGGTCGTTCGTCAGCGATCTGCGGATGTTCGGCCTCTGGCTGACGGGCCGGCTTGGCAGCGAGCTGGCGCGGGCCGGCGTGCCGGTGCGGCGCCGTCGCGGCGGCTGAGCCCATGCCGGAAACGCCAGCGACGATCGACGGCTTCAAGCGTGCGGCGGCGGAGCGCGCCGTCGCGGCGGTGTCCGACGGTATGACCGTCGGACTCGGCACCGGCACCACCGCCGCGTTCGCGCTGGCGGCGCTGGGCACGCGGATCGCCGGCGGCTTGCGCATCGCCGGTGTGCCGACATCGGAACGCACCGCCACGCTTGCGCGCGAATACGGCATACCGCTGGTTGCGTTCGATGGCCGGACGATCGATGTGGCGATCGACGGCGCCGATGAAATCGAGCGCACCACGCTCAATCTCATCAAAGGCGGCGGCGGCAGCCTGGTGCGCGAGAAGCTCGTCGCACAGGCAAGCCGGCGCTTCATCGTGATCGCGGACGACAGCAAGCTGGTCGACCGCCTCGGCGCGCGTGCGTCGCTTCCCATCGCGCTGCTGCCGTTCGCGCGTGCGCTGGCGCTGCGCCAGCTGGCGGCACTCGGCGTTGCGGGGATCATTCGCCAGGCGGACGGTCGCGATTTCGTCACCGATGACGGCCTGCTGATCGCCGACTGCACTTGCGGCACCATCGCCGACCCCGCAGGGTTGGCGACGCGATTGGCGGCGATTCCCGGCGTCGTCGAGTGCGGGCTCTTTTTTGGCCTCGCGGCAGAAGCGATTGTCGTCGGCGCCGCCGGCGTGCGCGTGCTCAGGCCCGCGATATCTTCGTAATATTCAAAACACAGCTTTCTCACACCCGCCGCATCGCGCTCGTGCTGTGATGGCGACGATTTCGGCATCCATTCGTCGACAATATCGTGTGTGTCATGCGGACATTCGCCGAATCGATCCTTTCTCGTTTGCCGCGACTGCGCCGCTATGCTGCGGCTGTCACCGGCTCGTCGCATACCGGCGATCGTTACATCGAACTGTGCCTTGAAACCTTGATCCAGGAGCCTGGGCGGCTCGATGCCCGTCGCCCCACCGCCGTGCAGCTCTTCGATCTGCTGCATGACGCCATCGATGCCTGCGGCCTCGAAGACGAAGCGTCGGCCGACATCGAATTCGACGGTAATTTGAGTCGCGCTATCCTCCGTCTGCAACCGACCGACCGTCGTCTGGTGTTGCTGACCTTGCTCGAGGGATTTTCGCTCGAGCGCGCGGCTGATATGCTCGTGCTGCCGAAGGGCGAAGCGCGCCGGCGACTGGCCGCGTCCTGCGCCGTACTACGCGATATCTGCGTCGCGCGCATCCTCGTCATCGAGAACAAGAAGCCGCTGGCCAACGATCTCGCGGATCTCATCAGCCAATCCGGTCATACACTACTCGGCGTTGCCGCCGACACGCGCAGCGCGGCGGCGTTGGCTCAGCGACGGCGTCCTGATCTGATCGTCGTCGATCTTCATCGCGGCATGGGCGGCATCGGTCCGGTGCGCGCCATGCTCGAAGGTGACGATATGCCCGTCGTTTTCCTCGGCGGCCGCCCGGCGGCCTTGCGCCGGCGCGACGCGCCGGTGTTCGTGATCGACGACCCGCACGACATCCGCGTCGTCGAGGACGCGATCAACCGGGCGTTGTTCTGCCGCGTCGCCGGCAACGAGGCGTTTTGCGAGGTCGTCGGCAGCTGACCACCGGCCACAGGCTGTGACCGACCGCGAACTCCGGTCGGCCTAAATCTTGATCTTGGCCACTTCGGGAAGCGGGCTTTTCGGCATGTGTTTCATCCCCATCAGGCCGGGATTTCGTAGCGGCAAAGTGGCGCGGTTCACTGGGAGAAAAGCATGCTTCGAAGCGACATCGACGCACGCGAAGACGAATTGTTCGAGCAGTTCGAGCGCCTGGAGCGCGTGGACTGCATCGCATGCTGCCACGCTTGCCATCGCGCCTGCCTCGATCTTGCGGCCGCGCTCGAACGCGGCTATGGCGTCGAGGCGATCCGCTTTGGCACGCTGCTACTCGATTGCGCCGAAATCAACCGCGCGCTGGCGTCGTCATTGACCGATTTCACGACGCGACTCAACCGGCCGCTCGCCATGCTCTGCGCCGAGCTCGGCGAGCGCTGCGGCGCCGAATGCGCGCGCTGCGTCGACGAGGACGACGGCGAAACCTGCATCGGCGCCTGTGCGCGCAGCATCCACGCCTGCCGGCGTCTTGCCGAGCTCGAGACCCTGCAATGACCGCCAACAGCCTTACGGAAAAGGTCGATCACCCCGGTTCCGACGCGACCAAGCTGGGCTGAGCGGTTTGAACCAATCCGCCTGCGCCGCCGTTTTCTTCGAGAGGCGCGAGGCGTTCGCATGGTTCAACGCAGCCACCGATCCGATTTCCCTACGGTCATTGCCGGTCCGGCAAAGGACGGCAGCGGCTTCGACCCGCGCGTATTTCGCGTATTCGGCAGTGGTGTCCGGCCGCTGCGGCCGGCCCGACACCGTGGCTGAGCCTAGGCCGATGCCGATGGCGGCGTCCCGTGACAAGGAACACTCCGCGCCGAACAAGGCCGTGCCGCCGGAAAAGCCGACGCAATGCGAGACCGATCGGATCGCGGCGGCGCTGCGCCAGTTATACGGCCGTATTTGCGCCGAACCCCTGCCGCGACGGCTCGTCGAACTGCTGAATCGTCTCAAGCTGCGACATTAAGCGCACGCCCCAAAGGGAACCCTTGCGGCCGCGGCGACTTTAATCGCGAAATTGTCCCGGTTGCACACCCGCGCCTTCCGGAGGTTGCCATGTTGCGTCCCGACACGCGGAACGCCTCGTCGCGGCCGTTTTGCTTGACATCATCTGTCGCGACGGCCGACCGTCGCCCCGCATGACCACGCCCAGCAAGCCGACGGCTCGAATCGAGGATTACGCGCTGATCGGCAACTGCGCCACCGCTGCGCTGGTCGGTCGCGACGGCTCGATCGATTGGCTGGCGCTTCCGCGCTTCGACGCGTCTGCGTGCTTCGCGGCGCTTCTCGGCACGCCCGATAATGGCCGATGGCTGATCGCGCCGGTCGAGCCCGTGCGCAAGGTCGAGCGACGCTATCGCGGCGACACGATGGTGCTCGAGACGCGGTTCGTCTGCGATTCCGGCGTCGTCACGCTGATCGACTTCATGCCCAAGGCACGACAAGGGATCGTCGACGTCATGCGGATCGTCCGCGGCGAACGCGGCGCGGTGCCGATGAAGTTCGAGGCGATCTTCCGGTTCGACTACGGCAGCATCGTTCCCTGGGTGCGGCGGCGCGCGCATGGTCTGCGCGCCGTGGCCGGCCCCGAATCCATCGTCTTGCGCACTGCGGTCGAGCTCAAGGGGCACGGCAAGACTACGGTCGGCCAATTCACCGTCCGCGCGGGCGAGACCGTGCCGTGTACGCTCAGTTGGTGCCGCTCCTATGACGACGAGCCGCCGGCGCTCGATCCAGCCGTCGCGCTCGACGACACCGAAGCCTATTGGCGCGAATGGAGCGCGCGCTGTGCGCGCGAGGCCGGCGGCGAATGGCACGATGCCGTGATGCGCTCGCTGTTGACGCTCAAGGCGCTCACCTATGCACCGACCGGCGGCATCGTTGCCGCGCCGACCACCTCGCTGCCGGAGCGGCTCGGCGGCGAACGCAACTGGGATTACCGCTATTGCTGGCTGCGCGACGCGACCTTCACCCTTTTCGCCTTCATCCTGTCGGGTTATATCGAGGAGGCAAAGGCTTGGCGTGAGTGGCTGCTCCGCGCGATCGCCGGTGCGCCCGCGGACATGCAGATCATGTACGGCATCGCCGGCGAGCGGCGGCTCAGCGAATATGAGGTGCCGTGGCTCGGGGGCTTCGCCGACAGCCGCCCGGTGCGGGTCGGCAACGCCGCCCATCTGCAGCGGCAGATGGACATCTATGGCGAAGTGATGGACGCCTTCTATACGGCGCGTGCGCACGGCGCGGAGCCCGAGGACGATGCCGAACGCGTCCAGCAGGAATTGCTCGAATACCTCGAAGGCCATTGGCGCGAGCCCGATTCCGGCATCTGGGAGGCACGCCGCGCCGAGCAACGCAACACTCATTCAGCGGTGATGGCCTGGGTGGCCTTCGATCGCGCCGTGCGCTCAGCCGAGAAATTCGGCCTCAAAGGCCCGGCGAAGCGATGGGCTGCGGTGCGCGATCAGATCCACCTCGAGGTCTGCACGCACGGCGTCGATCCCGAGCGTGGCGTCTTCGTGCAGCAGTTCGGCGGCAAGGCGCTCGACGCCGCACTGTTGCGAGTTCCGTTAGTCGGATTCCTGCCGCCCGACGATCCGCGCGTGATCAAGACGATGGATGCCGTCGCCAAGGATCTGGCGTTTGACGGCTTGGTGCGGCGGTATATTCCCGATCAGGCGCCCGACGGATTGATGGGCAGTGAAGGCGCGTTCCTGATCTGCTCGTTCTGGCTCGCCGACAACTATGCGCTGGCGGGGCGGCGCCGCGAGGCGCGCGTGATGTTCGAGCGGCTGCTCGCGTTGCGCAACGATGTTGGCCTGCTCGCCGAGGAGTACGATCCGCACGCCAAGCGGCTGCTGGGGAATTTCCCGCAGGCGTTCTCGCATGTCGGGCTCATCAATACCGCCCACAATCTGAGCCTGCACAAAGGCCCGGCCGAGCATCGCGCGGGCGGCTAGTCTCTTCGAGACTTGCTGAGCTTGCCGGCGGCAGTCAGGCCGCCCATCAGCGCCAAGGCGATCAGGAGCCACTTGTGCTCGCGGACCAGCGGTGCGAAGTCGCCGCTCTCAAGCGCGGCGGCAAGCGCGCTGGTCGCGGTCTTCGGCCGGTCGCGACCGCGCAACAGCCAATATCCGCCGCCGAGCAGCGCCGCGGCGATGCACAACAGCACGCCGGCGCAGATCAGCGGCGCTCCCCACGGGCCGCCTGCCGGCAGAAGCGCGATCCACAGGGCGGCGATGCCGCAACCCACGACGCCTACGGCGGCTGCAAGCGCCAGCAAGACGAAGACCGCGGCTAGGGCGAAATATGGCGCAACCGTCCTGGCGCGCTCGAGTGCGCTAATTTCGGCAAGGACGGTCGCCGCGAGCTTGACGATGCCGTCCATCGGCTTCAGCGGCCTAGCGGAGGACCAGCCGGCCGCCGATGAAGCCGAGGCCAAAGGCGATCAACAGGCTCGCCAGCGGCCGCTCCTCGACTTGGCGGGCGAGCACCTCGACGCCGCGCTCGCCCTCGGCAAGCGCCTGATCGTAAAGCCGGCGCGCGTCGTCGGACATTTCCTCGACCCGGCCGCCGATGTTCTGGAAGGCGCCCGACTTGACGTGTTCCATGAGACGCGCGAGATCCTTACGCAGCGTGTCGATGTCGTCACGAATGGCATCGAGATCGGCGCCATTGGTGCGGGCTTTAACGGTATCGTTCATCGTCACTCCTGTGGCAATCCACGGCGCGACGCCGGCCAGTTGCGCGAACGCCGCGTGCAACAAGAACGCCACGCTGCCGATGCAGTTCCGCAGTTTGAGGCCGTCTTCGGCGGCGCATCGGGACTAGCCACTGAACCGACGATACGAAGCATGACCGAATCCGCAAAAAACACAAGGCCACTGGACGGTGGCGTCTTACGCGGATGGCGGACGGTGCCGCACCACCGCAGCCGCGATCAGCGAGGCGAGAAAGATCACGAAGCCGACGAAGCATAATCCCCGGGTGATATCGGCCCATGGCGCGTCCAGGTCGACGATTCCGCCAAAGCCGAACGCGCCAGCGATCACGGTGACGGCCAAAAAGAAGACGGCCCAATATCGCATGCTGTGTGCGCTTTGCGGACGGTGGAATCGGCTGCGTCGGCTCACCGGCGCGATTTGCCGGCCGGTCGCGGTGGCTCGAAGATCGGATCGAGCGCGGCATCCCACAGGTGAACGCCACCGATCATGCCGTCGGCGTTGGACGTGACCTTCACGTCGCGCGGCAGAGCGAAGTCGATCAGGCGCGTATTGCCGCCGCCGAGATAGAGCCGATCGAAATTCACCAGCGTGCGGACGATCTCGATGGTCTTGCCCAGCCGGTGATTCCAGGCGCGCGCGCCTTTCTTCTCGAACGCCGCGTTGCCGAGATATTGATCGTAAGTCTTGCTCTTGAGGATCGGGTGCTGGCCGAGCTCGAGATGCGGCAGCAGGCGCCCGTCCTGGAACAACGACGAGCCGATGCCGGTGCCAAGAGTAAGAACACATTCGAGGCCGCGTCCTTTGATCGCGCCCAGGCCCTGCACGTCGGCGTCATTGAGCACGCGCGTCGGCTTGCGCAGCTGTCGCGCCAGCGCGCGATCGAGCCGGAATCCGGCCCAGCGTTCGGTGCCGAGATTGGGCGCCGTATGAACACGCCCGCGGCGAACGTAGCCGGGGAACCCAACCGATACCCGGTCATAGTTCGGCAACATGCGGACAAGGCCCTTGATCGCGCGCAACAGCGCCTGCGGCGTCGCCGGCTGCGGCGTCTGCACGCGAACCGCCGTCGCGATCATGGCGCCGCCGCGGTCGAGCACCGAGGCCTTGACGTGCGAGCCGCCGACGTCGATCGCCAATGTGAACGGCGGCGCGGCGCGTTCGATCGCGATCGCACGCGGCAGGGGGCCGGTCTCGTCCGTCATGGTGCGGCGTTCCGATCGAGAATCCAGGTGATGGGCCCGGCGGGATGCACATGAGAAGCGGGCATATCCTCGCCGCGAATTAGCCGCTGGAGCACCGGTCGTTTGGCCGCGCCGCTGGCGAGGAAGGCGACGGCTGCGCTGCTGTTGAGCGCCGGATAGGTCAGCGTCACCCGCGGCTCGGGTACGGCTTCGGGCACCCCCGCAGCCCAGTGCACGTGCTCGCGCAAGGCCGCGACACCGGGAAAGAGCGACGCGGTATGGCCATCCTCGCCCAAGCCGAGCAGCGTCGCGGCGAAGAGCAGCCGGTCGGGCGCGAGAACGTCCGCGCCATAGAATTGCTTGAGTTCGTCCTCATAGGCCGCCGCGCCGCGTGCCGGCCCGTCCGCCGCGGCGATCGGGTGGATGTGCGTCGGCGGAACCGGGATGCGGTCGAGCAGCGCCGCGCGCACCATCGCGAAATTGCTGCGCGGATGATCGGGTGGCACGCAGCGCTCGTCGCCCCAGAACCAATGCACCCGGTCCCACGGAAAGCAATCGCGATAAGGCGACTGCGCTAGCAGCGCATAGACCGGTCGCGGCGTGTTGCCGCCGGCAAGGCAGATGGCGATGCGCCCCGGCGTACCGAGGACGCGATTGAGCAGCCAGGCGGCGGCGTGACGCGCCAGAATCTCGGCATCGGCCAGGACGATGCGCTGTCCCGACAAGGAACGCGGTAGCCGCGCCGCCGCCGCGGTCATGGCGCCGCCTCCGGCACGATCGGCCGCCAGTGGCGATGGTCGCGCTCCAGCAGCTCGTCGGCGGCGCGCGGCCCGTTGCTTCCCGCGGCGTAGAAATCGAGGCCGTTGGCGCGGCTGCGGCGCCAGCAATCGAGGAACGGTTGCACCACGCGCCATGCCGCCTCGACGTCCTCGGCATGCTGGAACAGCGTCTGGTCGCCAATCATGCAGTCGTAGATCAGGGTCTCATAGCCGTTCTCGGGCGCGATGGCGAAGTAGTCCTGGTATTTGAACTCCATGCCGACGCCGTGCAGCCGGAGCTGCGGCCCGGGCACCTTGGCGTTGAACTGGATGAAGATGTCTTCCTCGGGGGCGATGCCGATGACCACGAAATTCTGCGCCAGACTCTCGACCGGCGTGCCGCGGAAGATGGCGAAGGGCGCCTCCTTGAACTTGATCGCGATCTCGGTCCGGCGCGCCTTGAGCGCCTTGCCGGTGCGCAGATAGAACGGCACGCCGGCCCAGCGCCAGGTGTCGATTAGCAGCTTGAGCGCGACATAGGTCTCGGTGGTGCTGCCGCGCGCCACGTCGCGGGCCTGCCGATATCCCGTAACCGTCTTGCTGCCGACCTTGCCGCCGCGATATTGCCCGCGCACGCCGCAGGCGAGGGCCACGGCGTGGTCGTAGGCGTGCATCGCCTGGAGCACCTTGGTCTTTTCGGTTCGCACTGCGTCGGCGGCGAAGCCGACCGGTGGCTCCATGGCAATGAGCGACAGCAGCTGGAACAGGTGGTTGGGCACCATGTCGCGCAGCGCGCCGGTCGCGTCATAGAATCGCCCGCGCCGGCCGACATCGACAGTTTCAGCAACGGTGATCTGGACGTGATCGATGCGGTCCCGGTTCCACAGGGATTCGAACAGGTTGTTGGCAAAGCGCAGCGCCAGGATGTTCTGGACGGTCTCCTTGCCGAGAAAGTGATCGATCCGGTAGACCTGACTTTCGGCGAAGACTGCGAGAATCCGCTTGTTTAGCGCGCGCGCGGATTTGAGGTCGGTGCCGAACGGCTTCTCGACCACGAGCCGCGACCAGGCGCCGTGCGCCGGCTTGGCGAAGCCGGCCTTGCCGAGCCGCTCGGTCAGGGGCGCGAATACGCTCGGCGGCGTCGCCATGTAGAACAGCGTATTGCCGTGTTTGGCGCGCTGCCGCCGCTTGAGCGTCGTTGCCAGCCGCTTGAAGGTTTCGGCATCGTCGAAATCACCGGCGATATAGGACAGCCGCCCGAGCAGCCATTCGCGCGGCGCCGCGGCCGGCGTGATGCCGGCGAACTTGTCCAGCCCGTCGCGGATGTGGGCCCGGAATTGCGCGTCGTTCAGCGGCGAGCGTGCCACGCCGACGACGGCGAAGCCGTCGGGCAGCAGTTTAGCGGCGGCGAGGTGATAAAGCGCGGGCATCAGCAGCCGCTGCGTCAGGTCGCCCGACGCGCCGAAAACGACGAGCGTGCAGGGGTCGGCCCGGCGCGGCCGCTCGCGGTCGATGCGCGCCATCAGCTCTTGTCCGGATGCTCGACGTGGCCGCCGAACCCCTTGCGCATGGCTGAAAGCAGCTTTTCCGCGAAACTGGTCTTCTCGCGCGAGCGGAAGCGGGTATAAAGCGCCGCCGACAGCACCTCGGCCGGCACCGCCTCGGCCAGCGCCGCCGCGATCGTCCAGCGGCCTTCGCCCGAATCCTCGACATAGCCGCTGAAGCCCTGGAGCGTCGGGTCCTGCGCCAGCGCCGCTGCGGCCAGGTCGAGCAGCCAGGACGAGATCACGCTGCCGCGGCGCCAGACTTCGGCGATGTCGGCGACGTTGAGATCGAAGCGATGTTCCGCCGGCAGATCGTCGTGCCCGGCGTTGCGCAGAATGTCGAAACCCTCGGCATAGGCCTGCATCAATCCGTATTCGATGCCGTTGTGCACCATCTTGACGAAATGGCCGGCACCCGGCGGCCCGGCATGGAGATAGCCCTGCTCGGGGCGCGGATCGCGCCCGTCGCGATGTGGCGTCGGCGGAATCTGGCCACGGCCAGGCGCGAGCGCCGCGAAGATCGGATCAAGCCGATCGACCGCCGCCTTATTGCCGCCGATCATCAGGCAATAGCCGCGCTCCAAGCCCCAGATGCCGCCGCTGGTGCCGGCATCGATGTAATAAATGCCTTTTTCTGCCAGCGTCTTCGCCCGGCGGACGTCGTCCTGCCAAAAGGAATTCCCGCCGTCGATGACGGTATCGCCGGCCGCAAGCAGCGTGCCCAGCTCGGTCACGGTCTGCTCGGTGGCCTCGCCGGCCGGCAGCATCACCCAGACGGCGCGTGGCGGCTGGAGGCGGCGGACGAGATCGGCCAAGCCGCTGGCGCCCGTGACGCCTTTCTGCTTGGCGAGAGCGGCAATGACGGCGGCTGCCCGGTCATAGATGACGCACTCATGTCCGCGCGCCGTCAGGCGGCGCACGATGTTGCCGCCCATGCGGCCAAGACCAACGACTCCCAGTTGCATCGCGCTCGCTTGCCGTGTTCGTTCTTGGCCGCAACGTCGGTATGTCGGTTGCGGCCCGACATCTTATGGCAGGTCGCGCCGGTTCATCCAGACCTGTGTTCCGGCACCGCAAATCAAATCCACTCGCATCGAAAACGGAAACGGCCGCCTGATGCGATTGTTCCAGAGATGAAATGCCGCGGCCGATTGTGGCGAAACCGTGGAGAAATTCCCGGAACGCAGCGCGATCAGTGTGATTATCCCGTGATATCAGGGCTTCCCCGATTGCCCGACGGTCGGTTTCTCCGCACCTTGGGACGCGGTGCACAGCACGAAGCGCACAACGACAAGGAGCAAGAGAATGGCCGAACGGCTCACCGACGACATCGTTCCCTATCTGCCCCATCTCCGTGCTTTTGCCCGCATGTTGGCGCAGGATCGCACGCTTGCCGACGATCTAGTGCAGGAAACCGTCGTTCGCGCCTTGAGTCACGCCCATCAGTTCCAGCCGGGAACCAACCTCAAGGCGTGGTTGACCACCATCCTGCGCAACGCCTACTTCACCGAAAAGCGCAGCCAAGGCCGCATCGCGCAGTTCGATCCCGAGGTTGCGGGCGACTCGACGACGGTGAGTGGCGGCCAGGAATGGCACCTGCGCATGCGTGACTTCGAGTGCGCTTTCAATACCCTGCCGTCAGTTCAACGTGAGGCCCTGGTGCTGGTCGGCGCGAGCGGATTTTCCTACGAGCAGGCGGCCGGGATGGCCGGCTGTGCCGTCGGCACGATGAAGAGTCGGGTGTCGCGCGCCCGACTGCAGCTGCAGAATCTGCTCGAAGGTGCCGGCGCGGTTGCTGCGCACGGTATCGAGCGGCAGCGCGCGATGCATTTGCGCGACTGGGAGCACCTGACCGCCGCCGGCCACGAATCGTACCCGGCAACAGCACCCTGAGCCCGGTGCGACGGTTGCGTCGAATCGCGCCCAACCCGTAATAATAGGGTCGAAGCCGGCCAGCGTACGGCCGCCGCAATGGGTTGTGGTCCGATGGTCTCTGAAGTTCGTCGCGAGTGGTGGCGCGGCGCGGTGATCTACCAGGTCTACCTACCAAGCTTCTTCGACAGCGACGGCGACGGTTTCGGCGATCTCAAGGGATTGCTCGATCGTCTGTCGTACATCGCGTCGCTCGGCGTCGACGCGATCTGGATTTCGCCCTTCTATCGCTCACCGATGCGCGATTTCGGCTATGACGTCGCCGATTATCGGGCGGTCGATCCGCGGTTCGGGACGCTTGCCAACTTCGACGCGGTGGTGGCGCGGGCCCACGACGCCGGCTTGAAGGTCATCATCGATCAGGTCTGGAGCCACACGGCGAGCGAGCATCCCTGGTTCGGCGAAAGCCGCGCGTCGCGCGCCAATCCGAAAGCCGACTGGTACGTCTGGGCCGATCCCGCGTGCGATGGCGCGCCGCCGAACAACTGGCTGTCGGTCTTCGGCGGCAGCGCCTGGCGCTGGGAAGGGCAGCGCCGGCAGTACTACCTGCATCATTTCCTGACGTCGCAGCCCAAGCTCGATCTGCGCAATCCGGCGGTGCTCGATGCTCATTTCGCCAATGCCGAGTTCTGGCTCGCGCGCGGCGTCGACGGGTTCCGTCTCGACGCCGTCGACTTCATGCTGCACGACGAGGCGCTTGGCTCGAATCCCGTCCGTCCGCTACCGCCGGGCGGCGAGCGCCCGTGGAATCCATTCCGCATGCAGCGCCATGTCCACGACATGGCGCTGCCGGGCATCGCCGCGTTGATGAGTCGCATCCGCGAATTCATGAACCGGTTTCCGGGCCGCGTGACGATCGGCGAAATTTCGAGCGAGCCCGGCGCGCTCGACCGCATCGCCCGGCTGACCGGCGCGACGCGGTTGCACATGGCATATACGCTGGGCATGATGAAGGCGGCGTTCACGCCGCCGGTTTTTCGCCAGGCAGTTGCCGACGCGGCGACGCTCAACCGCGCCGGCTGGCTGTGCTGGGCGTTCAGCAACCACGACGTCGAACGTGCGGCGTCGCGCTGGAATCCCGCCGGCCATGCGCCTGCCGCTTTGGCGCAGCTGCAGATGGCGATGCTGCTCAGCCTGCCGGGCAGCGTCTGTCTCTATCAGGGCGAGGAGCTGGGCCTGCCGAACGGCCGTGTCGGCGCAAGCGACATCCGCGATCCCTTCGGTCGCGCCTTCTACCCCGCTTTTGCCGGCCGGGACGGGGCACGCACGCCGCTGCCGTGGGCGGCGGGCGCGCCGAACGCCGGCTTCTCGAGCGGCAACCGCACCTGGCTGCCGGTCGATCCGGCGCATGTCGAGCTCGCGGTCGACCGGCAGGAAGCCGACGCTCGGTCAACCTTGGCCGCCTATCGCAGCATGCTCAGCTACCGCCACGCGCGGCCGTCGCTCGCGCTCGGCGAGACCGAGCCGCTCGACCTGCCCGATCCCGTGGTCGGTTGGCGCCGGCGGCTCGATGGCGAGGTCACCGTCGCCCTGTTCAATCTATCGTCCGAGCCGACATCGGTGCCGGCGAAGAGGCTGCCGCGGCTCATGCCCGCCGACTTGCCGTTCGTCACGGCGCCGTCGGGTGGCGGCATCGCGCTGCCGCCTTTCGGCCTAACGCTCGGTGCAGAGCACCGCGACCGGTAGCTTGGCGAGCGCGCGGTCGAGTGCGATGCCGCGCTCGCAGGCGTCGACGGCGGTACCCGATAACGCGTCGACCATTCGGCCGCTGCGCGTGCCGCGCACGGTGCGGCCGACGAAAGCGTTGCTGGACCACAGCACGCCGGCGGCTGGCGCCGGCATCCGCCGCGCCAGCCGGCTGACCAGCACGACGATTTCGACCTCGTCGCGACGACGGGCATAGGCGACGACGCGATCCTCGACGTCGTCGTCGACTGCCAGCGGATGATAGGAGCCGGCGCGGAACAGCTCGGGAAACCGCGCGCGCAGGGCGAGCAGCCGCTGCATCAGCCACAGCTTGAGCCAGCCTTCGCGCCACTGTCGGCGCGCCAGCGCAAAGCCGCCGCTTTCGAGAGCGGCGAGCGCGCCGCGCCGCGCGGCGAAATCGACCGGCTGGCGGTTGTCGGGATCGACCAGACTCGCATCCCAGCACTCGCTGCCCTGATAGAAATCGGGTACGCCGGGCTGCGTCGCCTTGAGCACGAGCTGCGCCAGACCGTTGATCGCGCCGAGCCGCACAAATTCCGGCGCGAACCGCGTCACGCCGTCGACGAAGCGATTCGGCTCGTTGGATGAAAGGATGCGCGCCACGAAGTCACCCAGCGCACGTTCGTAGGCCTCGTTGGGTGCCGTCCACGAGGTTGCGAGCTTGGCCTCGCGTGCGGCCTTGAGCGCGTAAGCCGCGATCCGCCGCGTGAAATCGGCCAGCGCCGCGCCGCGCGGCCGGACGGTCGCCGGCCAGGCGCCGAGCACCGTCTGATAGATCAGATATTCGTCGGCAGGATTCGGCGCCGGCGCGCCGTCGACCGCCGTGCGATGGATGGCGTTGATCGCGTGCCAACGGGCGACGCGGCGCGCCCATTCGTCCGGAAATTCGGACAGCACGTTGAGTCGCGCGCGCACGTCCTCGGCGCGCTTGGTGTCGTGCGTCTCGCTGGCGAGCATGGTGTTGGGCCATCGCGTCAGGCGCTCGGCCGCGGCCTGATGGAAGGCTTCGACCGACAGGCTCGGCCAGCGCGGATCGGCGCCGACCTCGTTGACTGAGGCCAGCGGCACAACGCGATAGAACAGCGTGTCTTCGATCGCCTTGGCGGCGATCGCGCCGGTGTATTGCTAGAAGCGGGTGACGAAACGCAGGATCGCGTCGCGGCAGGCGGCAAAATGCGCTGGCCGTTCGTGCGCGATATCGAGCGTCAGCAGCAACGCGACGAAATCGAGCGCCGCCGTATCGGCGCCACTCCAGCGCCGCCGCGCCTGGCGGAGCGCGCGCTCGATGATCCGCCGATCGGCATCGCCGATGCCGCGCTCGGTGACATAGGTGCGATAGACCGGAAAAGCGGCGACGAGCTCGGTCAAGGCGTCGCGCAAGCCTTTGCGGGTGAAGTCGCGCGTGAACCATGACGCCTCGGCGATCGCCTGGAGCCAATCGACCAGATAGGTCAGCTCGCTCGCCAGGCTGCGGTCGATCACCAGACGGCGGCAGCGGTCGATCTCGCTTTCGAGGCTCGTTTCGTTCGCGGTGAAGTGACGCCAATGCAGCACCAGCCGGGTATAGCCTCCCGGCTCGACGAAGAGGGCGTTGGCGAGCGCGAGGTAATCGTAGCCGGTGGTGCCGGAAATCGGCCACTCGGTGGGCAATCGCTCGCCGGAACCGAGAATCTTCTCGACGACGATATAAGGCCGCAAACGTCGGCCGGCGGCGTCGCGTGGCGCCAATGCGGCGGCGAAGGCGTTGAGCCGCCGGCAATAGCGCTGTGGGTCCGCCATGCCGTCGACATGGTCGATGCGCAGGCCGTGCAGCGCGCCTTCGGCGACGAGGCGGCCGAGAAACGCATGCGCGTCGCGGAACACGGTGACGCGATCCATGCGTATACCCGCGAGATCGGTGATGTCGAAGAAGCGGCGATAATTGATCTCGTCGGCGGCGGCGCGCCAATGGGCGAGACGATAGTTCTGGCGTTCGAGCAGCGCGTGAAGTGCGCCAAAGCTGGCGGCGTCGCCCGGTGTACCGATGTAACGGTCGGCTGCCGCGCCGATCACCTTCAGGGTCGCGGGCTCAGCGGCCGCGGCGGCCAGCGCCTGCTTGGCAGCCGCCGCTGCCGCGTACAGCGAATGTGGCCGCACGGTCGTGTGCGCCGCCTCTTCGATCGTATGCACGGCCGCCGCCAGCGGCGCATGCTCGGCGAGCAGCGGCGCCAAGACCGCCGGATAATCCCGCGGGCGGAGCGGCAAACGGTGGTCGAAATACCAGAAATCAAAGGCACCTTCGGCCCGGTCGAAGCGCAAAACGATCTCGCCGGCGGTCAGGGCATCGCCGTAAGCGCGGCCGAGAATCGGCAGCAGCAACTTGCCCTCGAGTTCGCGCTTGGCGGGATGCCAGTCGATGTCGAAATAGCGCGCGTGCCGGGCATCCTGGCCCCATTCGAGGACATCGAGCCACCAGGCGTTGTCGGCTTTGCCGACACCCATGTGATTGGGTACGAAGTCGAGAATCAGGCCAAGCCCGTGCGTGGCGAGCGCGGCGCGAAAACGCGCGAAGCTGTCGTCGTCGCCGATTTCCGGATTGAGACGGTGATAATCGACAATATCGTAGCCGTGCGTGCTGCCGGCGCGCGCCTTCAGGAAAGGCGAGGCGTAGACGTGGCTGATCCCGAGCGATGCCAGATAAGGCGCGAGAGTGGCGGCGGCGTCGAAGGTGAAGTCGCGGCTGAGCTGAAGCCGGTAGGTTGCGGTCGGGATATCGAAAGGCGACATCGGCTCGCCGGCCTCAGCGTGGCCGCTCGGCGCGCATCGCCGCCAGGATGGCGTTCGCCGTCGGATCGGCGAAGATGGAATCGAGATCGCAACAGAGCTTGCGCGCGAAGCTGGGATAGGCGCCGGCCGGCGCGCCGGGCAGGTTGACCTGATCCGTCTCCTGCGCCAGGTCCTCGAGCTGCACCAGCGCCAGCCGGCTGGGCGTCCGCGCGAGAAAACGATGCGCCGCGACGGCAAGCGCGGTCTTGTCGCCGGTGTCGAGACCGGCGCGCGTGAAGGCTTCGCGGATTGCTTGACGCTCCACCGCGCGCGCCGCATGCGCCCGGTCCGGTGTGAGACCGGCGGGCTGGAGGCCGAGCGCATATTTGAGCGCAATGTCGCGGCCATCCCAGAAGCCCTGCCAGGTCGGCAGGTCGTGCGTCGCCAACGCGACCAATGCATCGTACGGATATTCGGCGGGGCCGAGATACGTTCCGTCGTGTCGCGCGAAGATGAGCAGCCGATACGACAGGACGCCAGCGCCGGCGAGGCGCGATGGCAGGTCGGGCGGCATCGTGCCGAGGTCTTCGCCGACGACGATACAGCGCTGCGCAGCGCTCTCGGTCGCGATCACGGCGCTCAGTGCATCGAACGGCATCCGGAGATAGCCGCCGTCGGCCGGTTGCCCGCCCGCGGGCACGACAAACAGCCGGTTGAAGCCGAGGACGTGGTCGATGCGCACAGCGCCGGCATGGGCCATGTTGGCGGCGACGATGCGGCGATAGTCGACGCAGCCGGCATGCGCCATGGCTTTGGGGTTGTAGGCGAAGAGGCCCCAATCCTGACCGTTGGCGTTCCAATCGTCGGGTGGCGCGCCGACATGGAAATCGGGAACGATTTCCGCCTGGCCGGCCCAGCCCTCGGCGCTGTCGGGCGCGCAGCCGAGCGCCAAGTCGAGATAGAGCCCGACGCGCATGCCGCCCTCGCGGGCTGCCGCCGCACAGGCGACCAGCTGGCAGTCGGCCTGCCATTGCAGGAAGGCGTGATAGCGCAGTTCGCGCGCGTGATGCGCCGCAAACTCCGTCACTGCCGTGCCCGCCGGATCGCGGAACTCCGCCGGCCAGTTCAGCCAATCGGGGCCGAATCCGGCGAGCGACGACAGCGCCTGGTAGGTCGCGAACCGGCGCAGCGGCGCGCCGCGCATGCGCACGAAAGCGGCGAAATCACGCGCCGCGCCGTCGCGCGGCGCCGCGCGCAGGCGGTGCTCGAAAGCCTCGAAGATCACGCGGAAGAGGCCGTGCTTGGCAGCGGCGATCTCGGCATAGGAAACGGTCGGATTGGCGCGCTGCTCGCCCAGCAGCGCCTGGAAGCGGCGGCTGGCGACGGCGGCGCGTGCCGCGCCCGAATCGGCATAGCCGGTCATCGCCAGCGGATCGAGGTAGAGTACGTTGAGGAATTCGCGGCTTGACGGTGAATAGGGGCTGATGCGCGCCGGATCGGCGGCATAAAGGGCATGCAGCGGATTGACGCCGACGAAGTCGGCGCCGGCGGCAGCGGCAAGCTCAACCAGACGCTGCAGATCGGTGAAGTCGCCGATGCCCCAGTTGCGTGCCGAACGCAAACCGTAAAGCTGTGCCGCGATGCCCCAGCCGCGCTGCCAATCGGGCTGAAAGCACCGGACGTTACGCCGCGGAACGAGTGGCGCGTGCGCGGCGCTGTGCGAGCGTTCGAGCGCCGCGATCAGCCGCGCCGCAACCGCATCCGACATACGGTGGTGGCGACCGAGCGCATCGAAATAGTCGCGCTCGATCAAGCCTGCCATGGTGGCCCGGTCGTCCGTCATCGCCCGGCCTCTGACAGGGTCCAGATCACCGCCCAAGGTGGCAGGATGCCGTCGCGCCGTTCGGTGTCCCACAGCGTGCGTCCGACGGATGGCAGCAACGGCCACGCCGCAGCCACACGGTCGAGATTGGCAGCGAGCGTTAGCCGACTGCCGTCGCCGAGCCGCCACGCCACCGCCAGACACCTCCCTTCGACCGTGTAATTGGCGCCGCCACGCGTGCCCGGCAGGCGCGGCACGATCTCGTGCTGGCGGATTTCCAGCAGACGACGGATCGCCGGCATGGCGGGCGGGCGCTCGCCGAGCTGGCTGCGTGCAAACGTTTCGGCGGCCAATGGATCGGGAATGCGGGCGGCGCTTTCCGGCGTGGCGAAGGCCGAGAATTTGGCAAACTCGCGCCGCCGGCCGTCGCGCACCGCGGCACCGAGCGCGCCGGCGAAATCGCAGAAGAACAGGAACGGCGTCACGGCATCCCATTCTTCGCCCATGAACAGCAGTGGCGGCGCCGGCGCGAGCAGCAGGATCGCAGTTGCCGCCGCCAGCGCCGCGGGTTCGGTCAGCACGGTCAAGCGCTCGCCGAAGGCGCGGTTGCCGATCTGGTCGTGGTTCTGGAGGAAATTGACGAACGCGGTGGGCGGCAAGTCGCCGCTCGCCTCACCGCGTGGCGCGGCGCGATAGGCCGACCGCTCGCCCTGGAAGGCAAAGCCTTCGGCGAGCGCGCGGCCGAGCCGGGCAACCGGGTTGGCGGCAAAATCGACGTAATAGCCGCCGGTCTCGCCGGTCAGGATGACATGCGCGGCGTGGTGGAAATCGTCGTTCCACTGCGCGTTGTAGTGGACAGTGCGACCCTCGGCGTTGCGGCGCAGGTAACACGCCTGGTTGGCGTCGTTCTCGACGACGAGGTGGACGTGACGGTCGAGCGGAACCGCCAAACGCACGCGGGCTGCCAGCTCTTCGAGGATTTCGGGCCGGCTGTCGTCGCGGATCGCGTGCACGGCGTCGAGCCGCAGGCCGTCGAAATTGTATTCGAGCAGCCAGTAGAGTGCGTTCTCGATGAAGAAATCGCGCACAGGCCGCGCCGCGAAGTTGATCGCCGAACCCCAGCCGGTTGGTGCGGCGGTGAAGAACCCGGGCGCGTAAAGACCGAGGTAATTGCCCTCGGGCCCGAAGTGGTTGTAGACGACGTCGAGGAAGACCATCACGCCGAGCGCATGCGCGGCGGCGATGAGGCGCTTGAGCGCGGTCGGCGTGCCGTAGCGCGAATCCGGTGCGAAGGGCAGCACGCCGTCATAACCCCAGTTGCGCTTGCCAGCGAAATCCGCCAACGGCATCAGTTCGACGGCCGTGATGCCGAGGGCGGCAAGCCGCGCAAGATCGGCCTCGGCCGCGGCGAACGTGCCTTCGCGCGTGAAGGCGCCGACATGCAGCTCGCAAATCACCGCCTCGTGCCACGGCCGCCCACGCCACGCACCGTCGGGCCAATCGAAAGTCTCGGGATCGATCAGTTCGCTCGGGCCGTCGACGTCGCTCGGCTGGAAGCGCGACGCCGGATCGGGCACGACGCGCGCGTCGTCAATTAGGTACTGATAGACCGTGCCCGCGAGCATGTTGGGCACCCGCAGTTCGTGCCAGCCGTCGTCGCTGCGCGCCATGGCGATGTCGCGGCGCGTCTCGGGCAGATGCAACGCGACGCGGCGTGCTGCCGGCGCCCACAACCGAAACGCCACGCCCTGGGAATCGAGCGAAGCGCCGAACGCCATGCGATGCTGGCGCCGCATGGCAGCCTAGGTCTCTTCGCCGATCAGCGCCATCAGCGAGCGGGGCTGCACCGTGAGCCGGTCGGCGGGCGCCAGAACGGCGTCGCCGAAACCGTTGGCGGCGGCGGTGTCGACGCGCACGCGCCAGGCCGTGACGCCGGGCGTCTCGGGTGCCGTGAAAGTCACCGGCTTGGTGTCCCCGTTCATCAGTAGCATCAGCGGTTGTCGCGTGGCGTCGAACACCGCGGCGATGAAGCGAGCGTCCGGCGCGTGCCAGTCGGCCTCGGTCATTTCGGCGCCGTCGGCATGAAGCCAAGTCATGTCCTTGCGGCCGTCGGGGATGGGCTTGCCGTCCAGGAAGCGGTCGCGCGTCAGGTGCCGGTCATGACGCAGCTCGATCAGGCGGCGGACGAACGTAGTCAGATCACTGCCCGGCTGCCACAGGCCCGACCAGTCGACCCAGCCGATCTCGTTGTCCTGGCAATAGGCGTTGTTGTTGCCGCCTTGGCTGTTGCCCATCTCGTCGCCGGCAAGCAGCAAAGGCACGCCGAGCGATAGGAGCAACGACGCCAGGAAATTGCGCCGTTGCCGGTGGCGCAAGGCGACGATCTCGGCGTCGTCGGTCGGTCCCTCGGCGCCGCAATTCCAGCTCAGATTCTCGTCGGTACCGTCGGCGTTGTTCTCGCGATTGGCTTCGTTGTGCTTGGCGTTGAAGCTCACCAGGTCGGTGAGGGTGAAACCGTCGTGCACGGTGACGAAGTTGATGCTTGCCGACGGCCGGCGGTTGTCGTGGCGGAAGAAGTCGGCCGAACCGGCGATGCGCGCCGCGACGGCGCCGATGGTGCCGCCGTCGCCGCGCCAGAAGCGGCGGAGATCGTCACGAAAGCGCCCGTTCCACTCGCTCCAACCGGGCGGAAAGCCGCCGAGCCGGTAGCCGCCTTCGCCAACGTCCCACGGCTCGGCAATCAGCTTCACCTGCGCCAGGACGGGGTCCTGGCCCAGCGCGTCGAGGAAGCTGCTGTTCGGGTCGAAGCCGTTGGGCCCGCGCGCCAGCGCGGTTGCCAGGTCGAAGCGGAAGCCGTCGACGTGCATGACCTCGACCCAGTAGCGCAGCGAATCGGTGACGAGCTGGAGCACGCGCGGATGATTCATGCGCAGCGAGTTGCCGACGCCGGTGAAGTCCATGTAATGGCGCGGATCGTCGGGCGACAGCCAGTAGTACGAGAGATTGTCGATGCCGCGAAAGCAGAGCGTCGGGCCAAGCTCGCTGCCCTCCGCCGTGTGGTTGTAGACGACGTCGATGATGACCTCGATTTCGGCGGCGTGCAGCGCCGCGACGGTGCGCTTGAATTCGCCGTCGCCACCGCCGAGCAGACGCCGGTCGGGCGCGAAATAGCCGATGGTGTTGTAACCCCAGAAATTGCGCAGGCCGCGCTCGAGCAGGGTGCGGTCGTCGACGGCGTAATGAACCGGCATCAATTCGACGGCGGTGACGCCGAGGTGGCGCAGGTGGTCGATGACTTCGGTCGTGCGCAACGCCGCAAAGGTACCGCGGATGGCCTCGGGAATGCCGGTGTGGCGCTTGGTGAAGCCCTTGACGTGCAGTTCGTAGATGACGCTGTCGCACAGGGGATGGTGCGGCGGCCGATCGTCGCCCCAATGGAAATTGTCTTCCACCAGCCGGCATTTTGGCATCGCGCGGGCGTTGTCGCGCCGGTCGAACGAGCGGTCACCGCGCGGGCTGCCGACGCGGTAGCCGAAATGCGCGTCGGTCAGGTGAAGCTCGCCGGCGATATCGTGCGCGTAAGGGTCGAGCAGCAGCTTGTATGGGTTGAAACGATGGCCATGCTCAGGTGCGTAGGGGCCGTGCACGCGATAGCCGTAAAGCAGGCCGGGATAGGCCTCGGGCAAATGGCCGTGCCAGACGCCATTGGTGTTCTCGGGCAAGGGCAGGCGATCGATCTCGCGCCGCCCGTGCGTGTCGAACAGGCACAGCTCCACCTTTTCCGCATGCGCGGAAAACAGAGCGAAATTCGCGCCGCGCGAATCGAAATGCGCGCCGAGGGGATAGGGCCGACCGGTTCCGAGACGCGGCGTCATCGGCTAGCCCGTCGCGGGCGCAAGAAAGATCGCCGCCAATGGCGGCAGCGTCAGAGCCAGCGAATGGCTGCGGCCTTGCCACGGCAGCGCTTCCGGCGCCAGCGTGCCGGCATTGGCCACGCCGCTGCCGCCGTAGCGGCGGTCATCGGAATTGAGGATTTCCCGGTAGGTCGCGCCTGATGGCACGCCGACGCGATAGCCCTGACGGACCACGGGGGTAAAATTGACGATCACGACGACGTGCTCGCCGGGCGTGCGGCCGTTGCGCTGGAACGACAGCACGCTCGCCGCGCGGTCCGAGGCATCGATCCATTCGAAACCGCCGCGCTCGTGATCGAGCTCGTGCAGCGCCGGCAGCCGCCGATGCAATGCATTGAGCTCGCGCACCAGCGCCGTGACGCCCTTGTGCATCGGGTCGCCCAACAGGTGCCAGTCGAGACTCTGGTCGTGATTCCACTCGTTTTCCTGGGCGAATTCGTTGCCCATGAAGAGCAGTTTCTTGCCTGGATGGCCGTACATGAAGGCGTAATAGGCGCGCAGATTGGCGAATCGCTGCCAGCGGTCGCCGGGCATGCGGCCCAGGATCGAGCGTTTGCCATGCACCACTTCATCGTGCGACAGCGGCAGGATGAAGTTCTCGTTGAACGCGTAAAGCAGGCCGAACGTGAGCTGTTCGTGGTGATGCGAGCGATGCACCGGATCGAGCGCCATGTAGTCGAGCGTGTCGTGCATCCAACCCATGTTCCACTTGAAGCCGAAGCCCAGCCCGCCGTCGTAGGTCGGCCGCGACACCAGTGGCCACGCCGTGGACTCCTCGGCGATCGTGGTGACACCGGGAAAGCGGCCGAAGCAAGCTTCGTTGAGCCGCTTGAGAAAGCCGATCGCCTCGATGTTCTCGTTGCTGCCTAAACGATTGGGCACCCACTCGCCGGGCTGACGGCTATAGTCGAGATAGAGCATCGAGGCGACGGCATCCACGCGCAGGCCGTCGACGTGGTAGTGGTCGAGCCAATGCAGTGCGCTGTTGAGCAGGAATTCGACGACCTCGGTACGGCCGTAGTTGTAGATGAGCGTGTTCCAGTCGCGATGCAGGCCCTGGCGCGGATCGGCATGCTCGTAAAGATGCGTGCCGTCGAACTCGGCAAGGCCGTGCGCATCGTTGGGGAAATGGCCCGGGACCCAATCGAGCAGCAGCCCGATCTCGGCGCGGTGGCAGGCGTCGATGAATGCCTGGAAGTCGGTTGGGCTGCCGTAGCGGCTGGTCGGCGCGTAGAGCCCGGTCGGCTGGTAGCCCCACGAGCCGTCGAAGGGATGCTCAGTGATCGGCAGCAGCTCGAGATGCGTGAAGCCCATCTCCTTGACATAGGACACCAGTATCTCGGCCAGCTCGTGATAGGTCAGGAAGCGGTTGCCCTCCTCGGGGCGTCGCCGCCACGAGCCGAGATGCGCCTCATAGATCGCCATCGGCTGGGCATAAAGATTGCGCCCGCTGCGTTGCTCCATCCAGGCGTTGTCGCTCCAGCGATGATGGTCGATGCGTGCGATCAGGGACGCGGTCGCCGGCGGCCGCTCGGCGGCGTATGCCAACGGATCCGCTTTGAGCGGCAGGATCGCGCCGGTACGGGCCTTGACCTCGTATTTATAACGTACGCCCTCGGCGAGGCCGGGAATGAACAGTTCCCAGACGCCGGCGCCGGGATGGAGACGCATGACGTGGCGTCGCCCGTCCCAGAAGTTGAAATCGCCGACGACGCTGACGCGCTTGGCGTTCGGCGCCCAGACGCAAAAAACGACGCCCGCGACGCCGTCGAGCGTGATGCTGTGTGCGCCGAAGCGGCGATAGGCTTCGAGATGCGTCCCTTCGCGCAGGAGATAAAGATCGGTTTCCCCGAGCCACGGCCCGAACTGGTAAGGATCGACGAACTCGGCGCCGCTGTCGCGCCACGCGGCGCGCAAGAGATATGGCCGCGGTGGCCGCACCGGCAGCGGAACCACGAAAAACCCGCCGCTGCCGGGCACCGAACGCGCGGTTGCCAGCGCGCGGCCGCTGGCCGGATCGATGAGCTCGAGGCCGACCGCATCTGGCAGGAAGGCGCGCACGACGAAGCCCGAACCCGCCGGATGGGGCCCCAAATAGCCGAACGGGTCCGTGTGATCGCCCCCAAGGATCGCATCGGCCTCGCGGTCGAGGGAGGGCGGTGCAGAGTTCATGGTGTGGTCAGTGTCTTCAGCCCTCGCAATGGAACGGCGATCCAATCCGGCCGGTTCCCCAGCTCGTAAGCAGTTTCGAGCGCGGCCTTTTCGATCAGGAACAGGTCGAGCAGCCGGCGCGCGAACGCGTCGTCGTTCGGCCACAGCTGGCAGCCGGCCATGGCGCGGCTGTAGGTGTCGAGGAAGCCGTGGATGGCGTCGTCCCGCCACAACAGGGCGGCCTTGAGCAGATCATTGCGCAGGTCGGGCTGATTGGCGGTGGCGTGTTCGAGCGCGGTCCAGGCCGCGTAATCGAACGACCGTAGCATCCCGGCAACGTCGCGGATGACCGAATGCTTGTGGCGGCGATGCTCGAGCGGCAACTGCGGCGGTCCCTCGAAATCGACGATGTCGACGTCGTTTTTCACGACAAGGATCTGGCCGAGGTGGTAATCGCCGTGCAGCCGCGATAGCACGACGTCGCGATCGGCGACTGCGAGCGCGCGAACCTGCGCGACGATCGCATCCTTGCGTTCGAGCAGATCGGCGGCGAGCGCGGCGGTTTCGCCCAACAACCGGGCGCTTCCACGGGTCAGCGCGTCGAACGTCTCGCCAACGGTGCGGACGATGCTGTCGCCCCAGCCCGCCACCTCCGCCGGCGTCGCACGCACGACGGTGAAGGCATCGTCGCCGGCCTCCACGTCGAGTGCGCGGTGCAACTCGGCCGTGCGCAGCGCCAGCTGCTCGATCTGCGAGCGATAGACGGCGTGCGCCGCGTTCGACGTATTCGGCTCAACCACCGGCGCAACGCGCGATTCTTCAAGGAATCGGGCGAGGTAGCCCAGGGTGTAGGACCAGGCGTCGCCCTGGTTCTGCACCCAGCCATGGATCACGCCGAGCGCGGTTTCGCGGCCGTCCGGCTCGATCAGCGCGATATGGCCGAGCAGCGGCGGCGCGTTCTTGAACTGTGCCCGCTCGGTGAGGAACGTGCCCATCTCGATCTCGGGATGGATGCCGGGGGAGACCAGTCGATAGAATTTGACGATCGCGGCGCCTTCGACGACGGCCGAGCTGTTCGACTGCTCCGTGCCGCCGATGCGGATGACCGGGTGTTCGGGCCAGGGCTGCGCGGCGAATGCCTGGGCCGACTGGAAGACAAGCCGGCCTTGTGCGGTTTCGACCGTTCGCCCGTTGCGCACCGCGGCGATCGTTGCGCCGACAAAGGCTTCACCGTGGAGCGCGTCGGTCAGGTAGCCTTCGCGCGGACCGTGGCGGAGCTTGGCTAGCGTGGCGGCCGGCGGCGGCGCCGTCGGCGGCTGCCACTCGTCCATCAACGGTAGCGAGTACCGCGCGGTGAAATGTCGGCCGTGCGCCTCGGCGATCGCCCATAGCCAATCGCGCTCGCCCAGGTGGAACGTTGCCGACCAGACCAAAGCGGTGACGAACGTGCGCTCGCTCTTGTGGGCGAACCAGCGGTGCTCGGCGAGGAATGGCGGCAGAATATCGCGTTCGACGATGCCGCGGTTGCGGCCCTCCAGCGCCGTTGCCAGGCCACCTAGCGCGACCAGCGTATCAAGGTCCCGCGTGCGCACTGTCGTCAGAGGTCCTTGAATAGGGACAGCGAGCTGGAACCAATAGAAGCCATGGCCCTGAAGCGTAACAGTGTAAAACCCATCGCCGATCATCGGAAACGATGTCTGACCCAGCAACTCGACCGGGATGCGCCCAGCGAAGCCCGAGAGGTCGAGCTCGACCGCCTGCGCCGAGCGGGACAGGTTTGCCACGCACAACACGGTGAAATCCTCGTGCTGGCGCAAATAGGCGAGGACGGCGCGGTTCGACGGATAGAGGAAGGTGAGCGTGCCGCGGCCGAATACTTTGAGCGATTTGCGCACGCCGATCAGCCGCCTCATCCAGTTGAGCAGAGACGGTAGGCTCCGCGACTGCGCCTCGACGTTGATCGCCTGGTAGCCGTACACGGCGTCCATGATCGGCGGGAGGTAAAGCGTCGCAGGGTCGGCGCGCGAGAATCCGGCGTTGCGGTCGGGCGTCCATTGCATCGGCGTGCGCACGCCGTCGCGATCGCCGAGATAGATGTTGTCGCCCATGCCGATCTCGTCGCCGTAATAGAGAATCGGCGTTCCGGGCAGCGACAGAAGCAAACTGACCATCAGTTCGATCCGGCGTCGGTCGTTTTCCATCAACGGCGCCAACCGGCGACGGATGCCGAGATTGAGCCGCGCGCGCCGGTCCGCGGCGTAGGTCGACCAGAGATAGTCGCGCTCGCTGTCGGTCACCATCTCCAGCGTCAGCTCGTCGTGGTTGCGCAGGAAGATCGACCACTGACACTGCTCGGGTATTTCGGGCGTCTGACGCAGGATGTCGGTAATCGGATGACGGTCCTCGCGCGCGATCGCCGTGTACATGCGCGGCATCAGGGGGAAGTGGAACGCCATGTGACATTCGTCGCCGTTGCCGAAATAGTCCTTCACGTCCTCGGGCCACTGGTTGGCTTCGGCCAGGAACAGCCGGTTCGGGAACTCGCGGTCGAGCTGCGCCCGCATCTGCTTGATGGTCGCGTGGGTCTCCGGCAGATTCTCGTTGGAGGTGCCCTCGCGCTCGCAAAGATAGGGCACCGCGTCGAGACGGAAGCCGTCGACGCCTAGATCGGCCCAGAATCGCATGTTGTTGAGCATCGAGCGCACGACATGCGGGTTGTCGAAATTCAGATCGGGTTGATGAGAAAAGAAGCGGTGCCAATAGAACGCGTTCGCCACCGGATCCCATGTCCAGTTCGACTTCTCCGTGTCGTTGAAGATAATTCGCGTTCCCTTGTATTTGTCCTCGGTCTCGTTCCACACGTAGTAGTCGCGATAGATCGAGCCGGGACGCGCACGTCGCGCGCGCTGGAACCACGGATGCTGGTCCGACGTATGGTTGACCACCAGCTCGACGATGATGCGTAAGCCGCGGCGATGCGCCTCGCGCACCAGTTGGCCGAAGTCACGCAGGGTGCCGTAGGCCGGATGGATGTTACGATAATCCGAGACGTCGTAGCCGTCGTCCCGGAACGGCGACGGAAAGAACGGCAGCAGCCAAATGGCGGTGACGCCCAGGTCCTGAAGATAGTCGAGCTTGGCGATCAGGCCGGGCAGGTCGCCGATGCCGTCGTTGTTGGCGTCGAAGAAAGCCTTGACGTGCAGCTCGTAGATGATGGCGTCCTTGTACCAATCGGGCGCGTCGGCCTGGACGCGGGCCTCGGGTATGGCGGTCCGTGCGGTGACGTCAGGCATCGCCCGGCCCCGCCAACTTGAAGGCAAGGATCGGCACGCCCGGCCCGATCCAGATCGATTGCCGCGCGCCGGTCCAGTATAGGATTTCGTCGGAGAGTAGGTTGTGCACGGCGTAATGCGCGCCCGCGCCGAGGCCCAGCCGATCCAGGGGCAATTCGATCGTTGCCGCCTCGTCGCCCGCGGGATTGAGGCTGACGGCGACGAAGACCGCATCGCGCGCGTCTTCCGGCACGCGCGCGTAGAACAGCACGCGCGGATTATCGGCAGGCAGGAATTCGAGATTGAGCCAGTCGGCGAAGGCGGCGTTCTCGCACCGGATGCGGTTGAGCTCGGCGATGAACAGCTTGATGTTACCGGGCCGGTTCCAATCCCAGACCTTGTATTCGTACTTTTCCGAGTCGGCATATTCCTCGGAATCCGGCAGCGCACGGTTCTCGCAAAGCTCGAAGCCGTTGTAGATGCCCCACAGCCCGCCGAGGGTGGCGGCGAGCGCGGCGCGGATGCGGAAGGCGGGCGGGCCGCCGGTCTGGAGAAACCGCGATAGGATGTCGGGCGTGTTAGTGAAGAGGTGCGGCCGGAAATATTCGCGTGCTACGCCGCGCGTGAGCTCGATGAAATAGTCGGTGAGCTCGGGCTTGTCGTTGCGCCAGGTGAAATAGGTGTAGGACTGGGTGAAGCCGAGCTTGGCGAGTAGGTGCATCGGCTTGGGGCGCGTGAAGGCCTCTGCGAGGAAAATCACGTCGGGATGCGTGGCCTGGATCTCGTGGATCAGCCATTCCCAGAACGGGTAGGGTTTTGTGTGCGGATTGTCGACGCGGAAGATACGCACGCCTTGCGCGATCCAGAAGCGCACGACGTCGCGTAACGCCTGCCAGATGCCGCGCCAATCTGCGGCATCGAAATTCGGATTGACGATGTCCTGGTATTTCTTCGGCGGATTCTCGGCGTAACGGATCGAGTGGTCGGGCCGGAACTCGAACCAGTCGGGATGTTGCTTGATCCACGGATGGTCGAGCGAGCATTGCACCGCGAAATCGAGCGCAACCTCCATGCCGCGCTCGCGGCAGGCGGCGACGAAAGCGCGGAAATTTGCGATCGTGCCGAGTGCGGGGTCGATGGCGTCGTGGCCGCCGGCGTCGTTCCCGATGGCATATGGGCTGCCAGGATCGGACGCGGAGCCGCCGAGTGCGTTGTTGCGGCCTTTGCGATTGGTGAGGCCGACGGGATGGATCGGCGGCAGATAGACGGTGTCGAAGCCCATCGCAGAAACGTCGTCGAGCCGCGCGATGCAGTCGGCGAAGTGGGCGCTTTTATCGACCACGGTGCCTTGCGAGCGGGGGAACATTTCGTACCAGGCAGCGAAGCGTGCCTCGGGCCGGTCGACGATCAGTGACCGCGCGGGCTCGAGCCGCGTCAAATGGCGGCGCGGGCCCCATTCCGCCATGGCGGCATCGAGCGCCGGCGCTAGAAACAATTCGAGCGCGCTGGCGGCGCCGTGCTGCGCGCTGACCAGCGCGGCTTCGATGGTCGTCCGGCCATTACCGTCGGCGTCGCGCACGGCTTCGGCCAGAAGTGCGATGCCTTCGGCAAACTCGTCGGCGAAAGGTTGCCCGGCCTGGCGCTTCGCCGCCAATCGGTCGCGCCAGCCGGCGAAATCGTCGGTCCAGGCCTCGATGGTGTAAAGGTGCCGGCCGATCTCGGTCAGCGCGATCGTTGCCGACCAGCGGTCGTTGTCGCCGGGCTGCATGGCGACCATACGCCATTCCGCCGTGCCCTCGCGGCACAATAAGAGCGCCGCGCGCAGCCGCTCGTGGCCTTCACGGAAGATATCGGCCGCGACCGACAACCGGTCGCCGACCACGCGCTTGACGGGATAGCGACCGCACTCGATTTCGGGCGCGAGCCTTTCGATGGCAATGCGATGGCCACCTGCGAGTTGCCGAAGGCGCGATGTCTTGGTCCTCGCCTCGGCCGTTACCGGCGCGGGCGCGATCGCTGCCATTGGCGGGAACCCTCAGGCGACGCTGCGTGACGCCGGCATCGATGTCATCGCCGACTCGCGCAGCGAGGCGATGAAGCCATCGTACCACCGGTTGATGTTGCCTCCGCGCAACGTCTTCATCATCGCGTTCCAGCGCTCGGCGCGCTCGGCGCGCTCCATATAGAGCGCGCGGTAGAGCGCCTGCGCCAGCTCGCCGATATCGTAGGGGTTGACCACCAGCGCCGCGTTGAGTTCCTTGGCGGCGCCGGCGAATTTTGACAGCACCAGGACGCCGGGATCCTCGGCATCCTGCGCGGCGATGTATTCCTTGGCGACGAGATTCATGCCATCGCGCAGCGGCGTCACGCAGCCGACCTTGCTGATGCGGTAAAGCGCTGCGAGCTGATCGGGCGGGAAGCCTTCGTTGATGTAACGCAGCACCATCCAGTCGACGTCGCCGAACCGCGCGTTGATGTCGCCGGCGTGGCTCGCCAGCTCGGCGCGAACGCGGCGATAGCTGTCCACCGCCGAGCGGGTCGGCGGGGTAATCTGCAGGAACGACACGCGCTTGCGCTCGTCGGGATAGATGGTAAGGAACCGTTCGTAGGCGGCAAAGCGCTCCGGCAGGCCCTTGCTGTAATCGAGCCGGTCGACGCCGATCACCATCTTGCCGTGATGCAGGCCGCGCTTGATGCGGCTGATCTTGTGGCTGTCGATGTTCGCGCGCGCCGCGTCGGCGAAGAAGTCGACGTTGATCCCGACCGGGAAGATTCCGAGCTTGACGCGGCGTCCGCCGAACTGCAGCTCGGTCTGACCGATCATGGTGGCCGACAGTTTCGTGGTCGCATAGTCACGGAAACGCAGAAGATCCTCGTCGGTCTGGAAGCCGATCAGGTCATAAGCCGACAACGCCTTGAGCACGGTGCGGTGCTCGGGCAGGCAGATCAGTACCGACTTGGTCGGGAACGGCGTGTGCAGGAAGAAGCCGATCGGACCGGTGAAGCCGCGCTGGCGCAGGAACTCGCCGAGCATGAAGTAGTGGTAGTCATGAACCCAGACGAGCGAATCCCGCCGTGCGCGATCGGCCACGACGTTGGCCATGATCTGGTTGATCGCACGATACGAGGCGACGAATTCGGGCTCATAGCGCAACAGGTCGGCGCGATAGTGCAGGATCGGCCACAACGCGGCGTTCGCCATGCCGTTATAGAAGCGCCGATAGTCTGTGACCGGCAGGTCGACCATCGTCAGCGTGCCGGCACCGAGTTTCTTCGAATGAGTTGGCACGCGCGCGTCCTCGGCCGGTGCGAACTTGCCACTGGCGCCGATCCAGGTCGCGCCGGAGGTCTTCACCGCCGACAGCAGAACCGCCGCCAAGCCGCCCGCAACGGCACCAGTTCGAGACGGCTCCGCGACGCGGTTCGAGACCAATATCGTGTCCATCGCAAAGACCCCCTTGGTTGGTTTTCTTGGGGCGGAACGACGTCTGAAGAAAACGTCAGCTTGCGATCTTTGTTCCGTCTTCGGCCACAGAATTGTCTCGGCCCCCTACGGCAGGAAATTATCCGTAAAGGCTTTGTCTGCAGCCGATTTCTGAAAGGTGGGAATTAATTATGGCGAAAGTGAGATTACGCCACGGCACGCCGTGACGCGCGGTAGCGGCGGTTGAACGCCAATCGAATTCGGCCCAGCCCATCGTGGCGGAAGGGGGCTCCCGTCGCGCGATTTCGATATAGACCGGCGCGGTGCCGTGCATCTTCATGCCAAGCTCTACGGCAGCCTTGGGCGCCAGGTCGAGGATGCGCCCGCGCATTAGGGTCCGCGGTCATTGCTGCGCACGACCACGGACCGCCCGTTACGCAGATTGGTGACGCGGATGCGCGTGTTGAACGGCAGGCAGCGCCAATGAACCGACAGCCGCAGCGACGAGCGAACCAATGAGCGCCCAGCGTGCAATCCTGGATGTTCTCATCGGCTTCGGTGCTCCGCCACCAACCGCAAGCCCCGGTCATGAACGATCGAACGCCACAATCGTGTATGACGGCCGATTTATAGCATGGATTGCGTAATGCGCGCGAAAAGTTCGCGGATGTGCTCACCGAGCGGCCGATGCGACCAGGTTACGGCGTCGATCGCGCGCGATTTGGCCTCGTCGGCCTCGAACTCGGTCTCGAGCTGAGCCGCCGTCGCGCGACCCAGCACGACCACGTCGACCTCGTCGTTGAACAGAACGCTGCGGTGGTCGAAATTCGACGAACCGATCACCGACCAGACGCCGTCAATCACCGCGGTCTTCGAATGCAGGACCTCGTTCTGGATCTCGTAGATCTTGACGCCTGCCTCCAGGAGGTCCTCGTAGTACGAGCGGCCAACGTCAAAAGCCAGATGGGAGTCGCTGTGGCTCGGCAACATCAGCCGCACGTCGACGCCGCGCCGCGCCGCCCGCTTGAGATCGGACAGCTCCGCTGCGGTGGGGACGAAGTAGGCGGTGGTCAGCCAGATGCGCTGCTCGGCATTGGTGATTGCTGAAAGAATCGTCGCGTAATATTCCGGCGTCGGTTGTTTGGGCGTGCTGCCGAGCACGTCCAGAACCTCGTGGCCCCGGGGCCGCAACGGCGGAAAGAACGTCGACGGGTCGAGCGGTGGCCCATTTTGTTCGTTCCAGTGCTGCACGAAGAGCTGCTGCAACGCCGCAACTGCCGGCCCTTCGATCTCCATGTCGGTGTCATGCCAGAAGGTGCCGGTATCGCCGCCCGAGCCGACGAGTTCGCCGTGGGCATGTGCTTGGTAGCCGGTGTAGAGATTGACGCCGCCGACGAATGCCGTGAGACCGTCGACGATCAGGAGTTTGCGATGATCGCGGTCGTTCGGCAGATAGGCGCCATGCACGCGCAACGGATCGATCGGGTTGTACTCGAGGACAAGACAGCCTGCCGCGCGCAATGACTCGAGAAACGCCGGCGGCGTGTCCATCGAGCCATAGCTGTCGTATAGGATGTTGATGGCGACGCCCTGCTGTCGCTTGGCGAGCAGCAATGCGCCGAGGCGTTCGCCGCCACTTTCTATGTTTTCGAAGGTATAGAATTCGAGGTTGACGGTGTCCTGCGCGCTGCGGATGGCGTCGAACATCGCTGCGAAGGTCTGGCCGCCGTCGTGCAGGATGACAGTGCGATTGCCGGCAATAAGCGGCGTGCCCGTCACCGCCCGCTCGATCGCGAGATGGCGATTGAGAATGTCGCTGTTCGGCGACTGGCGCTTGAGCGCGTCGAGAATGGCGCGGCTGCGTGCGTCGCTCAATGGTCCGTGCGCGCCGACGACGGATTGTCCGCCTGGCGGCGCCGCGGCGATCTCGCGGTTGACGTTGGGAACTGCGCAGGCACAGAGCATCAAGGCCAGCGCGGCGAGCAACACGACCAAGCATGAAAGCCGTCGTGCGCGCACGCCGCGCCGGGTCTCCTTCTATTCCGCGGCAGTGCGCTGAGCGCGGGCCCGCGCCAGGTTTTCGGCGGCGAAGTCCCAGTTCATCAGATGATCGATGAAGGCATCGATGAAATCCGGCCGCCGGTTCTGGTAGTCGAGATAATAGGCGTGTTCCCAGACGTCGTAGGTCAGCAGCGGCTTGCTGCCTTGCACCAGCGGATTGATCGCGTTCGCGGTCTTCGCGACCTTGACCTTGCCGCCATCGAGCACCAGCCACGCCCAGCCGCTGCCGAACTGCGTCGCGCCGGCCGTCTTGAAAGCCTCGCGGAACTTGTCGTAGGCGCCGAAGGATTCCTCGATCGCGCGTGCCAGATCACCGGTCGGACGGCCGCCGCCCTTGGGACGCATCGACTTCCAGAAGAAGTTGTGATTCCAGATCTGGGCGACGTTGTTGAACAGGCTCTGCTTGGATTCGTCCTTGGCTGTCGCGTGGATCACCTCTTCGAGGGATTTGTTCGCCAGCGGCGAGTCCTGAACCATCTTGTTGGCGTTGTCGACATAGGCCTTGTGATGCTTGCCGTGATGGAATTCGAGCGTGCGCGCCGACATGTGCGGCTCGAGCGCGTTCATCGGATAGGGCAAGGGGGGAAGTTCAAATGCCATTTCAGCCTCGCGCTTGTCAGAGTTTGATCATCGGGCGTCGCCGCGCCGCGCAACGCGGGCGCAACGAAAAAACGGCGGCGCGGCACCGAAGTTCCACGGCGATATCCGCAGGCGCGGCACATACGGAGGCGTAAGCGCCGCGGCGGGGCGCGCATGGCTGTGGTGCGGGGCCGCCACTTTTCATTTTCACCATAACACGCATATAGTCGTGGTACACCTGTCGAGAATCGGGGGAGACAACCCTTCACTCGTCCCTAGAAGCAAAAGGGAAGGGAGAGCCCGCTGATGACCAGCCGCACCGCCGACGGCAGAAACGATCTTCCTTGGTCGATGGACGCGATCCGCTATCGCGACATCGCGCGCGACGCGGTCGAGGACGACGAGTTGCTGTTCCAGATCGTCGCCTCGGCGTCGTTCGTCGAGATCACCTCGGATCTCTATACCAAGAATCTGACCGAATATTTCCGCGACGACCCCGAGCTGGTCGACTGGCTCACCTATCATTGGGAGCCAGAGGAGTTGCAGCATGGCGCAGCGCTCAAGCGCTATGTCGAGACGGTGTGGCCCGAATTCGACTGGCAGCGCGCCTATGCCGGCTTTTTTGCCGAATACTCGCGCTGCTGCTCGCTCGAGAACCTGGCGCCGACGCGCGCGCTCGAGATGGTGGCGCGCTGCGTCGTCGAAACCGGCACGGCGAGTTTCTATCGCATGCTGGCGGAGGCCGTGCCCGAACCGATCTTGCGCCAGATCGCCGGCAACATCGCCGCTGACGAGGTGCGACATTACAAGAACTTCTATTATTTCTTCCGCCGCTATCGCGCGAGCGAGCATCCCGGCCGCACCGCTGTGCTCAAGACGCTGTGGGATCGAGCGCAAGAAGTCGACGCCGAAGACGCTTACATCGCCTTCAAGCACGTCTTCCTCGCCAGCAAGCCGGAGGCCGAATTCCATCCGGCAGATTACGAGGCGTTCCGCAACGGCTTGCGCCGCATGAGCCGCGAGTATTTTCCCTACGGCATGGCGCTGAAGATGTTTCTCAAGCCGCTCGGCCTGGCGCCGGCGATCGGGCGGGTGGTGCTGCCGTCGGCAGCGGCTGCGACGCGGCTACTGTTGCTGCGCTGATGGTTGTCGGTCCGGCCGCGGCGGTTGTAGAATTCGGCAAAAGCGCGCCCTAAACGCCGGATTTATTGGGACGGAGAAACGCCATGCCAGACGACGCTCCCGTCCGTGCCAAGGCCGAGCCGGCGCTCAAGCTCAGGTTTCTATCGCACGGTACGCTTGAGTCGACCGATCTCGACTTTTCGCGCCGCTTTTACGATGAGTTTCTCGGTCTCGACGTGGTCAGGACCAGCCCGATCTCGCTGATGATCCGCCTCGGCGGCGAGAACACTATCGCCGTCGTCAAGTGCAAGACCAAGCAGCCGATGAATCTGTTGGCGCATAACGGGCTCGACGTCGAGACCCAGGAAGAAGTCGATACCGCTTACGAGACGGTGGTCGGGCAGGCCGACAAATGGAAGCTCAAGAAAATTTCCAAGCCGCTGCTCCAGCACGGTACCTACAGCTTCTATTTCTGGGATTGCGACGATAATTGCTGGGAGATATTGACCAATCCCAAGGGCGGTTATTCCTGGCTCTTCGGTCTCGGCGATCTCGAAGGCAAGGGCCACCAGGACAAGAGCTTCGCCCGGCCGGGCGTCAAGACGCCGCCGGCCTGAGCGCGGCTAACCGCGCCGCTTGAAAGCGGTTCCGGCGCGACTGCACCAGCCTTCCCAGGCGCGGTCGAATCCTTCCGCTGGCTTGCCCTTGGCCTGACGCGCCAGGATTTTTTCGATTTCGCCGGGCGAGAGATAATTGACCGGCTTGTCGAAGCGCAGCGCATCGAGCTGGAGGTGCGCGTTCACCTCGAGATAGACGGCGATATAGACCGCCTCGCGCAACGAGCGGCCGGCGACGACCGAGCCGTGACCGCGCATCAGCGCGCTGGTGCCCGTGCCCACCGCGCGCGCCAGGTCGCGGCCCTGCGTCATGTCGGACACCAGCATGTCGGTGTCGCCGAAGCGTTCGCGCGGCTCCCAGATCGGCACGTGCGCGCCGATGGTCGCCGCCATGTGCAGCACCGGTCGCAACGCTTCGCCGACCACGCCGAAGGGAATGACCGACGGGCTGTGGCTGTGTACCACGGCGTTGATCTCGGGCCGCGTTTCGTAAAGCGCGCCGTGAATGAAGCGCTCGTTGTAGGGCCGTCGGCCGCGCGCATCGATTGCTGCGCCGTCGAGCGCGAATTCCATGATGTCGGTGGCTTCGATGCATTCGGGCGGCCGCGCCCGCGACAGCAGATAATGCTCCGGCTGGTCGGGATGCCGCGCGCTGACGTGACCGAAGCCGTCCACCACGCCCTGCGCCGCAAGGATGCGGTTGGCGGCGACCAAATCTTCGATCACATCGTCCAAGGCGGCCACGATCGCTCCCGTCAATGGGCCGCCCATCATGGGCAAAGCGGGCGCGAAGTCAATTTGCTCCCCGCCGGCGGCGATTGGCTATGGACAAGCGCCGGCCGTCGCCGGGATAGTAGCGCGCAAACTGAGGCGCCCGGCCGCGATGAAGAAGCTCGACATCTTTCCGCACATCTTTCCCAAGAGTTATTTCGACAAGATGATCGAGATCGTTCCCAACAAGGACGCGATCCGGCGCTGGACCAACATTCCGGTGCTCTACGACCTGGAAAAGCGCCTCCGGATGATGGATGAATTCGAGCAGTATCAGCAGGTGCTCACGCTATCGATGCCGGCGATCGAATATGTGGCGCTCCCCGATCGATCGCCCGAATTGGCGCGACTCGCCAACGATGGCATGCACGAGATTTGCGCCCAGCATCCCGACCGGTTCCCCGCCTGGGTCGCGTCGGTGCCGATGAACAACGTCAAGGCGACGCTCGACGAGATCGGCCGCGCCGTGGAGAAGCTTGGCGCCAAAGGCATCCAGATCTTCACCAACGTCAACGGCCGGCCACTGGACGATCCGGAATTCGCGCCGATCTTCGAGAGGATGCACGGCTATGATCTGCCGATCTGGATGCATCCGACGCGCGGCCAGAAATTCGCCGATTATCCGAGCGAGAAGAGCTCACGCTTCGACATCTGGTGGGTCTTCGGCTGGCCCTATGAGACCTCGGCGGCGATGGCTCGCATGGTGTTCTCCGGCTTCTTCGACCGCTGGCCCCGCTTGAAGATCATCACCCACCATATGGGCGCGATGGTACCGTTTCTCGAAGCGCGCGTCGGCCTTGGTCTCGATCAACTCGGCTCGCGCGAGGGCGCCGAGGAGGGCTATCGCAAGATTGTTGCCGACATGAAGGCCAAGGGCAAACGGCCGGTCGACTATTTCCGTCAGTTCTACGCCGACACCTCGATCAATGGCTCGCGCGCCGGCATGGAATGCGGCTTGAGCTTCTTCGGCATCGACCACTGCCTATTCGGCACCGATTGCCCGTTCGATCCCGAAGGCGGGCCGCTTTTCATCCGCGAGATCGTCAAGGCGATCGACGCCATGAAGCTGTCGGCGGCCGACCGCGAAAAAATGTATTCCGGCAACGCGCGACGTCTGCTGCGGCTCGCCTGACGATGGTCGCTGCCCGCATCGCTAAATCCCGTCGGCCGCCGTCCGCCGGCAGCGATCTCGTCGACACACTGGTGATTGCCAACCGCATCCTGTCCGACCACGACGTGGTCGATGCTTTCGGCCATGTCAGCGTGCGCCACGACCGCGATCCGACGAAGTTCCTGATGTCGCGGCATCTGGCGCCCGGCCTGGTGACGGCGAAGGACATCGTCACCTTCGACCTCGATGCCAATGCAGTGGCCAATCCGGCACAGCGCTATTACAGCGAGCGCTTCATTCACAGTGAGATCTACAAGCGCCGGCCCGACGTCGTTGCGGTGGTGCATTGCCATGCGCCGCCGCTGATCCCGTTCGGCGCGACGCACACGCCCCTGCGTCCGATCTATCACATGAGCGGCTATCTCGGCGACGGCACGCCGGTGTTCGACATCCGCGAGGCCGGTGGCATGACCGACATGCTGATCCGCACGCCGGCGCTGGGTGCGGCGTTGGCCGAGACGCTGGCTGACAAGCCGCTGGTGCTGATGCGTGGCCACGGCGCGACCATGGTCGGCGCCGGAATTCCGCAGGTCGTCTATCGCGCGATCTATGCCCGGCTCAACGCCGAGTTGCAGATGGACGCGCTCAAGCTCGGCACGCCGGTCTACCTGGCGCCCGAAGAGGCCGAGAAGGCCGCCGCCGCGATCGACCGCTCGCTCGAGCGCGCCTGGAACCTGTGGGCGGATACGGCGCAGGCGAAGATGAAAGGCCGCCGGGTGTAAACGAACCTGGCAGCGGCGCGTCAGTCGCCTTCCTGCATCACCTCGCCGGCGGGCGATAGCACGATGCGGACTTCGCTGCTGCCCTTCATGGCGATGCCGTGCCAATAGTTGTCGCAGCCCTTCCGCAGGTCTTTGACCTGGGTATAGCCGGCAGCTTCCATCTTCTTCTTGGCTTGCGGCAGGGTCGAGCTGTCGATCTTGTCCTCCGGAGTGCAGTTGTTTCGCATCTGCGGCTGCTCCTGCGCCCAAGCGGGCAGGACGGCCGGTGCGGCGGCGATAAACGCGGCGCCGGCGGCAAGAACGACAAGACGGTATTTCAGGGTCATCATATGCGCCTTTCGGAATAAATATGGGTGGGGTGTCGGATTAGGGCCGCGAATTGCGGCAGGATTCGGGAAGCGATTCTAGCGGTTTGGCGTGCCGGAACCCCCGTCATCGCGGCCAAGCCGCGCGGCGACTCGGCAGATTAAATTTCAGTCATCGAAACGGATGGCCGGCGGATCGCCTCGTGCGCGAACCCCGCCAGGGAGCCTGCGGCCGCAGGGAGCGAGGCGGGGTTCATTGGGTGGCTCGAAGCTCACCGCCCGGCCATGAGGTCGGGCTTTCATCTGGGCGTTGATCCGATTGATCAGGTGGAGTCATGCGGTTTGGGCACCCTCCAGCATGGTTACGCCGTCTCGAAGGCTAGACCTTCTGGCGCCGCGGTCAACGATCGAAACATGAAATCGTCGGCAATTTTCTGTCCCGGTTGCGCCTTCCAGTCGGTGTGATTACGGTTTTCCAAACGCGTTCGAAGCCGGCCAGAGGCGCCAGGCGCCATGGGGAGGCGCCATGATCGAGGAAAAAGACGTCCTCGTCGCCATGCGCGACGGCGTCAAGATTGCGCTGCGCATCTATCGGCCGCAAGGCAGCGGCCCCTTTCCGGCACTGTTCGCCGCCTCGCCTTATCGCTACGACAACAACGAGCTGCCGACGCAGCCGATATTCCTGTGGCGCGAGACCGGGCCGGTCGAGTGGTATGTCGGCCAGGGCTACGCCTATGTCCACGCCGACGTGCGCGGCTCGGGCTTTTCCGAAGGTGTCTACCGCTTCCTTGATCGCGAGGAGCAGAAGGACCTTTACGAGCTGATCGAATGGATCGGCGCGCGAAGCTGGTGCAACGGCAGGGTCGGCGGCATCGGCCAGTCATACTACGCGATGGCGCAATGGTTCATGAGCATCGAGAACCCGCCGCATCTCACCTGCCTCGGCCTCTATGACGGGCTCAACGATCCCTATCGCTACATGGGCTACCCCGGCGGCATCGAGGGCAACTTTCTGCCCTATTGGTTCAATGCGAGCGCGCGCGTCGCCAACCTCTATCCGGCGAACCGGCAGCATCCACGGCAAATGACCCACGACATGCTCTTGGACGTGCAACGCCACCCGCTCTACGACGACTATTGGAAGGAGCGCGCGGCGGTCGAGCGCCTGGACCGGATCAAGGTGCCGCTGTTCTCGATCGGCGTCTGGTCGAAGCAGGACCTGCACCTCGACGGCAACATCAGGGGCTATCACGCCGCCCAGGGACCGAAGAAGCTCGCCATCACCAGCGCGCCGACTGCGTTTTCGTCGGCGATCGACTTCGCCGATGTCGAATTCCACAAGAAATACCTGCTGCCGTTCTACGACATGTACCTGAAAGGCGCGAAGACCGGCCATGCGACGCGGCCCAATGTCGAATACGTGATGAAGAACTCGACCATCACGCGCCACTTCGAGACCTGGCCGCCGCCCGGCGTCACGCCGCGACGCTTCTATCTCGTGCCTGGGCCCTCGGGCAGCGTCGCCTCGCTGAATGACGGCGTGCTGGCGGATGTGCCGGCCGAGGACGGCGGTGCCACGACCTATGCTTATCCCAATCCCCAATGGGTGATCGGCACGGTGGTGGTCGGGCCGGCGGGTCCCGATCCGGCGCGCGGGGTGCTCACGTTTACCGGCGTACCGCTCGCCTCCGAGATCGAGATCGCCGGCCACGGCAAGGTCGTGCTGCATGCCACGACCACGCGCGACGACATGGATTTCTGCGTCCAAGGTATCGGAGCAGTTCGCGCAAAGCCCAGACGAGCGTGCCAAGGACATCCAACCGGGCTCCGTCATCGTTACCAAAGGCTGGCTCAGAGCGTCGCACAGCGAACGCGACGTCACGCGCGGCACCGAGCTCTGCCCGTGGTACACGCACGAGAAGGAGACCAAGCTCGTGCCCGGCAAGGTCTATGCGATCGAGGTGCCGTTGGAGCCGATCGCGCACATCTTTAAGCCCGGCAGCCGCATCCGGCTCGAGATCGCGCCCGGCGATTCGATGCTTACCGACGGGCTGTTCGCACATATCTACCGGCCGGACAAGATCGGCAGCGACACCATCCGCCACGACACGGCGCATCCCTCGGCGCTGGTGCTGCCGGTGTTGAAAGGGTAATCGGCTTCGGCTGTATCGCCTTCAGCGCGTTAGTTCACCGCCGAGGAAGCGCGATGGATCGGTGTCGGGCGGCACGGTGCGGACGATCTGCGTCGGCTTGAAATCGTCGCCGAGCGCGTCGAGCGCGCGCTTGATGCCTTCGACGACGGCGCGCTCGACCGCACCGATATTGTCCGCGGTCGTCCACGCCATCAGGCTCAGCACCAGGGCGCCGCCGGCAAAGCTGGCGAGGAAGGTCTGCGGCGCTGGCGTCGTCATCACGCCGGGAATCTTGGCCGCGACCTCGATTAGCGTCCGCCGCGCGCGGTCGAGTTCGGTTGTGGCGGGCAGGCCGACATCGACGCTCAACAGCCGGCCACCGTTGCGCGTGTCGTTCTTGAGCGGCGCGTTCCAGATCGCCGAATTGGGTATGAACAAGAACAGGCCGTCGAAAGTGCGCAGCCGGCAGTTGAACAGGCCGATCTCCTCGACCGCGCCGCTCTGGCCGCCGACCTCGATATAGTCGCCGATGCGGAACGGCCGCAGCCACAGCAGCATGATGCCGGCGGCGATGTTCGACAGTGTGCCTTGCAGCGCCAGCCCGACGGCGAGGCCGGCGGCGCCGACCACGGCAAGCAGCGAGGCGGTCTGGATGCCGAGCTGGCTCAGCGCCGCGATCACCGTCAGGATGACCACGGCATAGCGCGCCGCAGCGCCGAGAATCGGCTTCAGCGTCGGATCGACGTGGCTGACGCGGCCGAGCAGCCGGCGCAATGCACGCTCGACCCAGCTGGCGACGATGAAGCCGGCGACCAGCATCACCACGGCGGCGAGCAGGCGTGGCATGAAGGTCTCGGCCCATTGCCACGTCGCGTCGGCGAGATGCGTCAGCTGTTGCGGATCGACGTCTTGCGGCATCGCGTCTTGTGGCCCGCGCGATCTTCAGTGGTAACCGATATCGGCGCGCACCTTACCGCGGAACACCCAATACGACCAGCCGGTGTACATGAGAATGACCGGCAGCAGGAACAACGTGCCGACCAGGAGAAAGGCCTGCGTGCTTGGCGACGAGGCGGCCTGCCACAACGTGAATTTGTAGGGCACGATCATCGGCCACAGGCTGATGGCGATGCCGATATAGGACATGAGGAAAAGGCCGATCGCGCCGATGAAGGCCGCTGCCTCGGAACGGTTGTTGAGCGCACGCCATTCCCACCACGCCAAGAGCGCGGTGACGATCGGCACCGGTGACAGAAAGGCAATGTTGGGCCAGGCGAACCAGCGGTGGGCGATGTACAGATTCGTCACGGGCGTCCACAGACTGACCACGGCGATGGCGACGAGTACGCCGAAAAAACAGTAACGGCCGAGGCGGCGCGCCCAATCCTGAAGTTCGCCCTCGGTCTTCAGCACGAGCCAACCGGCGCCCAAGAGGCCGTAACCGAAAAGCAGCGCCAAGCCGGTGAACAGCGAGAACGGCGTGAAGCAGTCGAATGCGCTGCCGCTAAATTGGCGGCCGTCGACCTGGAAGCCCTGGATGAACGATCCGAGAACGACGCCCTGGGCGAAGGTGGCGAGCGCCGAGCCGTAGCAGAAGGCATGATCCCAGAACGTGCGGTGTTCGACGTCGCGATAATGGAATTCGAAGGCGACGCCGCGGAACACCAGCGCCAGCAGCATGACGAGGATTGGGAAATAGACCGCTGGCAGGATGACGTCGAAGGCGACCGGAAACGCCGCCAACAGGCCGACGCCGCCCAGTACCAGCCAGGTCTCGTTGCCGTCCCAAATCGGTGCGATCGAGTTCATCACCAAGTTGCGCGCGTCGCGGTTGGGCGCGAAGCCGTAGAGGATGCCGACGCCGAGATCGAAGCCGTCGAAAAGCACGTAGTAGAAGACGCCGAAGCCGAGGATGAGGGTCCACAGCGGCACGAAATCGAACGGCAGAACGGTCATTGTCCGTCCTCCGCGCCGATGGCGGGCAGGGCACGCACCGGGCCTTCCGGCCGACCGCTGGCGATTGGCTGGGGCGGCATGTCCGCCGGGCCGCGCCGCACGACGCGTGCCATCATCGCCAGGCCGACCGGATAGATGAGCAAATAGACGAGAACGTAACCGGCGAGCGACAGCGCCACGTCGGTCGTAGTCAACGTCGGAGAGACCGAGTTGGCGGTGCGCAACAGGCCATAGACCGTCCACGGCTGACGCCCGACTTCGGTCGTGATCCAACCGGCGATCACGGCGACGAATCCCAACGGCGACACGAGCTCGCACAGGCGCAGAAACCAGACGGCGTGCAGCCGGTCGCGCGCCCGCAACCACCAGCTTGCCGCCACCAGCGCCAGCATCAGCAGGCCGATGCCGACCATGACGCGAAAGGCGAAGAATGGAATCGCGACCGGCGGCCATTGGTCGCGCGGCCAGTCCTTGAGACCGCGGACGACGCCATTGGGATCGTGCGTGAGGATCAGGCTGCCGAGATCGGGAATTTCGATCGCGTCGTGGTTGGTCGCATTCGCCTGATCGGGGATCGCGAACAGCGTCAACGGCATGCGGTTTTCGGTGGTCCAGTGGGCCTCGATGGCGGCGAGCTTCGCCGGCTGATATTCGAGCGTGTTGAGGCCGTGCTGATCGCCGAGAAAGATCTGCAAGGGCACCAGCACGGTCAGGAGCCACAGCGTCATCGACAGCATGACGCGGCTTTCCTCGGCGAAGCGGCCGCGCCGCAGGTAATAGGCGGCGACACCGACGACGACGAATCCGGTAGTGACGTAGAAGCCGACGACCGTGTGGGCGAAGCGATAGGGGAAGGACGGGTTGAAGATGATGTGGAGCCAGTCGGTCGGATAGAACCGGCCGTCGACGACGACGTATCCCGCCGGCGTCTGCATCCAGCTGTTGGCGGCGAGAATCCAGAACGCCGAGAACAGCGTGCCGAGCGCGACCATCAGCGCCGCGACAAAATGCGCCCAGCGCGGCACCAGCTTGCGGCCAAACAACAGCACGCCGAGGAAGGCCGATTCGAGGAAGAACGCCATGATGCCTTCGTAGGCGAAGAGCGGTGATAGCACGTTCGCCGTCGCGTCGGCATAACGGCTCCAGTTGGTGCCGAACTGGAACGGCATGACGATACCGGAGACCACGCCCATGCCGAAGGCGATCGCGAAGATGCGGGTCCAGAAAGCCGCCAGCCGGACATAAACGTCGCGGCCGGTGACGAGACGCAGACCCTCGAGCAGGGCGATGAACGAGGCGGTGCCGATGGTGAACGCCGGCAGCAGAATGTGCCAGGCGATGACCCAGGCGAATTGCAGCCGCGAAAGCAGCAACGGGCTGAGCGCCGCCGCAGTGGTTGGCATCGAAGGCCTCTCCTGCGTCCGATTCGACCGGACGCAGCATCTTAAACCTTCCCGGCGTCCAGGGTTCCAGCGCGCGGTGTCGCGCGCCACTTTTGCCCGCTCATCGCCGGATTCCAGGGGAAATCCAGCCCCAATCGGCGGATGGCGATCTTGACGCGAACGCCGCGCACGGGCTTCGTGAACGCGTCCGACGAAACGCCGCACTGCGGGGGGCTTGATCGATGGCTCTTTTCGAATCGCTACTGCTGGCGGCGCTGCTCGCGCTCGGCGCCGGCTTCGTCGACGCCTACGGCTATATCGGCCTCGGCCACGTGTTCGTTGCCAACATGACCGGCACGACCGTACTGCTCGGAGTCGCAGCTGCGCACGGCGACGGCGGCTTGGCCGGACATTACATACTGACGGTCGGCGCCTTCGCCGCTGGCGCCCTGATCGGCGCACTGCTCAAGCGTCTCACTGGCCGCGGCTCGCTGCCGCTATTGCTCGGCGGAGCGGTACTGGTCATGCTCGTGATCGTGCCGCCGTCGCGGGTGGCGGCGCTGGTGCTGCTCGCCGCGGTCATGGGGCTACAAGGCTCGGCGGTGGCGCGGTTCCGCTCGATCAGTCTGCAAACCATCGTCATCACCGGCACCATCGTGCGGCTCGCCGAGGGCGTGGTGACTACGGCGCTGGGCGACGGCAAGGCCGAGCCACACGTGCACGAGGCCAACATCCATCATGCGCTGACCTGGAGCGGCTATCTGATCGGCGCCGGTGCCGGCGGCCTCGCGCTCGAACGCCTCGGCGTGCCGCTGCTGCCGCCGGCCTGCGCCATGCTGGTGGCGGGGCTGCTGCTCGCTTTAATCGAGGCGCGCGATCCGGAAAAATGAAATAGGCGGGCCGGTGAGCCCGCCTATCCCCGCATGCGATCGCCAGCGGCGGCTACGGTTTGAGTCGCGTCACCGCTTCCTTGGCGATGCTCAGATCGGCGTACTTCGCGATCTTGATGTCCTTGGTGAGGAAGCCGAGTTTGCGCTGGGTCTCGATGTTGGCCTGCAGCGCCCTGAGATCGGGCAGCGCGTCGGGGCTGCGGTAGTAGTCCTTGCCCTTGACGAAGAGCCAGGAATTCCACACCGGCGCCGGAATCTTGGTCAGGTTGACCGCGATCTGCACCGCCGCGTCGTGGTTCTTGGGGTTCTGGAACCAGCGCATGACGCGGATGGTGTCCTCCATGAAGTCGACCACGGCGGCCCGGTTCTGCTTCAGCCAGGCGGCGTGCGCGGCCCAGACGATCATCTGCGTCCGGCCGACGGCTTCCTTCTGGGTGAACAGCGGATGCGCCATCTTGAGCAGGTCGGGATTGGTCGAGAACGGCAGCACGCCGGGGATCATCGCGACCTTGTTCTCTTGCAACATATTGCGCATGTTGGGGAAGGCTGCCTCGACGATGGTCACGTCCTTGCGATCGTCGATGTGATGCTTGCGCAGCATCGCGCGCATCGCGATGTCGACCGCGCTGCCCGCGGCGTTGGTTGCCAGCACCTTGCCCTTGAGGTCGGCGATCGTCTTGATGCCGCTGTCGTTGCGGACGAAATACGCGTCGGTGTAGTAGCCCGGCACGCCGTCCTGGAAGTCGTCGCCGATAACGCGCAAATCCGTGAGCCCGGCGTTCTGAATCGCCAGGGCGAGGGAGGAATACGCTAGGTCGCCGATGTCGATCTGGTTGCTGGCCAGCGCGGTGATCATCGGCGGCGTGCCTTGGAAGCGCGTCACCTCGAGCGTATAGGTCTTGCCCATGTGGGTCATCAGCTCGGGCTTGGTCGGCAGCAGCGACGACCAGTTGGCCACCGGCACGACGTAGCTGAGGCGAATCTTGACCGGCTCGGCCTGGGCCGAAAGCGCGGCGCAAGCGAGCGCGGCCGCGATGCACGCGGCGAGCGCGGAACGGATCGAGTGCATTTGTCCCCCCTGAGATCGATCGCCCGCCGCGGTTTTTAGCGCGCGAGCCGCGCGTCGGAGCACGTCTCGACGGGTATTTTAGAACGCGTTCACTATTGGACCCGGTTCCCGCTTTGTCAAGTTGGCGCCGGTCAGCGGCGCGGCCGCAAGCCCTCGACCAGCACTTGCAGCACGCGACGGAGCGTCGCCAGTCCCTGCGCCAGATTCGGCTCGCTGCGATCATGGGCGAGCCAGCGGCGCACTTCGGCGGAGTAGATGGCGAAGATCGCGCGCGCGACCAGGGCGTCGTCCTCGACCGCGGCGACGATGCCCCCGGCGCGGGCGCGCGTCACCAACGCGGCGACGCCGGCGATAATCTGATCGCGATGCGTCTGGAAACGGTGCGCCTCGGGACCGTGGGTGTAGAACGTCAGCTCGCGCAGCAGGAAGCGTGCCAGGGTCGGCTGACGCGCGAAATAAGAGTAGAAGTCGCGGAACACCGCGACCAGCCGATCGGCGAGGGCCGGGGCGGAATTCGGCTTGGCGAAGGCCTGCGATGCGAGCGCGATGAGTTCGTCGTTAAAGATCAGGAACAGCAGATCGCGCTTGTCGGCGGCATAGGTGAACAGCGTGCCGAGACCGACGCCGGCGCGCTTGGCGATGGCGCGCGTCGTGGTGGCATCGTAGCCCTTCTCGAGGAACAGCTCGCGCGCGGCGCGGCGGATGTTGCCGAGCTTGCGCGCCTTGCTGCGTTCGCGCAGGCCGCCTTCAACCGCGCGGTCGGCGCTACGGGCGATCGGTTCGGGCACGGACGACGTCTCCCTCGTCTCCAGCGGCGTCGCGTGCTTGACAGTCGCGCGGCACCGGGCCAAAAGTGAACATGTTCAAAATAAGCCGGCGCGAACGGCCGATGCAAGGGGAGTGCGGATGACGGCCCGGCGCAAGACGGCGTTGGTGACCGGCGCGGCGAGCGGTATTGGCGCCGCGGCGGCGCTGGCGCTGGCGCGCGCGGGCTACGACGTCGCCATCAACTACAGCCGCAGCGTGGGGCCGGCGCGCGAGGTCGCGGCCCAGGCGCAGCGGCTCGGCGCGCAAACGCTCCTCTGTCCATGCGACGTCGCGGACGATGCCGGCGTGCGCGCCATGTTGAACGACGTCGCGGCGAAATTCGAGTGGCTCGATGCACTGATCAACAACGCCGGCACCACGACCGGGGTCAGGCCGAAGGATTTCGACTCGCTGACGGTCGAAGAATGGGACCGCGTCTTCGCCGTCAACGTGCGGGGAATTTTTTCGGTGACGCGCGCGGCGCTGCCGCTGCTGCGCAAGGCGCCGCATCCGGCGATCGTCAACACCGCCAGCATCGTCGGCTTGCGGCCCGGGCCGCAGCCCTTGCCCTACGCCGCGAGCAAGGCCGCGGTGGTGAATCTCACCAAGACGCTCGCCTTCAATCTCGGCCCCGAGATCCGCGTCAACGCCGTGGCGCCGGGCTGGATGGAGGGCGACTGGATGAAGCGCATGCTCAAGGACAAGTACGACGATCTGATGGGCCGCCGCGCCAAGCTCACGCCGTTGAAGCGGGTGGTGACGGCTGAAGACGTTGCCGAGACCATGCTTTCGCTGATCGAAGGCAACCGCTTCGTCACCGGCGAGATCGTGGTCGTCGACGGCGGCTTTTCGAACTCGACCTGATGCTGCCCGGCGTCGTCCCGTTTCCGCCTGAATATGCCGCGCACTATCGCGCCAAGGGCTATTGGCGCGACCGCAGTTTGCGCGACGAGTTCGCCGGCGTATGGACCAGGTTCGCGGACCGTGTGGCGCTGATCGACGGCGCGCGGCGTTACCGCTATGCCGACATCGACCGCCTCACCGACAATCTCGCGCTTAATCTGCTCGCGCTCGGGTTGAAGCCGCTTGACCGCGTGGTGCCGCCGTTGCCCAACATGGCGGAGTTCGTGCTGCTCTATTTCGCGTTGCAGAAGATCGGCGCCATTCCCATCGCCGCGCTTGTCACCCATCGCTACAGCGAGATCGGCCAGTTCGTGAAGATCGCCCAGGCGGCAGCCTGCGTCTATCCCGAGCGGCACGGCGACTTCGCCTTCGGGCCAGTGATGAAACGGATCGCCGACGAGAATCCGTGCCTCAAATTCCGCATCGTGCTCGGCCGCCCGGAGCCAGGCGAGGTGTCGCTGACGGAGCTGATCGAGAAACCGGCATCGTTACCCAAGAGCCGGCTGGCGGCGATCGAACTCGACCCGACCGATCCGTGCATCTTTCAGCTGTCGGGTGGCACCACCGGCATTCCCAAGCTGATCCCGCGCACCCACAACGACTATGCCTACAATTCGAGGACCGCGGCGCAAGTCTGCGAGGTCAAGGCCGATTCCGTGCTGCTGCTGGCGTTGCCGGTCGCGCACAACCTGCCGCTCGCCTGTCCGGGCATCCAAGGCTTCTTCTTCAACGGCGCGACCGTGGTGCTGAGCCCGACGACGCGGCCCGAGGACATGTTCCCGCTAGTGGAAAAACACCGCATAACGCAAATCAAGGTGGTGCCAGCGTTGCTCATCCGCCTGATCAACAGCCCCGAGGTGTGGCACTATGACACGTCTTCGGTACGGCTCATCCAGAGCGGCGGCCAGCGTCTGCAGCCCGAGGTGCGGCTCAAGGCGCGCGAGCTCATCCCCACTGCGTTCGTGCAGGAAAATTTCGGCATGTCGGAAGGCATGCTGTTCTTCGTTCGCCGTGGCGATCCCGAGGACGTGCGGCTCGAGACCGTGGGCCGTCCGATCTCGCCCGACGACGAGGTACGATTGCTGGACGACAACGACAACGAAGTCGCCATCGGCGCGGTGGGCGAGCTGTGCGCGCGCGGTCCCTACACGCTGCGCGGCTACTACGGTGCGGACGAGCACAACAGGAAGGCCTTCACGTCGGACGGCTTCTATCGCTCGGGCGATCTGCTGCGCCAGCACCCCTCGGGCAATTACATGGTCGAGGGTCGCAAGAAAGATCTGATCAACCGTGGCGGTGAGAAGATCAGCGCCGAAGAGATCGAGAATCTGATCCTGCAGCATCCGTTGGTGCAGAACGTCGCCTGCATCGCGGTGCCAGATTCCAAGCTCGGCGAGCGCATGTGTGCCTGCGTCATCGCGCACAAAGGTAAAAGCCTGACGCTCGACGAACTGGTCGCATTCCTCGCCGCCAAGGAGATCGCTAAGTTCAAGCTGCCGGAGCGGCTTCAGCTGATGACCGAGTTTCCGCTTTCGACCTTCGGTAAGGTGTCGAAGAAGGTGCTGGTCGATCTGGTATCGAAACCCCCGGTCACGGTGGGTTGAGCGCATGCGTATCATCGATCTGCACTGCTATCCGAACACCGAGCCGTGGATCAAATGCCAGGGTCCCTACGTCGATGCACTGGCCAAATACTGGAAGCGGTCGTGGACGTGGAAACAGGAAGACGAGGTCGTGCAGGATTTCGCCGCCGCCGGCGTCGAGGCGGTGCTGGTCGCGCTCGACCTTGAGACCACCGCCAAGACGCCGCCGTGCTCCAACGATTACGTCCACGGCATGCAGCAGCGGCACAAGGACCGCATCATCCAGGCCTGGGCGTCGGTCGATCCGCTCAAGGGCGCCGCCGCCATCGCCGAGGCCAGGCACGCGATCCGCGACCTCAAGATGCTCGGATTCCACTTCCATCCGATCATGGGACATTTCGCGGTCAACGATCGGGCGTTCTACCCGCTGTGGGAGGCGATTACCGCGCTCAAGGCGCCAGTGATGATCGACGTCGGCACGACGGGCATGGGCGCCGGCATGCCTGGCGGCCTCGGCGCTAAGCTCCGCTACGCCCATCCATCCTGCATCGACGAACTCGCCGCCGATTTTCCCGATCTCACCATCGTCGCCGCGCATCCCGGCTGGCCTTGGGTCGACGAGATGACAGCAGTGACGTTGCACAAGGGCAACGTGTTCTGGGAGCTGTCAGGCTGGGCGCCGAAATATTTCCCAGCCCAGCTCAAGATTGATATCCGCGCGCGGCTTCAGGACAAAGTCATGTTCGGCAGCGACTATCCGAGCATTCCCTACGCACGGCTATTCCAGGAATGGCGCGAGCTCGGCTATGCCAATGTGGTCATGGAAAAAATCTTCCATCGCAACGCCGAGCATGTTCTCGGTCTCTAACGGATCGGCGCAAAAAGCAAACGCCGCGGTGTTGCCGCCGCGGCGTCCGATCGAAAAACCCAGCTCGCGCTTAGACGAGCTTCAGGTTCGTGGCCGAGGTGCGGCCCTGCTGGCTCTGCTCGAGGTCGAAGCTGACCTTCTGGCCCTCGTTCAGGGACCCGATACCGGCGCGCTCAATGGCGGAGATATGGACGAAAACGTCCTTGCCGCCGCTCTCAGGCGCGATGAAACCGTATCCCTTTTGAGCGTTGAACCACTTGACCGTGCCAATTGCCATTCATGTCTCCATGGCGGTTGCCGGGTGCGCACGATTGTGCACCCGATCGGCTGTCGAAAGGCACGGATTGCAGGGTCGGGCTCACAGTGGAGCGATCGAGCGCAGGCCGGAACCCAGCGAAGCGATGGCCGGGAAGCTAGGGGATTGGCCCGTGATTTTCAAGCCGGGATTGCACGGATTTGCTGCAATCGCGAAAGAGGCCCGTCGGCGGCACGGTTCAAGGCATCCTGCGGGACGCGCGGCCTGCCGTCGCGGCTGCCGGGGCGGTGTGGCAAGATGAATTAACAGGTGCGATGTTGAGCAAAAAATTCGGCAGTTTCGATTACGTCATCGTCGGCGCGGGCAGCGCCGGTTGCGTGTTGGCCAATCGGCTGTCGGCCGATCCCGGCGTTTCCGTACTGCTGTTGGAAGCCGGCGGCCACGACAATTACATCTGGATCCGGATTCCGATCGGCTATCTCTACACTCAGAACAATCCGCGGACCGACTGGTGCTTCAAGACCGAGGCCGAGGCCGGGCTCAACGGTCGCGCGCTCAATTATCCGCGCGGCCGCGTTCTCGGCGGCTGCTCGTCGATCAACGGCATGATTTACATGCGCGGCCAGGCGCGCGACTACGACGGCTGGCGCCAGCTTGGCAATCCGGGCTGGTCGTGGGACGACGTACTGCCCTATTTCAAGCGTTCGGAGGATAACGTCGCCGGCGCCGACGCATTCCATGGCCAAGGCGGCGAGTGGCGCGTCGAGGAGATGCGGCTTACCTGGGAGATACTCGACGCCTTTCGCGATGCCGCTGCCGAGCTCGGCATTCCCAAGGTCGACGATTTCAACCGCGGCAACAACGAGGGCTGCGGCTATTTTCGGGTCAACCAGCGGCGCGGGGTGCGCTGGAACACGGCGCGCGCCTTCCTCCGGCCGGCGATGAACCGGCCGAACCTCGCGGTCGTCACTGGCGCGCAGGCGAGCCGCATCCGTCTTGCCGGGCGGCGCGCCGTCGGCGTTGATTTCGTCAAGGATGGCGGACAACGCCATGCCGAGGCGCGGGGCGAGGTGATCTTAGCCTCGGGCGCGATCGGCTCGCCCCAACTGTTGCAGCTGTCCGGCATCGGGCCGGGCGCGCTGCTGCAGCAGTACGGCATCGCGTTGGCGCACGAACTCGGCGGCGTTGGCGAGAATCTCCAGGATCATTTGCAAATCCGCACGATCTTTAAAGTCCACAACACGCGCACGCTCAATGAACGCGCCAACAGCCTGGTCGGCCGCATCAGCATAGGGCTCGAATATTTCCTGCTCAAGCGCGGACCGCTGACCATGGCGCCGTCGCAGCTCGGCTGCTTCGCCAAGAGCGATCCGTCGCGCGAGACGCCCAATCTCGAATATCACGTGCAGCCGCTTAGCCTCGACAAGTTCGGCGATCCGTGTCACCCGTTTCCGGCTTTCACGGCCTCGGTGTGCAATCTGCGGCCCGACAGCCGCGGCTCCGTCAGGATCAAGAGTCCCGATCCCGCCGCCCATCCGGCGATCCGCCCGAACTATCTCGCGCTCGCTTCCGACCGGCGCGTCGCCGCCGACGCCATCCGCCTGACGCGCCGCATCGTCGCCGCCAAGGCCATGACGCGGTTCGCCCCCGAGGAGTACCGCCCGGGCGCGCCGCTGCAGAGCGACGCGGAATTGGCGCGCGCCGCGGGAGACATCGGCACGACGATTTTCCATCCGGTCGGGACCTGCAAGATGGGCGCGGACGCGGCCGCGGTGGTCGATGCGCGGCTTGTGGTGCGCGGCATCGGCGGCTTGCGGGTCGCCGACGCTTCGATCATGCCGACCATCACCTCAGGCAACACCAATTCGCCGACGATCATGATCGCCGAGAAAGCGGCCGACATGGTCCGCGCGGATCGCCGTGCCGCGGTGGCCACGCAGTAGCGTTCGACAGCGAAGATTCCGCTGGAGGCGAGCTTCGGGCTGATTATACTCGGCGGCGTTCCGCATGAGCCCCCTCAACGAAACCCGTACTTCGGTTACACCGGCCGCCGGCACGTTGCAGCGCCGTCTCGACGAAGGGCGCTTCTGCATCACGGCCGAGATCACGCCGCCAGTCACGGCCGATCCAACCGACTTCATCGCCCGCGCCCTGCCGCTGAAAGGCGTGGCCGCGGCGGTAAACGTCACCGATGGCGCCGGCGCCAAGTCGCATCTCGCCAGCATGGCGGCGGCGCATTTCCTGGTGCAGAACGGCATCGAGCCGATCCTGCAAATGACTTGCCGCGACCGCAACCGCATCGCGTTACAAAGCGATTTGCTGGGCGCCGTCGCCCTCGGGATCCGCAACGTGCTCATCCTCGGCGGCGACGATCCGAAGGCCGGCGATCAGCCCGAGGCCAAGGCGGTGTTCGATCTCGACAGCCGCAACCTGCTGGCGACGGTGCAAAAGATGCGGCGCGAGCACAAGCTGCTGCCCGGCACCGAGATCAAGGGCGGCTTCGACCTGTTTCTCGGCGCCGCCGATCTGCCAGCCGATCCGCCGTCCGACTGGGACGCCAAGGGCCTCAAAGGCAAGGCAGAGTCGGGCGCCGATTTCATTCAGACGCAGTTCTGCATGGATATCGGCGTGGTCCGGCGTTATGCCGCGCGGCTGGTCGAGCTCGGTCTCGCGCCGCGCCTCAAGATACTGATCGGCGTCGCGCCGATCCCATCGGCGCGCTCGGCGCGCTGGATGAAGGAAAAGCTTTTCGGCACGATCATTCCCGACGCCATCGTCGAACGCATCGAAAAGGCGACGGACGCGCGCGCCGAGGGCAAGCGCATCTGCGTCGAGCTGTTGCAGCAGCTGGCCGAAGTGCCGGGCATTTCTGGCGCGCACGTCATGGCGCCGCTCAACCCCTCGGACATTCCCGAGGTGATCGCGTCGTCGGGCATCACGGCGAAAAAGCACGCGCTCTAGCCGACCGATCCGACTGGGGCCGGCTCATGCCATCCGGTTAGTCAGCGTGCCGCAGCCCTCGATCTCGATCTTCACCACGTCGCCTTTCTTCAGGAACTCGCCGCGCGGCATGCCGACGCCGGCCGGCGTGCCGGTGGCGATCACGTCGCCTGGCCGCAGCGTGAGCTGGTAGCTGAGCCACGATACCTGCTCAGCGACGTTGTGGATCAGCTGGTTGGTGTTGGAATTCTGCTTGAGCATGCCGTTAACCCACAACTTGACCGACAGGTTGCCGAGGTCCTTGAGGAAGGCAGCCGGTGTGATCCACGGGCCCATCGGCGAGGCATCGTCGAAGCATTTCTGTCCGATCCAATCATAGGCCATCACCGGCGGCCGGTCCTTGCGCAGCATCAAGTCGCGCGCCGACAGATCGTTGACGATGGTGTAACCGGCGACAGCATCGAGCGCGTGTTCGACCGGAAGGTCGCGTCCGCCCTTGCCGATGACGACGCCCAGCTCGGCTTCCCAATCCACCTGGCGGGATCGCGCAGGCAGCTTTGCCGGCGCATCCGGACCGATGATCGAGTGCGTCGAGGTCTTGAGGAAGAACCACGGCCCGTCGGGGCGGGTCGAGCGATCGACCGTGCGGCCCTGGGCGCGCGCCATTTCCTCCATGTGGTCCCAGTAATTGGCGCCGGCGCAGAACAGGCCTTCGGGATAAAGCACCGGCGCCAGCAACTTGACGCGCTTGAGCGGCTTGCCGTTGGCTGGCTTGACCTTGCCGGCCGCTTTGGCGAGCGCGCGATGCGTCTTCGCCCAGGTGCCGAGCAGCGCCTTGACCGACGACGCGTCGACGCCGGCGTCGCGCAGCAGCGCCGCTGCCGGATAGACCCGGTCGCCGACCAGGATGCCCGCGACCGCCTGGGTGCTGTCGCGATAGCTCAGCAAACGATATTCCGCCACCCCGTCCTCCTTCTTCAAATCCTGGTCGACAGCCAGATGGCGAGCCGCGAGCCGGCCTTGATCGCGGCGGCGAGCAGCGGATAGCCCGGCGTCTCGGTCGCGCCATGGGTCAGCGCGGTGTCGCGATGCTCCCGCTCGTCGGCGCGGAATTCGGCGATGATCGCGGCAAGATCGGCATCGCCATCGCCGAGGCTTTCGATCTGACCGCGATAGTGGTCGTCGATGACCTCCTCGACGGCAACCGTGCAGGCCATTGCTGCGCGTTCGCCGAGCATCGCCGTCGCCGCGCCGAGAGCATAGCCGGCGATATGCCAGAGCGGCGACAGCGCCGTCGGCCGCACGCGCCGCTCGGCGACCAACTGGTCGAAGCGCTCGAGATGACGCTTTTCCTGCGTCGCCATGCGCCGCACCGCGGCGGAAGCGGCGGCAGCCTTGAGCACCGCGAGCTGCCCGTCGTAGATGCGCGCCGCGCCGTACTCGCCGGCCTGATCGACGCGGATCATGCGCGCTATCGTATCGACGCTCGCGCGGTCGCCAGGCAGCCGCGCCGCCACCCTGCGCGCCGGGGTTTTCGCGCGCCGCCGCCGGCTCATGCGCGCCGCCTCCAGGCGGAGAAGGCGAACACGGCGATGAGCAGTGAGGCGATGAAATTCCAGCCGGCGAGCGAGATGCCGCCGAGCGACCATTGCACCTGGTCGCACATCACCACCTGGGAGCGCGCTAGCATCGCCTTCAACTCCGCCAATGTTCGCGGCACGGCGCCGCTGTTGGTGCAGGCGATGGGGCCGCGAAACCAATGGTATTCGACGCCGACATGATAGAAGCCGAGGCCGGCGCTGGCCACGAAGACCAAGGTGAGCAACAGCAGGGCCGCGCGCGACCGGCCGGCGGCCGGCAGAATCAGGGCCAGAGCCGCGATGGCGATGGCCGCGTAATAGGGCCAACGTTCCATCAGGCACAGCTCGCAAGGCTGTAGGGCACCCCAATATTGCGCCACCAGAACTGCGCCGATTACGGCGATGGCGGCGACGAAGATGACGGCAAGGGGGCGGCGCGCGGGGTTCATGGCGTTCTGGCTCTTCGACTGCCTAGACGTTGGGCCGCAGGCGGTGCTTCAAATGCCACCAGATATACCAGCCGATGCCAAGGACGATCGCACCGACGATCACCACGTCGAAGCGCTCCATGATGGCGCGCAGGCGCGGGTCACGATCCCACTGCTTGCCCAGCTTGTATCCGACATAGGCGAGCGCGAAGCACCAGGGCCACGAGCCGATGAACGTGTAGATCTGAAATTTGATTTGCGACATGCCGGCGATGCCGGCCGGCAGCGCGATGAAGGTACGGACCACCGGCAGCAGCCGACCGATCAGCACCGTGATGCTGCCATAACGCGCGAAGAAATCGTGCACCCAATCAAGTTCGCGTCGGCCCATCAGCACATAGCCGCCCCAGCGCTCGATGAATGGGCGACCGCCGTAATAACCGACCGCATAGGCGATGCTCGATCCCAGGTTGCAGCCAAGCGCGCCCGCTGTCGCCACCAGGACGAGATCGAACCGGCCAGTGAAAACCAGGTAGCCGGAAAACGGCATGATGATCTCGGACGGCAGCGGAATGCAGGCCGATTCAATCGCCATCAAAATGACGACGCCGCCATAGCCAAGGGTCGAGATCGTCGCGACGATTAGCCCGGCCAGCGACGGAACGATCTTGGCGAGCATGTCGTTGACCCGGCCCCGGCAGAATTGGAAGCGGCGATCTAGCCGCATCCGTGCCGCCGCCGCAAGCGCGAAGCCGCATTGACCGCGTGCGACCCCCGGTTATAGTGGCCGCCGCTGCCCCTGTGGCGGAATTGGTAGACGCGGCAGACTCAAAATCTGTTGCCCGCAAGGGCGTGCTGGTTCGAGTCCGGCCAGGGGCACCATAGGGGTTTAAGGGGGAACCACAGCATCATGCATGGCAGCGGAATTCTCGTCTTGTTGCTCGTCGGCCTGATCGCCGGCTGGCTCGCTGGTCAGATTGTGCGCGGCCGCGGCTTCGGCTTGATCGGCGATCTCGTCGTCGGCGTCGTCGGCGCGTTCATCGGCAACTGGATTTTCGCCACGCTCGGTGTCTTCATCGGCCTGGGCCTCGTCGGCGCAATCATCAGCGCGACGATCGGCGCGGTGGTCCTGGTCGCGATCATCCGGCTGATCCGACGGGTCTAGCAGCCGCAGCCGCGTCCGGCGCGCCTCAACCGCTGTTGCGCAGGCCGGTAGCGATGCCGTTGATGGTGCGATGGATGTTGCGCACGGTGTGCTCGTCGGTGGCGCCGGCGCGGTGACGCTTCAGCAGCTCGATCTGCACGTGGTTCAGAGGATCGAGATAGGGAAAGCGGTTGCGGATCGAGCGGCTGAGCAGCGGATTGCTCTCGAGCAGCGATTTCTGTTCCATGATCTCAAGCAGCGCGGCAATCGTCGCCTGCCACTCGGCGCGCAGCCGGGCGAAGATCGTCTCGCGCAACGCCGCGTCGGTGACGAGGCCGGCATAGCGTTCGGCGATGGCGATGTCGCTTTTGGCCAGAACCATGTCCATGTTGGATAGCAACGCCGCGAAAAACGGCCACTCGCGATACATCGTCCGCAGCGTCGCCATGCCGTCCGGATGGTCGGCGAGCCAGGCGCGGACCGCCGAGCCGAAACCGTACCAGCCGGGCAGCATCAAGCGGCATTGCGCCCAGCTGAACACCCAGGGGATCGCGCGCAGATCGGCGATGCGTCGCGACGGACGGCGTGATGCCGGCCGGCTGCCGAGGTTGAGGTGGACGATCTCGCCGATGACGGTCGCTTCCCAGAAATAGCGCTCGAAGCCCGGCGTCTCGTAAACCAGATTGCGGTAGGCACGATAGGCTTGCGCCGACAGCGTCTCCATCGCCGCGATGAAAGCGGCCGGTGGCGCGGCAGCGGCGCCCGTCAGCAGCGTCGCCTCGATGGTTGCGGCGGCGAGCGCCTCGAGATTGCGGCGGCCGACTTCGGGGTTAGAATATTTGGCGGCGATGACCTCGCCTTGCTCAGTAATGCGGATGGCGCCGTTCACGGCGCCCGAGGGCTGTGCCAGGATTGCCTGGTAGCTGGGGCCGCCGCCGCGCCCGACCGAGCCGCCACGGCCGTGAAAGAGTCGCAGCCGCACGTCGTGCCGCCGGCAGGACTCGACCAGCGCGGTTTCGGCCTTCCACAGCTCCCACCCGGAGGTGAGATAGCCACCATCCTTGTTGCTGTCGGAGTAGCCGAGCATTACCTCTTGCACGGCGCCGCGGCTGTCAATGAGTTGGCGATAGATCGGCAACGCGAGGAGGCGATCAACGATTTGGCCACAGTGGCGGAGATCGTCGATCGTTTCGAATAACGGCACGATGTCGAGATCGATCTCGTGCGGGCGCAGGCGATACAGCCCGACCTCGCGCAGCAGCAGTACCACCTCAAGCACGTCGGAAACGCCATCCGCCTTGGAGATGACGTAGTTCGCGATCACGCCCTTGCCGTAGCGCCGCTGCATTTCGGCGGCGGCTTGCAGAATGCCGAGCTCGGCTGCGGTTTCTTCGGAATACGTCAACGAAGGCGAAACCAACGGCCGTGCGGTTGCAAGCTCGGCGACCAGCGCAGCGATCCTTTCATCCTCGCCGAAACCGCGGTAATCGGTTCCCGGCGCCGCGGCTTCGAACAGCTCGGCGACGACGCGTTCGTGCACGTCGGCGTTTTGGCGCAGGTCGAGCGCCGCGAGATGGAACCCGAACACGTCGACCGCACGGCGCAATTCGCGCAGCCGGCCGCGCGCCAGCAGCGTCGAGCCGTTCGCCACCAACGAATCGTGGATCACCTTGAGGTCGGCGGTGAGCTCGCCGGCGCTGCCGTAAGCCACGGCTTCGCCGACCGGCATGCGTAGCGCCTGGGCGCCGTTGAGCGCCGCGGCGGTGGCCGCGACACGCGCGTAAATCCCCGAGATTGCACGGCGATAGGGCTCGTGCGCCCGGTGCGGCGAGCGATCCGGCGAGCGCTCGGCAAGCTTCTCGAGCTCCGCCGTCGTATTCACCAGCAGCGCGTGCAGCGACAATTCGCGACCGAGTTCATGCAATTCGTCCAGATAAAAGCCCAACGCCCGGTCGCTCTGCATCAGGGCCGCTTGGCGCAGGACCTCGGCCGTCACGAAGGGATTGCCGTCGCGATCACCGCCGATCCAGCTGCCCATCCGCAGGAACGATGGCAACGGTTCCGGCATCAGCTCGCCGAGCTGGTCCTCGATTGCCGTATAGAGACGCGGCAGCTCGCGCAGGAACGTGTAATCGTAATAGGCGATGCCGTTGGCGACCTCGTCGATTACCGCAAGACGGCTGCGGCGCAACAGCGCCGTCTGCCACAAAGTCAGCACAGCGCGCCGCAGCGCCTCGTCGTTGACCGCAACTTCCTCCGGAATCATTTCCGTCCGATCGCGTTCGGCGAGCAACGTCGCGATTTCCCGTTCGCGGTCGAGCGTGCTCCGGCGGCGAACCTCGGTCGGATGGGCGGTGAGCACCGGGCAGATCAGCGCCCGTTCGAAGAATGCGCGCAACGCCGCCGTCGATACCTCGGCGTCACGCACAGCGGCGATCGCGCGGGCGACGGTGCCTTCGCGCGGCGCCGAGGCGATCATCGCATGCGCGCGGGTACGGCGGATGTGATGCTGGTCCTCGGCGAGGTTGGCGAGATGCGAGAAATACGTGAACGAACGAATGACCCGCGTCGTCTCTTCGGGCGCGAGCCGGTTCAACGTGCTCTCGAGCTCCTGGCGCGCGGCCTCGTCGGCATCGCGATGGAAGCGGATCGAGGATCGCCGCACGCGCTCGACGATCTCGAAAATGGCTTTGCCTTCCTGGTCGCGCAGCGTCTCGCCGAGGACGCGCCCCAACAGGCGGATATCGTTGCGCAACGGCAAGTCCTTGTCGGGAATCTCGACAATGGCCGGTGAGTCACCGGATGCTGCCGATGCTTGCGCCACCATCGCTCAAGTCCCACTTGCGCGACCAGCCGGCGAACATGTCGGCCGGCTGCACGCGTTGGTTGCTGTCGGGCCGAGTTCGGTTGCCATCGTCGGGTATTTCAGTTAAGCCGCAGGGCGGTTGTCGATATTTAACCGAATAGCGATGCGATTGTCTCACGCTTCATTGCCGCATGATGCACCGGATCGAGGTGCTGGCAACGGGGCGTTTGCTGATGACGGCGATACGCCGACAAGGCGCCCCGCGTGACGGCGGAGGCTCGGATCTTTCGACAAATCGTCGCCGTCGCCATCGGCAGTGCGCTCGAGTGGTACGATTTCGCCATTTACGGCTATGTGGCCGTGACCATCTCGAAGCTCTTCTTCCCGCCGGAATCCGGCTGGGCCCCGTTGCTCGCGACCTTCGGGCTCTTTGCCGTCTCCTATGTCGTCCGGCCACTGGGCGGCGTCGTGCTGGGCCATTACGCCGATCGGTATGGCCGGAAAGCGCTGTTGGTCTTCGTCATCGGGTTGATGTCGCTCGCAAGCGCGATGATTGCGGCGGCGCCGACCTACCGGATGGTCGGCATGGCGGCGCCGCTGATCATCCTCGTCGCCAGGTTGCTGCAGGGCATATCGGCGGGAGGCGTGTTCGGCAGCGCAACGGCTTTTCTCGTCGAACACGCACCGCCGGATTCGCGCGGATTCTATGGCGCCTGGCAGTTTTCGGGACAAGGCGCCGCGATCCTGCTTTCCGGTATTGTCGGGGTGTTCGTGGCGGACTATCTCAATCCCGAGCAACTCGAATCGTGGGGTTGGCGATTGCCCTTCCTGCTCGGCTTGGTGGTCGGACCGGTTGGCCTCTATATCCGCTTCAAGCTTTCGGAAACGCCGGAATTTCTTGAGACGCGGTCGCCCCACGACGGCCGAGGCGAATCGGTAATGACCGTTCTGGTGGCGTGCAAATATAACATCGTGATCGGATTGGGGCTCGTCATCGGCGGCACAGCCGCCTTCTACGTCCTTTTTGTCTTCATGCCGACCTATGCCATTCGGATACTCAAGCTCGGCTTCGCCGCATCCTTTTTGGCGCCAGTGATTGCGGGCGCGACCGTGACGATTTTCTGCCCGCTGATGGGCTTGGTTTCTGACCGGATCGGACGCGTGCCGGTGATGGCTGTTGCCGCCGCGCTCTTTCTCGTCGTTGTATATCCCGGATTCTGGTGGCTGCATGCGGCGCCGAACGCCACGACGCTCATTATCCTCGAGGTTGGGTTCGGCCTCTTATTCGCGGCTTACGCGGGGCCCGGCGGCGCAACGATCGCCGCGCTCTATCCCGTGCGCAGCCGTGCAACGGCGATGGCCGCCGCCTACAATATCGGCGTCGCGTTGTTCGGCGGCGGCGCGCCGGCGATCGTCACCTGGCTGATTGCTCGGACCGGCGATCCCATCGCTCCGGCGTATTACGTGATGGTCGGCCTGTCTCTCAGCCTGTTCGCGCTTGCGGCCATGCCGTCCCTTGTTGCGGCCGACGGCAAGATATCACGCGTCGATTCGGGTTCGCCGCTCGGCGCACGGAAAGATTGATTGCGACGGCAGCCCCATCGGCCGCGCGAGATCGGCTGTCTCGGGACGAAGCCATGAATCCATTGCCGCGTCGCGCGGACAAGTGAGCAGATCGTATCGGTGCAGATCGCCGCCCTCGCCGGGGCGCGTCCGCCAGATGCCGAGGTCTATGCCGGTCATGCCATAAATGTCGAATGCATGTCGCCGCGCGAGCGAACCCTCGATGATCGCGACGAGCCACGACCACCGCCAATGGCAGAGAACCCATAGATGATGCAAACGCAGCATGGCGGCAAGCGTGTATCCACCCGTCACGCCCTGGTCGAGATAGACCGAGCCGGTGCAGACGACGTGGCAGGCCTTGATGGTCCTGGCGATGTTGGCACGAACCACGCACTTGTCGCGGTCCCGCCACATGCTTGGCGGATGCATCACCCAGAATCGCCCGCTTTCCATTTCCTCGGCGAGACTCTCCTCGCACCAGATCAAGCGCGACGCGATGCATCCTTGCGGCTCGTCGTCGCGAACCAACGCCATCACCACCGTATCCGCGGGGCTCGCGTTGGGGTGGAAGCGCACGTCGTTGGTTTGGATCAGCCGTTTCATCCGTCCCGCGCTCGCCCGATAGAGCTTGTCGGCGCTGGCGAGATCGCGGCTGACCATCAAGCGGAGTCCTTGCTGCGCCAGGGATCGCAAGATCGTCGGAACGAGTGCTTCGCCGACCATATTGATGCGGTCAAAGGGAAATCCCTCATCGGGCGCGAATTCATCGATGAACTCGCGATACTCGTTGCGAAAAGGCCTGGTATCGCTGAAGGGGGCATGGCCGCCGTCGTGCATGGTTTCGGTGCCTCAGAAGCCTGATTCGATTGCGTTCTCGTCTGGCTCCGGGTCGAGAAGCGCCGCGCCGACCGGTCGTGCGCTCTGCCAGCTTGGGGCACAAGTCCGGCCCATTCCACACCCGGGATTCGCGGTCGTTGTTGTCTGCATGAAAGTTGGTTTCATGCGCTCACTTGGTTGACTGCGACGGCCGCTTGGCTGCGTCGGGCGTACGGCACCGGATGGCGAGCAGCATCAGGTCGATGGCGGCTTTATGCGTCGAGTACGGCAGCACGAGCACGTCGAAGTTGCGCGCAAAACCATCGACGACTTGGTCGACGTGTTCGTGCAGCGGCGCGCGTTGCTCGGCCACGGCGGTAAACCAGGCGAGGGCCAGCTTTCGCTGGTCCGCAAACGGCAGCTCGTCCAGCGTCTTGCCGGTGAGGTCGTCGCCCAGCCGCGAGACAAGCTCGGTGCCGTGAAGGCGGATGCGAAAGCCTCCTCGGCCGCCGATGACGTCGATCAGCGCCAAATGGCCGAGGATGTAGCGCATCTTGATCGGGTCGACGCTGTCCCGCGTCGGCATCGGGTGATTGCCGCGCTCGTGGTCCCAGTATTGATAGAGACGACGGAGCAAAGGATCGGCGATGACCGGCGGAGCGGTTGTCAGCGAGGACATGGCATTCCGCGTCTGGATTGGATATCGGGCGTTTCCCGGAGTGTCTCTGGTGCTGACAGACCTCCAAAAGCGCGCGCAAACTGCCGCGGCTGGCAACGGCTGCCATCCGCCTCAGGGCAGGGTTTTACGGCATCGCGCGCTCGGCAGGCTTGGTGTGCTAGAGTATGCATGATCGATAAAAATGCGTAATATTCGGGACAGTTCTGGTGTCCCGCTCGACAGCTTTGGAAGCGTGGATGGGGGACTTTCAGTCGAATTTTCAGGAGGCGCTACGACGGCGCCTGTTTCCGAACGCGCCTCTGCATCTCAAGCAGATCGCGGGGATGATCGGGCGTTCGGAGAATACCGTTGCGCGCTGGTGGCGCGGCGAGACCCGCATTGCCGGCGACGACCTCTATCGCATCGCACGGTTTTTCGCCGATCGCGGCGATGCCGGTTTTTTTGCATGACATTTTCGAGAGCTTATTGCCTGGCGAAGATTCGCATGTTGGCAGCGAAGAGAAGGCGCTTGAACTGATTCGTGTTCTCATGCGCCGCATGCGGGCCGCCGATGCCGGCGACAGCGATCGCCACAGCTGGATCACCGCCGAAGGCGAAATAGCGGCCGCAGCTTCGGGGCATGTGGTTTATGTCCACCGGACATTGGGGTTGCCGCTGAGCTCAGGCGATCTGGCCGCTTATGCCATGCGCGTGCTGGGTTGGATCGCGGTCACCGAACGCGCCGATTGTACGGTCGTGGTCCGGCACGATGGTCGGCGCGTGGCGCCGCTTGCTGCCGAACGCATCCACGAGTGGCTTGACGATTGCGCCGATCGTATCAGGCGCGTTCGCCGCCTGGTTCATATGGATCAGCAGTGGATCGAAGCAGATCATACGAGCGCGGCAGCGGCAGCGGCGGCTATCACACGCATTGCCTTCATTCTGCGCATTACGCGTCGTCCATGGATGGTGAAGCCGTTGCCGCTCGATCAAATTTCAGATCCCCTGCTCGGTGAATTGATGTCCGTCCACCGCAAGGCGCCGCATCAACTCATTCATGCCGCGGCGAAGCTGGGCGCGTTCACGACCAGCAATCTCTTCGGCGTGAGTCACGATGAAGTCGTCTCCCATCATGTCGCGACGGGATTCGGTTTCGACACGTCGTTGCTGGTCGGGATGAACGTCCTCGCGCGTGCCGATACCGACTATGCCATGATGCTGCACGCGCGAATTCTTCGGACGCGACGCGACGGGCCGAATTATAACGAGCTCGTCGGCACGATCGACGACCGGCACGTTCGCTATCTCAATCTGGCGCTGCCGGAGCCCGGTCCCATGGGACGGGTACTGACGTCGACCGTGATGATCGAGCTCAACCACGTCGATGCCTGATCGGCGCGGCACGCCGCCAGGTCAGACCGAAGCGTGCGGCATGCCAAGACGCGCGGCGAGGGCTTTGGCGGCCGCCGGCAGAAAGGTTTTCGCGTCGGGTAACACGACGGCCGCCGAACGCACGTGGTGGTGCGCCGGGTCGACGCCGGGCGGCACGACGCCCTGTTCGGCGAGGGCCCGCAGGGCCTTGAGCAGGCGGTTGCGCGCCATGATGATGCCGTTGTCGGTCGAGACCAGGTTCTCCCGGCTGCGATCGACGATCGGTCCCATGCTCTCCTGCAGGCTGGCGTCCTGCATGGCGATGCCCTCGATGCCACTGAAGCTGCGGCCGGCCTTCTGCGCCGCGCGATTCATCAGATAGTCGTTGTCCTTGTTGGCGTGCGGCCGGTAGGTGCCGGGGACATAGGTCACGTGCACGCCTTTGCCGTCACGCATCGCTTGCGTCTCGTCTCTGGTCAACGCGCGCGTCGGGTGGAAGTCGAAGCTCCACGTCCAACAATGCTCGTCGTCGATGGGAATCCAGAAGTGCCCGTGCACCGGATGATCGGCGCGCGGCGGCACAATGGTGTAGCAGGGCATTACCCAGGGCGTGATCCGCCAGTACCAGTTGCCGTTTTCGGCCTTGCGGCGCGCGCCGATGAACAAGCCGCCGGGCGCCTCAGCGACCTCGAAATGCGGCTTGGCATCGTCGAGGTTATACTGATTGCCTTTCGACCCCTTGAACAGCGGATCGGTTTGTAGCGCGGCGCGATGCAGAAATGAGACATGGCTCGAATCGATGCCGCCTTCGAGCGCTTGCAGCCAGCTGCATTCCTGCAGACGCTTAGAGACGAAGCGTTGCTCGGGCGTTACCAGCGCGAACTCGTATTCGGGCAGGGGCGGTTGCTTGTCGGCCGGCCCCATATAGGTCCACAGGATTCCGCCGCGAGCGACGAGCGGATACGAAGCGAGCTTGATGCGCCGGCAAAAGCCGGTCTCGGCGCCTTCCGACGGCACTTCGACGCATTGCCCGGTCACGTCGTATTTCCACCCGTGATAGGCGCAGCGGATGCCGCCCGCTTCGTTGCGGCCGAACCACAGCGAGGTGCGGCGATGGGCGCAGAATTCCTCGATCAGCCCCATGCGGCCGGACGTGTCGCGCAACGCCAGCAAGCGCTCGCCGAGCAGCGCAACGCGCACCGGCGGCCCGTCGTTGTCCGGCAATTCGTCGGCGAGCAGCGCCGGAATCCAATAGCTGCGGAACATCCGGCCCATGGCGGTGCCGGCGCCGGTCCGGGTCAGCAGCTCGTTGAGCTCGGGCTTGAGCATCGGCCGATTCTACACGATCCGGCGCGCCGGCTCACGCCCCGGCGTCAGAAGGTCTCGCGCCAGGGCCTGAGCTCGATCTCCCAGCCCCAGGCGCTGCGGTGCTGGCGGTGCAGCTGAAGGTAGGTTTGCGCGATGGCATCGGGTTCGAGCATGCCGTCGTCGCCGCTTCCGGCGGCGCGCGGATCGCCGACGCGACGGATGCCGCCGTCGATCACGACGTGGGCGACATGGATATTCTGCGGTTGCAGCTCGCGGGCGAGAGCCTGGGAGAGGCCGCGCAGCGCGAATTTTCCCATAGCGAAGGGAGCCGACCTCGGGTAGCCCTTGACGCTGGCCGAGGCGCCGGTGAAGAGCAGCGTGCCGCGGCCCATGGCGAGCATCGCGCGCGCCGCATGCTGCGCCACCAGAAAGCCGCCATAGGCGCAGCTCATCAGCGACTGCTGCACGGCTATGGCGTCGACCTCGACGATGCTGCCGCGCACCCGCTGTCCGGCGTTGTAGACCACGAGGTCGGGTGCGCCGAGCTCGTTCTCGACCCGCTTGAAGACGGCTTCGACGTCGTCCGGCCGTGTCGCGTCGCCGGCATAGGCGCGGGCGCCGGTGGCGGCGCACAAATTGGCGAGCTTGGCGGCGTCGCGCGCCATCAACGCGACGCGCATGCCTTCTTTCGCGAAGAGCCGGGCGAGGGCGGCGCTCAAACCGCTGCCGGCGCCGACGATGAGGGCGATCTCCGGCACGCGTCTCTCGATCCGGCGCCGGCGTCAGTCGCGGCGATCGGGCAGCAGCGCCTCGGCGGCGTCGCGCGCAGCGGCGCGCTTCAGCGCTTCGCGCTTGAGTTCGACCATCACCGGCTTCTGCTGGCGCGCGCGTACCATGCCGGGGTTGACGTGCGCTGCCGGTCCGGCGGCGAGCAGGCGGAAGCCGACCAACTGCGGCATCTCGGGCGTGCCGCCGAGCTCGGCTTCGACTTCCTGGCCCTTGAACAGCCGGGTGATGTTGCTGCGCTCGAGCAGCGGCGGCTCGAACGGCAGATCGCCGCTGACGCCCTGCAGGCGCAGCGCGCCACGGCGGCTCTGCGGATCGAACCAGCGGACAACGCCGCGTGTCGTGCGGTCGCGGCTCGGCGGCGGCGCGAGCAGCGCGACTTCAACCGGTTCTTTGATCTCGGCGCGGCGCACCAGAGTCGGCGCCGGCGGCGGTGCCGGCTTCTCTTCTGCCGGCGTAACCGCGACCGGTTCGGCGGCGCGCAGCTTGCGGCCGCGGCGCTTGGGCGCGGCGGACGCGACCTCGGCCGCGGCCGGCGCGGTCTCGTCGGCCGGTCGCGGATCGTTCAGTTTCGCCAGCGTGCGGTGCACGACGTCGATCAGGTGCGGAATCTCTTTTTGCGCGGTTGGCCTTTCGGCCAGCAGCTTGGCGATCATGCGGGCGGTGTTCGCCGTCGCAGAAGACATCGTCGTCCCCTGTATTCACCTATGAACTGGAACGGCCGCCGGGTGACGGCGGCAAGCGAAGAATTAGGCAGGACAAGCGGGACCGATTTGGATCGCATCCGCCGTCCAGGCAGGCAATCTCTCATAGCATGTCGCCGACCTTTGGCAAACTGTGCGTTGAGCCTGGTGCGCGCCACAGTGGATAAGTTAAGTTTTGGGAAATTTTGGAAATATCGCTGCGATCATACCCGCGGTCTGCCGGCGGCGTCGTGATCATGCTGTGTCTGGCGCGCGTTCGATCCATGCGTGGGCTGCGCAGCAGCCAGCGACTCGCGGGTTTGACAGTGGCCGGTGCGGATGATACCAGCGCCATCAGCGGCACGTCGCAGCGACAGCCGCAGGAAGGTTCCATGCCGCGGGTTTCGATCGGCGACTGCCATCTCTATTACGAGCGCGCCGGCAGCGGATTTCCGGTGCTGCTGGTTACCGGCCTCGGCGGCAATGCCAGTCACTGGCGCGAGCAGATGCCGGTTTTCGCCAAGTCGTTCGACGCGGTGACGTTCGATCACCGCGGTATCGGCCAGAGCGACCACGACAAGAGCCCCTACAGCGTCGAACGCATGGCAACCGACGTGATCGCGCTCATGGATGAGCTCGACATCGCCAAGGCGCATGTCGTCGGCCATTCGACCGGCGGCGCGATCTGTCAGATTCTGGCGCTCGACCATCCGCAGCGCCTCGCCAGCATCGTCATCGCCGCGAGCTGGACCAAGGCCGACGCCTATTTCCGCCGCCTGTTCGCGCTGCGGCGCGAGACCCTGGCGCGCAACGGTCCCGCGAGCTACGTGCAGGCGGCGTCGCTCTTCCTCTATCCGCCGTTCTACCTGGCGCGGAACAACGAGAAGATGCGCCAAGTCGAGGCTCAGATGCTGGCGACGTTCTCCGCGCCCGAGATCATGCTGAGCCGGATCGACGCCATCCTCGCTTTCGATCGCACGGCGGATCTCGGCCGCATCCGCACGCCCACGATGGTGATCGCGGCTCAGGACGACATCGTCACGCCGGCCTATTTCTCGGAGGAGCTCAGCCGCGCCATTCCTGGCGCCGAGGCCAAGTTCCTGGCGCAAGGCGGACATTGCTTCAACATCGTGTTCCCGCGCGAGTTCAACCATGCGGTGCTGCCGTTCCTCGCCGCGCACACCCCCGCCGAGGCGCGTCGCAGCGCCTGAAGGCGCGGCGTTCATAGTTTTTTAAAAGTTGAGACAAATTCAGAACGTAAATCGTTCTTTCAGCATTCCAAACGATGATACGAACGCGCGGCCGGGTGGGTCGCATGTTGAAGCTAAATCGTTCGTATGACGGGAAAATCTCGGAAGACTGAGGAAGAGGCGGTGCTCGCCGCGCTCGCGGCCGCGGGTGACGTTGCCTATATATGGGATGCCGCCGGCGACGCCTTCGAATGGCACGGCGCCATCGAGGGCCTGACTCTGTCGCTGGTGCCGACCGGCAAGGCTTTCGCCAAGCGCATCCATGCCGACGACTTGCCGCTGCGCGAGCAGCGCCTCGCCGCGCACGTCCAGCGCGGCGGGAATTTCGATTGCGAATACCGCGTCCGCCTCGACAACGGCGATTACGCCTGGGTGCACGACCGCGGCTCGGCCGAGAGCGCGCGCGGCAAGCTTGCGCGCGTCAAGGGCGTGCTCCGCCTCGTCACCTCGCGCAAGGCGGTCGAGCAGCGGCTCGAGCAGCTGGCGCATTACGACGAGCTCACCGGCCACTTCAACAAGAAGCGCCTGCGCGAGGCGCTCGACCAGATCATCGCCGGCAGCGCGCGCTCGGGCTCGTCCGGCGCCTATCTCGCGGTCGGCATCGACAAGCTCGGCACCATCAACGACGCCTACGGCTACAAGGCGGCCGACAGCGTCATCATCGAGGTCGGCCAGCGGCTCGACCGCTGCCTGCGCGTCAGCGACGTCGTCGGCCGGGTCGGCGGCGACCGCTTCGGCATCGTCCTCGCCGATTGCGCCGAGCAGAACGTCGCCGTCGCCGCGGAAAAGATTCTGAGCAGCGTCAGCCAGGTTCCGATCGACACAGCCGCCGGCCCGGTCTATGCGACCGTGTCGGTCGGCTCCGCCGTCTTCCCCGAGCAGGCCAAGACCTCGCACGACACCATGGCACTGGCCGAGACCGCGCTCGCCGAGGCCAAGCGCGCCGGCCGCGACTGTTTCGTACCCTATCGCCTGAGCGAGGAGCAGCGCCGCCGTCACCGTCACGGCCTGGCGCTGGGCGAGCGCGTGCAGCGCGCGCTCAAGGAGAATCGCCTGGTCTTCGCCTATCAGCCGGTGGTCTCGGCCGAGACCGGCGAAATCGATTTCAGCGAGTGCCTGCTGCGCATGATCAGCGAGGACGGCAAGATCGTCCCAGCCGGCGATTTTGTCGCCGCGATCGAGCAGCTGGGCTTCATCCGCCTGATCGACCGTCACGTGCTGGAAAAGGTGGTGCAGGAAGTCGCCGAGCATCCCTCGGTCACGCTCGGCTTCAACATCTCGGGCCTGACCGCGACCGACCGCTCGTGGCTGCGCGCCGTCTCGTCGATCCTCAAGAACCAGCCCAACGTGGCGAGCCGCCTAGTGGTCGAGATCACCGAGACCGCGGCGTTACACGACATCGCCGAAAGCGCGCGCTTCGTGCGCACGCTGCGCGATCTCGGCTGCCGCGTGGCGCTCGACGATTTCGGCGCCGGGTTCACCTCGCTCCGCCACTTGCAGCAGCTCGCGGTCGACACCGTCAAGATCGACGGCTCGTTCGTGCGCAACCTCGCGACCAACGCCGAGAACCAGATTTTCCTACGCCACCTCGTGGGATTGGCCAAGGGCCTCAATCTGACGATCGTCGCCGAATGGATCGAGAAGGCCGAGGAGGCCGAAATCCTCCGCCAGGAAGGCGTCGAGTTTCTCCAGGGCTACTTCTTCGGCGCGCCGACGCTCGAGAAACCGTGGCTGCGCAACAGCCACGCCCACGCCGCCGGCATCGCCTCCTAGCATCGGGACGCCGCTTTGCGGCGTGACTCTCTCCGCTTTCCGCTCCGCGGCAAATTTCACCGCAAAGACACGAAGGCCACGGAGAAAGCGTTCTTCCTCCGTGTCTCCGTGGTGGCTTTTCAGCTTTTCGGCTTGCTGATCTGCTCGATCTGGCGCTGGAGCGCATTGATGCGCTCCTTGAGGTCGGCCATCGCCGCGTCCTTATCCTTCTCGGCCGGCTTGTCGCCGCCGCTCGCGCCGCCGGCGAAGGGCGGCGTGAACATCTTCATCGTCTGCTCGAAGAGCGCGAGGTTCTGCTTGCCCATCTCCTCGAGCGGACCGAACGGGAACATGCCGCCGAACGCGTCCTGGAGCGATTTGCGCATCTGCTCCTGGTTGCGGCCGAACGCCGCCATGACGTGCTCGAGATAGCGCGGCACCAGCCACTGCATGCTGTCGCCGTAAAGCCCGATGAGCTGGCGCAGGAAGCTGGTCGGCAGCAGATTCTGCCCGCTCTTCTGCTCCTCCTCGACGATGATCTGGGTCAGGACCGAGCGCGTGATGTCCTCACCGGTCTTGGCGTCGTAAACCACGAACTCGCCGCCTGCTTTCACCATCTTGGACAGATCGTCGAGGGTGACGTAGCTGCTGGTCGCGGTGTTGTAGAGCCGCCGGTTGGCGTATTTCTTGATGACAACCGGCGCCGCTTCGCCGCCGCCGGCTGCGCCGGCGGGCCCTGCCGTATGGGCGGTATCCGCTGTCATGGGGCGAGCATACCTTCCGCCATGCCGCGCCGCAACAAAGTGCGATTCGGAATGGTTATATGCCCTTCGCCCGCGAAGCGGGCGAGGGGCTAACCTCTGACCTTAATCTAGGACAGCCCCTTTATTTTTTTCTGCCCTCGCCCCCCTGAAGGGGGAGAGGGCAGGGTGAGGGGGGGCTCCGTCCCCGACGCCAGCCCTATGGTGAGTGTTATGGCAGTGCGCCTGGCGGCGGTTCGTCCGGCGTACGCGGCTTTTTCACGGCGGGCGACGGTTGCAGTCGTCGCGCGATCTCTTCCTCCGCCATAAAAATGCCGTTGGCGGGACCAGTGATCTGAAAGACGATAAAACCCAGCTTCAGCAGATGCCTGGCGCGTTCGATCGCCGCGGCCTCGGATTTCTCGACGGCTTCGCTCCAATTCCCGGATTCTGGCCGGCGCGTTTCCCAGTAGATAACCCAACGCTCCCCGGTATCGTATTCGGGCGCGGCCTTGAACGACGTGCGGCTGTAGGCGCGGTTGTAGGGCATGAATCCTGCGTATTTCTATGCCGCTCTAACGCGGCGATTTGCGGCGAGTGGCGGCTGCGGCGGCCGCCATTTTCCTGTCCGCATCTTCCTTCGCCAGGCGCAAATCGCGCAGCCGCGCCGTCTTCGCCGCATCCTCCTGCCGTTCCTTTTCCCGGGCTTCACGGAATTCGTCGACCTTTTTTTCCGTGCCGAACAGGGCCTGCGCCCGGCTTCGTGAATTCGTGTCGCGTTTCGATGTTCCCATCGTCGATCTCCTTCCAATCTCGCCATCAGCACCGAAGCGGTTCGGCGCCGATGAGGCGAAGCACCCGCGGGCGCAACACGCTCGGGTCGTATCCGGCGGCGTTGCACGCGGCCTGAAAATCTGCGTCGTTCTGGATGAACCAGCTGCGCGCATCGTCGCGAATCTGCTCGCGCCGAAACAGGTTGGAAACGGTCGCCACGTCGTTCAGCGCATCCTGGAGTGCGCGACTGATGACGGCGCACCACAGTTGCCGTTCCGGAGACTGACCAAGAGTCTGCTCGCTTCTACCGATGTATTCGACCGCAACGGCCTGCATCGCCAGACTCTCCAGGCTAGTAGCCTTCGCGCTCCATGCGCTTGCGCATGGTCTTGCGGTGACGCCGCACGGCCTCGGCCTTCTCGCGCACGCGTCGCTCCGATGGCTTCTCGTAGCTGCGCCGCCTCTTCATTTCGCGGAAAACGCCGTCGCGCTGCATCTTTTTCTTCAGAACGCGAAGCGCCTGGCCGACGTCGTTGTCCCTGACGAATACCTGCAAATCCGATCTCCTCGATTAACGCCGGCGCCGGAACGGTCTGGCGGAACCCGTGGCTGGCATGGCCCGCTCGTCCTTGTGTCGAAAATTGATGCGCCCCTTGGTGAGGTCGTATGGTGTCAGTTCCATGGTGACCCAGTCGCCCGTCAGCATGCGGATGAGCGCCTTGCGCATTTTTCCCGACACATGGGCGAGAATCTCGTGTTCATTGTTGAGGCGGACACGGAACCGCGCGTCGGGCAAAAGCTCAAGCACGGTGCCGTCGACCTCGATCAACGCCTCCTTGGTCATTCCGTATCTCCGAGAAAGGTCGCGAAAGGAAACGACGATGCGTCTCCTTGCGCAACTTCTCGAACGGTATTGGCCCGGGCCTTTCAGCCAAGGCGCGACGGCCCGAACGTCGTCGCTAGACGAGCTTCAGATTGACCGCCGAGGTCTTGCCTTGCTGGCCTTGCTCGAGGTCGAAGCTGACCTTCTGGCCCTCGTTCAAGCTGCCGATGCCGGCGCTTTCGAGGGCGGAAATATGCACAAAAACATCTTTGCTGCCGGTCTCGGGCTGGATGAAGCCATAGCCCTTCTGCGCGTTGAACCATTTGACAGTGCCGATAGCCATTACTTGATCTCCGAAAAAGCGCCGCCCGCACGATCGCGGGGCGGATCGACTGTTGATGGGAACGGGATGCCGGATCGGATTGACCTTGCGGGTGATCCAGAAAGCAGGCGGGACCCGTATAGCCCAAGTATCCTATGGGGTTATGTCTCCCAGGGCAAGGATGCTCGCATAAGACGGCTGGCGCCACGCGATTTGAACGGTGCTGTCAAAGCCGGTTTTGGCGCCTGTCGGAGCCCGCGACGACGACGTCCTGCCCTCCCGTGTCTCCATGGTGGGCCTTCTTCGTTTCGTCATGGCCGGGTGAAGACCGGCCATCCACGTCTCCAAGGCGCAAACCGTACCACGGAGTCACGGAGGATACGGAGAAGAACCCTGTCCTCCGTGGCTCCGTGGTGAAACCCGCACAGCAAAGCCGCGGGCCAGGTGGTCGCCCGCGGCGTCTTGCGAAGCAACGGGGGAAAGGCCCTATACTCCCCCCATGGGGGAACCGCCCGATCTGGCCGCGCTCGCTCGCCGCTATGTCGAGTTGTGGCAGGATCAGCTGACGGCGATGGCAGCGGATCCCGCCTTCTCCCAGGGCATGGCGGCGCTCCTAGCCGGCCTCACGCCGCTCTGGCCGCCGCCTGGTCCTGCATCCGCGCCGCAGGGAGCGCATTCTGCCGCCGATGACCGCATCCGCTCCGCAAAGGCCGCCGCCGCGCCAGGGCCCGCGCCCGCTGGCCCTCCATCTGGCCAACGCCAGCCTAACCTGGCTGAGCTCGCAGGCCGCCTTGCCGCTCTGGAAGACCGGCTCGCTGCCCTGGAGTCCAACTCTCGCGAACGCCGCAAAGGCGCTCGCGGAAAACCTCGCGAGTCTCGACGGCGCCGCCGCTGATTTTCCCGCCGCGCTCGAGCGCGAGCTGCGCCGCCACGCCGACCTGTTTTTGACCGGGATCGAGCGCTACCGCCATCATCCCTATCGCCGCTCGCTGCCCGACATGCCGCTGTTGTGGCAGGAAGGCACCACGCGCCTATTGGATTACGCGCCCGCCGGCGGAACGCCGCTCCTCGTCGTCCCGTCTCTGGTCAACCGCTGGTACATCCTCGATCTCGCTGCCGGCAACAGCCTCCTGCGCCATCTGGCCGGTCAGGGCATCCGCTCCTTCGCGGTGGATTGGGACGCGCCCTTGGGTGAGCGTGTATTCACGCTCACCGATTACGTCGCGCGGCTCGAGCGCGCGGCCGAAGCCGCCGTCGAAGCCTCGGGCGGCCGCAAGCTCTGCGTCCTGGGCTATTGCATGGGCGGTCTGTTCGCGGTGGCGCTGGCGGCGCGGCGGCCCGATCTGGTGTCGTCGCTGGCGCTCCTCGCCGTGCCCTGGGCCTTCCATGCCGAGCGCGCGGATCATGCGAAGCTTTTGGGCGCGCTCGCCGATCCCTTCGCCGCTGCCTTCGCCAATCTCGGCGAGGTGCCGGTCGACACGCTCCAGGCGCTGTTCGCGTCGCTCGATCCGCTGCTCGCTGTGCGCAAGTTCACCCGGTTTGCGGAGCTCGCGCCCGACAGCCCCGCCGCCTTGGGCTTCGTCGCGCTGGAGGACTGGCTCAACGACGGCGTGCCGCTGGCGCTGCCCGCGGCACTCGAATGCCTGCGCGAATGGTATGGCGAGGACCACCCCGGCCGCGGCCAATGGCGCGTCGGGCTGCCTGCGCGAAGCCGAGGCGGCTTCGCTTCGGCGGAGGCAGGCGGCAAGCCGATCGTGCCGCAGGAAATCGCCGTGCCCAGCCTCGTCATCTTGCCGGCGACCGACCGCATCGTGCCGCCACTCTCCGCCCAGGCGCTGGCCGAGGCACTGCCCAATGCATCGGTGATGACGCCGCCCTCGGGCCATATCGGCATGGTGGTGGCGCGCGACGCGCCGAAAGCGGTGTGGGGGAAGCTCGGCGAGTGGGTCGTGGCTAGGAGTTGATGGCGATGACCGACCGGCGGGTTTGACAACTGGTGCCGATGCGCCGCTGGCGGCTAAGCGCTCGTCGCCGGCTCGGCGTCGCTCGGCTCCATGGCCGTCAGCCGATCGGCCTCGGCCTGGGCCAGGTCGCTCGTCTTGTAAAGCACGCGCGGCCGGCGCTTGTCGGTCAGCGGCGAGCTTTCGACGATCCAGCCCGCCAAGCCGTCGCGCCGGAATTCAACGATGCGATAGTTTGCCATGCGCCCATTATGGCACGGCGGCGGATGTTTTTGTGCGCGGCCGTTCGCCGCCGCGAGGCGAGACGGAAGGTCCGCTTTCAATTACCCTCGCGAGCTTGGGCGCGTCCGGGCGAGGGATGATGATGGGCGCATTACGACGCGGAGCGCTGCTGGCCATGCTGCTCGCACTGGTATGGGCGCCGGTCTTCGCTGCGTCACCCACGCCCCCCTCCCATTCCCTCCCCCTCGAGGGGGGAGGGAATGGGAGGGGGTGTTGCGTCACACCTGTCACCGATCTGGCCGCGCAACCGGGCGGCTCGCTATCCGTCGGCGGCCTGGTCAAGGCGCCGCAAACCCTCACCCTCGTTGAGCTGCAATCCCTGCCGTGGACGACGGTCGAAGCAACGTTCGAAACCGAGCACGGGCCGCAACACGGCACCTGGATCGGCGTGTCGCTGTGGACGCTGCTCGACCAATCCGGCGGGCTCGATGCGCCCGCGAAGGAGGCCGTGCGCCACTGGCTCACGGTCACCGGCCGCGACGGCTACAGCGTCGTGCTCTCGGTTGGCGAAATCGATCCGTCCTTCGGCCACGCGGCGGCAGTCGTCGCCTGGTCGCGCGACGGCCAGCCGTTCGATCCGAAGGCCGGCTTGCGCCTCATCCTGCCCGGTGATCGCCGCGGCGGCCGCGACGCGCGCAACGTGGTCTCGATCGAGGTGAAGTAGGTTCAGCGCGGAGGCGCGAAAAGCACGGAGAAGAATCGAAATCTCAGCGTCCGCTGCGTCTCGGCGGTGATTTTTTTTGTCATGACCGGGTCATCGCCCCCAGGCTCGACCCGGAGATCAGACCCGGTCATCCACGTCTGAAGAGGCGAGGCCGAACGTTATCGCCGATCGCCCCGCCGCCAGCGCCAGCCGCCCTCCGTCTTGACGGAGCAGACCAGGGCGAAAACGGCCACGATCGCCGCCAGGGCAACGAAGCGGATGGGCCCCGTCAACTCGGCCAATACGATTCCGACCGCGACGAAAAATACGACGAGAACGGCCCAGCCTTGCCAGGCGATCGGCAGCCCCGTGCCGTAGCCACTTTGCTTCGGCGCGAACCACGCCTTGGATGAACGATCTGACATCGGACCGTGGCTCCTCTAAATCCACTCCGCGACTGTATTGATCTGATCCCGATGGTAGATGGGGTATCGCGGCTGGGTCTGGCCCGGATGAGTAGAGACGAAGGCGGCAGTCCTTCACACTGATGGTGGAAACGAGGTCCAGGTACTGGCCTCAAGCATCAAATGAGGAAGGACTGCCAT
>JBOHLS010000009.1:0-92209 GCA_050729835.1 Allostellaceae bacterium | reverse complement strand
GCGCGCGGGCGGCGCTTGCCGTGCTGCGGCCCGCCAGCGACGTGCGCACCCGCGCGCCGCGCGAAGTCAGCCGCGCCGCCAGCCCGGCGCCCATCTCGCCCATCGCCACGATCGCCACCGTCGGTCCGGCCATGCTCGCGCCCTTTCAAGCCTGCGTGAGCGCCTGTTGCCTTCGCGCCCACGCGGGCCCAGATTCACCCTCGCCCGCCCCCGGCAACAAGCAAAAAGGAGAGCGCGCATGTGGATGACCCACAAGAAGACCGAGATGCCCGCGCCCGGCGAAACGCTGCCCGGCCGCGCCGCCAAGATGCGCGTACCCGAGACCCATTACGTCAATGGCCGGCGCACCGTGCCGCCCTTCCCGGCCGGCATCGAGACCGCGCAATTCGGCCTCGGCTGCTTCTGGGGCGCCGAGCGCGCGTTCTGGCAGCTCGACGGCGTCTATGCCACCGCGGTCGGCTATGCCGGCGGCACGACGCCCAACCCGACCTACGAGGAAGTCTGCTCCGGCCGCACCGGCCACGCCGAGATCGTGCTGGTGGCCTATGACCCGAGGGAAATCTCCTACGAGCGCCTGCTCAAGGCGTTCTGGGAGAGCCACAACCCGACCCAGGGCATGCGCCAAGGCAACGACGTCGGCACGCAATACCGCTCGGCGATCTATTGGACGACACCGGCGCAACAAATGGCCGCCGACGCCTCGCGCGAGGCCTATGCCAAAGTGCTGACCACGGCCGGACACGGGGCCGTCACCACCGAGATCAAGCAAACCGGCGAATTTTTCTACGCCGAGGATTACCACCAGCAATACCTGGCGAAAAATCCCGGCGGCTATTGCGGCCTCGGCGGCACCGGCGTGAGCTGTCCGGCGGGCGTGGCGGCGGCGTAGCAGCGCGACGCTCGCCCTCACGTCACGTCATTGCGAGCCGAAGGCGAAGCAATCCAGTGATTCATTTCGTCGCAAGGCGACGCTGGATTGCTTCCGTTGCGCTCTGCGCCGCGTCGCAATGACGGCCGACAGAACGCAGACGGCAGAACGATCTTTCGCTGCTGTCATTGCAATCATACTGTTGGCGCTCTCGCCGGCTCCCGTCGCCATTGCGGCGGAGATCTGCGGCAGCGATCTCCATTTATCGTCGCCGCAGGATGCGGCGCTCGTCGCCTTTGCCCGCCGTCTCGGCCTGGCCGATCCCGATGCCTTCCGCAAGGTCGTGGATTATCTCCACGCGCACGGCTCGCTGCCGTCGTGTTACCTGACGAAGCACGCCGCCGAGAGCGATGGCTGGCGTCCCGGCGACGATCTGTGGTCAGTCGCGGCCGGCGATGCGATTGGCGGCGACCGTTACACCGACCGCGAACACCGCTTGCCCGCCCAGTGGCGCGGCCGTTATGTCGAAGCCGATCTCGATTACGCCGGCGGCCATCGCGGCGTGCATCGCCTGATCTTCGTGCGCAGCATGGGCGAAAGCTAGCTGATCTTCGTGACGGTCGACCACTACCGCTATTTTGCGCGCTTTACGCCGGCAGCGGTGCAATAGGCACCTCTAGCAGGCTGTTGAAAAAGTCAGGGTTAAACGATGTGCGCGAAACAAAAGAATCGATACGGCCGACGGTGCGAATCAATCGTGCGCGTGGGGGCAGAACCGCGAATCAAAGTTGCTTCGGCGCGTGTCCAAAAACGTTTTTCAACAGCCTGCTAGACCACGCCGTCCTGCCGGAGCTTGGCGATGTCGGTCTCGGCATAGCCGAGCTCGCGCAACACGTCGTCGGTGTGCTCGCCGCGCTCGGGCGTGGCGCGCCGCAGCGCCCAGGGGGTGCGCGACAGGCTGACCGCCTGGCCGACCAGTTCGATCTCGCCGAGCCGCGCGTGCTTCACCTGGCGCGCCACCTTGAGGTGCTTGACCTGCGGATCGGCGAAGACCTCGTTCATCTTGTTGATCGGGCCCGAGGGCACCCCCGCCTTGGTCAGCAGATCGACCCATTCGGCCGAGCTCTTGGCCGGCGTCAGCGCGGCGATGATCGCGTTGAGCTGGTCGCGATGCTTGCGCCGCGCAGCGGCAGTGGCGTAGTCGGGATTGAACTTGAGTTCGGGCTTACCGAGCGCGTCGGCGAGGCGATGCCACAGCTCCTCGCCGGCGGTGGCGATGTTGATGAAGCCGTCCTTGGTCGGGAAGACGCCGGTCGGGATGCTGGTCGGATGGTTGTTGCCGGCCTGCTCCGGCACCTCGCCTTTCATCAGCCAGCGCGCCGCCTGAAAATCGAGCATGGCGATCTGCGACGCCAGCAGCGAGGTTTCGACGTATTGCCCCTCGCCCGATTCCTCGCGCTCCAACAGCGCGATCAGGACGCCGATGGCGGCGAAGAGCCCGGCGGTAAGGTCCGCAATCGGGATGCCGACGCGCATCGGCCCCTGCTTCGGCGCGCCGGTGATCCACATCAAGCCGCCCATGCCTTGCGCGATCTGGTCGACGCCCGGCCGCTCGCGATAGGGCCCGTCCTGGCCGAATCCCGAGATGCTGGCATAGACGAGGCGCGGGTTGACCGGCTTGAGGCTGTCGTAATCGACGCCGAGGCGGAATTTGACGTCGGGGCGGAAGTTCTCGGCCACGACATCGGCCTGCGCGACGAGCTTCTTCAGGATCGCGAGGCCCTCGGATTTCTTGAGGTCGAGCGTGATGCTGCGCTTGTTGCGATGGATGTTCTGGAAATCGGGGCCGTCGCGGTCGCCGCCCAGGCCGGAATCGCCCTTGGGGTCCTCGACCTTGATGACGTCGGCGCCCCAATCGGCGAGCTGGCGCACACAGGTCGGGCCGGCGCGCACGCGCGTCAGATCGACCACCTTGAAGCGGGACAGCGGCAGCTTGCTCATGCGCTCAATCGCCGTGCTCGGTCTTGGGCACCACGAAGCACAGCACGTTGCCAACCAGCACCGAGGCGGCGAGGAAATAGAATACCGAGATCAGCCCGAAGCGGTCGGCGAGGAAGCCGCCGACCACCGGCGCCAGCGCCGACAGAACCGCCTGGACGGTGAAGAGGGCGCTGGTGATCGCCGCCAGATGCTCGGGCGGCGAGCGATCGACCTGCCAGGCCTGAATCACCGGCCGCATCGCATAGAGGAAGAATCCGAGGACGGAGATGCAGGCCACGTAGGCGGCGTGGTTAGTGATGAAAGTCATCAGCACGACGACCACCGTGGTGCTGAACATGCCGGCCATGACGATCGGCCGGCGGCCGATGCGGTCCGAGAGAATGCCGGCCACCGGTGTCGCCACCATGCCGCCGAGTTGGAGCACCATCATCGCCACGCCCATCATCACCGGGCTCATGTGTAGCTCATTCGCCAGGAACAGCGGCATGAAGGTCAACAAGCCGGCCTGGGTCATGGTGCGGAATCCGGACATCAGGAAGAAGCTCCACTGCGCCCGCGACTTGAGCAGCACGGCGAGACCCTTCCAGTAATCGGCGCGCGGCTGCCGCTTGGGCGCCGAGCGCGGATCGTCGCGGCCACAGACCAGCACGATGAGACCGGCGCAGATCACGCCCATGAGCGCGTTGATCTGGGCGGCGTGCTGCCACGAGAAACTCAGCAGCAGCCAGCCGGCGACGAGCGGCGCGGCGGCGTCGCCGATATGCGCGCCGAGCGAATGGATCGCCATCGAGTAGCCGCGATTGCGCGGCAAGTGGATCGAGAGGTACGAGATCGCCGCCGGATGCCACAGCATGTTGGACGCCCCGAGCAGAACCAGACAGCACCAGAGCGCCCCAAAGCTATCCGTCGCGCCAAGCGCCGCCAGCGCCACGCTGCCGAGCAGCAGCGCCAGAATCTGATAGCGGATGCGTTTGCCGGTGAGGTCGACGACCACGCCGCTCGGCAGGTTCGAGAGCATCGAGCCGACGTAATAGGCCGTCGCCAGCAAGCCGGCCTGGGTGTAGCTGAGGCCGAGATCGCGACTCATCGCCGGCAGCAACAGGAAGAACGTGGCCACCGCCCAGTGCGTGGCGCCGTGGCCGAGACTGACCGCGCCGACCAGAGTCTGGGTGCGCAGCGAACGCAGCGCGGAAACGGTTTCGACCGTCATGACCGGAGCGGGAGGATACACGCCCATCGGCCCGCGCCCAAGCGGCGCGTGGCTGTGCGTGCGCCGCCTGCGGCGATGCAACACGAGCGGGCGCGGCGCGTTGGTTATTCACGATCGCGGCGTAATCTACGCTCGACCTTTGGTGCGGAGCGTGTTTTGATTGACGGACCCTTCGGATGGGGCCGGAGGAAACACATCGGACATGAACGTTCAGCACTTCATCGCCGAACATGGCGCATGGTCGTACCCGATCACCTTCGTGTGGACGTTTTTCGAAGGCGAGACGTTCGTCCTGTTCGCGGCCTTCGCGGCGGCGGAGGGGCTGTTGAGCGCGCCGCCGCTCCTGATCGCCGCCTGGCTCGGCAGCTTCGCCGGCGACCAGTGTTATTTCTGGATCGGCCGGCGGTTCGGCCTGCGCGTCCTGGCGCGGCAGCCTAAATGGCGCGAGCGCGTCGACAGCGCGCTGGCCTGGCTCAAGCGTTTCGACGTCTGGTTCATCCTGAGCTTCCGCTTCATCTATGGCGTGCGTAACTTCTCGTCGTTCGCTCTCGGCATCAGCGGCATCGACTGGCGCCGCTTCATGATTCTCAATTTCACCGCCGCCGGAATATGGGCGGCGGTCTTCGTCGGCGCGGGTTATCTCTCCGGCCGTGAGCTCCAGAAGCTGTTGGGAGACATCGCGCGTGACTTCGGCTTCGCCATGCTGGCGGGCTTCGCGTTGCTGCTGGTGGGCGCGCATCTGGCGCACCGCCTTCATCGCCGGCGCCGCCGGACCACGGTTGCGCACCGGTCGTCATCGGCTTAGGGTCTGCGCAGCAGAGGGGACGTCCATGTGGTTGAAGCGGGGGACGACGACGCTGGTGGCGCTGGCGCTGTCGGCGAATACGGCGCTTGCGGCGCCGAGCTGCTTTCACGCCGATGCGCTACAGGCTTGGCAGGCCGTGCGCTACATGACCGAGCTGATGGTCCTCAACGACACCTGCCGCATGCACGTCTATGAAGGCTTCATCAAGCGGAATTACGCCGCGCTCGACACCTATCACAAGGAGCTGGTCGAGCATTTCCGCGAAGCCGGCGACCGGCATCCCGAGGACACGGTCGACCGCTACGTGACGCGCGCCGCCAACCAGGCCTCGGAAGCCGCCGACACCATGCCGACCGCCGATCTTTGCAACCGCAAGACCGACTATTTCACTCAGGCCGAGTCGCTCGCAGGCGAGAAGTTCCGCCACTTCGTCGCCGATCTGGTGAACACGCAGAAGAGCGACTTCCGTCCCTGCAAAGACGAAAAATCCGCCGGGCGCTAAGCGCGCAATCTAGCGCCGCTGCCAGCGTTCGGCGTCGAGCGCGCCGGTCAGGATTCGCTTTGCCAGCAACGCCGGCGTCAGCGCCTTGATGCCGTAGGCGAAGTGCGGCGCGAGGCTGGCCGCCAGCGGCGCGAGGCCGCCAGCATCGGCCGCTGCCAGCACGGCGCCGACGCGTCGCACCAGATCGAGCCGCGTCGCGATCATCAGCTTGGCACCGAGCCCGCCAGCCCAGGCGCCAACCGCTTCGGCCTCGGCGGCGTCGAGATCGGCCGGCAGCGCCAGGACGATTTCGGCGCCCGACGCCGCCTTGAATTCCCGCAGACGCTCTTCGGCCTCGTCGTCGCCGGCCACGGCCGCCGGCGTGTCGATGACGACGGTACGGCGCTCGGCGCCGCCGACCGTGGCGCGCAGCGCTGCCGCATCCTCGGCCACTGCCAACGCCATGCCGAGCATCTTGACGTAGTCCTCGAGCTGCGCGAGCCCGGCAACGTTGCCGGAGTCGACGCTGACCGCCAAGACGCGGCGCGGATCGAGCCGCGCCGTCAGCTTCGCCACCAGCGCGGTCTTGCCCGCGCCGGGCGGGCCCACGATCAGCAGCGCCGGCAGGTGCAGAATATCGTCGAGCGACGAGAAGCGGTAATGGGCGCCGAGCGCGTGTTCGAGCCGCTCGGCCGGCGACACCGCGCGATCGGGCGCGGCGGCATGCGCGATCAGGCGCTCGATCAGAGGAAGCGGCGCGTGCTGCGTGCGCAAGATTTCGGCAAGAAAGCCCAGATCGTCGCTCGGCCAGGCGAACGGCGTGCCGCTGACGCCGCCGGGCAGCGGCCGGATGTGCCGAACGTCGAAGCCGTCGTCGCCCGAGCGCAGCGGCGCCGGCGAACGGTTTTCCTGACTGGCCGCCATGCGTGAATCATGGCGGCGAGGCGTTAAGAATTGGTGGGCGCCGCCGCCAGCCGGCGCTGGAGCGCCACCGCAGCGACCGCGGATGCCGCCGAAAACACCGCCATCGCGAGATAGGCGAGGCCGCCATAAGCACCATAGAGTGCGCCGGCCAGCGGCATGAACACGCCGTAGCCGACGACGCCGACCACCGCGGCGTTGATCGCCTGGGCGGTGGCCATGCGCGCCGGCGGAATCGTCCACCCGAGATAATGAATGCTGCCGAGTCCCGCCGCGGCGATAGTGCCGGCGTGGAGCAGCTGCGCCAGCACCAGCAGGCGCAGATCGCCGGTGAACGCCAACACCGTCCAGCGCACCACGCCGCTCGCCGCGCCCAGCGCCATCAGTGGCACCGGCCCGCAGCGTGTCACTGCGCGGGCGCCCCAGTACAGGAACACCGCCTCGGCGGCGGCGCCTTCGGCCCATAACCAGGCGATCGTAGTCTCCGAGAAGCCTTGCGCCTGCCAGCGCAGCGAGCCGAAGGCGTAGTAGACGCTGTGACTGGCTGCGAGCAGCGTCGTCGCCGCGAGGAAGATCAGATATTCCCGCGTCAGAATCGAGCGCCAGGCGCTGCCGCGCGCGACATCGGCGGCGAGATGGGTCGCGCCGCGCGGCAACAGCAGGCAGCTGCCGACGTTGAGCACAGTCAGCACGATCACCAGATCGAGGACGACGTTGGCCGCGCGGCCGTTGAGGATGCGGCCGCCGAGCAATGTCGCGGCGATAAACGCGATCGTGCCCCATACTCGCACACGGCCGAAATCGACATGCCCCTGTTGCGTCGCAGTCGTCGCCAGCGAATCGCCGACCGGCAGCAGCGCGGCGAGGCTCGCGGCGGTAAGCGCATTGGAGCGTCGCGAGCGCGGCGAAGCCGTGCGCCGGAAAACACGCCACATAGCCGGCGACCGCGACCACGGCGAGCACCAGCATGACGCGGCGCGGGTCGCCGCTATGGTCGGCGAGCCCTCCGGTGACGGGCGTTGCCGCAACCTTGGCCCATTGACCGATCGCCAGCAGCACGCCGATCTCGCCGGCCGACAGGCCACGCGACGCCTGCCACACCGGCCAGAACGGAAGCAGGATGCCGCCGGACAGAAAAAGCCGGCATAAAACAGCGACAGGCGCAGTGCGATCGGCACGGGACGGGAGTGTGATCGGCACGCGGCGGCGGCGCAACCCCGGGCGGGCTTGACAGACTCGACGGCTGCCCGCCACTCATCGCCGATGGATTTGGCCTTCGCCGATTGGGGCGCGCTCGGCGCCCTCGTCTCGGTCGTCATCATCGACGTGGTGCTAGCCGGCGACAACGCCGTCGTCGTCGGCATGGCGACGGCGCTGGTGCCGCGCGAGATGCGCAAGACCGTGTTGCTGATCGGTATCGGCGCGGCTGCCGCGCTGCGCATCCTGCTGGCCCTGGTCGCCATCGACCTGCTGGCGATCATCGGCCTGACCCTCGCCGGCGGCATTTTGCTGCTGTGGGTGGCGTGGAAGCTCTATCGCGACCTCGCGGCACACGCACCGCACGGCGCCGCGCCGTCATCCGCCTATGCACGCCGGCACAGCCTCGGCGGCGCGGTGCTGCGCATCATTGTCGCCGATTTGTCGATGTCGCTCGACAACGTGCTGGCGGTGGCGGGCACGGCGCGCAATCACCCCTGGGTGCTAGCCAGCGGCCTCGTGCTGTCGGTGGCGTTGATGGCGGCGGCGTCGCAGATTTTGGCGAAGCTGCTCGAACGTCATCGCTGGATCGCGTGGCTCGGCCTCGCCATCGTCGCCTTCGTCGCGGTGCGGATGATCGTCGAGGGTTCGCTGCAGGTCGCGGCGGCAACCTAGGCAGTTTTCTGCGTCGCGACCGCCGGCGCGGCGAAGAACTGGGCGTTGTAGAGCTCGGCGAAGGCGCCGCCCTTGGCGAGCAACGCGGCGAAGCTGCCCTCCTCCGCGATGGCGCCGTTCTTGAGGACGACGATGCGGTCGGCGTTGCGTACGGTCGAGAGCCGATGCGCGATGACGAAGGTGGTGCGGCCGCGCGTCAGGCGGTCGATACCCGCCATCACCAGCGCCTCGGTCTCGACGTCGAGCGCCGAGGTCGGCTCGTCGAGCACCAGGATCGGGGCGTCGCGCAGCATGGCGCGGGCGATGGTGAGGCGCTGCTTCTCGCCTTCGGACAGGGTCGCAGCCTCGCCCAGCACGGTATCGTAGCCCTGCGGCAGGCGGGCGACCACCTCGTGGATGCGGGCGAGCTGCGCCGCCTCGACGATCTCGTCGTCGGTCGCCTTGGGCCGGCCATAGGCGATGTTGGCGCGTACCGACATCGGAAAGATCAGCGGCGGCTGCAAGACCATGGCAACCTGCCGCCGCAGCGATTTGAGCGTGTAGTCGCGGATGTCGACGCCGTCGATTAGTACGCCGCCGGTCGCCGGATCGAAGAAGCGCGGCACGAGCGACAGCAGCGTCGACTTGCCGGCGCCCGACGGCCCGACCACCGCGATCCTGGTGCCCGCCGTGACGCACAGATCGACCCGGTGCAGCACCGGCATCTCGCGGTGATAGCCGAAGCTGACGCCGCGCCATTCAACCTCGCCCATGGCGCCCGCCGACGGAAAATCGCGCGACCCGTCCTTGAGATCGGCCTCGACATCGAGGATCTCGAAGCATCGCGTAGCGCCGACGCGCGCGCCGGCGATTAGGCCCCAGCTCTGCGTCAGCTGGTTCACCGGCGCATAGAGCTGCGCCAAGTACGAGATGAAGACAACCAGTTGTCCGATGGTGAGTTCGCCCGCCAACACGCTGCGCGCGCCGACATAGACTACGGCGGCGGTGCCGACGGCGACCAGGCCGTTGACCGCGGCGGAATAGAGCGTTTGCCAGCCGTAAAGCCGCAGCGTCGCGCCGAGGCTCGCCTCGCTCGCGCCCATGAAGCGGCGGTATTCGCCCTCCTCCTGGGTGAAGGCCTGGACGATCTTGATCGACTGCATCGCCCACTGAACCAGCGAATAGACCAGGGTCTCGCGCTCGCGCACCTCGGTGGCGACGACGTTGATCTTGCGGTTGAACACGCCGATCAGCACGAACAGTACCGGCACCACCGTCAGCGACAGTGCGGTCAACTTGGCATCGAGCGGGATCAGCACCGCCAGCATGCCGCCGAGCAGGATCACCGCCGACAGGATCGGCAGCAGCCCGTTCATCAGCATGGTTTGCACCGCGAAGGCGTCGGCGGTGATGCGGTGCATCAGGTCGCCGACCTTCTGCCGGCTGTGGAAGGCGAGCGACAGGCGCTGAAGCTGGGCATAGAGCGCGCCGCGCAGATCGTTGACCATGTTCTGGCCGACCGCGATCGTCGTGCGGTTGTTCAGGAATTCGAGCAGGCCGGCACCGAGGTTGATCACCACCAGGCCGATGCAGGCGACGACGAGCAGCGTCGCGCTCGAGAGGCCGGCGAGCGGCCGCCATCCCGCCGTCTTGCCGCCCAGCACGTCGTCGATCACCAGCTGCAGCGGCCACGGCTTCAGCAGATTGAAGCCGGCCATGACGAAGACCTGGAGCAGCGCCCAGGCGAAGCTCAGCCGATAGGGCCGCAGGAACGGCAGCAGCTTGACCAGCAGGCCCATGCTATTGCGCGGCTTGCGCCAGCTTTTCGGCCGGCGGCGCGCCCGCCGGCGCCAGCGGCAGCAGGCCGACGCGCCCGGCCACGGTCTCGATGATGCCGTGCATCAGGCGGCCGAACTCGAGCGTGCGATAGGCGATGAGCACGCCTTGACACAAGCCGAGCACGCCGATCACCGCCGCCGCCATCGGCGCGTCGAGGATCAGCGCCGCCGCCGTCGCCACCGCCCAGGCGCGCAGCAGGAAGGCCGACAGCCGCGACAGCCGCATGGCGCAGCGCACGCGCAGCAATCGCTTCTCGCCGCCGTGATTCTCGACGCAGACCAGCACCAGCGCCCGGCTCCACAAGCCGCGCGCGATCTTGAGATCCCATTCGTCCCAGCCCTGGTCGGGAATGACGAAGTATTTCTGCGGCGCGAGGAAGCGCATCAGGCCGCCGAGCAGCGCCTCCTTCTCAGCGCCCTGCTCGCTCCAATAGGAGAGATAGAACGCGCGCTCGCGCCACGAGCGGCGCGGCTTCTGCGTCGGCGTCGGCGCTACCGGCTCGAAGTGCGCCTGTTCGGCCGCCTCGACCTCGCGGAAGCGCCACTTGAGCCGCTCCCAGCCGCGCAGCAACGGTCCGAGATAGATCAGCAGCGCGATCAGCGCGCGCGCTTTGACGCCCCTGAAGCGTCTATCAATCGGCGCCTTGAGCGCACCGTTGATGCACATGACCCAGGTGATCGCGAGCGGCACGATCAGCAGCGACATCCAGCCGCCGGTGCCGAGGCCGATCGCCGCCAGCACGATCGCCACCACGTTCCACTCGAAGGTCAACGGCAGGTACTGCGCCAACGACGACGACGGCTCGTAGAGCGTCTGGAACAGGCCGCGCCCGAATACGCCGGAATAGATCAGTGGCCGCCGCGACAGCAGCAGCGCGGTCGACAGATCGCCGTAGATGCGGCCGAGCCACTTCGCCTGACCGAACAGGTTGAAGCGGAACGGATGCTTGGAATAGACCAGCGCCTCGGCCTTGCCGTAGCCCTTCTGCTGACCGACATAGGCGTCGATGGTGTTGCGGCGGAAATGCCAGACCATCGCCGCCGGCGCGAAGCCGATGGTGTAGCCGGCGTCCTGGAAGCGCCAGCAGATGTCGATGTCGTCGCCGGCGGCGCGGAACACCGGATCGAAGCCACCGAGCTGCAACAGCGTCACGCGCCGGAACGCCATGTTGCAGCCGGCGATGTGCTCGGCGGTGTCGTCGGACAGGAGCACGTGCGTCGGGCCGCCGGGCGAGACCGCCACCGCCGCCGCCACCAGATTGTCCTCGGGCGGCGGGAAATTGGGGCCGCCGCAGGCGTGCAGATTGGCCGCCTCCATGCGCGCCACCAGATAGGTCAGCCAGTCGGGGTCGACGACGCAGTCGCTGTCGGTATAGGCGACGATCTCGCCGGTCGCGGCCTCGGCCCCGACGTTGCGCGCCACCGACAGGCCCTTGTTCGGCTGGCTGATGATGCGGCAGAAGGGAAACCCCTCGGAGATCGCCAGCGTGCGATCCTGCGAGCCGTCGTTGACGACGATCACCTCGTAATCGGGATAGCGGACCTTCCCGAGCGATTCGAGGCATGGCTTCATCGTGCGTTCGGCGTTATAGGCGCAAACCACCACCGAGACGCGCGGCGTGCGCGGCAAGGGCGGCGGCATCGCGCCGCGATAGCACGTCTGGACGGCGGCGAAGGCGGGCTTGGGCTGGCGCGCGCGGTCGACCAGGCCGAAGGCCCAGCCCTCGATCAGGTGGCCGCCGGTAAACCATTCGTCGGTCCAGGCGAAGACAAAGGCGCCAGCGCAGCCCATCTCGAAGGCGGTGCGCACCTGCCAGGCCAGGGTCTTGGCCTGGGCCGCCGCGCCTTCGCGCATCGAATCGATGCCGAATTCGGTCAGCACCAGCGGCCGGTCGATCGCCAGGTTGTGCAGGCGCGACAGGTAGCGGCGGAACGCCGCCTCCTGGTGCAAATAGATGTTGAAGCAGACGAAATCGCCGAAATCGATCGTCAGGTATTCGGTCGACGGGAAATTGGCGTAGCTGACCAGCCGACTGGGATCGATTTCCTTGGCCACCGCGACCAGGCGCTTGAGGAAGGTGCGCACGCGATCCGGGCCGTGCCAGCGCACCATGTCGGGCGGGATCTCGTTGCCGATAAGATAGGCGAAGATCGCGGGATGCCCCTTGATCGCGCCGATTGCCGCGCCGACCGAACGTACCACCTCGCTCTCGATCGCCACGTCGTCGAGAAAGGTGACGTGTTGCGACCACGGAATCCCGGCCAAGACCTTGAGGCCGGCGGCCTGCGCCGCGTCGAGCAGCCACGCCGGCGGCGCGGTAAAGACGCGCACCGTGTTGGCGCCGAGCTCGGCCATCAGCGCGAAGTCGCGCTGCACGATTTCGCGCGGCGGAAACTGCGCACCGTGCGGCCCGAGCGGGAACGGTCCGTAGGTCACGCCCTTGATAAAAAGCTTGGCGTCGTCCTGGAAGAAGAACTTGCCCGAGACCCGAATCGGCGCGCGCGCAGCGGCGGCAACCGGCACCGCGATGCTGCGGTCGGCGGTTTCGATCGCCATCAGCCGCCCGCGGCGCCGCGTTTCGACACGACCCGGCCCGCCCGCGCCGCATGCCACGCCCAGGCGGTGGCGACGATGGTATCGAGATCGGACAGCCGTGACTGCCAGCCGAGCACGGCGCGGGCGCGGCGCGCATCGGCGACCAGGATCGGCGGATCGCCAGCGCGGCGCGGCGCTTCGCGCTTCGGGATGCTGAGCCCTGTGACGCGCTCGGCGCAGGCGATGGTCTCGCGCACCGAATGGCCGGTGCCGGTGCCGAGGTTGAGCGCGACGCTGGCGCCGCCGCCTTCGAGATATTGCAGCGCGTGGACATGCGCCTCCGCCAGGTCCTGGACGTGGATGTAATCGCGCACCGCGCTGCCATCGGGCGTCGGGTAGTCGGTGCCGTAGATGGCGATCTCGGCGCGCTGCTTGAGCGCGGTCTGCAGGATCAGCGGAATGAGATGGGTTTCGGGCTCGTGATCCTCGCCGATCTCGCCGTCGGGATCGGCGCCGGCGGCGTTGAAATAGCGCAACGCGGCGAATTTGAGGCCGTGAGCGGCGTCAAGCCAGTGCAGCGCGCGCTCGACCATCAGCTTGCCCTCGCCATAGGGATTGACCGGATGCTGAGGCGCATCTTCAGCAATGGGGACGCGCTCGGGCACGCCGTAGGTGGCGCAGGTCGATGAAAACACGATCCGCGCGGCGCCGGCCTCGCGCATCGCCTCGAACAGGCCCAGCGTGTTGATCACGTTGTTGCGGAAATAGAGCGCCGGCTCGCGCACCGACTCCTCGACATAGGCGAAGGCGGCGAAATGCATCACCGCGGCAATGCGGTGGCGCTTGAGCGTGGCGGCGAGCAACGCGCGATCGGCCAGGTCGCCCTCGACCAAAGGCCCCCAGTGCACCGCCTCGCGATGGCCGCGCACCAAGCTGTCATAGGTTACGGGCTCGTATCCGGCCCGGGCCAGCGCCTTGCAGGCGTGGCTGCCGATATAGCCGGCGCCGCCGGTTACCAGGATCGTCTTGGTCATGCGTTCCCTGCGAGCGACAACGGGCCGGCGCGTCCGATTGTTCCGGAAGAGCCTGTCTCTACGACGGATTCCGGCCGCCGGGCAAGCCGAGCGGCGTGCCGGCGAGCCACCGCGGCGGCAGCCAGCGGGCGACGATCCGGCCCATGGTCGAATCGCGCGCGAAGCAGAGCGTCAGCCCGGCGAGAACGGCAATCAGCCACCACCAGGCCAATTCCTTCGCCAGCCACCAGACGGGCAGCCCCGCGGGCAGGAGCGAGACGGCGAAATGGTGCAAAGCCTCGCGCCACATCAGGAACAGCGTGAGCACGCGCGTCACGGAGAACATCCGGCGGCCGGCCGCGCTCGGCATCGTCCGCGCCAGCGTGTTCAGCGCCGGCAGCACGAACAACAAATGGATGCCGCGATAGGCGACGCTTTGGCCGGCAAAGAAGCAACCAACGATCAGCAGGCAACCGATGGCGAGAAATACGCGCTCCACCTCGGGAAGCTCGGCATACGCTTGTATGACGGCGGGTTGCCGAGCCAATACGACTGACGCGCCCAATGCCGCCAGCATCAGGCCAGCCAGCGCCACGGCCGCCGGAAATCCCGGCGTTAGCGCCGCCAACCCGTAAGGCAACATGACTGCGCCGAACATGTCGCCGAAATAATCCAGGCGCGGGAAGTTGCCATAGGCGACGAGCAGTTCAGCGCGATATCCGACCACGAAAAGCGCGATCAAGGCGGCCGCCGCAGCGTTGATGGCGACGAAGAACCGCGGTCGCTCGCGCAAGGTGAGTGCCAGCAAGACCGCGGGGAAGAACTTGGCGAAGGCCGCGGTCAGCATGAGGCCATAGGCCAAGAGCCGCGGCGCCATTTTGCGCCCGACGGCAAGCCGGCCAGCGACGGCAAAGGCGGCAAACAGCAACAGCTCGAAATTACCGCGCTCGGCAGCGAAGGCCGTGACGCTCGACAGCACGGCAAGCGCCAACACGCTGAAATCGGCAAGCTTGCGCGACGGCGGCAGGTAAAACAGCGAAAGAATGAAGGAAACATTGAGCGCGAAGCCGAGCGGCACGTTGGCGGACAGTTCGTGGGCGCCTGCGCCGAGCAGCAACAACGGCGAATATTCGAATTGCCGCACCAGGACGTCGCAGGGATTGGTGACGAACGGATCGATCCCCAAGGCGCTGCACACCCGCGCCGACAGCACCGAATGCGTATCGACGAACGGAAAATCGACCGGCACCACGCCCCAGCCGTAGAGCATGGCGAAATAGGTTGATTTCGCCGCCAGCCAATAGACCAAGCAGCCGAGCGCAAAAGCGCCGGCGGCAACCGCCGGCAGAGCGAGCCTTCGCAGGAGACGATGCCGCCGCATCGGGCCACTGTCCCCAGGCACGGTTAACGAGCCCTGAAGAGCGACGGCCCGACGACCCCGGTGGAACAGCCACAAGTCCTTCATAAATATGTGCTTTGCTTGATTTTATGGGGCCATTGGGGTTTAGTCGCGCCGGTCGAACGCAGCCGGCCGACGGCCCGGAACAAGGCGGCGACGCAGGGGAATTGCGGCCAATTCAAGGCACGCGGAATTTTGGCCGCGATGCGACGTTTATAGCTTCGACGAACATGGAGTTGGCGGAATGCGGATTGCGGTCATCGGCAGCGGCTATGTCGGCCTGGTCTCGGGCGCGTGCTTTTCTGAATTCGGCGTCGAGGTCACCTGCATCGACAACGACACCGCCAAGGTCGCGCGGCTGCAGCGTGGCGAGATTCCGATCTTCGAGCCCGGGCTCGACCAGATCGTGCAGTCGAACGCCGCCAACGGGAGGCTGCGCTTCGCCACCGACCTGGGCAAGGCGGTCGAAGGCGCCGACGCGGTGTTCATCGCCGTCGGCACGCCGTCGCGCCGCGGCGACGGCCACGCCGACCTGTCCTATGTTTTCGCCGCCACCGAGGAGATCGCCAAGGTAGTCAAGGACTACACCGTCGTCGTCACCAAATCGACGGTGCCGGTCGGCACCGGCCGCAAGGTCGCCGACATCCTGCGCAAGCATTTGCCCGAGACCAAGTTCGACGTTGCCTCGAATCCGGAATTCCTGCGCGAGGGCTCGGCGATCCAGGATTTCATGCGGCCCGACCGCGTCGTCATCGGCACCGAGAGCGAGCGTGCCGCCGGCGTGATGAAGGAGCTCTATCGCCCGCTCTATTTGATCGAGACGCCGATCCTGTTCACCCGGCTCGAGACCGCCGAGCTGATCAAGTACGCGGCCAACAGCTTCCTCGCCACCAAGATCACCTTCATCAATCAGGTCGCCGATCTGTGCGAGAAGGTCGGCGCCGACGTGCGGGACGTGGCGCGCGGCATCGGCCTCGACGGCCGCATCGGCCGCAAGTTCCTGCATGCCGGGCCGGGCTTCGGCGGCTCGTGCTTTCCCAAGGACTGCCTGGCGCTGGTCAAGACCGCGCAGGAGGCGGGCGCGCCGCTCAGCATCGTCGAGACCGTGATCAAGGCCAACGACGGCCGCAAGGCGCACATGGCCGAGCGTATCGTCCAGGCCTGCGGCGGCAGCGTGAAGGGCAAGACCATCGCCGTGCTGGGGCTGACCTTCAAGCCCAACACCGACGACATGCGCGACAGCCCGAGCCTGGCGATCATCTCCGCCTTGCAGCAGGGCGCCGCCGCCATCCGCGCCTTCGACCCCGAGGGCATGGAAGAGGCGAAGAAGCTGCTCGCCGGCGTCACATTCTGCGCCGGTAGCTACGAGGCGATGGAAGGCGCCCACGCCCTCGTCATCGTCACCGAATGGAACGAGTTCCGCGCCCTCAACCTCGACCGCGTCAAGTCGCTGCTAAAGACGCCGACCATCATCGACCTGCGCAACATCTACACGCCGGCCGACATGGCCGAGGCCGGCTTCCACTATTTCAGCATCGGCCGCCGCGCGGCCGCGCCGGCGCGTCAGCGCCTTCAGGCCAAGAACTAAAACGCGGTTCGGCAATCGTGCGAGCTCGTCACCCCCTCACCCTTCCCTCTCCCTCGAATCGGGGGAGAGGGTTGCGAAGGGTTGGCGAGGCGCGGCCGAGCCTTATCCTAAGCTGGGTGAGGGGACTCCGCTCCGACCTCGCCAAACTGCGCATTGATTAGGAAAAGCCCATGGCCTCGACCCGCAAACGCATTCTCATCACCGGCGGCGCCGGCTTCCTCGGCTCGCATCTCTGCGAGCGGCTGCTTGCCGAGGGCCACGACGTGCTGTGCGTCGACAACTACTTCACCGGCCGCAAGGACAATATCGGCCATCTCCTCGGCCAGACCAATTTCGAGGCGATGCGCCACGACGTTTGTTTTCCGCTCTATGTCGAGGTCGATGAGATCTACAACCTTGCCTGCCCCGCCTCGCCCATCCACTATCAGTTCGATCCGGTGCAGACGACCAAGACCAGCGTCATCGGCGCGATCAACATGCTGGGGCTGGCCAAGCGGGTGAAGGCCAAGGTGTTCCAGGCCTCGACCTCGGAGATCTACGGCGACCCGAACGTCCACCCGCAGACCGAGGATTATCGCGGCAACGTCAACACGCTCGGCCCGCGCGCCTGCTACGACGAAGGCAAGCGCTGCGCCGAGACGCTGTTCTTCGATTACCTGCGCCAGCACAAATTGCGCATCAAGGTGGCGCGCATCTTCAACACCTACGGCCCGCGCATGCACCCCAACGACGGCCGCGTGGTGTCGAACTTCATCGTCCAGGCGCTGAAGAACGAGCCAATCACGGTCTATGGCGACGGCAAGCAGACGCGCGCCTTCTGCTACGTCGACGACCTGATCGAAGGCTTCGTCCGGCTGATGGCCTCACCCGATGCCGTCACCGGGCCGATCAATCTGGGCAATCCGGTCGAGACCACGGTCGGCGAATTGGCCGAGAAGATCATCGCCATGATCGGCTCTCGCTCGACCATCGAGCGTCGGCCGCTGCCGGTCGACGATCCGGTGCAACGGTGCCCGGACATCGGCCAGGCGAGGACGATTCTCGGCTGGCAGCCACGCGTGCCGCTCGAGACCGGCCTCCAGCACACCGTCGCCTATTTCGACCGGCTCCTGACCGAGCGCGGCGAGAAGCCCGAGCCCAGCTTGCGCGTCGTCGGCTGAGCCGCCTCAATCCTTCACGCCGGCCGCGGCGAGCGCCTGCTTCTGCCGCCTGGCTAGCGCCTTTTCGTCGAAATCGGCGATCAACTCGTGAAACATGCGGTGCCAGTTGATCTCGGCCTTGAGCCGCAGGAACACCGAGCCCAGCCCTACCGCGGCGCGATCCATGAACACGAACTCGCGCGGCGGCTTGACGCCGCCGAGGCGACGGATGTCGGCATGGACGGTCTCGGCGACCTCGCGGCCATAGGCGCCCGAGCCGTGCTCCTGGATGCGGCGCTCGCGGTTCTCGAGCAGCGGCTCGTAGACGTAGCGCGCCCAGCGATTGAGGGCGGCGATCATCTCGCGCGACAGGCTCTTGAAGCCCCAGGTCTCGTAAGCCGAGATCGCCAGCTCCTCGTCGTCGCGGTCGAGCGCATGGTAGAGGTCGATGACGCCGCGCACGAACGGCGCCGGAAAGACGCGGATGCAGCCGTAATCGAGCAGGTTGATGCTGTGGTCGCGGCGCACGGTGTAGTTGCCGAGATGCGGATCGCCGTGGATGACGCCGTAGAAGTAGAATGGCACGTACCAGGCGCGGAACATGTTGCGCGCGATCTGGTTGCGCACCGCGAGGCTGCCTTCGGAAGCGGCCTCGACGAACGGCCAGCCCTCAAGCCAAGTCATGGTCAGCAGCCGGCGCGTCGACAGCTTGGCGACGTAGCTCGGCACATGGACGCCGGGCTCGTCCGCGAGCATCGCGCCGAAGAGCCGCATATGCGCGGCCTCGCGGCGGTAGTCGAGCTCCTCGTGCAGTCGCGCCGCCAGTTCCTTCTGCACCTCGCCGGTGCTGATCGCCCGGTCGTAGCGCTCGAACAACGCCAACACGATCTTGAGCTGCTGAAGGTCGGCCTCGACCGCCGATTCCATGTCGGGATATTGCAGCTTGCAGGCGAACTCGGCGCCGTCGAGACCGAGCGCGCGGTGCACCTGGCCGAGGGATGCGGCATGCGCCGCTTCGCGCGTGAAGCTTTTGAACTTCGACTGCCAATCCTCGTCCAGTTCGCTCGCCATGCGGCGCTTGACGAACGGCCAGCCCATCGGCGGCGCGTTCGATTGCAGCGTCGCCAACTCGTCGGCGTATTCATGCGGCAGCGCGTCGGGCAGCGTCGCCAAAAGCTGCGCCACCTTCATCAGCGGGCCCTTGATCGCGCCGAGCGAGGCTTTCAGGTCGGCGGCGTGCCGCGGCCGGTCGAGCTTGAGGCCAAGATAGCGCGAACCGGCGAGCCGGGCGGCGAGCCCGCCCATCGCGGTCGAGACCTGCGCGTAGCGCCGCACGCGGCTTGTGAGATTGTTACGATCGGGCATGATGGGCGGAGTGTTACCGGGCAGCGGCGCACTGTCCACCGGCAAAACAATGCGAAAAAGGCTGGCGGGGTTGCATGGTTCCGGCCAAGCTCGCGCACCCGAACGGAGGGTGGCATGGCTGGCACGGCGCGCGCGATCGACATCCACAACCACGTCGTGCCGGCGGAGATTCCGCCCTATGCCGGCAAGCACGGCGGCGCGCGCTGGCCGCAAATGGCAGCGTGCGACGCCCACCACAAGAACGTGATGATCGACGGCAAGAACTTCCGCACCGTCGGCGATGCGTGCTGGGACATCGCTCGCCGGATCGAGGCCATGGACGCGACCGGCATCGGCGTCCAGGTGCTGTCGCCGATGCCCGAGCTGCTGTCCTACTGGTTTCCGCCCGAGGATGCGGTCGCCTTCGGCCACGTCGTCAACGGCGCGATCGCCGGAATGGTGGCGCGCGTGCCGACGCGCTTCGCCGGGCTCGGCATGGTGCCATTGCAGGACCCCGAGCTAGCGGCGCGCGAACTCGAGCGGCTGATGCAGGACGGTTTCCGCGGCGTCGAGATCGGCACCAACGTCAACGGCGTCGCCATCGGCGACCCGCGGTTCGAGCCGTTTTTCGCCGCTGCCGAACACCTGGGCGCGGCGGTCTTCGTCCACGCCCTCCATCCCGCCAGCCTCGAGCGCATCGTCGGGCCGCCGCGACTGGTGCCCTTTGTTGCCTTCCCGGGCGAGACCAATTTCGCCATCTGCTCGCTGATCAGCGGCGGCACGTTGGAGAAGCACCCCAGGCTGCGCATCGCCTTCAGCCACGGCGGCGGCACCTTCGCCATCGTGCTGCCGCGCCTGGCGCAGGGCTGGACGGTCTCGCCAGCGCTGCGCGAGACCATCAAGATCAATCCGCGCGAGACCGCGCGCCGGCTTTATTACGACATGCTGGTGTTCGAGGCGAAGACGGTCCGTTTGCTGATCGAGATGTTCGGTATCGGCCAGCTTTGCCTCGGCAGCGACTTCCCCTTCGACGGCGCCGACAAGGAACCGCTGCGCGAACTCGCCAAGCTCGAGCTCGGCGCCGCCGACCTCGCCGCGCTGCACGAAGGCAACGCCAAGCGGTTTCTGGATCTCGCCTAGCCCATCGCCTCGAGCTGGTCGATGAAGCCGGCGATCACGTCGAGACCCTTCTGCCAGAATTTCGGGTCCGAGGCGTCGAGCCCGAACGGCGCCAGCAGCTCCTTGTGCCGCTTGGTGCCGCCGGCCCTGAGCATGTCGAGATACTTCTCGGCAAAGCCCTGCGCCGCGCCCTGATAGACCGCGTAGAGCGAGTTCACCAGGCAATCGCCGAAGGCGTAGGCGTAGACGTAGAACGGCGTGTGAATGAAGTGCGGGATATAGGCCCAGTACCAGCGGTACTCGTCCTCGAAGCGGATCGCCGGACCGAGGCTTTCCTTCTGGACATCGAGCCAGATCGCGCCGATGCGCTCGGCGGTCAACTCGCCCTGGCGGCGCTCGTCGTGGATGCGGCGCTCGAACTCGACGAAGGCGATCTGCCGCACCACGGTGTTGAGCATGTCCTCGACCTTGGAGGCGAGCATCGCCTTGCGCCGTTTGATGTTCTTTTCGCCGGCGAGCAGCGCCTGGAAGGTCAGCATCTCGCCGAACACCGAGGCGGTCTCGGCCAGGGTCAGCGGCGTGTCCGACATCAGCGTGCCGCGCGGCCCGGCCAATACCTGGTGGACGCCGTGGCCGAGTTCGTGCGCCAGGGTCATCACGTCGCGCGCACGGCCGAGATAGTTGAGCAACAGATAGGGATGCACGCTCGGCACCGTCGGATGGGCGAAGGCGCCCGGCGCCTTGCCCGGCCGCGCCGGCGCGTCGATCCAGCGATGGTCGAAGAAGCGCTTGCCGACGTCGGCCATGGCGGGTGAGAACGCGCCGTAGGCGCCGAGCACGATGCGCTGCGCCTCGGGCCACGGCACCAGTTTGTCTTCCTGATCGGGCAGCGGCGCGTTGCGATCCCAATAAGGCAGCGTCCTGACGCCGAACCACTTCGCCTTGATGCGGTAATAGCGATGGGCGAGCGTGGGATAGGCGGCGCGCACCGCCGCGATCAGCGCGTCGACCACCGCGTCCTCGACGTAGTTGGCGAGATTGCGCGCCGAGATCGGCCGCTTGAAGCCGCGCCAGCGGTCTTCGATCTCCTTGTCCTTGGCGAGGGTGTTGGTGACCAGCGCGAAAAGCCGGGCATTGTCTCCGAAGACCTTGCCGATTGACTTGGCCGCCACCTTGCGCGTGGCACCGTCGGGCTCGGACAGCAGGTGGAGCACCTCGGCGCCGGTCAGGCTCTTGCCCTTGATTGGGAAGCGCAAGGCGGCATTGGTCTCGTCGAAGAGCCGCGTCCACGCGGCGCGGCCGGCGACCGCTTGCTCGTGCAGGATTTTCTCGAGTTCGTCCGACAGCTGATACGGCCGGAAGGCGCGCAAATCGCGCAGCCACGGCGCGTAATGCGCGAGCTCAGGCGCACGCAGCTTTTCGTCGAGCGTCCGGTCGTCGACACGGTTGAGCTCGAGCATGAAGAACAGCAGCCGGGTGGAGATGTCGGTCGTCTTCTCCTGCATGTTCTGGAAGAAGCGGCCGTTCTCGGGATCGCTCTGGTCGTCGGCGTAGCACAACGAGGCGTAGCTCCCCACGCGGCCGAGAAGCTCCTGGATGCGCTCGAATTCGCGCACCGCGGCGCCGAGCTCGGCGCCCGAAAGCCGCGCCAACTTGCCCTCGTGGGCCGATTGGAAACGTTGCGCCGCCGCCTCCGCCTTGGCCAAGTCGCGCTTCAATTCGGCGCTGTCGGGACCGGGGTAAAGGTCGTTCAGGTCCCATTGCGGCAGGCGTCCGAGCGCCGGGCCCTTCCGCCTCGCCGATGATTGACGCGCCGCCATGTTTCGCCTCGCCAGTTGTTTCGTGCCCGCCGCCGGGATCGCCCTTATGGGCAGGTCACCGGGAAATTGACGCCAAGGCGCAAGCCCTGTATCTCGCAGGGGCCCGCGAACCAGAACGGCGTCGATTCGGGGACCGATGGATTACCACAGCTGCCCCAACCTCGCCGCGATGTTTTTTACCGAAGCGGCGCGCCAGGGCGACCAGCCGTTCCTGTGGGCGAAGCACGCCGGCGCCTATCGCGCGCTGAGCTGGCGCGCGGCGCGGCAACAGGTGATCGACCTCGCCAAGGGCTTGCGCGCGCTCGGCATCGGCCGTGGCGACCGCGTCGTGCTGGTCGCCGAGAACCGTCCCGAATGGGTCGTCGCCGATTTCGCGATCATGAGCGCCGGCGCAATCACCGTGCCCGCCTATACGACGCACACGATCGACGACTACCGCCACGTCATCACCAACTGCACGGCCAAGGCGGTGATCGTCTCGACCGCGGCGCTGGCGCAGCGCGTGTTGCCGGCAGCGGCGCAATCGCCGAGCGTCGTCGCGACGCTAACCATCGAGCCCGTCGAGAAAGCGGCGCCGGCGCGTATCGCGCATCGCACCTGGCAGGCGGCGCTCACGCTCGGCGCCGCCGCGCCCGGCAAGGTCGAGGACTGGATCGCCGCGATCGGCCGCGACGACATCGCCTGCCTGATCTACACCTCGGGCACCGGCGGCGCGCCCAAGGGCGTGATGACGACGCACGGCAACATCCTCGCCAACTGCCGCTCGGCCTTCTCCCTGCTCGAGAAGATCGGGCTCGGCCACGAGGTGTTTCTGTCCTTCCTGCCGCTGTCGCACTCTTACGAACACACGGCGGGCATGATGTTTCCGATCTCGCTCGGCGCCGAGATCTATTTTGCCGAGGGCGCCGACACGCTGGCCGCCAATCTGCTCGAGGCGCGCCCCACCATCATGACCGCGGTGCCACGGCTCTACGAAGCCTTCCACCAGCGCATCCTGCGCGCCATCGAGCGCGAGAGCGGCTTGCGCAAAAAGCTGTTCTTCGAAGCACTCCGCCTCGGCCTCAAACGCTATGACAAGGCGCTGATGAACCCGCTCGAGCTGACGCAGAATTGGCTTTTGGAAATCCTCGTCCGGCGCAAGTTGCAGGCGCGATTCGGCGGCCGGCTCAAGGCGATGGTCTCGGGCGGCGCCGCGCTCAATCCCGAGATCGGCCGCTTCTTCCTGGCGCTGGGATTGCGCCTTTTGCAGGGCTACGGCCAGACCGAGGCCGCGCCGGTCATCAGCGCCAATCCGCCCGACCACATCAAGATCGACACGGTGGGCCTTCCGGTGGCCGGGGTGGAAGTCAGCTTTGCCGAGGACGGCGAGATCCTGGTGCGCGGGCCCAACGTGATGAAGGGCTATTGGGACGAGCCCGAGGCGACGTCGCACGCGCTCGACGGCGGCTGGCTGCGCACCGGCGACATCGGCCGGCTCGACGGCGAGGGCTTCCTGGTGATCACCGACCGCAAGAAGGATTTCATCAAGACCTCGGGCGGCGAGATGGTCGCGCCGGCACGCATCGAAGGCTGCCTAACGCTGCAACCCGAAATCGGCCAGGCGATGGTGGCCGGCGACCGCCAACCTTATCTCGTCGCGGTACTGGTGCCGAGCCAGCATCTGCTCGACGAAGCCGCGCGTGGGTACGCGGCGGCCGATGCGCCGCTGGTCGAGCGGCCGGAAATTCGCGAAGGGCTGGCCGCCGCGGTTGCGCGCACCAACGCCGCGCTGGCGCCGTTCGAGCGCATCCGCCGCTTCATCGTCGCCGACGAGCCCTTCACCACCGCCAACCACCAGATGACGCCGACGCTCAAGATCCGGCGCCACGTCATCCGTCAGGCCTATGGCGAGGCGCTGGCGGCGCTTTACGAGAAGCCGGGCGGCTGAAAACGGCGCGTCAGCGCCGCTTGTGATATTCGCGGTACCAAGCGACGAAACGGCGCAGGCCGTCGTCGATGGTGGTGTGCGGCGCGAAACCCAAATCGCGACGCGCGGCGGCGATATCGGCATAGGTTGCCGGCACGTCGCCTTTCTGCATCGGCAGACTCAGGCGCTTGGCGGTCTTGCCCAGGGCGGCTTCGAGCACGGCGACGAAACGGCCGAGGTCTTCGGCACGGTTGTTGCCGAGATTATAGACCTGATGCGGCGGCGCACCGGGCCCACCGTCGGTCGGCGGCCGGTCGAGCGCCGCGAGCACGCCGTGCACGACGTCGTCGATGTAGGTGAAATCGCGGCGCATGCGGCCGTCGTTGAACAGCTTGATCGGCTTGCCGCGCTCGATCGCCTCGACAAACAGCCACGCTGCCATGTCGGGGCGGCCCCACGGGCCGTAGACCGTGAAGAAGCGCAGGCCGGTGGTCGGAATGCGGTAGAGATGGGCATAGCAATAGGCCATCAACTCGTCGGCGCGCTTGGTCGCGGCGTAGAGCGATTGCGGCGTCTCGACGCGGTCGTCCTCGGCGAAGGGCAGCTTGACGTTGCCGCCGTAAACCGACGACGAGCTGGCATAGACGAAGTGCTTCAGGCCCTTGAGCGCGCGACAGGCCTCCATCACCTCGAGCTGCGCCACCAGGTTGGAGGCGACATAGGCGCGCGGATGATCGAGCGAATAGCGCACGCCGGCCTGGGCGGCGAGATGCACGACGCAGTCGACGCCGCGTGCGCGCTTGAGCAGCGCCTCGACGCGCCCCGACGAGGCCAGATCAAGCCGATGGAAGGCGAAATGTTTGTGTGCCTGGAGCTGCTTCAGCCGCGCGCGCTTCAGCGCCACCGAATAATAGGGATTGAGATTGTCGACGCCGACGACGCGCTCGCCGCGCGCCAGCAACGCCGCCGAAACGTGGTAGCCGATGAAGCCGGCGGCGCCGGTGACGAGCACGGTCATGCGAAGATTGGGTCCCCCGGATGCGACGCGCCTCTATAGCGCGCCCGGCGGCGGAAATCACCCCTTGCGGCAGGGAAATCGCGGACTAAGCTCGGACCATGAAAAGCTACGTCTTGACCGAATTCGGCAAACCGCTGACGGCGATCGAGACGCCGACGCCGCAGCCGCAAGGCTCCGAGGTGCTGTTGAAGACGCTGGCCTCCGGCGTCTGCCACAGCGACCTCCATCTGCATGACGGCTATTACGAGCTGGGCGGCGGCAAGCGCCTCGTCCTGCCGGATCATGGCATCGGCCCGCCGATCACCATGGGACACGAGATCGCCGGCGCGGTGGTCGCCGCCGGACCGGAAGCCAAGGGCGTTCGGCCGGGCGACGGTTACGTCGCCTATCCCTGGATCGGCTGCGGCACTTGCGCGGTCTGCCGATCGGGCAACGAACAGCTGTGCAATGACGCATGCACCCTCGGCATCCGGCGGCCCGGCGGCTATGCCGATTACGTGATCGTGCCGCATCCGCGCTATCTCTATCCGCTCGGCAGCCTGCCACCGCAGGCGGCGGCGCCCTATGCCTGCTCGGGCCTCACCACCTATGCCGCGCTGAAGCGCATCGGCGCCGCGATCTACACCACGCAGCCGATCCTGATACTCGGCGCCGGCGGCCTTGGACTGATGTGCCTCAAGCTGCTGAAGGCGTTGCACGGCAATGGCGCGGTCGTGGTCGAGCTCGACGCCAAGAAGCGCGAAACGGCGCTCGCCGCCGGCGCGCTTGCCGCAATCGATCCGAAGGCGGAAAAGCCCGGCCGCGCCATCCGCGCAGCGGCCAACGGGCCGCTCGCGGCGGCGATCGACTTCGTCGGCGCGAGCGCGACGGCGCAACTCGGCATCGACGTGCTGGCGCGCGGCGGCAAATACATCGTCGTCGGCCTGATGGGCGGCGACCTCACGCTGTCGTTGCCGCTACTGCCGATCCGCTCGATCGCCGTCGAAGGCATGCTGGTCGGCAGCCTGGCCGAGTTCCGCGAGGTGATGGATTTGGTGACGACGGGCAAGGTCGAGCCGATGCCGCTGATCGAGCGGCCGCTGGCGCGCGTCAACGAGACGCTTGAGGATCTCCGCGCCGGCCGCATCTATGGCCGCGCGATGCTGACGCCCTAAGACTCAGGAACCGGACGACCGCGCCGCGAGGACGATGCCGCGGCCGATCCGCCGCGCCAGGCAATCGTAGCTCGCATCAGTCATGTGCAGGCGGTCGCGGTCGAGCATGACCGAGAGCGGCATCCGCCCCTCTTCCGCCCACTCCCGCATCATCGCGAAGCGGCGGATCACCGGCACGCTGAGGGCGCGACCTTCGGCGGCGATGATGCGTTCCATTTCGCGGAAGCCGGCGTGCCGGAGAACCGCCGGCGCGAACTGCATGTCCATCAGCACCACGTCGATGCCGGCCCGCTGCATGTGCGTGACGCCTTCGCGGATGACCGCGCCGGCCGCCGCCGGATCGACGTCGCGCAGCACGTCGTTGATGCCGACCTGCCAGATGACGAGGCGGGATGCGCGGCGATGACGTCGCTGTCGACGCGCGCCAGCGTCGTCGCCGCGGCCTCGCCGCCAACCCCGCGGTTGAGGACGCTGATGTTGGCGCCGGGCAGCCGCCGCACCAACAGCGCCGCAAGTCGGCTGGGATAAGTCTTGTCGCGCGTTGAGGCGCCGGTGCCGTAGGTCGAGGACGAGCCGAAGGCGATGATGACGACCGGCTTGCCGGCGGCGGGCGCCTGCGCCACGTGCGGCAAATTCATGTCGAGCGGCGCCAAGTCGCTGCTGACGCCGCAGCGATCGATCGTGGCCTGGGCGCGGCGGCCGACCGGCGCAACCGACAGCAGCCCCACCGCACTCAGGCCGAGCAAGGCCAATGCCAGGACGGAATACTGGCGGCGGGCAAGCACCGGCGGCGATCTCATCTCGTCGCGCAGCACGCCGACACGGCCCTAGCGGGCGGCACGGTCGATCGCGTCGGCCATGGTCTCGCCCAGGCAGCGATAAATCTGCCCGGCTAGGACGGTCTGCTTGCCACGCGGAACGTCGACCAGCTCGAAGCGGCCATTGTCGCTCCAGTACCGCATGATGGCATAACGGTCGAACAGGTACACGTCATCTAGGTCTGCCGTGTGGCGCAGCGCGCGGAGATAGGAACCAAAATCGATGACCGAATCCAGGCTCGGATTGTATTGCATGTTCACCAGCATCACCGCGGCGCCACTGGCGCGCAGCATCGCGATACCGTCCTCGAGCGCGGTGGCGAATTCGTCGATTCCCACCCCGCGAACCGCGTCGACGGTGCCGGTTTCCCAGATCACCAGATTGGGCTTGGCGGCAAGCACATCGGCGGCGAATCGGGCCGTCATGTCGCGCGTGGCCTGGCGCGGAACGCCTTCGTTGATGACGGTGATCTTCATGCCGGGGTGGCGGCGTGCGAGCGCCTCCTGCAGCCGCTGCGGATAGGCGTTGGCCGGGCTGCCGGCCGCGACGCCGGCGGTCGAGGCGCCGCCGATGGCGACGATGACCACCGGCAGACGGTCGCGAAAGCGCTGGACGAGGCCGGGCAGCCCCGGCTCGTCGGCGCCGAGATCGGGCGACACCGCACATTGGCCGGCCGGCGCCGCGACCGGCGCCGGCGCGGCGAAAAGCGTAGCAACGAAGAGCATGGCGACCAGCCCGGCGATCGCCCGCGTCATGTCGCCCGCTCCGAACGCGCCGCGGCGCGGGGCACCCGGCGGACAGCGAGCTTGTACCATTCGAGTAGATAAGCGAGCCCGATCATCGCCGCGAAGCCGCCGATATTGACCGCGGCCTGCATGGCTAGGCCGCCGTCGAACTCGGACAGGATGAAGTGGCCGAGCACCGCCAGGATGATGCCGAGACAAAAGACATAGAGCGAGTGCTGACCGCAGACGATCAGCGGCCGGGCCCCGGCCGTGTGGAGAAACCGGCTCTCCGGCTTGACGAAGACCATGGTCGTCACGGCGATGGCGAGAAAATTGGCGAGACGCAGCGGCGTCAGGTTGCTTTTGTCGAGCGTGTGCGTCCACAGTTGCTTCGCTAGCACCAGCGGAAACGGGTCGTAGAGCCAGTGGATCGTCCAATCGAGACTGACCAGGGCACAGAATCCGGCAACCGCGATCGCCAGGGCGCGGAACCACGCGCCGGCGGGGAACGGCCAGACGCCGGTGACCCGAGAGAAGCCCGCGGTCGCGCCGATCACGAACAGGAACTGCCAGGCGAGCGGGTTGAAGAACCACGGCGCATGCGTCGGATAAGTGTGCGGGGTCCAGCCGAACAGGAGCGTCGCGCCGTAAAGCAGCGCCGACAGGCCGAACGGCAGCAGCCGATGGATCCGCAGGCCCAGCAGCACCAGCGGAAACGCCGCCAGCAGGACGATGTAGAGCGGGAGGATGTCGAGGAACTGCGGCTGGAACACGAGCAGCAACGCGCGGATCACCGCCAGATGCGGCGTCTCGAGGAAATTGGCGACGCGCATTTCCTCGATATACATCGCGTTGTGCACCACCAGAACGCTGTACGACACCTCGGCGACGAAGATGACGAACAGGAAGATGTGCGCGACATAGAGCTGCCAGACGCGACGATAGATCTGCGCCGTGGCCAGAAGCGCGTCGTTGCGCATCAGGCTACGGCCATAAACCAGTGCGGCGGTGAAGCCAGAAATGAAAATGAAGACCTCGGCGGCGTCGGAGAACGCCAGGGCGTGGAACGTCGCGTAGGCGAGGAAATTCCCGGGAACGTGATCGATGAAAATGAAGAACAGCGACAGGCCGCGGAAGAAATCGAGGCGCAGGTCGTGCTCCGCCGCCGTGCCGCGCTCCGGCGCCACCGTCGCGATGGGGGCGTGACTATCCACGGCGACGATTTTACCGAGCCGGCAGCGGCAAGGCGAGATTCGACCCGCCGCCGGCCTGGCTTGCCCGGCGGTGCGGCGGTTCTCGCCTAGATGGCGTCGAGCTGCCAGGCGATGTCGTTGTAGATGTTCCAGAGATAGCCAATATCCGCCGTGCCGACGAGCGCATAGGCATGCCCGTGATGGCGCCAGTAGAGGATATTGAGGTCCTCGCGGCGATCGAAGGTCGGCGCGAGATCAGACTTCGACGACGACGCCTCGACGAAGGTCAGCGGCCCCAGGTTCTTGTTGTCGGTCGTGTAGAAAAGCTGCGTCGCCGGCCGGCCGTCGACCACCAGAAGCCGGGCGCCCTGGAACTGCAGGCTCCACGGCTTGAGGTTAGGCAGGCGGAAGTCGGACGGCAGCTGGCCAGCCTTGCGCGCCGCGCCATCGTTACCGTCGGCCGGCACATCCATCAGCGCGCGGTCGTTGCTGCCCGCCTTGACGAGCAGCTTATGATAGCCGGCGACGTTGTCGAGCCAGTTGGCGCCGGCGCCGGTCGTGACCAGGTCCTGCTGCGCGGTTAGGCTCGCGCTTTGCTCGGTGCCGGCGACGTAGCCGACGCCGCCGCCGATTACGAGGCCCGCCAGCGCCGCCGCCGCCGGCACGCCGATCCACCACGGCCGCTCGCCGAGCACCGCCCGCCAGCGCGCCAGCCGGGCCAGCGCGCGCTGCAACGCGCTCAGGCCGCGCTCGCCGCGCGCCGCTACGATCAGGCGGGCGGGCACGGATTCGCGCAACACGTCGTCGTAGGCGGAACGGATCAGCCGCGCGCTGGCGTTGAGGCGCTCAGCAAGGGCCTGAAGGCGCTCGTCGCGCGCCAGCGCCTGGATCACCACCAGAGTTTCGCGTTCGTCCAATTCGCCGTCGAGATAGGCGATGAGGGTCTCGTCATTCGGCCTTTGCATCTTCCGTACTCCTCCGGAGAGCGTCACCACCAAGCTTCGCGAGGAGCGCCATCCGCGCCCGCGCCAACCGACTCATGATGGTGCCCACCGGCACCGCAGCGACCTCCGCCGCTTCCCTATAGCTCAAGCCTTCGACCGTCACGAGGAGCAGGACCAGGCGCTGTTCGGCGGGCAGGACGGCGATCGCCGCCTGCACCTCGCGCAATGCCAGTCGGGCTTCGACCCGCCGCGACGGCTCGTCGGTGCCCGCACCCGCTGCCTCGTCCTCGCTCTCGGTCCGCCTGATGTCGCGCGCGCGCAGTTGATCGATCCAGACCGTCTGCACGATGCGAAACATCCAGCTGTCGAAGCGTGTTCCCGGCTGAAACTGGTGCGCGCGAGCCAGGGCCCGTTCGCAAGCCGCCTGGAGAAGATCGTCCGCTTCGACGGCGGAACCGGTCAGGCCCCGGGCGAACCGCCGCAGCCGGGGCAAGACGGCGACGAGCTGGTCGCTGAACGCCGCGCTCATCGCGCCCGCCCCTGGCAGAGCCGGGACGCCCGATCGAACCTGACATGGTGACAACGGATTCGGATGTGAATTATTCCTTGGGGGTGCCGGAACCTGGCACCACAATCCTTGGTGCACCGACCGGGCGCCGGACACGGCGGCGCACCGGTTGACGGATCGCTGCTATCTTAGTTTCGGGGGAAAGACATGAGAAGGGTCCTGCCACTCCTGGCTCTCGTCGTGGCGCTGGTTGCCGCGGCCGGCACGGCCCATGCCGATTGCGCGCAAGAGATCGCGGCGATGCGGGCGCACCTCGCCGGACTCGACGACCAAGCCAAGCAGCGCGAGCTCGAATTGCTCCTCGCCAAGGCGCAGGACGATGATAACGCCGGCCGCGCGAAGCTGTGCGCCGATGACCTGCATCACGCCGAGCAACTGGTCAAATAGTCGCGGCCCAAAAACCTTGAGAAAGCCGCCCGAGCGCGGCATTGTGCCGCCCGCGCTGCCGCGGCCCAGGGAAATAAGGCAGCAGGGGAACGTTTTACCGGATGATGATCGGCATACCCAAGGAGCGCCGGGCTGGCGAGCGCCGCGTCGCCGCCTCGCCCGACACGGCCAAGCGCCTCGTCGGCCAGGGCCATGCCGTGATCATCGAGCGCGGCGCCGGCGCCGGCGCCGCCTATACCGACGACGCCTATGCCGCGGCTGGTGCCCAGCTCGGTGACGCCGCGGCTGCGCTTGGCGCCGAGATCGTGCTCAAGGTGCAGCGGCCGACCGCCGACGAGGTCAAGGCGATGAAGCGCGGAGCGGTGCTGGTTGCCATGCTCGCGCCGTTGCAGCACAAGGACGAGGTCCAGGCCTATGCCCAGGCGGGCGTGACCGCCTTCGCGATGGAGCTGGTGCCGCGCATCACCCGTGCCCAGGCGATGGACGTGCTATCGAGCCAGGCGAATCTCTCCGGCTACAAGGCGGTGCTCGACGCCGCCGATTATTTCGGCCGCGCCATGCCAATGATGATGACCGCCGCCGGCACCGTGGCGCCGGCGCGCGTGCTGGTGATGGGCGCCGGCGTCGCCGGGCTCCAGGCGATTGCCACCGCGCGCCGCCTCGGCGGCGTGGTTTCGGCGACCGACGTGCGCTATGCCGCCAAGGAGCAGGTCGAAAGCCTCGGTGCCACCTTCCTCGCCGTTGATCTCGAGGCGATGAAGGCGATGGAGACCGCCGGCGGCTATGCCAAGGAAGCGAGTGAGGACTTCACCCGGCGCCAGCGCGAGCACGTCACCGAGGCGCTCAAGAAGACCGACATCGTCATCTGCACCGCGCTAATTCCCGGCCGCAAGGCGCCGATCCTGATCACCAAGGAGATGCTCGGCGTGATGCGCTCGGGCTCGGTGGTCGTCGATCTCGCCGTCGAGCAGGGTGGCAATGTCGAAGGCAGCAAGCCCGACGAAACCGTGACCACGCCCAACGGCGTCGCGATCATCGGCCACAGCAACATGCCGGCGCGCATCGCGGTCGACGCCAGCGCGCTCTATGCCCGCAACCTCTTCGCCTTCCTCGGCCTCATCTTGGACAAGGACAAGGCGCTCAAGATCGACGAGTCCGACGAGATCGTGAAGGCGAGCCTGCTGACGCGCGACGGCAAGGTCGTCCATCCGCAAATGGCGGGAGGCTGAGCCATGGAAACCGGCGCCCACGCCGACGTCTTCGTGTTCTTCCTCACCGTCTTCGTGCTGGCGGTGTTCGTCGGCTATTACGTCGTCTGGCGCGTCACGCCGGCCCTCCACTCGCCGCTGATGAGCGTCACCAACGCCATCTCGTCGGTGATCATCGTCGGCGCGCTGATCGCCGCCGGCCCCGCCGGTTTCAGCTTTTCCAAGGTCATGGGCTTCGCCGCCGTGACGTTGGCCTCGGTCAACATCTTCGGCGGCTTCATCGTGACCCAGCGCATGCTGCAGATGTTCAAGAAGAAGGCGCCCAAGGAGAAGGCCGGCAAATGACCGCAAATCTTGCGGCGCTGCTCTATCTGCTCGCCAGCATCTGCTTCATCATGGCGCTGCGCGGCCTGTCGTCGCCCGAGACGGCGCGCGGCGGCAACCTCTTCGGCATCGTCGGCATGGTGATCGCCATCGGCACCACGCTAGCCTCGCCCGGCGTGCTCAGCTACGGGGTGATCGTCGCCGGAATCGTCATCGGCGGCGCTATCGGCACCTTCATCGCGCTGCGCATCCAGATGACGGCGCTGCCGCAGCTCGTCGCCGCCTTCCACAGCCTGGTGGGCCTGGCCGCGGTCTGCGTCGCCACCGCCGCGTTCTATGCGCCCGCCGCCTACGGCATCGGCCAGCTCGGCGCGATCCAGAGTCATAGCCTGATCGAGATGAGCCTCGGCACGGCGATCGGCGCCATCACCTTCACCGGCTCGATCATCGCCTTTGGCAAGCTGCAAGGCCTGATCACCGGCAAGCCGCTGGTGTTCCCCGGCCAGCATCCGCTCAACGCGCTGCTCGGCTTGGTGCTCGTCGGCCTCATCGTCTGGTTCGTGATGGCGCAGCTGCCGGTCACGTTCTGGGCGATGGTCGGCTTGTCGCTGCTGCTGGGGTTTCTGCTAATCGTGCCGATCGGCGGTGCCGACATGCCGGTGGTGATCTCGATGCTGAACAGCTATTCGGGCTGGGCGGCGTGCGGTATCGGCTTCACCCTCGCCAATTCTCTGCTGATCATCACCGGCGCGCTGGTCGGGTCGTCGGGCGCCATCCTCTCCTACATCATGTGCAAGGGGATGAACCGCTCGATCTTCAACGTCATCCTTGGCGGCTTCGGCACCGAGGGCGGCGCGGCGGCCAGCGCCGGTCCCGGCGACAATGCGGTCAAATCCGGCAGCGCCGACGATGCCGCCTTCATCCTCAAAAATGCCAGCTCGGTCATCATCGTGCCGGGCTACGGCATGGCGGTCGCCCAAGCGCAGCACGCGCTCAAGGAGATGGCCGACATCCTCAAGAAGGAAGGCGTCACCGTGCATTACGCCATCCATCCGGTGGCGGGCCGCATGCCGGGGCATATGAACGTGCTCTTGGCCGAGGCCAACGTGCCCTACGAGGACGTGATGGAGCTCGAGGAGATCAACCGCGACTTCTCTACAACCGACGTCGCCTTCGTCATCGGCGCCAACGACGTCACCAACCCGGCGGCCAAGACCGACCCCAAATCGGCGATCTACGGCATGCCGATCCTCGACGTCGAGAAAGCCAAGACCGTGCTATTCGTCAAGCGCTCGATGGCGTCGGGCTATGCCGGCGTCGAGAACGAGCTGTTCTTCCGCGACAACACCATGATGCTCTTCGGCGACGCCAAGAAGATGTGCGAGGAGATCGTCAAGGCACTCGGGGCCTGAAACACGAAAGCCGCCCGGTGGGCGGCTTTTTGTTGATTCTCGCCTTGCGCGAAACGGACTAATACCCCTCGCGCTCCATGCGCTTCCGCAGCAGCTTGCGGTAGCGGCGGACCGCTTCGGCGCGCTCGCGGGCGCGACGCTCGGACGGCTTCTCGTAATTGAGGCGGATTTTCATTTCCCGGAAAAGCCCTTCGCGCTGCATCTTCTTCTTGAGCGCGCGAAGCACCTGATCGACGTTGTTGTCGCGGACGAGAATCTGCACGAGAACGTTGCGCCTTTGGCCAACCGAGTTAAGGGTCAAATCCCAGGCCGGCCCCAAGGAATTCGGCCCGAGGGGCGGCTCAATATCACCAAATCAGCGGTTTGTGAAGGCCGCACCGCCCGCCCGTTCCACCACGGCCGGAGAGCGTGGCTTTTGCGCCGCACCGGCGGTCCGAATCGATTTATAATGGGACTATGGCCATTCTCAAAATCGCCCGCATGGGCCACCCGGTGCTGCGCGAAAAAGCGGCGGCGGTGGCCGATCCGGCCGCGCCGGAAATCCGCGAGCTAGTCGCCGACATGATCGAGACCATGCACGACGCCGGCGGCACCGGCTTGGCCGCGCCGCAGGTCCACGTCGCGCGGCGCGTGGTGGTCTTCGAGGTTGGCGAGACGCGGCTGACCGGCCGGCCGCTCGACAAGCCGCAGATGCTCACCGTGCTGATCAACCCGATGATCGAGCCGCTAACCGCCGAGACCGAACTCGACTGGGAAGGCTGCCTGTCGGTGCCCGGCCTCAAGGGCGCGGTGCCGCGCTTCACCCGCATTCGCTATCGCGGCGTCAGCCTCGACGCCAAACCGGTCGACCGCACGGTCGAGGGCTTCCATGCCCGCGTCGTGCAGCACGAATGCGACCATCTCGACGGCATCCTCTATCCCCAGCGCATGACCGATCTGCGGCTGCTGACCTATCTCGAGGAAGGCATGCGTTTCCCGATCGAGATCGGCGCCGGCAAGGCCGATGCCGACGCGGCCGAGTGACATGGACGACCGCGCACTCCGCGACAAGGTGATGTTGGCGATGCTGCCTAACGTGCCGTTCGAGGGTTGGAGCCGGCGCGCGCTGAGCCATGCCACCAAGCGCGTCGAGCTCACCGACGCCGAGATTGCCTCGCTCTTTCCGCACGGCGTGCGCGACGTGGTGGCGGCGTTCAGCGATTGGGCCGACCGCGCGACCGAGGCGGCGCTTGCCAAGGAAAATTCCGCGCGCCTCAAGCTGCGCGAGCGCATCGCGCTCGGCGTCCGCACCCGGCTGACGCTGCTCGAGACGCATCGCGAGGCGGTGCGGCGGATGCTGGCGTTCCTGGCCCTGCCAGCGAACCTGCCGCTCGGACCCCGCCTGCTCTATCACACGGTCGACATGTTGTGGCACGCCGCTGGCGACCGTTCGACCGATTTCAGCTTCTACACCAAGCGTGGCCTGCTCGCCGGCATCACTGCCGCCACCACGCTCTATTGGCTCGACGATAAATCGCTGGACAATGAGGCGACGGCCGCATTCCTCGACCGCCGCATCGCCGAGGTGATGCAGATCCCGAAGCTGCGCGGCCGCGCCACCGCGGCGCTCGGCCGCCTACCCAATCCGCTGCGCGCGCTCGGCGCGCTGGCCCGCCTGCGCCGCGCCTAGCGTTTCGGCAGCAGCCGCGTGACGTGGCCCATCTTGCGGCCGGGTACTGGTTTGCCCTTGCCGTAGAGATGGAGGCGCGCGGTCAGCTCGGTCAGCGCCTGGCGCCAGGTTTCGACCTCGTCGCCGATCAGGTTCTTCATCACCGCATTGGAATGGCGCTCGGTCGAGCCCAGCGGCAGGCCGCAAACCGCGCGCACCAGTTGCTCGAACTGGCTGGTCAGGCAGGCGTCGATCGTCCAATGGCCGGAATTGTGTGGCCGCGGCGCCAACTCGTTGACCAGGAGCTCGCCCGACTTGGTGACGAACATCTCGACCGCCAGCAAACCAATCAAATCGAGCCGCTCGGCGACGTGGCGGGCGATGCGCTCGGCCTCGGCGGCGAGCGCGGCGGGAATCTCGGCCGGCGCCACCGTGGTATCGAGGATGTGATTGACGTGGCGGTTCTCGACCACGGGAAAGGCGGCGAGCTCGCCCTTTTCGCCGCGCGCGACGATGACCGAGACCTCGCAGGCGAATTCGACGAAGCCTTCGAGGATTGCGATCCCGGCACCGAGCTTGTCCCAGGCCGCCGCCGCGTCGCTCTCGGGCCCGAGCATGACCTGGCCCTTGCCGTCGTAGCCGAGCCGCACCGTCTTGAGCACGCCGCGCGGACCGATCTCGGCCAGCGCGCGCGTCAGCTGCGCCGCGCTTTCGACCGGTCGGAACGCGGTGGTGGCGGCGCCGACGCCGCGCAGGAAATATTTCTCCTTGAGGCGGTCCTGGGCGATCTCGAGCGCGCCGGGCCCCGGCCGCAACGGCTTCAGCGCGTTCAGCGCCTTGGCGGTCTCAAGCGGCACGTTCTCGAACTCGTAGGTCGCGATGTCGATCGCCGCGGCGAAACGCTTGAGCGCATCCTGATCGTCGTAGGCGGCGGTGGTGGCATAGGGCGTCACCTGCTTTGCCGGGCCGTCGGCGTCGGGCGAGAAAATGTGGCAGCGATAGCCGAGCCGCGCGGCGGCGAGCGCGGTCATGCGGCCGAGCTGCCCGCCGCCGACGATGCCGATGGTCGCACCCGGCAGGATCATCCGCGCGGCGGACGCTTCGGCACGGACGCCGTCTGGCGCTTGCGGAACCGCTCGAGCCGGATTGCGACCTTGGCGTCGCCGAGCGCCAGGATCGCCGCCGCCAACAAGGCGGCGTTGGTGGCGCCGGCCTTGCCGATCGCCAGCGTGCCAACGGGAACGCCGCCCGGCATCTGCGCGATCGAAAGGAAGCTGTCGACGCCCTTGAGGGCGCGGCTCTCGACCGGCACGCCGAGCACCGGCAGCGCCGTCATCGACGCCGTCATGCCCGGCAGATGCGCCGCGCCGCCGGCGCCGGCGATGATCACGCGGACGCCGCGCGCCTGGGCGCCGCGGGCGTAGTCGTAAAGCCGCCGCGGCGTGCGATGGGCCGAAACCACGCGCGCCTCGTAGCCAACGCCGAGCCGGTCGAGCATGCGCGCTGCGTGGCGCATGGTCTTCCAGTCGGACTGGCTGCCCATGATGATGCTGACAGGCTGCGCGCGCTTCATTCCCCCGCCTCGAACAGGAAGCGCGCATTATAGGAACGTGCCGCCTTCGGGCAAGCGCGGCGGATCAGGCGATGATGTCGGGCAGCAGTCTGCTTTCGAGGCGGGCCAACAGGTCCTTGAGCGCCAGCTTGCGGCGCTTCAGGCGTTGCATCTCGATCGGATTGAAGGGGCCGCCCTCTTCGAGGCGACGGATATCCTCGTCGAGCGCGTGGTGCTCGTCCTTCAACTGGATGATCTTGGCCTTGATCGCTTCGATCTCGAGGTCCATCGGGGGTCGGAAACCCTGCCCGGCGTAGATGCTTTAGTATAGCAAAAATCCCCGTCGGGGTTGAGCCGGGCGGAAGCCCGTTGCGCCCGCCCGATCACGCCGAATTGGCCCGTTCCCGGGCGGGAATTCACCCGGGCGGGAATTCATAGGGAGATACAGCGATGCCAGCCACCTCCACCGCCCGCACCATCGGCCTCTTGACCAGCGGCGGCGATTGCGCCGGCCTCAACGCCGTCATCCGCGCCGTGGTGGCACGCGCCCAGGGTCGGGGCTGGACCGTACGCGGCGTTCGCCAAGGTACGCTCGGCCTGATGCGCCGGCCGGTCGAGTTCACCACCCTCGACGGCGAGCGCGCTGGCGCCGACATCCTGCGTCTCGGCGGCACCATCCTCGGCACTACCAACACCGGCAACCCGTTCGCCTTTCCGATGCCGGACGGTCGCAAAGTCGACCGCTCGGCCGAAGTGATCGAGGGCGTTCGGCTGATGGGCGTCGACGCGCTGATCGGCATCGGCGGCGACGGCAGCTTCGCCATCCTGCGCCGGCTGGCGCAGCAGGGCAGCATCCCGCTGGTCGGGATTCCCAAGACCATCGACAACGATGTCGGCGCGACCGAACGTTCGGTCGGCTACGACACGGCGGTGATGGTGGCGACCGAAGCGCTCGATCGGCTGACACCGACGGCGGCGAGCCACGCCCGCGTCATGGTGCTCGAGGTGATGGGGCGCGACGCCGGACACATCGCCTTGGCCGCGGGCATCGCCGGCGGCGCCGACGTCATCCTGATTCCGGAAATCCGCTATCGCATCGACGCGGTGGCGGCGCATATCGAGGCGCTGCGGCGCAGCGGCCGCAACTTCGCGCTGGTCGTCGTCGCCGAGGCGGTGCTCGATCACACCGGCGAGCGCGTCCGCCGCCAGCAGACCGGCGGCGGCTTCACCTATGGCGGCATCGGCGAGATCGTCGCCCATGCCATCGCCAGCCGCACCGGCGCCGAGACCCGCGTCACCGTGCTCGGCCACGTCCAACGCGGCAGCCAGCCGACCTGGAACGACCGGCTGATCGCCCAGGCCTTCGGCGTCCATGCCGTCGACCTGATCGCCGCCGGACGCTACGACCGCATGGTGGCGTGGCAGAACCGACGGGTGGTCGACGTGCCCTTGGCCGAGGTCATTGATCGGCCACAGACCGTCGATGCCGACAGCCCGCTGGTGCTGACGGCGCGCGGCCTCGGCATCTGCCTGGGCGACGGCTGACCGCGCGACTCATTTCAAAATACGGCTAAAACGCCGGTGACAAAGACGAATCCGAGGCGACAGAAAGTTTCTCCACTTGTCACTTGGAACCGCCGGGCGGACGGCATTAGTCTTGGCGACTCTTTGATGTCATTTCCGCCCAGCTTCTGGAGGAGCCATGACGTTGGAAGATCATATCGAGGCGCTTCGCAGTCGCCACCGCAACCTTGAAGACCAGATCGACCGCGAAAGCCACCGACCGCTCCCCAACATCGAATCCCTCTCCACCCTGAAGCGACAGAAACTCCGAATAAAAGACGAACTGACCCAGTTGGAGCACGCGCACTAAGCACGCGTGGCTTGGCGTTGTGGGCCTAGCGCACCGGCGCGAGCAGCACGGTGGCGTCGATGTTGACGCTCACGGTGGTATCGCCGGCGGCGGCGACCGGCGTGGGCATGCCGGCGGACGCCGCCGCGGTCATGAAACGGACCGGCACCGGCGGCGTCGACACGTTGCCGACACGCAGCTCGGCGTAACGCTCGACATGGGTCCCGAGTGCCGTCGCGATGCGCGCGGCGCGCGCGCGAATGTCGGTCAATGCGGCGTCGGTCAGTGAGTCCTGCGCCGTCTTGGCCGCCGCAGGCGACAGTTCGGCGGCGAGATTCGACAGCGCCAGCCCTTCGCCTTGCAAGACGCCGACCAAATTCAACAGCGCCGAGAAATCGCCCGATGCCAAGCGCACCACCTGGCTGCCGTGCCAGCGCGTGACGTTGTTCTTGGCGTCGTGCTCCTGGTAGACGTCATAGCCGGTGGTTTCGACGGTGACGCCTGTTGCCGCCTTGGCGCGGGCCAGCGCCTTGGCCATGCGGCGATTGACCTCAGCCTGGACCTGCGCCGCATTGGCGCCGACCGCCTCGACGCGTAGCTCGGCATGGAGCCGGTCACGCGGCAGCGTCTTGTCGGCGTGCGCCGACAGGGTCAGGGTCGTTCCGGCGGGCGTCGGCGGGGGCGGCGCCGGCTGCGCCCAAGCGGGCGCGACCAGCGCGATCAAGGCGGCGGCAATCGCGACAACCCGCATCATTTGAGGCCTCTCGCTTGTTCGCGCAGCACGAATTTCTGGATCTTGCCTGTTGAAGTTCTAGGCAATGGGCCGAAGACCACCGTCCTGGGCACCTTGAAGCCGGCCATGTGGGCGCGGCAGAAGGCGATGATGTCGTCGGCGCTCGCCGCGGCGTCGGTTTTGAGAGTAACGAAGGCGCACGGCGTCTCGCCCCATTTCGCGTCCGGCCGCGCCACCACCGCCGCCTCCATCACCGCCGGATGGCGATAAAGCACGCCTTCGAGCTCGATGGTCGAGATGTTCTCGCCGCCCGAGATGATGATGTCCTTGGAGCGGTCCTTGAGCTCGATATAGCCGTCGGCATGGGCGACGCCGAGATCGCCGGTGTGGAACCAGCCGCCAGCGAAGGCCTCGCCGGTCGCTTTGGGATTCTTGAGATAGCCCTTCATCACGATGTTGCCGCGCATGAAGACCTCTCCCATGGTCGCGCCGTCGCGCGGCAGCGGCGCCAGCGTGCGCGGATCGGCCACCATGAGGCCTTCGAGCACCGGATAGTTGACGCCCTGGCGCGCCTTGAGCGTGGCCTTCTCCGAAGCCGGCAGCGTCTCCCATTCGTCGTGCCAGGCGCAGACCACCGACGGGCCATAGACCTCGGTCAGGCCGTAGACGTGGGTGATGGCGAAGCCGAGCTTTTCCATGCCTTCGATCACCGCCGCGGGCGGCGCCGCGCCCGCGGTCATCATGGCGATGCGGCGGCCGAAATCGCACTTGAGCTGCGACGGCGCGTTCAAGAGCAGGTTCATCACGATCGGCGCGCCGCAGAGATGGGTGACGCCGTGCTCGGCGATAGCGGCGAAGATCGCGCCGGCCTCGACCCGGCGCAAGCAGACATGCGTGCCGGCCAACGCCGTCACCGTCCACGGAAAGCACCAGCCGTTGCAATGGAACATCGGCAGCGTCCAGAGATAGACCGGATGCGTCGGCATGCTCCACACCAGCGCGTTGCCAAGCGCGTTGAGATAGGCGCCGCGATGGTGATAGACGACGCCTTTGGGATTGCCGGTGGTGCCCGAGGTGTAGTTGAGTGCGATCGCATCCCATTCGTCGGCCGGGCCCTCGCCGGCGAAGGCCGGATCGCCGGTGGCAAGGAACGCCTCGTAATCCATTTCGCCGAGCAGCTTGCCCGGCGGCGCCAGCGCATCGTCGACGTCGATCACCAGCGGCCGCCGTTTCACGGCGGCGAGCGCATTCTCAATCACCGGCGCGAATTCGCGGTCGGTGATCAGCGCCTTGGCCTCGCCGTGATCGAGGATGAAGGCGATGGTCGCGGCGTCGAGCCGGATGTTGAGTGCGTTCAAGACCGCACCGGCCATCGCCACGCCGAAATGCGTCTCGAAGGCCTCGGGCGTGTTGGCGGCCATGACCGCGACGGTGTCGCCTTCGCCGATGCCGCGGCGTCGCAAGGCGCTGGCGAGCCGGCGGCAGCGTTCGTAGCTCTGGCGCCACGAATAGCGCCGGGTGCCGTGCACCGTGGCCAGGCGATCCGGGTAGATCGCCGCCGCCCGGGCGATGAATCCGAGTGGCGACAGCGGCACGTAATTGGCCGGATTGCGGGCGAGCCCGGTGTCGTAGACGCTTCCCATGGCGTTTTCCTGCGGCTTCACAACCGGCCGCCTTTGCCGCACAGTTGTAAGGGGAGGAACCGCCCATGACCAGCCGTTATGCCGCGGCCCACCGCCGCTCGCTGGTCGACCGGGAAGGATTCTGGGCCGAAGCCGCCCAGGCGATCGACTGGGAAAAACGGTGGAATACGGTGCTGGATGCGAACCGGCCACCCTTCTACCACTGGTTCAAGGGGGCGCGGCTCAACACCTGCTTCAATGCCCTCGACCGCCATGTCGACGGCGGCTGCGCTTTGCAGACCGCGCTGATCTACGACAGCCCGGTCACCGGCACGGTGCGCAAGTTCAGCTATCGCGAATTGCGCGACCAGGTGGCGTTGCTCGCCGGCGCGCTGCGCATGCGCGGCGTCAAGAAAGGCGACCGCGTCCTGATCTACATGCCGATGGTGCCGGAAGCGGCGATGGCGATGCTCGCCTGCGCAAGACTTGGAGCCATTCACTCTGTTGTGTTCGGCGGCTTCGCCGCGCCCGAGCTGGCGACGCGCATCGACGACGCCAAGCCGCGGCTGATCCTCTCGGCTTCCTGCGGCATCGAGGTCAATCGCGTCATTTCCTACAAGCCGCTGCTCGACCAGGCGATCGCGCTGGCCAAGAGCAAGCCCGAGACGTGCTTTATCCTGCAACGCGACCAGCTTGCCTGCGACTTGGTGAAAGGCCGCGACCACGATTGGGTGGAAGAGGTCGCCAGGGCCTCGCCGGCGGCCTGCGTCACGGTCGAGGCAACCGATCCGCTCTATATCCTCTACACCTCGGGCACCACCGGCATGCCCAAAGGCATCGTGCGCGACAACGGCGGCCACGCCGTCGCGCTCGCTTGGTCGATGAAGAACGTTTACGGCCTGGCGCCGGGCGAGATCTGGTTCACCGCTTCCGATGTCGGCTGGGTGGTCGGACACAGCTATATCGTCTATGCGCCGCTGCTCTACGGCCTCACCACCATCCTGTTCGAGGGCAAGCCGGTCGGCACGCCCGACGCAGGCACGTTCTGGCGCATCATCGCGCAGCACGGCGCGGTCGCCATGTTCACCGCGCCGACGGCGTTCCGCGCCATCAAGCGCGAGGACCCGGACGGCGCGCTCATCCGCAAGCATGATCTGGCGAAGTTTCGCACACTGTTCCTCGCCGGCGAGCGCGCCGATCCGCCGACCGTCGAATGGGCCGAGCACCATCTCGACGTGCCGGTGATCGACCATTGGTGGCAGACCGAAACCGGCTGGGCGATCGCCGCCAACTGTATGGGCCTCGGTCCGCTGCCGGTGAAGCACGGCTCGCCGACCCTGCCGGCGCCGGGCTACGATCTGCACGTGCTGGCGCCGGACGGCGCGGAGATGAAGCCCGGCAAGATCGGCGCGCTGTGCGTCAAGCTGCCGATGCCGCCCGGCTTCGCGCCGACGCTGTGGAACGCCGACGAGCGCTTCGTCCAATCCTATCTCGCGAATTATCCCGGCTATTACCTCACCGCCGACGCCGGCTACATGGACGAGGACGGCTATGTCTTCGTCATGGCGCGCACCGACGACATCATCAACGTCGCTGGCCATCGGCTGTCGACCGGCGCGATCGAGGAGGTTCTGGCGGCGCATCCCGAGGTCGCCGAGTGCGCGGTGATCGGCGCCAGCGACGCGCTCAAGGGCTAGGTGCCGGTGGGATTTCTGGTGCTCAAGGCCGGCGCCAAGAAAGCACCCGAGGACGTTGCCGCCGAAGCCGTGAGCCTGGTGCGCGAGCGCATCGGCCCGGTGGCGAGCTTCAAGACCGCGCTGGTGGTCGAGCGCCTGCCCAAGACGCGCTCGGGAAAGATACTGCGCGGCACGATGCGCAAGATCGCCGACGGCGAGGAATACAAGGTGCCGGCGACGATCGACGACCCCGCCATCCTCGGCGAGATCGCCGCGCACCTCAAAGAGGCGAGGTATGGCAAACCGATTCAGGTATGAAATGCGGCCTGCTGAGACCTAATGGCAAGAACTGGTAAGGCCGACATGTTAAACGCTTCAGGGGTCACCAGATGACGATCTCGTCAAGGAGGTCTACGCCCATTTTGGGATTTGTATGTACTGCGCGCAGGTTTTCGAGACTGGCCTAATAAACATACTGACGTTGCTCGAAACGTCAGCAAGAAGATCGCCAACACGAAAGACCTTCGATGAGTTCTACAAAAAGCACGAGGGTTTAACGTTTGGCCAGTTAATGGCTGGCCTAGTGACGCATAAAATTCTTCCACGCGCTCTCGCCGATGAAATACGGCAACTGAAAGCAGAGCGTGACCACCTTGCCCATCAATTTTTTCGTGATCATACCTCAGATTTTCATACCATCGGGGGTTGTCACCAAATGATAGAAGACTTCAAAGCCCGTACCGATCGCTTTTCGGCACTCGATGAACATGTAAGCCAATTTCAGGAAGAAATTTTTTCGCACCTAGGATTCGATCCGGAGCGAGCTGATAGAGATTACGAAAAGGCTTTGGCCGAGCTGTTAGCGAACGCCCGCAGAAAGTACAACTCACCGAGTCCAACAAACTAAGCCAGGCAATTTAAGCGGCCGGCTCTTCCGAAGCGGCGGCGATATCCTCGGCGCCGGGCGGCTGGACCAGCGGCTTGCCCTCTTCCGGCTTCTTGCCGCGGTTGGCGCGCGCCACTGCCTTTTCCAGGTCTTCCATGGTGCACAGGCCCAGCGCCACCGGATGGCGCGGCTTGATGTTGGGCGTGTTCCAATGGGTGCGGTCGCGCACAGCGTGGATGGTCGGCTTGGTGGTGCCGACCAGCTTCGAAATTTGGCCGTCGCTGAGCTCGGGATGGCTTTTGAGCAGCCAGGCGACGGCGTCGGGCTTGTCCTGGCGCTTGGCAATCGGCGTATAGCGCGGACCCTTGTGCTTCACCACCTGCTCGGGCAGCGCCTCCTTGGCGAGCTTGAGCCGCGCCTCCGGGTCTTTCTGGCAGCGTTCGAGCTCTTCGAGGGTGAGCTGGCCGTTGGCGATCGGGTCGAGGCCGTGCATCTGGGTCGAGACTTCGCCGTCGGCGATCGCCTGGACCTCGAGCGCATGCAGGCCGGTGAAATCGCCGATCTGGTCGAAGGTCAGGGCGGTATTCTCGACCAGCCAGACGGCGGTCGCCCGGGGCATCAGCGGCAGCGACATGCGTTTCTCCTCATGGCAATGGCTAAGCTCCGCGCCTAAAAGCGCTTTCCAGGCCACCTGCCCATGTCTTGGATGCGGTTTATATAGTCGCTCGGCCCGGCCAAGAAAAGCAGAAATCGGCGCTCAAATCGTCAGCACGATCTTGCCGATATGGGCCGAGCTTTCCATCAGGGCATGGGCGGCGGCGGCCTCCTTGAGCGGGAAGGTCTTGTGGATCACCGGCTTGACCTTGCCGGCATCGAGTAGCGGCCAGACCTCGCGTTGGAGCGCCTGGGCGATGGCGCCCTTCTGCTCGACCGCGCGGGCGCGCAGGGTCGAGCCGGTGAGGGTCAGGCGCTTCATCATCACCACGCCGAAATTGACCTCGGAAAGATTGCCGCCCAGCAGCGCGATGGTGACGCAGCGGCCGTCGGCCGCCAGCGCGCTGATGTTGCGCGGCACATAGGGGCCGCAGACCATGTCGAGGATGAGATCGACGCCGCGGTTGCCGGTCGCGTCCTTGACCACCTTCACGAAATCCTCGCGCTTGTAGTCGATGGCGCGAGTCGCGCCGAGCTTCTCGCAGGCCCGGCATTTGTCGGCGCTGCCGGCGGTGGCCAAAATGTCCTTGGCGCCGAATTCGCGCGCCAGCTGGATCGCGGTGGTGCCGATGCCCGAGGTGCCGCCGTGGATCAGTACGCTTTCGCCGCGCTTGAGGCGGCCGCGGTCGAACAGGTTGGTCCACACCGTGAAAAAGGTCTCGGGCAAGGCCGCCGCCTCGACCATCGAGAAGCCCTTGGGCACCGGCAGGCATTGCGCCTCGGGCGCGGCACAGTATTCGGCGTAGCCGTGGCCGGTGACCAGGGCGCACACCTTGTCCCCAACCTTGAGGCGGCCGACGCCGAGACCGACCGCGACGACGCTGCCGGCGATCTCGAGGCCGGGAATGTCGGAGGCGCCGGGCGGCGGCGGATAGTTGCCCTGGCGCTGGGCCACGTCGGGCCGGTTGACGCCGGCGGCCTCGACCTTGACCAGCACCTCGCCGGCGCCGGGCTTCGGCATCGGCCGCTTGGCAAGGCGCAGCACGTCGGGCGCGCCCGGCGCGCGGATCTCGATGACGGCGGTTTCGGCGGGAAGGGCGGACATGCGGGCCTCGCTCGGTTTTCTTTGCGCGGATTGCACCCATAGCCCGACCGCGCCACACTGGCAACTGTCCACGGCGCAAGGGAGACACGCGATGGACGAAGAAGACCTGCTGCCCCAGCGGCAGAAGCCGAAGCCGCGCGATCTGACGGTGCTCGGCGTGGCGCAGCTCGAGGAATACGTCGCCGAGCTCGAGGCCGAGATCGCGCGCGCCGGCGCCGAGATCGCCGCCAAACGCAAGCAGCGCGGCGGCGCCGAAAGTCTGTTCAAGCGATAGGAATCGTTCATGCCCGCATTGACCGGCAAATCCGCCGTCGTCACCGGTTCGACCAGCGGCATCGGCAAGGCGATCGCGACCGCGCTCGCCGCCGAAGGCGCCAACGTCATGCTCAACGGCTTCGGCGACGCGGCCGAGATCGAAGCCTTGCGCCACGGCCTGGCGCGCCGGCACGGCGCACGGATCGCCTACAACGGCGCCGACATGGCCAAGCCGGCCGAGATTCGCGGCCTGATCCAGGCGGCGGAGAAGGAGCTCGGCGCGGTCGACATCCTGGTCAACAACGCCGGCATCCAGCACGTCGCCAAGATCGTCGATTTTCCCGAGGACCGCTGGGACGCGGTGATCGCGATCAACCTGTCGGCGGCGTTCCACGCCACCAAGGCGGCGCTACCGATCATGGCGCGGCGCAAATGGGGCCGCATCGTCAACATTGCCTCGGCGCACGGGCTGATCGCCTCGGTGCAGAAGGCCGCCTATGTCGCGGCCAAGCACGGCATCGTCGGATTAACCAAGGTGACGGCGCTCGAAACCGCCAACGACGGCATCACCTGCAACGCCATCTGCCCCGGCTGGGTGCGGACGCCGCTAGTCGAGAAGCAGATCGCCGCGCGCGCCAAGGCTGAAGGCAAGCCGGTCGAGATCGCGGCCAAGGAATTGCTCGGCGAGAAGCAGGAGATGCTCGAATTCGTCACCGTCGAGCAGCTCGGCGCCCTCGCTGTGTTCCTGTGCGGCGACGGCGCCGCCACCATGACCGGCACGGCGCTGCCGGTGGACGGCGGCTGGTTGGCGCGATGAACCAATGACCGAGGCCAAGCGCCCGCGTTTTTCGACGCTCAGCCTGCACGCCGGGCAGACGCCCGATCCGCTGACCGGCGCGCGCGCCGTGCCGATCTACCAGACGACGAGCTACGTCTTCACCGACAGCGACCGGGCGGCCGCGCTCTTCAATCTCGAAGAGGCTGCTGCGCGCGTTACAGGCGCTGAAGGTCGCGCGCTTCCGGCTCGCCGGGCACAGCATGGGCTCGCTGGTCGCGCTCGAAGCCGCGGCGCGCGCCGGCGCCGCCTGCGAGGTGCTGGCGCTGCTGGGCTTCGTGCCAGCGATGCGCGTCCATCCCGACCTGCTGGGCGCGGCGCGCGCCGGCGCGCATCTGGCGTCGGAGCTGATGATCGCCTGGAGCTTCATGGCGCCCACCGGCGGCAGCCAGGCGCCGGGCGTCTTCCTGCCCGACGCGGCGTTGCGCCTGATCGAGCAGACGCCGGCGGCGAGTCTCGCCGCCGATCTCGCCGCCTGCGACCGCTATCGCGGCGCCGCCGCGGCGGCGGGCGTCGTCCGCGGTCCGGTGCTGCTGCTGTCGGGCGCGCAGGACCGCATGACGCCGGCGGCGCAAGCCGAAGCCTTCGCCGTCCACTTCGCGCAAGGGCGCAGTGTCGTGCTGTGCGAGTGCGGGCACATGCTGATGGTCGAGCGGCCGGTCGCGGTGCTCGATTCGCTGCGCGCGATCCTCTGATGCGACTCGCGGCGCGCGTTGACGCGCCCGAAGGGATAAGCGACCCTTCCGCGCGCGCGGGAGAGAAACTTTTGGAGTCGTTGGGCGCGATGCGACGCTGGCTATCCGGACCGGTGTTGGCCGCTGGTTGGATCGTGCTGTGCGCGCTGTTCATCCAGTTCGTCGCCGGCTGGCAAACCGTGCTCGCTCTGCCGCCGCTGTCACTGGCGGTGATCATCATCTGGGTCTTCCTGCCGGCGCTGGTCATCTGGGGCGCGATGGTCGTGCGCCGCCGCGCGACCGAATTCGCCACGGTTTCCGCCCGGCTCGTCGATCAGCTTGACCGGCTCTATTCGCCGTCGGAGGAACGCGACCGGCGCGCGCACGAGGCGCTCAACGCCTTGCGGCGCCAGGCCGAGGAGCTTGCCGGCGCCGTCGACCAGACGGTGCAGCGCATCGAGGGCGCGGCCGACAATCTCGGCGCGCGGCTGCATGAATCGATGCGCACCGTCAATGCGGCGATGGAGCGTGCCGAATACGCGCGCAGCGATCTCGACCAGGCGGTGGGACCGATCAACCGCCTGGTCGAAACGCTGTCGGCCGAGGCCGCCTCGCTCGAACGCGCCATCGGCCGCGACCTCGACGACGTCGCCAAGCGCCTCGCCGAGCACGTCGAGGACGTCGAGAGGGCAGTCGAGCGCGCGGTCGAGACCGGGGGCAAGCGCGCGGAGGAGCGCAGCGCCGAGATCGAACGCAACCTCACCCAGGCGCTGGAGCGGGTCGGCAGCAATACGACATCCGAGTTCGAGCGCGTCATCGAGCGGCTGTCGCGCGACACGACGCTGGCCGCCGGCCGCATCACCACCGAGGCCGACACCTTCCGCCTGGCGGTCAGCCGCAGCACCGAAAGCGCGGTTGCCCGCGTCGCCGACGAAGCCAAGGCGATTGGCGGGCGGCTCGACGCGGCCGCGCACAGCCTCGATGCCGCGTCGGAGCGGATCGCCACCCAAGCCGCGGCGGCGGTCGCGCCGGCTTCGGCCGCGCTCGACCGGTCGGAAGGCGTCGCCGAGAAGCTCCGCGCCGCGGCCGACCAGCTGTCACGCCAATCGGTCGAGGCGACGAAGGACGCCGAGGCGGCGAGCGACGCACTGATCCGCCGGGTGCAGGCGCTCAACGAGGCGGCGGACCAGGCGCTGTTGCGCTTCAAGGAGGTCGGCGCCGGGCTGGCACGCGAGACCGAGGCGCTCGACGCCGCTTCGCGGCAAGGCGGCGCGCGCTTCGACGAGACGGCCGAACTGGTGCGACAGCGCACGCAGGAGCTGGCGGCGCAGAACGAGCGCGCGGTCGCCAACATGCTCGCCGCCGGCGAGGCGCTGCGCGCCCGCGGCGCCGAGGCGAGCCAGGCTGCCGGCGCCGGCGCGCGCGACATCCGCGACGCCATCGCCGCGCTCGAGACCGGCGGCGCCAGCTTGAGCGCGCGGGTCAACGAGATCGAGCTGGCCGCCGAGCAGGCCAAGGCCGGCTTGGCGCGGGCCGGCAGCGGCTTCGACGACGAGGCGCGGCGGCTGGCGGCCTCGATCGGCGAAGGCACGGTGCGCTTCAACCAAGGCGGCGACGCGCTGCGCCAGCAGGTCGAAAGCATGCGCCAGGCGACCGACGAGACCGAGCGGCGGGTGACGGCGCTGGGCGAGACCTTCGGCCGCGAGCTCGACCATTTCACGCGCACACGCGAGGCGATCGGCGCCGAAGTCGTCGTCATCCAGGCCAAGCTCCAGCAGCATACCGAGGACCTGGCGCGCGCCACCGAACTGGCGATGAAGAACGCGCACGGCGCCGGCCAAGCCTTCGAGAACAACGCCGAGCGGCTGCGCGATGCGGCGGCCGCAATCGGCGCCCAGGCGGATACCGCCGGCGCCGCGCTAGCCCGCCAGCTCGCCGAGATCAAGATCGGCGCCGAAGGCCTGACCGAATCCGGCGGCCGGCTCGAAACTTCGCTGCGCACCGGCGTCGCCGAGCTGGTTCAGGCGAGCGACCGCGCGGCCAGCCGCGCCGAGGAAGTGGGCCACATCTTCGCCGAGCAGGGCCACATCCTAGGCCAGGTCAGCGAGTTGGCGCTGCAGCACCTGGCGGCGAGCGGCGACGCGCTGCGCGCCCGCGCCCAGGAGATCTCCGACGCCGTCGGCAGCGCCGAAACGCAGATCGACGCACTGGGCTCGCGCTTCAGCGAACGCAGCCTGACGGTGATCGCTGCCGGCGACGAGGCGCGCGTCAAGCTCGAGGAGGTCAGCAACCTGTTCGGCCAGCAGGTGCAGCAGCTGGCCATCGCCATCGAGCGCACGGTGATGCGCGTCGAGGCCGCGCGCAACGCCCTCAACGAGCATTTCACCTCAATCGGCAACGCCACCGACACGGTGGCTCAGCGCCTACAGGAGATGGGCGCGATCGCCGAATCGCAGCTCGCCGGCCTGGCCGCGACCGGCACGGCGATGACCGAGCAGGGCGACAAGGCCGGCGAAACCATGCGCAGCCAGCTGCGCGACCTCAACGGCGCGCTCGATGCCACTACGCGACGGCTCGAGAGCGTGCGCGCGGCGTTGTCGGACCACGCGGCGCAACTCAACGGCGCGACCGATCTCGCGGTCGAGAAGCTGCGCAACGTGATCTCGGGCTACGACAAGCAGTCGGCGACGCTGGTCGCCGCGGCCGAGCACATCAACCGTACGTCGCACGACGCCGCCGCGCTCTTCGGCGAGCAGACCGAGACGATGCTCAAGGTGGCGGACGAGGCCTCCGGCCTCGCCAAGCGCGCCAAGGACCAATCCATCGCCAACCAGCAGGAAACCTTCCTGCGCGGCGCCACCTACATGATCGAGACGCTGCAAGGGCTTTCGGTCGAGATCACCAAGGCGCTCGACCAGCCGGTGCCGGAGGCGATCTGGCGCCGCTTCCACGCCGGCGAGCGCGGCGTGTTCATCCGCCACCTGCTCCAGGCGCAGGAGCGCCAGGCGACCGTCGCGATCAAGAAAAAATTCGAGGAAGACCCGGCCTTCCGCGAACACGCCCAACGCTATCTCGACCAGTTCGAGAACCTGCTCGCCCAGGCGCGCGCCTGTGACCATCTCGACGTGCTCGGCACCACCTTCGTCACCGCCGATGTCGGCAAGCTCTATCTCATCCTCGCCAACGCCGTCGGCCGACTGAAGGGATAACGGGCAAAACAAAAGAGCGGTCCCACCGGGGGACCGCTCTCTGTCGTCGCAAACCGGCGCGCGTCAGGCCGCCTTCTGGTCGATCACCTGCGGGCCGCTGCCGTTGGCGATGGCGATGGCGATCTTGCGCGGCTTCTTCTCTTCCGGCACCTCGCGCACGAGGTCGACGTGCAACAGGCCGTTGTCGAGGCTCGCACCCGCGACCTTGATGTGGTCGGCGAGCTGGAAGCGGCGCTCGAACGCGCGGCTGGCGATGCCGCGGTGCAGATAGGCCGTGCTGGCCTCGTCCTTCTTGGACTTGCCGCTCACCAGCAATTCGTTCTCCTTGACGGTGACGTCGAGCTCGTCCGGCGCGAAGCCCGCGACCGCCACGGTCAGGCGGTAGGTGTTGTCGCCGGTGCTTTCGATGTTATACGGCGGATAGCCGGAGCCGTCGAAGCGGGTGGCCGTGTCGGCCAGGCGAAGCAGGCGGTCGAAGCCGATGGTCGAGCGGAACAGCGGCGCGAAATCGAAACTATCCATGATCCACAACCTCCATTGAGCAAAGTGGGATTTGCGCGCCCGCCGGAATGGCCGGGCGCCCAGCGTCCGGACCCGCGAGGTCCCGGACGGGAATTCACATGGGAGTGGGATTGCGCCCCGTCAAGGGCGCGGCCGGCCTACTTTTTCAGGCCGAGACCTTTGAACCGCTTGTTGAAGCGGGCGAGCTGACCGCCGGTATCGAGCAGCTTCTGCTGGCCACCGGTCCACGCCGGATGCGAGCGGGAATCGATCTCAAGATGGAGCGTATCGCCCGCCTTGCCATAGGTCGACCGGGTCTTGTAGGTCGTGCCGTCGGTCATGACGACCGTGATCTCGTGGTAATCCGGGTGGATGCCGTCTTTCATGGGTGCCGCTCCAGGGAGTCCGGCTTTATAGCGGCCGTGCCCGACTCATGCAACCGCCACGCGGTTAACGCCCGGCTTCGCCCGACGGCCGCCACGGCCATTTAGCGCTCGGTCAGCTTGAGCTCGATGCGGCGGTTCTGACGGTAATCAGCGTCGGTGGTGCCGGTGGCGATCGGCGTGTATTGGCCGAAGCCCGCCGCCACCAGGCGATTGGGCGGAATCCCCTGGGCGATCAGATAGCGCACGACGGATTGGGCGCGCGCCGACGACAGCTCCCAGTTCGAGGGGAATTCCGCCGTGTGGATCGGCCGCGCGTCGGTGTGGCCGTCGACCTCAAGCACCCAGTCGATGGTGGTCGGGATCTCGCTCGACAGCTGCTTGAGCACCTGCCCCACCGAGGCGAGCTGGGTCTGAGCAGCCGGCGTCAGCTCGGCGCTGCCGGTGTCGAACAGCACGTCCGACTGGAAGACGAAGCGGTCGCCGACGATGCGGATGTCCTTGCGGTTGGCCAAGATCGAACGCAGGCGGCCGAAGAATTCCGATCGGTATTTGGCCAGCTCGGCGACCTTGGTGACGAGCGCCTGGTTAAGGCGGTTGCCGAGGTCGGCGATCTGCGCCTGTTGTTGCTTGCTCTTGGCTTCCGAGGCGTCGAGCACGGCGGCGATCTGTGCCAGCTGTTGGCGCAGCGCGAGCAGCTGCTGGTTGAGCTGATCGACCGTGGTCTGCGCCTTGCCGAGGTCCTCGGTCTTCTGCGTCAGCTGCTGCTGCGTCCCACTCAGCTGCGTGCCGAGCGCGCCGACCTTGGCCTCGGCCGCGTTCTTCGCCGTCGTGGTCGATTGCAGCTCGGCGTTGATCTGCGACAGGTTGAGCTGGAGCTTCGCGTTGTTGCTCTTCTGCAGCGACAGCATGTCGCTCAGCTGGTTCAGCTGTTGCGTCAGCTGCGCCAGCGCGGCGTCGCGGTTCGAGAGCGCGCCGCTGAGATAGAACTGGCCGGCGGTGAACACCAGCAGCACGAAGATAATCACCATGACGAGCTGCGTCAGGGCGTCGACGAAGCCCGGCCAGATGTTGATCGTCGACCGGCGCTGACGGCGGGAGTAGAGCGGCATGCCGGGCTAGCGCGTGCGCTCGGGTTCCTGCCCGAGCGCCGCGATGGTGCGGGCGACGAGGCGCAGCTCGCTGCGAATCTCCTGCACCACCTCGCCGCGACCTTGCGACACGTCCTCGGCGAGGCGGGCGAGATGGACCTCGATGGCGCGGAAATGGGCGCGGGTCTCGTCGCCGAGCGCACCGGCCGGGCCACCGTCGGCGAGGCGCTGCAGCACCGGCTTCATCTCGACCTGCTGCTCGGCGAATTTCAGCATCAGGCTCTGCTCGGCGCGCATCTGATCGGTGAGCGTGGCGAGACGCTCAGTCAGATTGACGATGTTAACGTTGGCGGAGATGCGGCTTTCCTCGCCTCGGCTGAGCACGCGTTGCAGGTTGTCGAGCGTGTCGGCCGTCTGCTCGAGCAGCGCCTGGATGTAGGCCGGGGCCGAGCCCTCGCCGGCGGCGAACGCGGCCGGCGCGGCATCAAGCCGCGTCTGCGCGGTGAGCCATTCCTCGAGATCGTTGAAGAAGCGGTTTTGCGCCAACCCGGCCTGGAGATCGAGAAAGCCGAGGATCAGCGATCCCGCCAGGCCGAACAGCGAGGCGCTGAAGGCCGTGCCCATGCCGCCGAGCGGCGTTTCGAGCCGCGCCTTGAGATCGGCGAACGCGCGCACCGGATCGGCGGCGCCGGCCGACAGGCCGCCGATCACGCCCTTGACCGATTGGACCGTCTCCAATAGACCATAGAAGGTCCCAAGCAGTCCCAAAAATATAAGTAATCCAATGAGATAGCGCGATGTTTCGCGGGTCTCTTCGAGCCGCGAGCCAACGCTGTCGAGCAAGGTGCGCAGCGCCGCGGCCGAGAGCGCCAGGCGGCCGCGCCCCTCGCCTATCATGCGCGCCAGCGATCCCAGCAGCCGGCTCGGCTTGCCGGTCGGCTGGCCGCGCGAGGCGCGCGCGAGCCAGCGCGCATTGCCGGAGAGCTGGATCACCTGGTGGAAGACATAGACGACGCCGGCGATCAGGATGCCGATGATCACCCCGTTCACCACGGGATTGCCCATGAAATAGGGATAGAGCGCGTGCGACAGGGCGCCGGCGATCAGCGCGATGACGACGACGAAAACCGTCATGCGCGCCAGATAACGGGACGGATGACTCACGGGGGCCTGCCTTCTGCAGAAAAGGGGGTTGAAGCGAACGCCGTCGGTCTAACTGCCGGTCGTCACCAAATCGACGCGATCAGCGGACCCCCCGTCCGTCACCCGATTACCCAGCGCGCGCACGTCGATCCGCGTGCTCGCCACCCCATGCTGGATCAGATAGGCGCGGACCGCGACGGCCCGCGCCAACGAGACCCGTCGGGCCTCGATCGCCTGGTCGGCGTCGCCGCTGGCATAGGCCACGAGCGCGACGCGCTCATCCGGCGTGGCCTTAAGAGTCTGCGCCAGAGTGTTGAGCACGCTGGGCGCGTCGCCCTGGAGCTCGGCGGCGCCCGGCGCGAAGCGGATCGCCCGGCTGTCGGATTGCGGCGCGCTGCGCGCCGCGACTGGCTCGGTCGGCGAGCGCGTCGCCGCCAGGGCAACGCCGCCGATCGGCAGCAGCGACGCAAGGTCGTGCAGCTCGGAGCGTGTTTCCGGCGTTGACGGCGCCGTCGCCACGCGCGGCGGTGACGGTGCGGCCGGCGTCGGTGTCGGTTGCGGTGCCGGCGGAATCAACCTGACAGGCGATGCCGCCGCGACGGTGACGGTACCCGGACGCCGCAGCACGATCCGCGGTCCGTTGCTGGCGACCGGCGACGGCAAGGCGCCGTAATCGATGGTCACGCTGCCGTCCTGGACGATGTCCGCGACGTGCTGGACCGGATGAACCTGGGCGATTTGGGTCGGGCGGGGCGTCGGATGACGAACGATCCGCCGCGCCACGACGCGTGGGCGCTGGAGAGCGCCGTGGTGAAGTGCGCCGGGCTGTTCCGGCACGCGCAGCACGAAGCGGCTGTCCGGGACGTGCGGCGCCGGGCCCAAGTGATCGAGGACGCTGTAATCGACCGTCACGCTCGACCCGGCATAGCCATAGGCCGATTGCGCCTGCGCCGGTGCGGCAGCAACGCTGCCAACCGCCAACGCAAATGCACCGACCGCGGCCATGACGAACGGCCGCGTCGTGCGATGGGCTACACGTGCCACAGGTGGCATCGCCAGGTTACCCTTCTCACCCCTTATCCTTAATCCTTGGCTAAAAGCTTACCGCAAGCGGTGGATGGCTGCCACTGACTCATAGAAGCGGGGTCGTCCACCGCTTATCCCCTGGGGTGCCGGACCCGAGTTGTATGCGTTCAAGTGTACGCAACTGACCGGGATGGTTTCAGCCGGCGGCGAACAGCCGGCGCAGCGCGTCGTACAGGGTCGGATTGGCAGCGAGGATCGAACCCTGGGCGAGCATGTCCTGGCCGCCCGCCATGTCGGTGACATCGCCGCCGGCCTCGCGCACGAGCAGCACGCCGGCGGCGATGTCCCACGGCTTGAGGTCGAATTCCCAGAAGCCGTCGAAGCGGCCGGCCGCGACATAGGCGAGATCGAGCGAGGCAACGCCCCAGCGGCGGATGCCGGACGTGGCGCGCATCGCCGGCGCGAGGGTTTCCAGGTAGCGCGCGTGGTCACCGCGCTCGCGGAACGGGATGCCGGTGGCGATCAGCGCGTCGCCCAGGCCGCGGCGCGCCGAGACGCGCAGGCGCCGATCGTTGACGTAAGCGCCCAGGCCCTTCTCGGCCCAGAACATCTCGTCCTTCACCGGATCGTAGACGGTCGCTGCAATCAACTTGCCCTCGCGCTCAAGCGCCACCGAGATCGCGAAATGCGGCAAGCCGTGAAGGAAGTTGGTCGTGCCGTCGAGCGGGTCGATGATGAAGCGGTGGCTGGTGTCGCGGCCCGGCTGAAACCCGCTTTCTTCAACGAGAAACCCATAGCCCGGCCGCGCCTTGCCGAGCTCGCGCTTCAACACCTTCTCGGCGGCGACATCGGCGGCCGAAACGAATTCGCCGGGCCCCTTGATCGAGACCTGAAGCTGCTCGACCTCGCCGAAATCGCGCTTCAACCCCCGCGCCGCCTTGAGGCAGGCGGCGGCCATGACGTTGATCAGCGCCGAGCGCGTCGCCATCGTTGCTGCGATCAGTCTTTGGCGCGTTCGATGTAGCTGCCGTCGGCGATATTGACGACAACGCGTGTGGTGGTGCCGACATGCGGTGGCAGCATGATGCGCCGGCCGTTCGACAGCTTGCCCGGTTTGTAGGACGACGACGCGGTCTGCCCTTTCACCACCGGCTCGGCCTCGACCACTTCGAGCACCACCGTCTGCGGCAGCGTGACGGTGAGCGGCACGCTTTCGTGCAGCTGGATGGTGCAGATCATGCCTTCCTGGAGGAAGTCGGCGGGCTCGCCGATCAGCTCCTTGTTGACGGTGATCTGCTCGAACGTCTCGTTGTCCATGAACGTCGCCATGTCGCCGTCGAAATAGAGGAACTGCATGTCCTTCTCGTCGAGGCGTGCGCGTTCGACCGTTTCTTGCGTACGATAGCGCGCATTGGTCTTGGTGCCGGTCTTAAAGTCGCGCATCTCGACCTGGGCGAAGGCACCACCTTTGCCAGGCTGGATGAGTTCGCGCTTGAGAACGAGCCAGAGCTTGCCGTCCTGCTCGAGCACGTTGCCGGGTTTGATATCGATGGCATTGATCTTCATGGCGCCAGTCCTTGCGCGGAAAGCCCGTCTGGTTGTGGATTTGCGGGCTGTTCGTACCAGCTTGCCCCCCGCGCCCACAAGCGAAATACGGCGCTTGGCGGCCCCGGCACAGACGCCTAGCTTGCGCCCCCGAAGGAGCATAGGACATGACCGAGACGCCGTGGTGGCGGCACGATCGCTTTGCGGTCCGGGCGCCTTATCTGGCGGCGCGGAGCGCGGCCTTGCAGGCCGTCCGGCGCTATTTCGCGGCCGAGGGCTTCAGCGAGGTCGACACGCCGGCGCTCCAGGTCAGCCCCGGCTTGGAGCCGCATTTACGCGCCTTTGCGACCGTGCTCGACGAGCCCGGCGCTGGCGCACGTCCCTTCTTCCTACACACCTCGCCGGAATTCGCGATGAAGAAACTGCTCGCCGCCGGCATGCCCCGGCTGTTCCAACTGGCGCACGCCTTCCGCAACGGCGAGCGCGGCGCCACCCATCACCCCGAATTCATGCTGCTCGAATGGTATCGCGCCGGCGCGACCTATCGCGAGCTGATGACGGATTGCCAGCGGCTGCTTGCCGGCGTGCTTGACGCCGTCGGCCGGGCCGAATTCTCCTGGCAAGGCCGGAACGCGGATCCGCGCCAGCCCTGGCACCGAGAAACCGTGGCCGGCGTCTTTGCCGACCGCTGCGGCATCGACATCCTGGCCACTGCACCTGACCCGGAGCGGCCGAGCTTGGTGCTGCTGGCGGCGGCGGCCAAACCGCTTGGCATCGCGCCGCATCCAGGTGACGAATGGGAGGATCTCTTCTTCCGCATCTTCCTCGAACGGATCGAGCCGACGCTCGGCATCGGCGCGCCGACCATCCTGGCCGATTACCCGATTGCAATGGCGGCCCTGGCCCGCGCCAAACCCGACGATGCCCGTCTGGCCGAACGCTTCGAGGTCTATATCGGCGGACTCGAGCTTGCCAACGGCTTCTCCGAGCTGACCGATCTGGCCGAGCAACGGCGGCGTTTCGAGCGCGATCGTGCCCACAAGCTGGCGCGCTACGGCGAGACCTATCCGATCGACGAGGATTTCCTGGCCGCGCTCGGCTCGATGCCTCCGAGCGCCGGTATCGCGCTGGGATTCGATCGCCTAGTCATGCTCGCCAGCGGCGCGGCGCGCATCGACGACGTGCTCTGGTCGCCGGTCGCCTGAGCCCGAGTCTGACTCTTAAGAGTCCTGGCGCAGCGCGTCGAGGCGGCGCCAGCCGACATCGCCCGAAAGCTGACATTGCCAGAACCGCCAGCCGTTGACGTTGGTGCGCGTCACCGCCCGGGCGGCATCGGACGGCGTGGCAAAGCGCTTGCCGTCGAAGACGATCCCATCGCGCTCGATCCGCGCGTTATGAACCTTCCCCTTGTACTTGGCTCGCAGCAAGGTCCCCGAAGGAAAACGAATTCCCTTGTAGATCCAGCCTGATAGGTCGTCTTTCGAGAAACCATGGGTACTGGCTTTGCCGCCTCCAAGCCCGAACAGACGACGCAACCCGGCAGCCGGTTGGCTCAAGCCCAACAGCGCGCGCAGCACGTCGTTATAGCTCACCGCCTCGTCGGCCCGGCGCGCGGTGAGCGCCTTGTAAACGTCGAAATCAATCTCGATCGTCATCATGCTGATGACTCCCAAGCTAGGTAAAATAGCTAAATAGTACTATAGTGCTCTTTTACGCTTGGCGCGAGTCGATTACTGCGCTGGCTAGCCGGGTGGATAGACCGGAATGTAGATGACGACCGAGGTACGGATTTGCGGCAGGTCGGCGGGCAGATGCGGGAACGGCGTGCTGACCGCGATCATCTGCCGCGCCGCTTCGTCGATCAGGCTCTCTCCGGAAGAGGCCAGCAAGGTGATGGTGCTGACGGTTCCGGCGGGGTCGACGCCGACGCTGTAGACCACGGTGCGCTCGGCGGCGCCGTTGAAGGCGGACGCTGGCGGATAGACCCGGTTGCGCTCGATCCGCCGCATGAGATCGTTGAGATAGGGATCGCCGGCTTGGTTGCGCTCGGCATCACCGCGCATCGGCAGGCGCAGTTCAAGCACGCGCAGGCCTTGTGGGGCGGCAGGCTTCGGCGTCGCCGCGGCGGTGCGCGTCGAGTCCGGGGCCGGCGCGGCGCGCGCCCGCGGCGGAGCGGCCGGCTCAGGCTTCGCCGTCTTCTTCGCTTCGGTCGTCTGATCAGGACCGGATTCGCGCGCCCTCGGCGGCGCCGGCGGCGACACGACCGCCGGCTTGGGCGGCGCCCGCACCAGCGTAACCCTGAACGCCGTCGTCGGCGGCGGTGCCGCCGTCATCGGCCAGTGCCACAGCCAGATCAACACCGGCAACAGATGCAGCGCCGCCGCCGCGATCAGCGCCCAAGGCGGCAGCAGGCTGCGCCGCTCGCGCACTGTCGGCATCACTGCTTCGCCTGGGGACGCAACCATGGAAGAAAGCTCGCGCTCGGTCAGCGCGCGGCGGCAATCGCCTCGAGGAAGGATTTGACCGCCGCACCCGGCCCTTCGGGATGATCCCACACGGCGGCGACCACGGCGAGAAAATCGGCGCCGGCGGCGACCAGCGGCGCGCAATTCGCCGGGGTGATGCCGCCGATGGCGACGCAGGGCACCGTCGTCGTCGTACTCCACCAGCGCAGCAACTCCGGATCGGCGACGCCCTTGGCAATCTTGGTCTGGGTCGGAAAGAACGTGCCGAAGGCGACGTAATCCGCGCCCTTCTCGGCTGCATCGAGCGCCAGGTCGCGGCTGGCGTGACAGGTCACGCCGACGATGCGATCGGGGCCCAACAGACGGCGCGCCGCGTCGTAGGGCGTATCTTCCTGGCCGACATGAACGCCGTCGCAGCCGTAAGCGAGCGCCAAATCGGCGCGGTCGTTCATCAGGAACGCTGCACCGCGATCCTGCACCACTGGCCGCAGGGCATCGGCGGCGCGGCGGATGGCGTCGCCGTCCGTCGGCTTCAGCCGCAGTTGGACGCAGGCGACGTCGCCGGCGTCGAGCGCCTCGGCCAGCGCGCACGCAAAGATGGGCGGGTCGAACGCCGACGGTGTGATGAGGTAGAGGCGGGTCACGCCTCGCCGCGGTAGATCCGGATGATCTGAGCGAGCATCTTGAGCGCCTCGTCGCGCGGCCGCTGGAACGTATTGCGGCCGATGATCGAGCCGTTGCCGCCGCCGTCGCGCACGGCGCGCACCTCGGCATAGACGCCGTCGACGTCCTTGGCCTCGCCGCCGGAGAACACGACGATGCGCCGGCCGTTGAAGCAGCACTGGACCACATGGCGGATGCGCGCCGCCGGCGTCGCGATGTCGATCTTCTGCGCCTCGTAGACCTTTTTCGCCGCATCAAGCTCGAGATGCGCGGTCGGCGGCTTGACCTTGATGATGTGTGCGCCGAGCAGCGCCGCCATGTGCGCGGCATAGGCGCAAATGTCGATCGCGGTTTCGCCTTCCTTGGTGAGATTGCCACCGCGCGGATAAGACCAGATGACGACGGCAAGCCCCGCCGCCTTGGCCTCGCGGCCGAGCGCGGCGATCTCCTCGAACTGGTCGTAGGCGCGGTCCGAGCCGGGATAGATGGTGAAGCCGATCGCCGCGCATTTGAGCCGGATCGCATCCTGCACCGACGCCGTCACCGCCTGATCCGGGCCCTCCTTAGCGCGCGACAGGCTGTTGGCCGAATTGCATTTGAGGATGGTCGGGATCTTGCCGGCGAAGGTGCGCGCGCCGGCTTCGAGCATGCCGAGCGGCGCGGCATAAGCCGAAAGCCCGGCGTCGATCGCCAACCGGAAATGGTAGTGCGGATCGTAGGCCGGCGGATTGGGCGCGAAGCTGCGCGCCGGGCCGTGCTCGAAGCCCTGGTCGACCGGTAGGATCGCCAGCTTGCCGGTGCCGCCCAGCTTCCCCTGCATCAGGATGCGCGCAAGATTGGCCTTGGTTCTCGGCGTGTCGCTCTCGTAACCGTCGAGAATCTTCTGAACCGCCTTGGTGACTGTCGCCATATCGCCTTCCCTTACGCGCCGGATATAGCAGATGCGCTAAGTGCGCGTCATCGTCTCGCCCGCGAGCCAGGCGCGGCAGCGCGCCTCGGGCTGGCGCACCCCGCGTAGATCAAGCGTCGGCGCCGCATCCATCTCGACCACGGCGCCGAGTTGCGCGGCAATCGATTGCAGGCGCCCGCGGGCCCTGGCATCGCCGGTAAAGCGCGCGCGCTTCAGTCCGAGCTGCAGCGCCGCCAGGACGGCGCCTGACGCGGTGCCGCAATCAAGCACCGTATCGCAACGCGCGGCCGGAACCGCGCCCATGGCCGCCTCGGTCAGCGCCTTGAACCAGCCGGGACCGGCATAAGTTCCGGCGCCCGCGGCGCTGGCTAGAGTCACCTCCCGCCCGAGCGCCGCGGCCGCCGCGAGGGCGGCGCGCGCCTGATCGAGCGAATGGACGACGATGCGCGCCGCCATGCGCGGTTCAGCTCAGCCCGCCGACCAGGGCCGCGACCTCGACCATGCGGTTCGAGAAGCCCCACTCGTTGTCGTACCACGACAGCACGCGGCAGAAGCGCTTGCCCATGACCACCGTCTGGGTCAGATCGAAGGTCGAGCTGTGGGCATCGTGGTTGAAGTCGGTCGACACCGCCTCGTCCTTGTTGACCGCGAGAATGTTCTTGAAGCGATTCGAGTTCGCCGCCTTGACCATCAAGTCGTTGATTTCGTCCTTGGTGGTGTCGCGCGCCGCCGAGAATTTGAAATCGATCAGCGAGACGTTGGCGGTCGGCACGCGAATGGCGGTGCCGTCGAGCTTGCCGACGAGCGCCGGGATCACCAAGCCGAGCGCCTTAGCGGCACCGGTCGAGGTCGGAATCATGTTGAGCCCAGCGGCGCGGGCGCGGCGCATATCCTTGTGCAGCGTGTCGACCGTGTTCTGGTCGCCGGTATAGGAATGGATCGTCGTCATGTAGCCCTGCTCGATGCCGAGCGCCTCGTTGAGCACATAGGCGACAGGCGCGAGGCAGTTCGTGGTGCACGAGCCGTTTGACAGCACCTTGTGCTCGGGCTTGAGCTTGTCGCTGTTGACGCCGAGCACCACGGTGATGTCGGCGCCGTCGGCCGGTGCCGAGATGACGACGCGTTTGGCGCCCGCCTCGAGATGCTTGGCCGCGGCTTCGCGCTTGGTGAAGATGCCGGTGCATTCGAGCACGACGTCGACCTTGATCTCCTTCCACGGCAGCTTGGCCGGGTCGCGCTCGGCATGCACCTTGATCGGCCCCTTGCCGATGTCTATCCAGTCGGGACCGGTCTTGATCTCGCCGTCGAATCGGCCGTGCACGCTGTCGTATTTGAGGAGGTGCGCGTTGGCGTGCACCGAGCCCAAATCGTTGAGCGCGACGCACTGCACGTCGTCGCGGTCCTGCTCGTGCAGGGCGCGCAGCGTCAGGCGGCCGATCCGGCCGAACCCGTTGATGGCGACGCGAATAGCCATGCGGCCTCCTAAAGCAATGCCTTCGCGGCGGCGGCGACCGCTTCGGGCGTGATGTTGAAATGCTTATATAGGGCTTCGACGGGCGCCGAGGCGCCAAACCCGCTCATGCCAACGAAGGACCCTTTGGGCGCGAGATAGCGGTCCCAACCCTCGCGGCAGGCGGCTTCGACCGCGACGCGCGGCGCCGCGCCGAGCACGGCGCGCTTATATGCCTCATCCTGCCGCTCAAACAATTCCCAGCACGGCATCGAGACCACGGCGGCGGCGATCTTGGCTGCCGCCAGCTGTTCGCGCGCCGCCATGGCGATGCTGACCTCCGAACCGGTGGCCAGCAGGGTCACGGCGCGTGGGCCGGCGGCTTCCGCCAGCACATAGGCGCCGCGCGCCGATTTGTTGTCGGCCTCGGACGCGTCCTGGCGCAGCGCCGGCAGGCCCTGGCGCGACAACGCAAGGAGCGACGGCGTGGTGAAATTCTCCAGCGCCAGCGCCCAGCATTCGGCGGTCTCGACTGCGTCGGCCGGGCGAAAGACGTTGAGGTTCGGAATCGCGCGTAACGCCGCCAGATGCTCGATTGGCTGATGCGTCGGCCCGTCCTCGCCGAGCCCGATCGAATCGTGCGTCATCACGATGATGACGCGAAGGCGCATGATCGCCGCCAGCCGGATCGACGGCCGGCAATAGTCGGTGAAGGTCAGGAAGCTGCCGCCATAGGGCACGATCCCGCCATGCGCCGCCATGCCGTTCATCGCGGCCACCATGGCGTGCTCGCGGATGCCGTAATGAATGTAGCGGCCGTCGTAATCCGCAGCGGTGAGGACCTTCTGGCCCTTGATCATGGTGTTGTTGGACGGCGTCAAATCGGCCGAACCGCCGATCAGCTCCGGAATCGTCGGCACCAGAGTTTCGAGGCATTTACCGGACGATTGCCGCGTCGCCTCCTTCTTGCGTTCAGCGGCAAACCCTTTGGCGGCATTCGCCAACGCGGCGCGCCAGCCGGCCGGCAAATCGCCCTTCATGCGCCGCGTCAGCTCGTCGCGCGACTGCGGGTCGGCGGCGGCCAGGCGCTTGCGCCACGTCGCATGCGCGGCAGCGCCGCGGGCGCCCGTCGCGCGCCAGGCCTTCATCAACTCGTCGGGAATCACGAAGGGCGGCGAATCCCAGCCGAGCCGACGACGGGCGCCGGCGATCTCCTCGGCGCCGAGCGGCGAGCCGTGCGCGGCGGCGGTGCCGGCTTTGGTCGGCGCGCCATAGGCGATGATGGTGCGGCAGGCGATCAGCGTCGGTCGGTCGCTGCGCCGCGCCTCGGCGATGGCGGCGGCAATCTGGTCGGTGTCGTGGCCATCGATGGCGATGGTGTTCCAGCGATGCGCCTTGAAGCGCGCGATCTGATCGTCGTCGGTGGCGAGCGAGGTCGCGCCGTCGATTGAGATGGAATTGTTGTCCCAGAAGACGATCAGCTTGCGAAGCCGCAGATGCCCGGCGAGGCCGAGCGATTCGTGGCTCAGGCCCTCCATCAGACAGCCGTCGCCGGCGAAGACATAGGTGTAATGATCGACTAGGTCGTCGCCGAAGCGCGCGTTGAGAATGCGTTCGGCCAGGGCCATGCCCACCGCATTGGCGATGCCCTGGCTCAGCGGCCCGGTCGTGAGCTCGATGCCGGGCGCGTGGCCGCGCTCGGGATGGCCGGCGGTGCGGCTGCCGAGCTGGCGGAAATTCTCGATCTCCGTGATCGTCATCTGCGGATAGCCGAGCAGATAGAGTAATCCATAGAGCAGCATCGAGCCGTGGCCGGCCGACAGGATGAAGCGGTCGCGATCCGGCCAATCGGGATCGGCAGGATCGCATTGGAGGAACTTGGTGAACAGCACGGTCGCGACGTCGGCCATGCCCATGGGCATGCCGGGGTGACCGCTCTTGGCCTTCTCCACCGCATCCATCGCCAGCGCCCGCAGGCAGTTCGCCATGCGCCACAGCTGCGGATCGCGCGGCTTCGAGAGCGGCGGCGCGGCGGCGGTCTTAACGTCGGTGGTGGCGCTCATAGAAGCGAACGATTCGCGTCTCGAAATTCTGGGGAACGCGCGGCACCTTGGCCCGCACGCCGGGTTCCGTCAACCGGGATGTCCGACAACATAACCAGACTCGACCCGCCTTGGTTGCGGCTCCCGGCGGCAGCCGCTAAGGTCGCCCGGACACGCGACTTGGCCGCGTCGTGCATCCGGATTGGGGCGTCGCCAAGTGGTAAGGCAGCGGATTTTGATTCCGCCATACGGAGGTTCGAATCCTCCCGCCCCAGCCAAGTTTGGGACCATGCGGCGCCCCTTAAAGCCGCCCACCAAATCAAAGGAGGCGATCATGCCGCCGACACGCATCGCGCTGCGGCGAGGCAAGAGCGCCAAATACCGGCGCGCGATCATGGATCAGGTCTACGCGGCGATGCGCGAAACCTTCGACGTGCCCGACGAGGATCGGTTCATGATCCTCACCGAGCATGATTCCGACAACGTCGGCTACAGTCGCCACTATCTCGGCATCGAACGATCGGACGACCTCGTCATCATCCAGATCACGGCCAACAACACGCGGACGCTCGAGCAGAAGAAGGCGCTTTACCGGAGCATCGCGCGGCGCCTGGCGATTGCGCCCGGCATCCGGCCCGCGGACGTTCTCATCAATCTGGCCGAAGTGGCGAAGGAGAATTGGTCGTTCGGCAACGGCGAGACGCAGTACGCCCCGACTTCCGCCGCGATACCGTCGCCTTAAAAAGAGCACCATCGTCCGCTTCACTCGCTGCCGGCAGCGAGTGACGGAGACGCGATGGCGCGACGAGGCGACAGGGCCGACCAATCCTTTGTGACCGATATTCCCGCCCGGCTCGATCACCTGCCGTGGGGGCGCTTTCACTGGCTGGTCGTCAGCGCGCTAGGCGTGACCTGGATTCTCGACGGGCTCGAGGTCACGCTGGTCGGCTCGCTCTCCGGCGCGTTCGCCGGTCCGAACGGCTTGTCGATGAGCGAGAGCCAGGTCGGGCTGGCCGCCAGCACCTATATCTCCGGCGCGATCGTCGGTGCGATCGGCTTCGGCCAACTAACCGACCTCTATGGCCGCAAGCGGCTGTTCAGCGTGACCGTGCTGGTTTACGCGGTCGCCACCGTCGCCACCGGGTTTTCGTGGAACTTCGCTTCCTTCGCGCTGTTCCGCTTCTGCACCGGGGCCGGCATCGGCGGCGAATACGCCGCGATCAACTCGGCGATTGACGAGCTGATCCCAGCGCGCGCCCGCGGCTGGACCGATCTGGCGATCAACGGCACCTTCTGGGTCGGCGCGGCGCTCGGCGCGGGCTCGTCGCTGGTACTGCTCGATCCACGTCTGTTGCCGCCGTGGCTCGGCTGGCGCCTCGCCTTCGGCATCGGCGGCGCGCTCGGCTTCGGCGTGGTCGTGCTGCGGCGCTACGTTCCCGAAAGCCCGCGCTGGCTGATGACGCACGGGCGGATCGCCGAGGCCGAGCGCGTGACGCGCGAGATCGAGACGCGCGTTCGCGATCGCGCCGGCGCGCTGCCGCCGCCGTGCGGCAAGCCGATCCGGCTTGCGCCGCGCGGGCCGGTGAGTCTGGTCGAACTCGGCACGGTGCTGCTGCGCCGCTATCCGCGCCGCACCGCGCTCGGCCTGACGCTGATGGCGGCGCAGGCGTTCTGCTACAACGCCGTCTTCTTCACCTATGCGTTGGTGCTGCAGCGCTTCTATGGCGTCGCGTCCGACCGTGTCGGCGCTTACATTCTCGCCTTCGCGGCGGGAAACTTTCTCGGCCCGCTGCTGCTCGGGCGTTTGTTCGACACGATCGGGCGCCGCATCATGATCGCGCTCACTTATGGCGTCGCCGGCAGCTTGATGGCGGCGATGGCGCTGCTCTTCGCGTTCGGCGCGCTGGGCGCGGCCGGCCAGACGGCGGTGTGGACCGCGATCTTCTTCGTCGCCTCGGCGGCGGCAAGCGCCGCATATCTCACCGTCGGCGAGATTTTCCCGCTCGAGTTGCGCGCGCTGATCATCGCCTTGTTCTACGGCTTCGGCACCGCGATCGGCGGCATCGCCGGTCCGGTGCTGTTCGGCGTTCTGATCGAAAGCGGCTCGCGCATCGCGCTGATGTGGGGCTATCTCCTGGCGGCGGCGCTGATGATCGCGGCGTCGGCGGTCGAGGCCACGCTCGGAGTCGATGCCGAGCGGCGCACGCTCGAGGACGTGGCCGCGCCGCTCTCGATCGAATCCTAGCGGCGCTTCCAGAAAGCCGGCGCATGCCTCCCCGCACAATATCTCATTGAACCGCCGGCGCCGAACCGCGCTAGCTTGCCGCGAGAGTCCGGAGAGTTGGCAATGTCCGCCGAAACCGAAGCGCGCGCCGTGGCCGGTCCGCGACCGCGTCACGCCGCGATCGCCGGCCTGTCGGCCTTGTTGCTCGGCATCGGCCTGTCGCGCTTTGCCTTCACGCCGCTGATCCCGGCGCTCGTCCAGGCGGGATGGTTCACCGGCGCACAGGCGGGTTATCTCGGCGCCACCAATCTCGCCGGCTATGTCGTCGGCGCGGCGATCGCCCGGCATGCCGCCCGCCACGTGCCGGCGATGACGCTGGTCAAGGCGGCGATGATTCTGGCCGCGGCGAGCTTCGTCGCCTGCGCCGCGCCGCTCGGCTTCGCGTGGTATTTCGGCTGGCGTCTGGTTTCGGGCATCGTCGGCGGTGTGCTGATGGTGTTAGCGCCGACCGCGGTGCTGGCCGCCACGCCCGCAGCCCAGCGCGGGCGCGTCGCCGGCATCGTGTTCACCGGCGTCGGCGCCGGTATCGCCTTGTCAGGCACCGTCATCCCGTGGCTCGTGCGCGCCGGGCTGCCCGCTGCCTGGATGACGCTGGCCGCCATCGGTTTTGCATTGACCGCACTGGCCTGGGGCGGCTGGCCGCGCGGTGCGCCAGCGCTACCGACACGCGAGCAAATGACGCGCCCGACGCTCTCGCCGACGACGGTGTATCTTTTGATCTCGTATGGCGTGATCGGGCTCGCTTTCGCGCCGCATACCGTCTACTGGACCGATTTCATTGCGCGCGGTCTCGGCCTGGGTTTGGGCGTCGGCGGATTTTATTGGTTGGTGTTAGGTCTCGGCGCGGCTTGCGGCCCGATGCTGACCGGTCTCGTCGCCGAGCGCCGGGGCTTCGCGCGCACCTATACGCTGATCCTCGTCGTGCTCGGGCTCTGTATCGGCGCGCCGGCGCTTTGGCCAAGCGCGCCGGTGCTGCTGCTGTCCTCGTTCGGCGCCGGCGCGTGCGGCCTCGCGACCACGTCGCTCGGATCGGGCCGCGCCGCCGAACTGGTGCCGATCGAGCATCACCGCCAACTTTGGGGCTGGATGACCATCGCCTACGCCGTCGTCTACGCCGCGGGCGGTTACGTCTACGCCTTCATCTTCGCGCGCGCCGGTTCGTACGCCCTGATCTTCGCGCTTGGGGGGGCAATGGCCCTGGTGTCGGCGCTGTTCGCCTGGCTGTCGACGCAAAGCGAGCGGAGCGCAAGCCCAGGGTAAAGCGAAGGAGATACGCCGTCGCACCGGCGAATCGCAGCGCGGCGAAACCACGGCGGGACCATGGCGGCATCGTGACCGGAAACCGGAACCGGCCTGGAGCGCGGCCGTTAACACGACCTGCCTCTGAACCAGACCGGAGCACGCCATGCTCAACGAGAGCGCCGGCCGCCGCGCTGTCGGACGGGCCGGCAAGGCCGGCCTGATCATCGTCGGTTTCGGGATCGCGACCGCACTCGTCCTGTCGGTCGACATCCGAGCATTGTGGCGCGACCTCGCAGCCGTCGGCTTCGGCCTGACGATCATTCTCGCCCTGCATGTGACGGTCATGGCGATCGACGGAATGGGGTGGCGGACGCTGTTGCCGAAACGCGATGCCGGCACGTTCGTCTTGCTGCTGTGGGCGCGTTGGGTCCGTGAATCGACCAACCTGCTGCTGCCAGTGGCCCAGATCGGCGGTGAAGTGGCCGGTGCACGCCTGCTGGTGCTGAACCACGTGAGCCTGCGCCATGCCGGCGCCAGCGTCATTCTCGATAAGCTGGCGGAGGCGCTGAGCCAACTGGCCTTCGCGACGGTTGGCCTCTGCATTCTGGTCACGATATGCGGCGCGAGCGATCTAGCCATCGGCATCGCCACCGGGCTCATGGTCGTCGGCGCCGCCGCCATCGGTGCCATCGGCATCCGGCGGGTCGGCGGATTTGCCCATGTCGAGCGGTGGCTGTGCGCCATCGCCCGGAAGTTTCATCCCTTTGCGCTCGACGGATTTACGGACATCGCCGACACGATCAAGGCGACATGCCGCGCGCGCCGCCTCGCCGTCAGCGCGGCCCTGCATCTGGCGGCGTGGTGCCTCGGCAGCGCCGAGGTCTGGCTCGCCTTGCGTTTCATGGGGCACCCGATCGGCGCGCCTGCTGCGCTCGCCATCGAAAGTCTCGGTAGCACCGTCGCGGCGGCCGGATTCATGGTCCCCGGCGCCATCGGCGTGCAGGAAAGCGGATACACGGTAATCGGCGCGGCACTGGGGCTGCCGGTGGAACTCGCGCTGGCGATGTCGCTGGTCAAGCGCATGCGGCAAATCCTGCTGGGTCTGCCGGCGCTCGCCTCATGGCAAGCCTGCGAGCTCGGCTGGCTCGGGCCGCGGCGACACCGATCCCGCCGGAGAATCGGACACGGCCAAGCCGCGAGCAGCGCTTCCAACGCCTATGTTCGACGCCTCATCCGCGTGCTGTTGCGGCCGGTTGCCGGCACCGGTTTGACGCCTAACCACCTCACGACGCTGCGTATCGCGACGGGCCTCGCCGCCTGCGCGGCTTGCTGCCTTGGGACGACGTCCGGCAACTGGTGGGCCGGCGGCTGGTGGATCGCGTCGTGCCTGTTCGATCGCGCGGACGGCGAATTGGCCCGCCTCACCGGGCAGTGCAGCCGCTGGGGACAGCGTTACGATTACGTCGACGACGTGGCGCTCAATGCCGGCATCTTCATGGCCATGGGGATCGGCTTGCGGCACGCGGCCGACGGCACGTGGATGATGGCGCTCGGCATCTGGACGATGCTCGCGGTCGCCGCGGCGTCGATCGTCGCCGAACGGCTCGAACGGTGCATCGGCGAGAAAAGTTTTCCCGCGCAGGCCGGATTCGATTTCGGCGACATCCTGTTCGTGTTCGCGCCCGTATTGTGGTCCGGGCACGCGCCGGCGCTGCTCGTCGGCGCCGCCGTCGGCGGCACCGCAGCGGGGCTCATCCTGTTCAAACGGTTGGGCCGGATGAACGGGGCGTCGGCGCGCGCCCTGGCCACCGACTAGAATTCATACTCGAGGGTAAGCGACGCGCCGAGCTGGTCGCGGCTTTCGACGATCGGGCTGTCGGCCGCGGAGTCGAGCAGCCGCTCGTAGGCGAGATCGCCGTCGAGCAGCCAGTTGTCGGTGACGTAATAGATCGCGCTGACGCCGAAATTGGCATTGGCCAAGCCGGCATGCGCACGGTAGAGCGGAAAGCGCGAATTGGGAATGGCTTGGGTCGCGCCGATGCCGAAGTATCGTTGCATGTAACGATCGTTCGCCAGGGTCACTGAGGGACCGACGAAGACGGCGAGCTTTTTGTTGCCGACGACCGGCACATAGACGCCGAGATTGCCGACGAGACCGTCGACGCCGCCGAGTGCCTGCCCGAGATCGGCCTTGATCACGAAGGGCAGGACGAGAAATTCGCCGAAGGCGCGCACGACGGGCGCCGGCGGGATGCTGCCGGTGCCGTTGAGCGCGCGCTCCTCATGTTGGCTGCGGCCGACATCGTAGCCGATCTCGACGCCGGCGCGGTAATTCCGGCCGCGCAGAAGATTGACGCCCAGCCCTTCGCCGGTCGTCAGGAATGCCAGGTCCTTGTACCGGATGTCGATGACCGGCACCGGCATGATCTCGTAATACTCCGAGCCCGCGTAATCCGGAAAGGTGGCAACGCCGCCGCCGCCAATGACGTCCCAGTCCTCGACCGGGCCGGCTAGGTGGCGCATCAGAACGCCCGAATCGTTCTGCCAGGAAGCCATCGGCGAAGGCGTTTGCGCGCGCGCCGGCAGGGTCAAAAACGTCACGAACACCACCAGCAGCGCCGCGCTGGATTTTAGCCTGCCAAACATCGGCGTTTCCTTGCATGAGGCCCGACGCGAGCCCTGAACGGGCATGAGAATTGCGGAATTGGCAGCCCCCTAACGGCGCCGATTGCCTATGGTTCCGGACGCCGGCCCCGGGCCGGGCAGGTGCCACGGCGCCAGCGAACCACGGATGACTTCGCGCTAGTGATCAAGCTATAATCAAGACAAGTGGTTAGTCGGTCAAAAATGCTTGTCTGAGCTTCATGCTAACCAAGGAGAAAAAAGGATGTTGGGAGGAAACTTGCGCGCGCGCGGGGGCGCATTTATTGCCTCGCTGATTGTGGCCGCCGTTCTGTTCGCAGCCTCGGCGGCTCACGCCCAGAAACCGATCGTCGTCGGCGCATCGATTTCGCAAACCGGGCCGCTGGCCGTCGACGCGGCCTATCACCTGAAAGGCATCCAGCTCGGCATCGCCGACGCCAACGCCCATGGCGGCTGGCTCGGCCGCAAGCTCGAGCTCAAATTATACGACGACCAGAGCAATCCCGGCACGGCAGTGCGGCTTTATACCCGCCTGATCACCGAGGATAAGGTCGATCTCGTCATCGGACCGTATTCGAGCGGCATCAGCCAGGCCGTTGCGCCGCTCATGAACAAGTACGAGCGGGTGACGCCGATGCCGGGCGCCTCGCTGCCGGCGATCTTCTCGGCCGGGAACAAATGGGCGTTCCAGCTGTTGCCGCCGGCCACCGGCTATCTCGATGGCATCCTGCCGTTGGCGAAGAGCATGGGCGCACACAACGTCGCGATTCTCCAGGCGCAGCTCTCGTTCACGCTGGCTTGCGGCCAGGCGCGGCTCGACCAGGCCAAGGCTCTCGGCATGAACGTGGTCTACACCACGTCCTATTCCATGCCGCCGCCGGATTTCTCGTCGATCGCGTTGGCGATCAAGAGTGCCCATCCGGATGCAGTGGTGATGTGCTCCTATTATCCGGACGCGGTCGGGCTGACCCAGGCGCTGCACCGCATCGGCTATGCGCCACGGTTCCTGGCGGAGACCATCGGACCCGCCGAAGACCAGTTCATCAGTGCCTTGGGGCCGCTCACCAATCGCATTATTTCCAATACGAGCTGGTGGCCGAGCCTGAAGACGCACGATAACGCCGGCTTCATCACCCGATACAAGGCGATGTTCCACCAAGACCCCGATTACCACGTCGCGGCGACTTATGCCGCGATGCAGGTGCTCGGCGCCGCGGTCAAGGCCACCAAGTCGCTCGACCAGGCGAAGCTCCGGGACTGGATCGCGACCCATGAGGTCCCAACCGTGGAAGGGACGTTCAAGAGCGGCCCGACCGGCCTTTCAATCGGGTTCGCCCAGTACATGTTCCAGATCCAGAACGGCAAGCGCCTCCTGGTCTGGCCGGTAGCGGACGCACAAGCCAAGCCGCAGGTCCCCTACTCCGGCCAATAGCCGGGGCGGCCACGCAAGGGGGATGAGGGTCGGGGCGGCCGGGTGATCGTACTGCAGTTGGTCGTCAACGGGGTGCTCCTGGGCGGGACGTATATTCTGCTCGCCCAGGGGCTCAATCTCGTGTTCGGCGTCATGGGCATCGTCAATCTTGCCCATGGCTCGATCATCACGCTGGCCGGATTGTTCACCTATTGGTTCGTGACCCACACGGATCAAAGCCCGCTGCTGCTGATCCCGGCGGTGTTCATCGTCATGCTGGCGGTGGGCGCCGTGCTGCAGCGCCTGCTGCTCGAGCCGCTCGCCAAGCTCGGCAGCCGCCGCGAGCTGCTCAGTCTGATGGTCACGTTCGGCCTGTCCTACGTCATCGTCGAAATGGCGCTCAATTTTTTCGGCTCGCAATATGTGTCGCTGCCGAACCTGCAGACTACCTGGCCGATCGGTGGCTTGGCGATCAACGAGGCGCTGGTTGCCGCTGGCGCGCTCGGCGCGGTGGTTTCAGGCTGCCTGCACGTTTGGCTGCATTACACCCCTTCGGGCAAGGCGCTGCTGGCCACCTCGCAGAACGCGACCGGCGCAGTGACCTGTGGCATCGACGTGCGGCGGATGCGCGGCATTTCATTCGCCATCGGCTCGGCGCTCGCCGGCATCGCCGGCGTCCTGCTGATCCTGATCATCCCGCTCGCGGCGCCGACCGCGGACACGCTCACCATTCTGTCTTTCGTCATCGTCGCCCTCGGCGGCCTCGGCGATTACAAAGGTGCCGTCTTCGCGGCGCTGCTTCTGGGCCTCGTGCAATCGGCCGTCGGCTATTACCTCGGCGGCGACGTCGAGGTGGTGGTGCCTTACCTGTTGCTCATCGGCTTCATGGTGGTGCGCCCGCAGGGCCTCGGTCAGGCGGCGCGATAGGCACGAGAGCGACGCGGTGAACCTCGACACGCGACAAGTCGGGCGGTGGATCGAACGGCGCCTTGGGGTGTCCGCTCACACCGCGGTACCCGGTCGCCGGCCGGTTGCGGTCGCGATCCTGGCGGTGCTGATCGCCTGCGCCGGCGTCGTGCCGCTGTTGACCAGTGCCTACATCCTGCAGCTCGCGACCGACATGCTCATGTTCGCGGCGTTGGCCTATTCGTGGAACGTCATCAGCGGCTGCACCGGCTATCTGTCCTTCGGACAGGTCTCGTTCTTCGGCATCGGCGCCTATGCGACCTCGGTCTTGGTGCTGCGCACCGGCCTGCCATGGTACGTGGCGGCCGTGATCGGCAGCGTGATCGGCGGCGTCAGCGCCGTGCTGCTCGGCACCATCATGTTGCGATTGCGCGGCATCATGTTCGCGCTCGGCATGCTCGGCTTGGCCCGCATCCTGATGGTGGTGTCGTCGAACTGGAACTACATCGGCGGCGCGGCCGGGTTGATGTTGCCGGCCCAGCTCACGCCGGTCGCGGTCTATCTGGCGATGTGGGTCGCGGTCCTGGTCGCCTTCGCGCTCAACTATTTCGTGCTGCACTCGGAATGGGGACTGTCGGTGATCGGCGTGCGCGACGATGAGGTCGCGGCCTCGGCCATCGGCGTCGACACCTCGCGGGCCAAGGTCGTGGCGTTCATCATGAGCGCCCTCGCCCCCGCGGCGGTCGGCGGGCTCGTGGCCTGGAACCGGAGCTTCCTCGACCCGCCGAGCGCCTTCGACCCGACCCTCGATCTGCAGGTGATCGTCTTCGCGCTCTTCGGCGGCATCGGCACGCTGTGGGGGCCGGCACTCGGCACGGTGATCTTGGTGATCGTCGGCGAACAGTTCTGGGCCTATCTACCCGATTTGCAGCTCGCGCTTTACGGCGCGCTGGTCATCGCCGTCGTGCTCGCCTTTCCCGGCGGCATCGTCGGCATCGCCAACCGGTTCGGCTGGCTGCGACGACGGCCGGTTTCCGCGCCCGCGGTGTTTCCGATCGTCACGCGGCCGCCGCAACCGGCGGCGCCCGGTAACGACACCATTATCGAGGTGCGTGACCTGACCGTGCGGTTCGGCGGCCTGGTCGCGCTCAACGGCGTCTCGCTCGCGGTCCGCCGCGGCGAGATGGTAAGCATCATCGGCGCCAACGGCGCCGGCAAGACCACGCTGTTCAACGCCGTGACCGGCTTCGTCAAACCGAGCGAGGGCAACGTCTTCTATCAAGGCAAATCGGTATCCGCCATTCCGTCGCACCAGCGGGCGCGCCAGGGGATCGCACGCACCTTCCAGATTCCGCGCCTTATGGAGTCCCTGACGGTATGGGAAAACACGCTGCTTGCCGCGCGTCACGGCAAGCGCGCCGCGGCAGCCGTCGATCAGGCGGCGTGGGCGCTGCATACTGTGAAGCTGGACGGGTTGTGGCTTGAGCCGCCAACGAAGCTGAGCCCCGGCCAGCAGCGCCGGCTGGAAATGGCGCGCGCCCTCGCCCTCGACCCGACGGTGATCCTGCTCGACGAGGTTATGGCCGGCATGACGCGCGACGAGCAGGGCGAGATTCGCGCCGTCTTGCGTCATTTCCGCGACCTGGGCGTCGCCGCGGTCGCCGGCGTCGAACACATCATCTCGGCGATAGCGGACATCTCCGACCGCATGATCGTGCTCGATCGCGGCAGGAAAATCGCCGAGGGATCGCCGGAAGCGGTGCTGCGCGACCCGGTCGTCATCGAATCCTATCTCGGCAAGGTGTCGTGAGCGCGCCAGCGTCGTCACCCGGGAGCGCGGACGCGCTCCGCGTCGAGGGGCTGGTCGCCGGCTTCGGCGATCTCACCATCCTGCACGACATCGTGCTGGCGGTGCCGGCCGGCACGGTGACCGTGCTGCTGGGCGCCAACGGCGCCGGCAAGACGACGCTGTTCCGCGCCATCACCGGTCTGGTGACGCCGCGCGCCGGGAGTGTCACACTGTTCGGCGAGCCGATTGCCGGACGCGCGCCGCATCTCATCGCCCGGGCCGGCATCGGCCACGTTCCCAGCGGCCGTGAGCTGTTTCCGCGCATGCCGGTCAGCGCCCATCTCGATCTCGGCGGCCGCCTGTGTCCGCCGGACCAGCGCGCGGCGCTGCGCGAGCGGGTGCTCGACCTCTTTCCGGCGATCGCCGACCGGCTCGGCCAAGCGGCCGGTACGTTGTCGGGCGGCGAGCAGCAGATGGTCGCGATCGCGCGCGCGCTGATGACCAACCCGCGGCTGCTCCTGCTCGACGAACCCTCCGCCGGCCTGGCGCCGAAGGTCGTGCTCTCGGTTTTCGAGGCGTTGGGCAAGCTCCAGAACCAGGGTATGAGCGTGCTGCTGGCCGAACAGAGCATGACCTTCGGCCTCTCGGTCGCCAGCCGCGCCTTCATCATTCGCGAGGGCCGCATCGTCCTTTCGGGCACGCCCGCCGAACTCGTGGCCGAGCGCAGCGTCGTCCAGGCCTATCTCGGCGCCTAGAACTGATAGCGGCGCAGCCCGCCATCGACCGGAATCACCGTGCCGGTCATGTAGCGCGCCAGCGGCGACGCAAGAAAGATCGCGAGCACGGCGAGATCTTCCGGTTGGCCGTATTCGCCGACGGGAATCTCGCGCTCCGCGAACCGGCGGCGTTCGTCCTCGGGATAAAGGCGCAGAATCTGTTCGGTGATGATGCGGCCCGGGGCGATCGAGTTGATCGTGATGCCGTGCTTACCGATCTCGCGCGACAGGCCCTTGGCCCAGGCGTGCACGGCCGCCTTAGCGGCGAACGAGGCGTTGATCCGCTCGGGCTCCGACTTGCCGGTGATGTTGATGATGCGGCCCCAATGCTGCGCGATCATGCCCGGCAGGATGGCGTGGGTGAGTTGCCGCAGCCGGGTGAAGTTGAGCGTCAGTGCCTCGTCCCAGCTCTGGTCGGGGGCGTCCACCGGCAGCGGCCGGCTGCCGCCGGCACTGTTGACCAGTATCTCGATCTTGCCCAAGGCGTGCAGCGCCTCGTCGCAGATGCGGCGCGGCGAGTCTGGCTGCATGACGTCGGCGACGACGATCACGGGACGGCTGCCGCCGGCTTTTTCGATGCCGGCGGCCACCTGCTCGAGCAGGTCCTTGCGGCGCGCCACGATGGCCAGCCGCGCACCCTCCGCCGCCAGCGCGACGGCGATCGCCCGCCCGATGCCCATGCTGGCGCCGGTGACCAGCGCGCCACGCCCTTTCAGCTGCAGATCCACGTTGCCTCCCTACTCGATGGCTCTTGCGCCGCCGCGCGCCGTCGCTGTCTCGGCCGCATAGTGCACCAGCGCGCCCAGCCGATAAACGCCGTGCACGAACTTGCCATAGGGCAGGACCAGAAATAGGGCCAGCACGAGACCGAGGTGAACTGCCAACAGGATGCCCATCGCCGGGCCGGCGCGCAGCGCCAGCAGCAGCAATCCGGTTGCCGCCACCAAGGCCAGCAGCACCAGCAGCGCCACGTCGGCGCCGAGCAATTCGCGGGCAGCGGGCGTCGGATCGCGCACGACCTTCAGGATCAGCAAGCCCACCGTCCCGATCAGCAGCCCGACGCCGCCGAGCGTGCCCAACACCACGGGAACACTGAGCGGCGGATAGGGTGCGATCCAGCCGAAGATATGATGATAGACCGTTGCCACGCAGGTCGCCGCGAAACAGGCCGCGAAGCCATAGGCCATGGCGTGATGCAGTCGGCGTCGCAGGCTGGAAAACGCATCGTCGCGATCGTTGCAACCCTGTCCGCCGCCGGCAAGGTTGCGCAAGGCGGCGGCATCGCCAAGCGCGCGCCAACATGCTCGTAACCCGGCGGGACGCTGGAGACCTGCGGCGGTATCGCGCCAGAACCGCGCGTAGCCGATCGCCAGCGCCAGCAGCGCATAGCCGAAAGTTGCCAGGCCGCCCCCGATCATCACGCCCAAGGGGATGACCGCATAGAACGCGCCGACGCCGGTGTGCACGCCGTAGACGACCGCGGGTGCCTCCAATCCCGTCGCCAGCAGCAGCACGACGGCCAGCGCCGCCGCGACGACCAACGAGACGATCATGCCATTGCGCCGGAACAGCGCCGCAAGCGGCGCGGGCCATGCGTATTCCTGGTAGGTCTCGGTGCGCAGCTGGGCGAAGGTGCGCGGCAGGTTGATGTTGAACTCGTGCGGCGGCGCATATTGGCAAGCATAGAAGCAGCCGCGGCAATCGTGACAGAGATTGGCGAGATAGCTCAAATCGGCGTTGGAAAATTCGCGGCGCAGCTCCATCGCCGGAAAGACGGCGCAATAGCCCTCGCAGTAACGACAGGCGTTGCAAATCTGCATTGCCCGCCGCGCTTCGGCGACGGCGTCAGTGGCGCGCATGCTTTGCCGCCTCCGTCCCAGCGATCCGCCCGAACACGGTGCCGATGGTCATGCCGAACCCGGCGAGATAGCCGCGGCCCAGGATGTTACCCGCCATGATCTCGCCGGCGGCGAACAGGTTGCGCGCCGGCCGACCATCCTTCAGGACGACGCGCGCCCGATCGTCCACCTTGACCCCGAGATAGGTGAAGGTGATTCCCGGCCGCAGCGGATAGGCGAAATAGGGCGGCGTGTCGATGCGCTGGGCCCAGTGCGATTTGGCGGGCGTCAGCCCGTCGGTCCGGCAATCGTCGAGGATCTTGTCGTCGAACCGGCCCGGTCGCACCGCGGCGTTGTAGGCGCGCACGGTCTCGGCGAGCGTCGCACGATCGAGCGCGAGCTTGCCGGCCAGCTCGTCGATCGTCGCGGCGGCGACTGCCGGAAACATAGACGGCATGAACAGGGTCAGCACCTTGGCGTCGGTGATCGCGTAGGCAATCTGGTCGGGCTGCTGCGCGATCAGCCGCCCCCAGATGGCGTAGCGCTTGGGCCATAAATCCTCGCCCTCGTCGTAGAAGCGCCGCGCGTCGCGATTGACCATGATGCTGAACGGCACGGCGTCGAGGCGGGTGACGATGCCGCCGTCGAATTTCGGAGCCCGCGCGTCGATCGCGACCGCATGGCATTGCGTCGGGTCGCCGACCGACATCACGCCTTGGTCGAGCAGATTGCGCAGCACCCGGCCTTTCGCATAGGGCGTGCCGCGGATTAGGAAATTGTCGGCCGCCGCGCCCCAATACTGGCGCAGCCACTCGATGTTCGCCTGGAAGCCGCCCGATGCCGCCACCACCGTTCGCGCCCGCAGCGTCATCATCTTCCCGCCGACCGCGACCGCGACCGATTCCACCGCCCCCTCCCGCAGGCGCAAATCCTGCACCTCGGCGTCGTAGAGGATCGCGACGCCGAGCCGCTCGGCCGCCCGATAATAGGTGTTGAGCAGCGCCTTGCCGCCGCCCAGGAAGAACGCATTGGTACGCGACAGGCTGAGCGTGCCGGCGAGCGACGGTTGGAAGCGAACGCCGCGGCGTTCCATCCACGCCAGCGCCGGCGCCGATTCGCGGATCGTCAGCCGAGCCAGCGCCTCGTCGGTCTGGTCCGCCGTGACCCGCCGCAGATCGTCCCAGTATTCGCCCTCGGCATAGGCTTCGGTCAGGGTCGCGGTCGGCGCGGCGTGCATGACCCGGAAATTCCGCGTGTGCCGGCTGTTGCCGCCGCGGAAGTCGCGCGGCGCATGCTCGACCAAAGCCACGGTGGCGCCGGCTTCGCGCGCGGCGATCGCGGCGCACAGGGCGGCATTACCGCCGCCCGCCACCAGCACGTCATACGACCCGGCGAGACCCGTCATGGCCCGGGATCAATCGACGAAAACCGCCCAAACCGCAAGCGCTACCGGCAGGCGCCACCTTGGTCACGGTCAGCGCCAGTCGAGGCCGATATCGAGCGCCGTGACGCTGTGCGTGAGCCAGCCGCTCGACAGCAGGTCAACGCCTGTAGCCGCGACGGCGGGTGCCGTCTCCGGCGTGATGCGACCGGAGGCCTCGGTCACCAGCCGGCCGTCGACCAGGGCAACGGCGCGTCGTAGATCGTCGAGGCTCATGTTGTCGAGCAGCACCGCATCGACCGCGAGGCGCAGCGCTTCTTCGAGTTGCGGGAGCGTGTCGATCTCGAGCTCGATCTTGACCATGTGGCCAATGGCGGCGCGAGCGCGCGCGACCGCCGCCGCGAGGCTGCCGGCAGCGGCGATGTGGTTGTCCTTGATCAGCACGCCGTCATCAAGGCTGAAGCGGTGGTTGAAGCCGCCGCCGACGCGCACCGCGTATTTCTGCAACGCGCGCAGCCCCGGCATGGTCTTGCGCGTGCAGACCAGCCGCGCGCGCCGGCCCTCGATCGACCGGACGATCGCCGCCGATGCCGAGGCGATGCCGCTCAGATGACACAGAAAGTTGAGCGCGACGCGCTCGGCCGAAAGGATGCCGCGCGTCGGGCCAGCAACGGTGGCAATGACCTCGTCGGCGGCGACGGCACTACCGTCGGGCCGCATGACCTCGACCGCGAGGGCAGGCTCGATCAGCCGGAACGCGATCGCGGCGCAGTCGAGGCCGGCCACAACGCCGGCCTTCCGCGCCACCAGGGCAGTCGTCGCGCGCGCATCCGCCGGCACGATCGCGTCCGTTGTGATGTCGCCGGCCCGGCCAAGGTCTTCGAGCAAGGCTGCGCGCACCAGCGGCTCGACCATGATCGTCGGCAGCGGCGGCACGGTCACGACTTATACCCCGACTGCCATGCGTTTGTCGGAAGCATCGAGCATGGTCTGCACGTCCGCGAGCCGGAGGAGCGAGCGGCGCGCGCCGGCGGACGCGTGCGCAGGGAAATCGGTGCGGGCATGGCTGCCGCGGCTTTCCTCGCGCCGCAACGCCGCCGCCGCGACGAAGAGACCGACGAGAGCCGGATCGGCCTCGGGACCAACACTAAAGGCGAGCGGCGCCAGCGCGGCAACCGCCGCCGTCAAGCTGGCACGCTCGCGCAACACGCCGACATGCCGGGCCATGACGCAACGCACGCCATCGGCCGCGGGCGACGCCGGCAGCGGAGACATGCCGACCCGCAGCGGACGCGATCGTCGCGCCGCCGTGCCGCCGACCGATTCCGCGACCGGCCGGGCGACGACGCAGGCTTCGAGCAGGGAATTGCTGGCCAGGCGGTTGGCGCCGTGGAGACCGGTGGCCGCCGCTTCGCCCACCGCCCACAATCCGGCGATCGAGCTGCGCCCCACCGCGTCGACCGCGATCCCGCCCATGTGATAATGCGCCGCCGGCCGTACCGGGATCGGATCGGTAGCGGGATCGATGCCGGCGCCGCGACAGGCGGCGGCAACGCCTGGAAAACGGCTGGCGAAGCAGTCGCCGAGCGCGCGCCGCGCATCGAGGAAGACACGGCGGCCGGCGGCGATTTCCCGCCACACCGCGCGCGCGACGATGTCGCGCGGCTCGAGATCCGCGCGCGGGTGATCGGCCATGATCCGGCGGCCGGTCTCGTCGACCAGCAGCGCGCCTTCGCCGCGCACCGCTTCGCTTACCAGTGGCATCGGGTCGAGGCCGGCGGCAAACGCGGTCGGATGGAACTGGACGAATTCCATGTCGGCCAGCGCCGCGCCGGCCCGGGCGGCCAGCGCCAGGCCCTGGCCGATCGCCGCCAACGGATTGGTGGTCTCGCGATAGAGCCCGCCGATGCCGCCGGTCGCGATCACCGCGCGCGCCGTCGGCAGCACAAGCGGTCCGGCTGCGGCGGCGGCGAGCACGCCCGCGACGGCGCCGTCCTCGACGATCAGCCAGCGCGCCTCGACGCCTTCGAGCACGGTGATCGACTTCGTGCGCCGCACCGCCGCGATCAGCCCCGCCGTGATCGCCCGACCGGTGCCGTCGCCGGCGGCATGGACGATCCGGCGGCGGGCGTGCCCGCCTTCGAGGCCGAGCTTAAAGCACCCGCCCGGCGCACGGTCGAAAGCGACGCCGCGGCGAACCAGCTCGGCGAGCGCCGCCGGACCGGCCGCCGTGATCCACTCGACTGCACCCGCATCGCACAGCCCGTCGCCGGCAGCGACCGTGTCGGCGGCATGGCGGACGGGATCGTCGTCTTCGCCCACCGCAACGGCGATGCCGCCTTGCGCCCAGGCGCTGGCGCAACCCGAGCCGAGTGGCGCCTTGGCCAGGACGACGACCGGCTCGGGCGCGAGATGCAGCGCCGTCATCAAGCCGGCAACGCCGGCGCCGATCACGACCGGACAACCGGCCTGCGCGATCGAACCCATCCGGGCCTAGACCGCCAGCATGCGCTCGACGGCGCGACGCGCCGGAGCGGCGACGGCCGGATCGATGGTCACCTCGTGCGTCATGGTTTCGAGCGCATGCCGGATGTTGGCGAGCATGATGCGCTTCATGTGCGGGCAGAGATTGCACGGACGCACGAAAGCCGTCTCGGGATGGTCAAGCGCGACGTTGTCGCTCATCGAGCATTCGGTCAGCAGCACGACGCGCGCCGGATGCTTGGTCGCGACGTAATTCGACATCGCCGCTGTCGAGCCGGCGAAATCCGCGGCGGCGACCACGTCGGGCGGGCACTCCGGATGCGCCAGCACGACGATGTCGGGATGCTGGGCGCGGAGCGCGTGGACTTCCGCGGCGGTGAAACGCTCGTGGACCTCGCAATGGCCGGTCCAGGCGACGACCTCGACCTTGGTTTCGGCCGCCACGTTGCGCGCCAGGTATTCGTCGGGCAGCATGACGACGCGTGACACGCCGAGCGATTCGACGACCCGTTTGGCGTTGCCCGAGGTGCAGCAGATGTCGGATTCGGCCTTCACCGCGGCCGAGGTGTTGACGTAGCTCACTACCGGCACGCCGGGATAGCGCTGGCGCAGCAGCCGCACGTCGGCGGCCGTAATCGATTCGGCCAGCGAGCAGCCGGCGCGCGTATCGGGGATCAGCACCGTTTTGTCGGGATTGAGGAGCTTGGCCGTCTCGGCCATGAAATGCACGCCGGCGAGGATGATCACCCGGGCCGACGTCTTCGCCGCCTCGCGCGCCAAAACCAGACTGTCGCCGGTGATATCGGCGACGCAATGGAAGATCTCCGGTGTCTGGTAGTTATGCGCCAGGATGACGGCGTCGCGCGTGCGCTTCAGCGCCAGAATCGCGGCGATGTCGTCGGCGAAGACCGGCCATTCGACCGGCGGGATCGCCGGGCGGACGCGTTCGTAAAGTCGCTCGAGTTCGATCGTGTCTGGCATTTATTATACTCTATTTGAGCATTTCTAGCGGTCAAGAAAACGGGCGCACACACCCGTCAACCAACTTATGCTATGGTTGACCATAATGACTGTCAAGACCGGGCGGTGAAGACGTGAACGCCACGACACGGCCCGACCGCCCCACCGAACACACGCAAGAGTTGTCAGGCGGCCCGCCGACGGTCGAATTGACCGCGGTGATCGTCGCCGTGACGGCCGACGAGCCGCGCGTGCTGGCGCTGCATGGCGGCGACGCCCTGCCCTCGGGCCCGCTGCAATCACGCCATCGCACGTTGCAGAGCGGCGTGCGTTCCTGGGTCGAGGACCAGACCCGGCATGCGCTGGGCTATGCCGAGCAGCTCTATACCTTCGCCGACCGCGAGCGCACGCGCGAAGCGGCGGTCGAGCGCCGCATCTCCATCAGCTATCTCGGCCTGACGCGCGAGCGCAGCGACGGCGAGGCCGCGGATGCCACCTGGCAGAACTGGTATCGGTATTTCCCGTGGGAGGACTGGCGGCGCGGCCCGCCGCAGCTGATCGCGAGCGCGATCCTGCCGCGCTTGCGGGCCTGGGCGCGGCACGGTTTGTCGCCGCAAATGCGCGAGCGGCGCGAGCGCATCAATGTCGCGTTCGGTGCGCAAGCGCACGGCTGGAACGAGGAGTTCGTGCTGCAGCGCTACGAGCTGTTGTGGGAAGCCGGTGTCGTGCCCGAGGCGCACGGCCATCGTGCGACCGCTGACCCGATCGCGGGAACGCCGATGATGCACGATCACCGCCGCATCCTGGCCACCGGCATCGCCCGGCTGCGTGCCAAGATCAAATACCGGCCGGTGGTCTTCGAGCTGATGCCGGCGAGCTTCACCTTGTTCCAGCTCCAGCGGGCGGTCGAGGCCCTCGCCGGCCAGCGGCTGCACAAGCAGAATTTCCGCCGCCTCGTCGAGCAGCAGGGGTTGGTCGAGGAAACCAGCAAGGTGACGACCGCGACCGGCGGACGCCCGGCGAAGCTGTTCAGCTTCCGTCGCGAGGTCGTGATCGAGCGCACCGTCGCGGGCACGAAGCTGCCGCTCTACCGGTCGGGTTGAGGCGCCGGCGTTAACCGTTCATTAGCCCTAAGGCGCCGGGCGAGTTTCGCGGCCTGACGAGCCGGCCCCGGCTTCGCCCGTTAACCACGATCGAAGCGCGTGGAGCCGAGGCAATTCGCGGCCAATAACGCCAAATTTACGCTCCGCCCCTTAAGGTTTCCACGAGGCGCGCTGCGGCGCGCACGGGACGGTTCCTCGCGCGATGGTCGATACCCTGAAAAGCGATTGCGACGGCGTCGACGCCGCCCCCGGCTCGCTGGCCGCCAAGACGATGCGCGGCGCCGGCTGGATGGTGACCTGGCGCTTCGTCACCCGTACCCTCGGCGCGCTCAGCATCTTCGTGCTCGCGCGGCTGCTGTCGCCAATGGATTTCGGCCTCGTCGCCCTGGCCGGCGCCTTCGCACGCGCGATCGACGCCATGGCGACGCTCGGCATCCAGGATGTGATGCTGCGCGAGAAAAACCCCGACGAGGTCTATTACAGCACCGGCTTCACTCTCGGCCTCATTCGCACCGGTATCGCGGCGCTCATCATCGTCGCCGCGGCCTATCCGGTCGGCCGCTTCTTCGGCGATGAGCGGCTGAGCCTCATCCTGCTGATCCTCGGGCCGTTGCTCGTGCTCGAGAGCTGCGAGAATGTCGGCACGCTCGACTTCCGCCGCCATTTCCGCTTCGACCGTGATTTTATCCTGTTCGTGGCGCCGCGTCTCGCCTCGGTCGTCGCGACGATCGGCACGGCGCTCGTCACCCGCAGTTATTGGTCGCTGGTCGTCGGCATCGTCGTCCTGCGCGTCACGCGCGTCGTTCTCAGCTATGCGATGCACCCGTTTCGCCCACGTCTGACGCTGGTCGACTGGCGGCGCATGCTCGGCCTGTCGTCCTGGATCTGGGGCACCAGCGTCGCCAGCTTCGCGCGCGAACGCTCGGATTCGTTCATCGTCGGCCGACTGATGAACACCAGCGCCGTCGGCTTGTTCTCGGCTTCGCTCGAGGTCGCCTTACTGCCGATCAGCGAATTGGTCGAGCCGGTCGGCCGGGCCCTTTATGCCGGTTTGTCGGCGATCCATCACAGCGGCCACGGCTCGTCCGACACGCTGACGAAGGCGATGAGCGCGACCTTGTGCATCGTGCTGCCGGCTGGCGTCGGCATCTCGCTGGTCGCGGCGCCGCTCATCCGCGTCACGCTGGGGCCGGCTTGGCTCGCCGGCGTGCCGTTGGTCGCCATCCTCGGGCCGTTCGCCGCGTGCTCGGTAATCACCAATATCGGTATGCTCGGCGTGATGGCGATCGGCAATCCCAAGATCACCACCTTCACGACTGCGGCTATGGCGCTGCTGCGCGTTCCGCTGTTGCTGGTCGGCGTGATGTTCGGCGGTCTCGCGGGCCTGGCGTGGGCCACCGGCATCGCCCTGGCGCTCGAAGCCGCGATCTATCTCGTCGTGCTCGGCCGCTTCACCGGCTTCCGTGTCGGCGTATTCGCCGGCAAGAGCTGGCGTTGCGCCGTTGCGACCGTCGGCATGGCGCTCATCCTGGGCCATCTCGGTCTCGCCTGGAACGCCGCCGCGTCGACGATGTCGGGTGCGCTGGCCCAGCTCGGCGTCGCCACCATCGTCGGCGCCATTGCCTACGCCGCGCTACTGATGGAGCTGTGGGCGATCACCGGCTGCGCCGACGGCCCGGAAGCGACTCTGGTACGCGCCGTCGCCCGCCGCCTGCCGCTGCCCGCTTTCGGACGGCGTGCCACATGACGCGCGATCCCGCGGCCCGCGTGCCACATCCCGCACGGCTGCTGGCCGAAGGCCCGCCCCAGCTCCTCGTCTTCATCGATACCGAGGAGGAGTTCGATTGGCTGCAAAGTTTCTCGAGCAGCGCCCGCGGCGTGACGGCGATGAAGCACCAGTGGCGGGCGCAGACGATCTTCGACCGCTACGGCGTCAAGCCCGCCTATCTCGTCGATTATCCAGTCGCGTCGCAGGCCGACGGCTACGCACCGTTGCGTGAGTTCCTCGCCGACGGACGCTGCGAGATCGGCGCGCATCTCCATCCCTGGGTGACGCCACCCATCGAGGAAGACGTTTGCGACGAGCATTCCTTCGCCTGCAACCTGCCGCGCGACCTCGAGCGCCGCAAGCTGGCCATGCTCAAGGAGACCATCGAGCGCAATCTGGGCGTCGCGCCGATCATCTATCGCGCCGGGCGTTATGGCGCCGACGCCGGGACCCGCGCGCTGCTGGAGGAGCTCGGCTTCCTGGTGGATTCGAGCGTGCTGCCATGGACCGATCTGCGGCGGCTCGCCGGCCCCGATTTTCGCCATTGCTCGCCCGATCCGTTCTGGATCGGCGACGGCGATCGCCTGCTCGAGATTCCGCTGACCACCGGCTTCCTCGGCCTGCTGCACCGTTTCGGCGCGGAAGCGTTTTCGTGGATCGGCGGCACGCGCGGCGTGCGGCTGCGGGCGACCGCGATCTGCGCGCGGGCGCGGCTGCTCGATCGCATCCGTCTCAGCCCCGAGGGCGTGACCATCGCGGAGGCCAAGCGCCTGACGCGCGCACTGGTCCGGCGCGGCGAGCAGCAGGTCTTCGTGATCAGCTACCACAGCCCGTCGCTCGGCATCGGCCACACGCCCTATGTCCGGACGCGGCGCGATCTCGAGCGGTTCCTCGCCTGGCTCGACGCATATCTCGAATTCTTCATGGGCGAGATCGTCGGGCGTCCGGCCTCGGCGCAGGGAATCTACAGTGCCATGTCCGCCGTCGCCGGTCGTGCGGCGCCGGTCGGCGCGCCGCGCCGGCGACGCGGCGGATGAGCGAGCCATGAAAAAAGCCTTGCTCCTATCGAGCGTCTCCAGGACCGTCCTGGCGGTGATCCGCTCGCTCGGCCGCGGTGGCGTCGAGGTGCACACCGCCTGGACCCGGCCGGGCTGCATCTCGCGGCGCTCGCGCTATGTCCGCGCCACGCATGACCTCCCGCCCTATGGCGACACCGATCTGAAATGGAAAATGGCGCTGAGCGACTTGATGCGCCGCGAGCGTTTCGACCTCGTCATCCCCTGCACCGACATCGACACGATCGCTCTTCACCAGCATCGCGCCGAGCTCGAACGCTTTGGCCGCATCTACACGCCGAATGACGAGGCGGTCGCGGTGCTGTTCGACAAGCACCGCACCAACGAGCTCGCCCGTTCCGCCGGCGTCCGCCTGCCGCGCGAAATCGTCGTCACCGACATGGCCGGCGGGCGCGAGGCGTGGCACGAGCTGGGCGCGCCGCTGGTCCTCAAGCCGCGGCGTACCTTCGATCATCCGACCCAGGGCCTCGCGGTACGCAAGGTTCACAGCGAAGCGGAGCTTTTCCGCATCCTGCCGAAATTCCTGGCGCACGGCCCGGTTGCCGCGCAGCAGAACTTCATCGGCCACGGCGCCGGGGTCGAGCTGCTGCTCGATCGCGGCGAGAGGCTGCTCGCCTTCCAACACGTCCGCGTGCACGAGCCGCTCGAAGGCGGCCAGAGCGCCTATCGCAAAAGCGTGACGCTATCGCCCGACCTGCTCGACGCGGCGCTCCGCATCTTGCAGCCGCTGCGCTACACCGGCGTCGCCATGGTCGAGTTCAAGCTCAACCCGGCGACCGGCGATTGGATTTTCATCGAGGTGAATTCGCGGTTCTGGGGCTCGCTGCCGTTGAGCGTCGCCGCCGGCGCGGATTTCCCATTGGCGTTGTTCGAGTTCCTGACCGACGGGCGGCACGATTTCCCATCGCGCTACCGCACCGGATTGTTCTGCCGCAACCTGCCGCTCGATCTCGAGTGGCAGTTCGCCAATCTGTGCGCCGATCGCCGCGACCCGACGCTCGCCACCAAGACGCTGCCCGCCGTCTTGGGCGAAACCGTCGCCAACATTCTGACGTTGCGCGAGCGTTGGGACAGTTTGACGCTCGACGATCCGAAACCCGGCTTCGCCGAGATCGGCGGCTTGGCGCAGCGCGCCTTCGCCAAGCTGACGAAGCCGCGTCGCGCCTTCGACGCCGAGACCGCGTAAGCGCCATGGCCGAAGCCGCGATCCAGCTTGCGCCGACGACGGTGCGCGCACCGGACGACGCCAAGATTCGGCGCGTCGACAAGGATACCCGGCTGATCGTCGTCATCGAACGGGACGTGACCGGGCTCGAACGGCATCGCGCGGCCTGGGAAGAGCTGTCGACCGCCGCGCTCGAGCCCAACGTGTTTTATGAGCCGTGGATGCTGCTGCCGGCGCTGCGCCATCTGCGCGGTAGCGCCGATCTTCTGTTCGCGTTCGTCTATGCGCAATCGCCGGATGGGAACGGCCAGCCGCCGGTGCTGTGCGGGTTCTTCCCGCTCGAGCGGCAGAACCACTACAAGAACACGCCGGTCAGCGCGCTGCGCCTGTGGAAGCACCTCCATTGCTTCCTCTGCAGCCCGCTGGTCCGCGCCGAGACCGCCGAGGCCTGCTTCCAGGCGGTGTTCGAGTGGGCCGCCAGCGACCCGCGCGGCTCGATCCTGATCGAATTCGGCGGCGTGGCTGGCGACGGCCCACTGTGGAAGGCGCTGGTCGAATTCCTCGAGGAGCACCGGCATCCGACGCTGACGCTCGAATGCAGCACGCGGGCGCTGCTGCGGCCGCACGCCAACGCCAAGTCCTATATCGACGAGGCGCTCTCAACCAAGAAGCGGCGCACGCTGCGCCAGCAGGAAAGCGCGCTCAGCCGGCAAGGTACGCTCGACTACACGATGCTCGCCGGCGACGGCGACATCGCCGCCTGGACCGAGGATTTCCTCCGTCTCGAGGCGAGCGGCTGGAAGGGACGCGAGGGCACCGCGCTATCGTGCAATCCGGCGCAGAAGCAGTTCTTCGTCGAGACGCTGCACGAGGCGTTCCACCGCGGCCACCTGATGATGCTGGCGCTGTCGCTGAACGGCCGACCGATTGCCCAGCTGTGCAACTTCCTCTGTCGCAACGGTTCATTCGCCTTCAAGGTCGCGTTCGACGAAGCCTATGCGCGTTTCTCGCCTGGCGTGCTGCTCGAGCTCGAGAACATCGCCGAGGTGCATCGCCACAGCTGGATTCGCTGGATGGATTCGTGCTCGGCACCGGGGCCGGCGCTGACCAAGCAGATTTGGCTCGACCGCCGCATCGTCCAGACCATCCTGGCGACGTCGGGCCGCTCGCCGGGACCGTTCCTGATCGCGGTGCTGCCGTTCATGCAGTGGACCTTCCACAAGCTCGAAGCCCTTTTCCGGCGTGGGCAGTGAACCGATCCGGAAGGCCGTGATGCCGCGCAGCAACCTGCAACCCGACGCTCGTACCGCAGCTACGCCGTTCGCCGCAGCGCTCGCGGCCGAGCGAGCGTTCTATGGTAACTATCCCTGGTCGCTCAATCCGCTGTGTACGGTCGGCGACATCGCCGGCTATCTCGGCCGCGAGTTGACGCATCTCGGCACTTTGACCGAACCGTGGCAGCGCGACGAAGCCGCGACCAACGTTTTCCTGCTCGCCGGCGCCTTGCTGACCGCCGCCGAGGACGCGTTGCACGGCCCGGTCCTGCGCCTTCCGCATCGCCTGGCGCGGCTGCCGGGCGCACGCCAGAGTATCCGCGCGCTAAGCGCTGTTGTGGCCATCGGCCGCGCTCGCGAGACGCGCCGGCTGCGGCGCTGGCGCGACGTTTGGCAGGCCGCCCTGGCCGACTTCCTGCGGGTGGTCGCCGCCCCGCCGCCCGGTATAACGCCGGATCCGGCGGCGGTCGCCGACCTTGCCGCCATCCTAGAGCAACCCTTGCCACGCCGCTTGTTGGCGGAACCGGTTCGGATTCCTTCGGCCTTCCGCAAGCAGGATTTGACTCAGCTCGACGTGCTGGAGCTGGCCGACCGCTTCGCCGCCGTGCGCGCCGACCGGTCGCAACCGGTCGTCGTCGTCGGCTTGCGGACCGCTGGGGTCTATTTCGCGTCGTTGATGCGCGCCCGGCTCGATGTCCGCGGCTTCACGCGGACCGCGATCGTGACCGTCCGGCCCAACAAGGGCCTGTCCGCCGCGGAGATGCAACGGCTGCGCGAGTTTGCCTGCGCCGGCTACCACGCCGCGCTGATCGACGATCCGCCCTTCAGCGGCGACACCATCGGCATGGCGGTGCAGGAATTGCGCCGCGCCGGCTTCGGCGCCATTGCCCGCACCATCCTGTTCCCGGTGCATCCGCTACGGCGCGACTGGCGCGAGCACAAGGAAGCAGCGGCTTTCGCCGGCGAAACCATCATCACGCTTTTGCCCGAGGAATGGCACAAGGCGCAGCTCTTGGATTCCGACGCCATGATTGCGGCGCGGCTCGCCGAGTATTTCCACGTCCAGGGCTACCGTGGCGCAACCGTGATCGACGACCCGGCCGCCGCCGCGTTCAATGCCGAGCTCGAATATCGCTCGGGCGATTGCCGACGCCATCGGCTCAAGCGGGTCTATGCCATCCGTCTCGCGACCGCGTCGGGCGCGGGCGAGGTGCGTTACGTCTTTGCCAAAAGCGTCGGATGGGGCTGGCTCGGCTACGCCGCCTTTCTTGCTGCCGAGCGCCTCACCGGCCGCGTGCCGCCGCTGCTCGGCTTGCGTGACGGTATCCTCTTCACCGAATGGCTGCCGCAGACCGGCAAGACCGCCTGCTCGCACGCGTCACGCGACACCTGGATCGCCACCGCGGCGAGCTATGTCGCGGCGCGCGCGACGCAGCTGGCGATCACGGCGCCGAGCGCGGCGGATGCGCAACACGAGGGCCTGGCGCTGCTCGCCGATACGCTTGCCGCCGCCTATGGCTCGGGCGTCAGCGGCCTGATGGCCGAACCGCTGCGCCGCCGCCTGGCCACGCGGCTGACGCCGCACGCGGCTCTGATCGACGGACGAATGGCGGCAGACGAATGGATCGCCGGACCGGCCGGCTTGCTGAAGACCGATTTCGAGCATCACGGCATCGGCAAGAACGAGATCAATCTGTGCGATCCGGCCTACGATCTGGCCGACGCCGTCTTGCAATTCGGCCTGAGCGCCGACGAAGAGCGCGATCTGCGCTCGGCTTACGCCGTCGCAGCCGGCGACGCGCCGCAGGGCGAGCGGCTTTTCCTTTGCAAGCTGATGGCGGGGCTGTGGACCCGGCAAGCGGCGCTCGACGGCATCGTCAAGCAGACCCATCTCGCCCATCGCGCCGACGAATTCAACGCCCAATACGTCAAGGCGTGGGATTTCCTGACGCGCGAAAGCGCGCGGTACTGCGGCGCACTCTGCAAGCCGAGGGCGGCTCCGGCCTGGCACGCGCCGCTGGCGGTGCTCGACCTCGACGGCGTTATCGACCGCCGTGTCTTCGGCTTCCCGACCACGACCGCGGCGGGCGTGTCGGCGCTGGCGTTGCTGCACGCGCGCGGCTTTGCCGTGGCGCTCGACACCGCCCGGCCGGCGCACCAGGTCCGCGATTATTGCGCCGCCTATGGCCTCATCGGCGGCGTCGCCGAGTGCGGTGGCTATGTCTGGGACGCGACCACGCGGCAAGGCCGCATCCTGCTGGACGACGCCACGCTGGAACAGCTCGTGACCTTGCGTGGATTGCTCAAGACGCTCCCGGGCATCTTCCTCGACGACGGCTACGAATGCTCGATCCGCGCCTATACCTATGGCCGGCGCGGCACCGTGCCGCTGCCGGAGCTGCTGGTGCGCAACCTCATCGCCAAGCTCCGCCTCGATCGCCTGGTCGCACACCAGACGACCATCGACACGACGATCCTGGCCAAGAGCGTCGACAAGGGCACCGGCCTGGCGGCACTGCTAGCCTGGACCGGCCGGGCGCAGGACGAGACCTTCGCGGTCGGCGATTCCGAGACCGATCTGCCGATGTTCGTGGTCGCCCAGCGTAGCTTCGCGCCGGCGCATATCGATTGCGCGCGGCTGGCGCGTTCCGTCGGCTGTACCATCGCGCAGGCGCCGTTCCAGCGCGGCTTGCTCGAGATCGTGCAACGGATCGCTGGGCCCGGCGAAATCGCCATTCCGGCCGCGGCGGACGATTTCTTCTGGACACTGCTCCAGGCCGCCGACCGGCCACGTTCGGCCAATCTCCGGCGTGCGCTGCGCGAGCCGGCGGCCTATCGCGTCTTTCTGGATTAATCGGTGAACGTTCCGGTCAAGCAAAGACCCCTTCTGGCGGGGCCTTTTTCACGCGCGCGATGGTAGCGGGGGCCCGACTCACTCATGACAGTCCTACCGTACGCATCACATGCTGATTGAGATGACGGCAGCTCATCGCGCTTGCGGTTGAAGTCTGACGTGTATTCACCGCGAGCGAAATTCGCTCTCGACCGCGTGTTCAGTGCGAGATCCTGCGAGTCCAATCAACGTCCGCAAAGGGTCGAGTGGCGGGGGGTGTCCTTAAATTATTCTGAATTCCTTAGTCGAATCAGATGGGGTGATTGGGGTCTCGCCTGAGCCGAGATTCGGGCGGCTGCTCCTGTCGGGATGTGAGAACGTGGTCGGTGTTGAATCGCCACAAACATCGGGAAGGAGCAGCCATGAAGTATTTTGCCGGACTGGACGTGTCTTTGGAAGAGACCGCTATCTGTGTCGTTGACGAGAGTGGCCAGATCGTGAAGGAAGCACGCGCATCGAGCGAGCCGCGGGCGTTGACCGCAGCGCTGCGGGAACTCGATCTGCCGCTGGAGCGTATCGGTCTGGAAGCGTGTTCGCTGACGGCCTGGCTTCACGACGGACTGCATGCGGAGGGCCTGCCGGCCATCTGCATCGAGACGCGGCGGGCCAATGCCGCGATGAAGACGATGCCGAACAAGACCGATCGCAACGATGCCCGAGCCCTGGCGCAGATCATGCGCACCGGCTGGTATCGGCCGGTGCACGTGAAGAGCCGGCAATGCCGGCTCTGGCGCTCTCTCCTGGTCGCCCGCCGGACGGTACTGAACGAGATGCGCACGATCGAAAATGTGGTCAGGGCGATCCTGCGGGAGGCCGGCCTCAAAGTCGGCACGCCGCCGCGAACGGCTTTCGCCGATCGGGTGCGCGAGCTGGCCGGCGCCGACGCCATGGTGATGCCACTGGTCGAGCCGCTGCTGAGGATCTTGGTCACGATGCTGCGGGAGTTCGCCCGCCTGACGAAGCAGGTTCTCGACATCGCCCGCAAGGAGGAGATCTGCCGGCGGCTGATGAGCGCGCCGGGCGTCGGACCGGTCACCGCGCTCGCCTTCCGCGCCACCATCGACCGGCCAGACCGCTTCAGCCGCAGCCGGGCGGTGGGAGCGCATCTGGGCCTGACGCCGGCGCGCTACCAGTCCGGCGAGACCGACATCCAAGGCAAGGTCAGCCGATGCGGCGACGAGCTTACCCGCACTGCTCTCTATGAAGCGGCCCACACCCTGCTGGTTCGCAGCAAGAAATGGTCGAGCTTGCGCGCCTGGGGCATGAACATCGCCAAGCGCCGGGGCATGGCGCGGGCACGGGTCGCGGTCGCCCGCAAGCTCGGCGTCATTCTGCATCGCATGTGGGCCGATGGGACCGCGTTCCGCTACGGCAAGGAAACCGGTTCTGCAGCGGCGGCATCAAAGGTGGCATGAGCTGAGACAAAGACTGGAGGAGCAAAGAACACACAACTTCGCCCGCAAGGGTGATGCCGGATCGTTCCGTGGGGACGATTGGGCCAGGCGATCTCGTTGAGAGACTCGAGCCTTGGGGTCGAAAGCCTCCAAAGGTCGTGAAACAGATTGAGACGCCTTGCCTTCCTTACCCCATCATGCGGCGGCCCAGCGCCGACCGCGAAGAGAAGCGCGTGACCCGCAGGCGATACGATCCGGACGAAGAGACGACCGGAACAGCTTGACCACAACGACCCCAATCAGAGAAGCCT
>JBOHLS010000008.1:0-98518 GCA_050729835.1 Allostellaceae bacterium | reverse complement strand
TGGCCGCGTAGGAGGAGTCCGTCCGCAATGCGCCCTTTACATCGCAAAATCAGCCAGAAACGCTCACCTACCGTGCAGCAGTTCGGGCTGACTCGCGAAAATCCGAATTTTTCAGCAAACTGCTAGGTGTCGAACTGTGCCGCCGGCGTCAGCGGCGGGTTCCAGTTCGCCGCCAGCTGCCGATAGGCGAAGGCATAGAACGCGAAGTTGAACGCGCCGATCATCAGCTGGACGACGCCTTGCGCCAGGCCAAGCGCGGCGCGACTGGCGAAGCTCAGCTGCGCGATCCATTCGCTGAACGACAGGTCGCCGTGGGTCGCGATGTAGACTAGAAACCCGCCGGCGCCGCCGACCAAGGCGACGACGATCGTCGCCGGCAGAATCATCAGAATTCCGCCGAAGAGCAATCGCCAGCTATTACCGCGGCCGCGATGCCAGGCGGCACGGATCGCCTTCGCCGGATCGTCGGTCGCGATCGCCGGGCTAAGCAGATAAAATCGGCAAACGGCGACGAATAAAATGATGCCGGTGATCGCGGCCAAAATCGCAATCGAGAATAGTATGCTGACGTGGAAGGCGACGACACCGGCGATGCCGGCGACGGCGACGATGGGCAGCAGCATGAGGAAAAGCAACATGCCGACGCCCAGCAGCCGCCAATGGCGATAGCGGAATTGCAGCGCCGCCGCCCACGAATGCTCGTCGAGCAGGATGGCGCGCAGCAGCGCGACGTGCCAGGCGATGCTGGCGCCGATCAGCAGGATCGCGATGGCAAACGCCGCTGCATGCGACAGCGACCCCAGCGCCGGGCCGCGACGCAACGCGGCATCGAGCGCCGTCAGCACCAGGTAGAACCAGCCGGTGCGCAAAACCACCAGCGGATGGCTGAAGACGAAGCGATAGGCGCCGTTGACCGTTTCCCAGAACGCCAGCTTGACCACCGGCTCCCCCCGTGCCGCCCACGACTATAGCATGCGGTGCATAGCGCAGGCGCGGGCCGATTACCGCCCGCGCAGTCGTGCGAAGCCGAATTACCAGTCTATTCCGTCAGATCGCCGAAGAACTCTTTGACCTTGGCGAAGAAGCTTTCGGCTTCGGGTTGAGTCTTGCGCGCGTCGCCGGCGGCGTCGAATTCCTTGAGCAGCTCCTGCTGGCGCTTCGACAGGTGCACCGGCGTCTCGACCCGGACCTCGACATACATGTCGCCGCGCGCGGTCGAGCGCAGGGTCGACATGCCCTTGCTCTTGAGGCGGAGCTGGTGGCCGTTCTGCGTGCCGGCCGGGATCGTCACCCGCGCGCGGCTGCCGTCGATGGTCGGCACCTCGAGCGCGCCGCCGAGCGCCGCGGTCGTCATCGACACCGGAACATGGACATGGACGTGGTTGCCGTCGCGGTGGAATAGGCGGTGCGGCTTGATCGTCAGGAAGATATAGAGATCGCCCGCGTTGCCGCCGCGCACGCCGGCCTCGCCCTCGCCGGCAAGCCGGATGCGCGTGCCGTCCTCTACGCCCGCCGGGATCGCCACCGCCAGTGCCCGCTCCTTGTGCACGCGGCCCTGGCCGCCGCACTGGCGGCATGGATTCTCGATGACGCGGCCGGCGCCGTGGCAGGCGGGACAGGTGCGCTCGATAGTGAAGAAGCCCTGCTGCGCGCGCACCCGCCCCTGGCCGTGACAGGTCGGGCAGCTGATCGGCCGCGAGCCGGCCTCGGCGCCGCTGCCTTTGCAGGCGTCGCAGGCGGCGAGCGTCGGCACGCGCACCGTCGTCTGCTTGCCGTGGAACGCCTCTTCGAACGTGATCTCGAGGTTGTAGCGCAGGTCGCTGCCACGCAGGTTGACGCCGCCCTGCTGGCGGCGGCCGCCCATGAACTCGCCGAACATCTCGTCGAAGATGTCGGCGAAGCCCGCGCCGAAACCGGCGCCGAAGCCGAAATCACCGGGGCCGCGACCGCCGGTATTCTCGAACGCGGCGTGGCCGAAGCGGTCATAGGCCGCGCGCCTCTGCTCGTCCTTGAGGACGTCGTAGGCCTCGTTGATTTCCTTGAAGTGCTGCTCGGCCTGGGCGTCGCCCGGATTGCGGTCCGGGTGATATTGCATGGCGAGCTTACGAAAGGCCCTTTTGAGGTCCTCGGCTGAGGCGCCGCGCGTCACGCCGAGGGTCTCGTAGAAATCCCGCTTCGCCATCGCCGTGTTATGACGCTTTTGGGTTCACGCTGGCGACGAAAAAACGGCGTCGCTCAGGCGGAGCCGCGCTTTTTCTGCTCGTCGACTTCCTCGAAGTCGGCGTCGACCACCTTCTCGTTGCCGGCCTGCTGGCCGCCCGCGCCGCCGCCGGCCTGTCCGCCGGCGCCCGGCTGCTGCGGCCCGCCGCCGGGAGGCGACTGCTGCTTGTAGAGTGCCTCGCCCAGCTTCATCGACGTCTGCGCCAGCGCCTCGGACTTGGCGCGGATCTGGCCGATATCCTCGCCGGCGAGCACGCCTTTGAGATCGGCGACCGCGGCTTCGACCGCTTGCTTGGCGTCGGCCGGCACCTTGTCGGCGTTCTCCTTGAGCGTCTTCTCGCTGGCATGGACCAGCGCCTCGCCCTGGTTGCGCGCCTCGACCAGCTCGCGCCGCTTCTTGTCCTCGGCGGCGTGCGCCTCGGCGTCCTTCACCATCTTCTCGATGTCGTCCTTGGCGAGGCCGCCCGAGGCCTGAATGCGGATCTGCTGCTCCTTGCCGGTGGCCTTGTCCTTGGCCTGAACCGAGACGATGCCGTTGGCGTCGATGTCGAACGTGACCTCGACCTGTGGCACGCCGCGCGGCGCCGGTGGAATGCCGACCAGATCGAACTGGCCCAAAAGCTTGTTGTCGGCCGCCATCTCGCGCTCGCCCTGGAAGACCCTGATGGTCACGGCGGTCTGGTTGTCTTCCGCGGTCGAGAACACCTGGCCCTTCTTGGTCGGGATCGTGGTGTTGCGGTCGATCAGCCGCGTGAAGACGCCGCCCAGCGTCTCGATGCCGAGCGACAGTGGCGTCACGTCCAGAAGCAGTACGTCCTTGACCTCGCCTTTGAGGACGCCGGCCTGGATCGCGGCGCCGACCGCAACCACCTCGTCGGGGTTGACCGAGCGGTTGGGCTCGCGGCCGAAGAAGGTCTTCACCGTCTCGAACACCTTGGGCATTCGGGTCTGGCCGCCGACCAGGATGACCTCGCCGATCTCGCTCGCCTTGAGCCCCGCGTCCTTGAGTGCGTTACGGCACGGCTCGATGGTTTTTTGAATGAGATCGTCAACCAATGCCTCGAGCTTGGCGCGCGTTAGCTTGATGTTGAGGTGCTTCGGCCCGGCCTGGTCCGCGGTGATGAACGGCAGGTTGACCTCGGTCTGCATCGACGAGCTCAATTCGATCTTGGCCTTCTCCGCCGCCTCCTTGAGGCGCTGGAGCGCGAGCCGGTCGTTGCGCAGGTCGATGCCTTGCTCTTTCTTGAATTCGTCCGCGAGATAGTCGATGACGCGCTTGTCGAAATCCTCGCCGCCGAGGAAGGTGTCGCCGTTGGTCGACTTCACCTCGAACACGCCGTCGCCGATCTCGAGCACGGAAATGTCGAAGGTGCCGCCGCCCAAATCGTAGACCACGATGGTGCCGGTCTTCTTCTGCTCGAGCCCGTAGGCGAGCGCGGCGGCGGTTGGCTCGTTGATAATGCGCAGCACTTCGAGGCCGGCGATCCTGCCGGCGTCCTTGGTGGCCTGGCGTTGGCTGTCGTTGAAATAGGCGGGAACGGTGATGACAGCTTCGGTGACCTTCTCGCCGAGATAGGCCTCGGCGGTCTCTTTCATCTTCTGCAGGACGAAGGCGCTGATCTGCGACGGGGCGAATTTCTTGCCGCGGCTCTCGACCCATGCGTCGCCGTTGTCGCCGGGCACGATCTTGAAGGGGACCAGGTCGGTCTCCTTCTTGACCATCGGGTCGGTCATGCGCCGGCCGATCAGCCGCTTGATGCCGTAGAACGTGTTCTCGGGATTGGTCACCGCCTGTCGCTTGGCCGCCTGGCCGACCAGGCGCTCGCCGCCTTCCGTGAAGGCGATCTGGGACGGTGTCGTGCGCGCGCCCTCGCTGTTCTCGATGACCTTGGCCTGCTTGCCTTCTATCACGGCGACGCAGGAATTGGTCGTCCCGAGGTCGATGCCGATAACCTTCGCCATAATATCTCTCTCCTTGGGCGGGTTCGCGCGGCCCGCAGCGCCGCCCGAACCCCCGTTTCTAATGGGGGCCGTCCCAAAAGCCGAGGGGATATATATGGAGCGCCGGACCCGGCTGCAACGCCTGTCGGGCCCTTTCCCGGCCGTTTCCTGGCCCCACAGATGGGTTGGCCGGGTGCCGGGCTCAAGGGCGGCGGCCTGGAAAGCCCCTCCGGCGGCGGATTTCGCGCGCATCGCGCGACGTGCGCCCGCCCGCTCAGTCGTCAGGTCGGCGGGTCGACGGCCGTGCCGCGGATCGAGCCGCTATAGGCGCGCGGATGGATGCCGCGCCGGCGTCACGCTTCCGGTCGGGCGCGCGACGAATTTCGCCGGGACGCTCGTTGGCAAGACCGACGCGGTTCGTCGTCATCCTCGTCCGGCCTCTTCTCTCGAGCGAGCCCGGCGCCATCTCGACACGTGGCGCCGGCCGGTTACCGATCATTGGCGGTCGGCATCGCGATTAAAATGGCTGATGCGCCTGCGCCGGCACCCGACTCCAGGCGATCCGCGGCTTTCGCTGTCTAAATTCACGACACTTCATGAGTATTATGCTAAAGTTTTATGGGCCGACGTAGATAAGGGGGTATCTACGGTGGCTAGATGGGGCTTAAGCGCTGCAAATTGGGCAAAAAGCAGCAACGGCGGTTGCTGGAATGCTTCGTGCTGGAAGTGACGGCGCGATCGGCGGCGGATCTGCTAGGAATGCAACCCAACACGGCGATGCTGTTCTACCGCAAAGTCCGCCACCTGATTGCCGGCGAATTGGCCAAAACATTCCCGGAGCGCGGCGCGTTCGAGGTGGACGAGAGCTATTTTGGCGGGGCGCGCAAAGGCAAGCGTGGCCGGGGCGCGGCGGGTAAGGTTCCGGTCTTCGGCATCCTCAAGCGTAGCGGCAAGGTTTACACCAGGATGATCGCCGACGCGTCTTCAAAGACCCTGCTGAAGGCGCTGAAAAGCAAGCTTTTGCCGGACTCTATCGTTTATACGGACAACTTCGGCAGCTCTGACATTTGGGATGTGTCGGGGTTCAAACATCGTCGCGTCAATCATAGCAAGACCTTCGTCAGCAAGCGCGGCCATCCCATCAACGGCATCGAGAACTTCTGGAACCAGGCCAAGCGCGTGCTGCGCAAATACAACGGCATTCCACGCAAAAACTTCTACCTGTTCCTCAAGGAATGCGAGTTCCGTTTCAACTATGGATCGCCAAAACAGCAGTTCGTCCAGCTCAAGAAATGGGCTAATCTCTAACCCTTACTCTACGTCAGCCCCTTAAAAAAAGCGAAAGCCGACGCTCAGCCGTCGCCGCCCGACACGGCCGCCGCCTTGGCGATGCCGACCAGCGCCGGCCGCAGCAGCCGGTCGTGCATGACATAGCCCGGTTGCAGCACCTGCGCGATGGTCCCGGGCGGCTGCTTCGCGTTCGGCACCTCGAACATCGCCTCGTGCAAATTGTGGTCGAAGCGCTCGCCCAGCTTAGGTTCGACGCGCTTGACGCCGTGCCGCTCGAAGATTGCCAACAGCTCGCGCTCGGTGGCGGCGACGCCCTCGACGATGCCGCGCGCGGTCGAGTCGGCGGCGGGCACGGCATCAATCGCGCGGCGCAGATTGTCCGCCACGTTCAAGAGCTCGCGCGCGAACTCGAACGCGGCGTAACGCTGCGCCTCCTGGCGGTCGCGCTGATGGCGCTGGCGCTGATTCTCGGTCTCGGCGAGCGCGCGCAGCAAGCGGTCCCTGCTTTCCGCAAGCTCAGTCTCGAGCCGGGCGACGGCCGCGTCGGCCGCTGGCGGCGGCGCCGATTCGGGCGCGGCCTCGGGCTGCGCATCGGCCGGTTTGTCGAATGCGTCTTCTTCGCCGTTCATGCTTTTCAACCCATGAGTCGGCCGATCACTTTGGCGGTGTAATCGACCATCGGAATGATACGCGCATAATTGAGCCGCGTCGGCCCGATGACTCCGATCGCCCCCACCACCTGCTCGCGCGAGTTGCTGTAAGGCGCAACGATCATCGAGCAGCCGGCGACGCCGAAGAGCGGCGTCGCCGCGCCGATGTAGATATGCACGCCTTCGCCGGCGCGCGTCGCGTCGAGCAGGCGCACCACCGCCTCCTTGGTCTCGAGCATCTCGAAAAGGGCGCGGAGCCGCTCGAGATCGGTCAGCGCCGTCACGTCCTCGAGCAGCTTGGATTGCCCCTTGACGATGAGCGCGCTCTCGGCCGGGCTGCCCGACCACGACGCCAGCCCCGCCGCGATCAGCTTCGCGGTCAGCTCGTCAACCTCGTCCTTGCGCTGGGCGATCTCGGCCAGGATCGCGGCGCGCGATTCGTCGAGCGTGCGGCCCACCAGACGGGCGTTGAGATAGTTGCCGGCCGCGGTCATCGACGCGGGCAGCGTGCCCGCCGGCGTGTTGATGATGCGGTTCTCGACCAGGCCATCCTCGGTCACCAGCACGACAAGCGCGCGGCCGGGTGCCAACGGCACGAATTCGACGTGCTTCAGGGCACGCTCGGTCTTGGGCGCGATGACCAAACCGGCACAGCGCGACAGGCCGGCAAGCGTCGAGGTCGCCTGCTCGAGCGCCTGCGGCAGGCTTTTGCCGGCGGCGACGCATTGCGCCTCGATGTTGCGCCGCTCGTCCTCGGAAATGCCGCCCAGCTCCATAAGGCCGTTGACGAACAGACGGAGCCCGGTTTCGGTCGGCAGCCGGCCGGCGGAGGTGTGCGGAGCGAACAACAGGCCCTGTTCCTCGAGGTCGGCCATGACGTTGCGGATCGTCGCCGGCGACAGGTCGAGGGCGCCGCGCCGCGCCAGGGTGCGCGAGCCCACCGGCTCGCCGGTCTCGACATAGGCCTCGACGATCATGCGGAAGATTTCGCGCGAGCGCTCGTTGAGCTCGCCGATCGCGAAACTGTCCGCGGCGGCCAGCTTGACCGAGGCGGGTTTGCTGTTTCCGGTGTCGGGCATGGCGCGCATTATCTAGGGAGGTCCGGCATTGGGGTCAACCCAAGCGCTTGTCCTGCGCGGCGCCGCGGATTAGCTTGCGGGCCGCCACCCCGCGAAAGGGACCCCGCATGCTGCGCCCCTCCGGCCGCGCCCCGACCGAGTTGCGCCCGGCGCGCCTCGAGCCGAACGTCGCCAAATACGCCGAAGGCTCGTGCCTGGCGGCGTTCGGCGACACGCGTGTGCTGTGCTGCGCCACGGTCGAGGAAAAGGTGCCGCCGTTCTTGCGCAATACCGGCCGCGGCTGGATCACCGCCGAATACGGCATGCTGCCGCGCTCGACCCACACCCGCACCGAGCGCGAGGCGGCGCGCGGCCGCCAGACCGGCCGCACGCACGAAATCCAGCGCCTGATCGGCCGCTCCTTGCGCGCCGTCGCTGATCTCAATGCCCTCGGCGAGCGCCAGATTCGCATCGATTGCGACGTGCTCCAGGCCGACGGCGGCACGCGCACCGCCGCCATCACCGGCAGCTACGTCGCGCTCTATCTGGCGCTCAAGAGCCCCGTCGCCCAGGCGGCGCTGACCGCGTTTCCGCTCGGCGATTCGGTCGCCGCGGTGAGCTGCGGCATCGTCGCCGGCGAGCCGGTGCTCGACCTCGATTACGCCGAAGATTCGACCGCCGAGGCCGACGCCAATTTCGTCATCACCGGCACCGGCGGCATCGTCGAGATCCAGGCAACGGCAGAGAAGGGCCACTTCGCCGAGACGCGCTTCGCCGAAATGCTGGCGTTGGCGCGCCATGGCATCGCCGAGCTCGCCAAGCTCCAGCGCGCGGCGATCGGCCTTGGCTGAGACGCTGCGCATCGCCGGGGGGCGCCTGGCGATCGCGACGCATAATCCGGGCAAGCTGATCGAGATCGCGGAATTGCTGCGGCCTTACGGCGTCGAGACCGTCGGCGCCGGCGCGCTCGGCCTGCCCGAGCCCGCGGAGACCGGCACGACCTTCGAGGCCAATGCCGAGCTCAAAGCGCTGGCTGCCTCGCGCGCCAGCTTCCTGCCGGCGCTGGCCGACGATTCGGGTCTGGCGGTGGCGGCGCTCAATGGCGCGCCCGGCATCTATTCGGCGCGTTGGGCCGGGCCAGGCAAGGATTTCGCCGCGGCGATGAATCGTGTCGAGCGCGAACTCGCCGGCAAAGCCGATCGGCGCGCGGCGTTCGTTGCCGCGCTGGCGCTCGCCTGCCCCAACGGTCAGGTTGCGATTTTCCGCGGCGAGGTCCACGGCACGCTGGTCTTTCCGCCGCGCGGCACGCACGGCTTCGGCTACGATCCGATCTTCGTGCCGGTGGGCGGCACGGAGACTTTCGGCGAGATGGCGCCCGCCGCCAAACACGCGATCAGCCATCGCGCCCGCGCCTTCGCCAAGCTGGTGGGGGCGTGCTTCGGAGCGGCGTCGTGAGCCCGCTCGCGGTCTATGTCCATTGGCCGTTCTGCAAGTCGAAATGCCCTTATTGCGACTTCAACAGCCACGTCCGCGAGCGCATCGACGAAGCGCGCTGGCGCCGGGCGCTTCTGGCCGAGCTCGCCTGGTGGGCCGAACAGACCGAAGGCGCGACCATCACCAGCGTTTTCTTCGGCGGCGGCACGCCGTCGCTGATGGATCCAGCGACCGTGGCGGCGATCCTCGACGCGATCAGCCGGCAATGGGCGCTGGCCGCCGACTGCGAAGTCACGCTCGAAGCCAACCCGACTTCGGTCGAGGCCGAGCGCTTCCGGGCGCTGCGCCAGGCCGGCATCGGCCGCGTCTCGCTCGGCGTCCAGGCACTCGACGACGCCGCGCTTAAGTTTCTCGGTCGCGGCCACGACGCGCGCGAGGCGCGCGCCGCCATCGAACTGGCGCGCGCGACCTTCCCGCGCTTTTCCTTCGATCTCATCTATGCGCGTCCCGGCCAGGCGACGACGTCTTGGGAGCGCGAGCTGGCGGCGGCGCTGGTGCTGGCGGGCGACCATCTCTCGCTCTATCAGCTCACCATTGAGGCCGGCACCGCCTTCGCGACGTCCTTCGCGCGCGGCGATTTCATGCTACCTGACGAAGACGCCGCCGGCGCGCTTTACGAGGCGACGCAGGCGACGCTCGCCACCGCCGGCCTGCCGGCCTATGAAATCTCGAACCATGCACGGCCGGGCGCCGAATGCCGCCACAACCTCGTCTACTGGCGCAGCCAGGATTATCTCGGCGTCGGCCCCGGCGCCCATGGCCGGCTCACCAGCGGCCCGGCGCGTTTCGCCACGCGCCAGGCCAAGGCGCCCGAAACCTGGCTCAAAGCGGTCGAGACGCGCGGCCACGGCACCAAGGAATTCGCGCGGCTTGCGCCGGCCGAGCGCCGCAGCGAATTGGTGATGATGGGCCTCCGGCTCGCCGAAGGTCTCGCGCGCGACCGCTTCTTCGGCACGACCGGGCGGCGGTTCGAGGACGAATTCGGCGATCGCCTGGCGGTTTTGATCGAAGGTGGCTTTCTTGAGCTCGATGAGCGCGCACTGCGCGCGACGCCGGTCGGCCGCCAGCGTCTCAATGCCGTGTTGGGATCGCTACTCGCCTAGATTGCGGAAATCGGTCGGCGCCGGGTCGATTACGGTCGGCTGGCCGCGCTCCACCTGAAGCACCGCCAGACCGCGCTGGGCGATGCCGTTCGGCAGCAGGCGGAAGATGCCGTCGATGCCGGCGAAGCCGTTGGGATTGGTGAGCGCGGCGAGGGAGAGATCGCCGCCGTCATGCATCAGCGTCACCACCAGCGACACCGCGTCATAAGGCAGCGTCGCCAGCCGCGGCGGCGCCCGGTTGTAGAGCGCGCGATAGCGGCTTTCGAAGCCGGCGCGCGCCGCCGGCGTCGGCGCCGCGTACCATCCGCCGGCGAGCGCCGGCTCGACGCCGAGGCCGGGCACGTCCCACAGGCCGGTGCCGAGGAACTTGACGGTGTCGGGGTCGATGCCGTCATAGGGCAGCAGCGGCACCAGCAGCCGCAGCCGCGTGCCGCCTTCGGGCAGCAGCAGCGCGTCGAAATCGGCGTTCTGGGCGAAGCTCTGCACGATCGGCGTCAGGTCGGTCGTGTCCGGATCGTAATTGGCGACGCGCACCACGCTGGCGCCGCTGGCGGCGCCGACCGCGGCCTTGAGCGCATCCACCGCCAAGTTGCCGTAAGGCGAGTCGGGCGCCAGCACGGCGAAGCGCTGGTGCCCCTTGCTGATGGCGTATTGCACGACGCGCGCGACCTCCTGTTGCGGCTGGAAGCCCAGCAGGAACACACCGCCACCGGCGACCGCCATCGAATTCGAGAAAGCCAGCACCGGCACGTTGGCCGCGGCGGCGATCGGCTTCACCGCCTCGACCTCGCCGGCGAGCAGCGGCCCGACGATGATGCGCGCGCCTTGCTGGATCGCGTCTCGCGCCGCCGCTGCCGCACCGTCGGGCGCGCCGCCGGTGTCGCGCGGCAGCAGCGTGACGCCGCTGTCGGGCTGATCGAAAAGCGCCATCTGCGCCGCGTTGAGCATGGCGGTGCCGAGTTGCGCGCTCGGTCCCGACAGGGGCAGCAGCAACGCGACGCGCGGCGGCCCGGACGGCGCCGATGCCGGTGTCGCCGGCGAGGCCGCCGCCGGCGCAGTGGGTTGCGTCGGTTGCAGCGCGGGCGGCGCGGTCTGGCTCGGGGTGGGCGCTTGCGGCGGCTTCGGCCCACCCGTTATGTTGGTCAAGGCGGAGCACGAGACCAGCGCGAACGCGGAAAGGGCCAGCCATGCCGCGATCCAAAGACGCGGCCGGCGCGGCACGCGGGACGAAATCCGGAACGGCAAGCGCGTTCTCCCTTGGCAACGCGGCGCGGGGCGCCGAGGGTACAGAGGGGGCCGCGGCAAGTAAACTTGCTCCCGGGCTCTATCTCGTCGCGACGCCGATCGGCAACTTGGCGGACGTAACGCTGCGCGCGCTGGCGGTGTTGCGCGGCGCCGACGCGGTGCTGTGCGAGGACACGCGCGTGACCGCCAAGCTGCTGGCGCGTTACGGCATAGTCGTCGCGACCCAACCTTATCACGATCACAACGCCGAGCGCGTGCGGCCGGCGATCCTGGCGCGGCTCAAGGCCGGCGTCGCCTTGGCGCTGGTCTCCGACGCCGGCACGCCGCTGGTCTCGGATCCGGGCTATAAGCTGGTCCGCGCCGCGCTGGCCGACTGCGTCGCGGTGACCGTGGTGCCGGGTCCGTCGGCGACGCTGACGGCACTGCTCAGCTCCGGCTTGCCACCCAACCGGTTCCTGTTCATGGGCTTCCTGCCGCCCAAGGCGGCGGCCCGCCGCCGCGCGCTCGAAGAGATCAAAGACGTCGCGGCGACGCTGGTGTGCTTCGAAAGCGCGCCGCGTCTCGCCGAATGCCTCGCCGACATGGCCGCCGTCCTCGGGTTGCGTCCGGCGGCGGTGGCGCGCGAGCTGACCAAGCTGCACGAAGAAACGCGGCGCGGCGATCTCGCCGCGCTGGCGGCGCATTATCGCGCGGCGGGATCGCCCAAGGGCGAGCTGGTACTGGTTATTGGGCCACCCGAGCCGGCGGCGGCGAGCGATGCCGATCTCGATCGCGCGCTCGGCTCGGCGCTCGCCCACAAGAGCTTGCGCGCGGCGGTCGACGACGTGGCCTCTGCCACCGGCACGCGCCGCCGCCAGGTCTATGCCCGGGCGCTCGCGCTCAAGGGCGGGTGATGAGCGTCCGCGCCCGCCGCGGCGCGGCGACGCAGCGTCGCAGCCAATGGGTTGAGCGTCTGTGCCTTTGACATCTGCGGCTCAAGGGCTATCGCATCCTGGCGCGGCGCTATTGCATGCCGGTGGGCGAGATCGACCTGATCGCGCGGCGCGGCCGCATCGTCGTCGCCATCGAGGTCAAGGCGCGCGCCGACGCCATACGCGTCGCCGAGGTGATTCTGCGCAGACAGCGCAATCGCATTGCCCGCACGCTCGAGCATTTCCTGCAAAGCCGGCCCGATCTCGGCGCCGCCGTATTGCGCTTCGACGTCATGCTGGTGGCGCCCGGGCGCTGGCCGCGTCATCTGCGCGACACGTGGCGTGCCGGCGAATAGCGAATCGCCCAAGGGGCTTGCCCGGAACGCGGCTTGCCTCGATAGTCCGACGATGATCGGTTCGAAGGAGTCGCGCTTGTCCGGTTCACGCTTATGCCTGTTGATCCCGCTCGGCTTGCCGGTTCTGCTGTCGGGCTGTCTCGCGGTCGCCGCCGCCGGCACTGGCAGCAGCGTCGGCTACGTCGCCACCGAGGACCGCTCCTTGCGGCAGAACGCCGACGACATCGTCACCTGCACCCAGGCGATCCAGCTCTGGGCGCAGTTCAATACCCGGCTCAACGACGATCTCAACTGCCATACCTACGACGGGCGCATGCTTGTGACCGGCAACGTGCCGAGCGAAGCGTGGCGCGACGAGGCGATTAAGCGCGCCTGGCAGGCGAAAAACGTGAAGGAGGTCTACGACGAGATCGCCGTCGGCCAGGGCCAGGGCTTCATGAGCGACGCGCACGACGCGGTGACGACGCAGAAGCTCAAGGTCCAGCTGCTGACCGATCCGGACGTGCATTCGAACAACTACATCATCACCACCGAAAACCGCGTCGTCTACATCATCGGCTCGGCGCGCAGCCAGGCCGAGGAGCAGCGCATCATCGCCCGCGCGCGCGCCATGAGCGGCGTCCGGCGTGTCATCACCTACATCCGCATCAATTCCAACGCGCCGGTATCGGCTACCGCCGGCGGTTCGGGCCCCGCCAACGCCAACCCGCTGGCGGGCGGCACAGAAAGCGCGCCGCCGCCTTCGTCACCGGTGCCGGTTGCCACGTCGCCCGTGCCGCCGCCGCCGGCGCCGGCCGCCGCGTCACCCGCACCGCCGCCGCCCGGTCCCAACGACACGCCGCCTAGTGCGCCGACGCCGCGCGGCGACATCACCGTCACGCCGCTGCACTAGGCTTCGCGCGATGGCTCTCAAGGTCGCGATCCAGATGGACCCGATGGAGGACATCAACGTCGCGGCCGATTCGACCTTTGTCCTGGCGCTCGAGGCCCAGGCGCGCGGCCATGCGCTGTTCCATTACCTGCCGTGCGACCTGACGCTGGCCGACGACCAGCTCACGGCGCGGGCGCGGCCCTTGAGCGTTCGGCGCGACGCGCCGCATTTCGATCTCGGGCCGCCGCGCACGCTCGACCTGGCGGGCGTCGACGTCGTGCTGATGCGCCAGGACCCGCCGTTCGACATGGCCTATATCACCGCGACCCACCTGCTCGAGCATGTCAGCCGGCGGGTGCTGGTGGTCAACGATCCGGTGGGCGTGCGCAACGCGCCGGAGAAGCTGTTCGCCACGCATTTCATGGGCCTGATGCCGTCGACACTGATCGCCAGCAATCCGCAGGCGATCGCCGATTTCCGCCGCCGCCACGGCGACATCATCCTGAAGCCGATCTTCGGCAACGGCGGCGCCGGGGTGTTCCATCTCAAACCCGACGACGAGAACCTGAACGCGCTCTTGGAGATGTTCACTCGGCTCTCGCGCGAGCCGATCATCGTCCAGCGCTACCTGCCCGAGATCCGCCAGGGCGACAAGCGCATCGTCCTGGTCGAAGGCGAGCCGGTGGGTGCGGTGCTGCGCGTGCCCAAGGCCGGCGAGGCGCGCGCCAATTTGCATGTCGGCGGCCAGGCCCATAAGACGACGCTGACCCAACGCGACCGCGAGATCTGCGCCGCCATTGGGCCGACACTGCGCACGCAAGGGCTGGTCTTCGTCGGCGTCGACGTGATCGGCGACTACCTGACCGAGATCAACGTCACCTCGCCGACGGGCATCCAGGAGATCAACCGGCTCGACGGCGTCCGGCTCGAGACCAAAGTCTGGGACGCGATCGACGCCCGCCTCGCCGCCGGCAAGCGCCGCTGAGCGGTATCGCTGCTATTCGCTTTCCTGGACGTGGGCTTCGAGGAACCACAGCGCCTTGTCGAGCGCGCGCGAATAGGCGGTGAAGATGTCGGCGGTGTCGGCGTCGCCGGCTTCGTCGGTCTGGTCGATCGCGGCGCGTACGAGATTCGCCGCCTTGCCGTAGCGTTCGATAAGCGCGGCCAGATGATCCTTGGATTTGTGGATGTCAGTGGGATAGGCGGCGAGGTTCGTCGCCTTGGCGACGATCTGACTGGTGCCGAGCGCCGTGCCGCCGAGCTGGACGACGCGCTCGGCGATGGTGTCGACATGGCCGTCGATCTCAGTGCGGAACGTGTCGATCATCTCGTGCAGGGCGATGAAGCGCGGGCCCTTGATGTTCCAATGGGCCTGCTTGGTGAGCAGCGCGATATCGATCGCATCGGCCAGGCGCGCGTTCAAGATCTCGACCGAGACCTTCTTGGTGTTGGACCGCAGATCGTTCTTGGTGCCGTACATGCGGGGGCTCCCTCATTTCAGGTTTCTCGACCTTAGTTAGAATAATTCTATATTATGACGAAAGTAAGCCCCAATAAGCAACAAATCGCCCAGCCAGCTATGAATTAAAGCTGTGTCTGGCGGGTCTGCGACAGCAGCGGCCCCAAATCCTGCCGGCACCGCGTGCCCGGCGTGTATTGTGGTACGCGGCTGCGGGTCTCGGCATAGACCATGCGGCTGCTGTCGCCGCTGTCGTAGAAATAGAGATCGAGCACGCAATCGGCGCTGCGGTATTGCCAGATTTCAGCCGGCGGATCGACGCGCCGCAAGTCGGGGGCGCCGATCAGCGCCGCCACTTGCGCCGGCGCCAAGCCGTTGAGATCGCCTAAGGCGGGCGGGCGGCCGAGCGCCGCCAGAGTCGGCGGCATGGTCGGGGTCGCCGTGGCTTGCGGAGCGGGGCTGTTAGGGCCGCCGCTGCACGCCGCGAGCAGCAAGCCGGCGCCGAGCGCCGCCGCGGTGACGCGGCGTGTCCTGATCCGGTGCCGAAACTCAGCCGTGCCCAACATGTGTCGCATCCGTCGCGGCCTTCCACGGCCGGAACAGCAGAACCAGGGAAAACTTACAAACACGCCGACCCGCGCTCGCCCTAGGGACGAGCCGATAAAACCTGCGGAACTCGGCAACCTCCCCCTATACCACCGCCCAATTGGGGGGCGAAAAGCCAAAGCCTTTCAAGAGTCAAGATACCGCGGCCGGGACCATAAAATAAAGCGCAATTTGCCGATTTTCCGTTCTGGTGCGGTTTTTTCGCCGCGGCCTTGCAGGCCGCGGCGCGGTCCTTATACTCCGCGCGCGCCGCGCCCGGCGCCGCCCGCCGTCGCTAGCACCCGAACCGGATTCCCGAATGGCCACCCCCTCGTACGACGTCGTCGGCATCGGCAACGCCATTGTTGATGTTCTCGCCCGCGCCGACGACGCCCTGGTGCAATGCCAGGCGCTGGTCAAAGGCACGATGGCGTTGGTCGATGCCGCCCGTGCCGAGGCGATCTATGCCGCGATGCCGGCGGGCGTCGAGAAGTCCGGCGGCTCTGTTGCCAACACCATTGCCGGCGTCGCCTCGCTCGGCGGCCGCGGCGCCTTCATCGGCAAGGTGCGCGACGACGAACTCGGCGGCGTCTTTGCGCACGATCTCAAGTCGCTGGGCGTGCGCTTCGATACGAAGCCCGCGACGTCCGGTCCGCCGACGGCGCGCTGCCTCATCCTGGTGACGCCCGACGCCCAGCGCACGATGTGCACGTTCCTCGGCGCCTGCGTCGAGCTCGGACCCGAGGACATCGACGAAGCGCTCGTCGGATCGGCGGCGGTGACCTATCTCGAGGGCTATCTCTTCGATCCGCCGCGCGCCATGGAGGCCTTCCGCAAGGCCGCCGCGGTCGCGCATCAGGCCGGTCGCCGGGTGGCGCTGTCGCTCTCCGATCCGTTCTGCGTCGATCGCCACCGCGCCGAATTCCGCGAGCTGGTCGACCGCCACGTCGACGTGCTATTCGCGAACGAGCATGAGATATGCTCGCTCTACGAAACCGAGCATTTCGAGCTCGCCGCCGAAACGGTGCGCGGCCACTGCGACATCGCGGTGCTGACGCGCAGCGAGCGCGGCTCGGACATCGTGACCAAGGCGGCCATGCTGCACGTCGCGCCGGCGCCGGTCGCGCGCGTCGTCGACACCACCGGCGCCGGCGATCTCTACGCCGCCGGATTTCTCTACGGACTGACGCATGGCCGCGACCTCGCGATCTGCGGCAAGCTCGGCAGCCTGTGCGCCGCCGAGATCATCGCTCATGTCGGCGCCCGGCCGGAAACCTCCCTGCAGCATCTCGCACAGGGCGAAGGTCTTATTTAGCGGCGCGCGACGCGCCATATAGTGGGTTCATGGACATCCGCAACATCGCGATCATCGCCCATGTCGACCATGGGAAAACCACGCTCGTCGACCAGCTGCTGCGACAGAGCGGCACGTTCCGCGCCAACCAGCAGGTGGCCGAGCGCGCGCTCGATTCGAACGATCTCGAGCGCGAGCGCGGCATCACCATCCTGGCCAAGTGCACTTCGGTCGACTGGCACGGCGTCCGCGTCAACATCGTCGACACGCCCGGCCACGCCGATTTCGGCGGCGAGGTCGAGCGCATCATGTCGATGGTCGACGGCGTGCTGGTGCTGGTCGACGCCGCCGAAGGCCCGATGCCGCAGACCAAGTTCGTCGTCGGCAAGGCGCTGCGCCAGGGCCTTAACCCCATCGTCGTGATCAACAAGGTGGACCGGCCGGACGCGCGGGCGCACCAGGTCCACAACGAGGTCTTCGACCTTTTCGCCGCGCTCGAGGCGACCGACGAGCAGCTCGATTTCCCGACGCTCTATGCCTCGGGCCGCGCCGGCTGGGCGGTCGCCGATCTCGACGACGAGCGCCGCGACCTGGCACCGCTTTTCGATCTGATCCTGCGCCATGTCCGGCCGCCGCGCGCCGAGCCCGACCGGCCGTTCGCCCTGCTGACGACGACCCTCGAATACGATCCTTATCTCGGTCGCGTTTTGACCGGCCGCATCCACCAGGGTCGCGCCCGGGTCAACATGCCGCTGAAGGCGCTGAGCGGCGATGGACGCGTGCTCGAGGAAGGCCGCCTGACCAAGCTGCTGGCTTTCCGCGGCCTGGAGCGGAAGCCCATCGACGAGGCCGAAGCCGGCGACATCATCGCCATCGCCGGGCTCGAGCATGCCTCGGTTGCCGACACGATCTGCGCGCCCGATGTCGAGGCGGCGCTGCCGGCGATGCCGGTCGATCCGCCGACGCTGTCCATGACCTTCTCGGTCAACGACAGCCCGCTCGCCGGCCGCGAGGGCACGAAGCTGACGTCCCGGCTCGTCCTGGAACGGTTGCGGCGCGAGGTGCAGGGCAACGTCGCCATCCGCATCAAGGAAAGCGACGAGAAGGATTCGGTCGAGGTCTCGGGACGCGGCGAGCTACAACTCGGCGTCCTGATCGAGACCATGCGGCGCGAGGGCTTCGAGCTGTCGATCTCGCGGCCCAAGGTGCTGATCAAGACCGAGAACGGCCAGCGCCTCGAGCCGGTCGAGGAGGTCCAGGTCGACGTCGACGAGGATTTCGCCGGCATCGTGGTCGAGAAGCTGGCGGGACGCAAAGGCGAGATGCAGGACATGCGGCCGTCGGGCGGCGGCAAGCTGCGCCTCGTCTTCCGCGTGCCGACGCGCGGCCTCATCGGTTATCAGGGCGAATTCCTCACCGACACGCGCGGCACCGGAATTTTAAGCCGCATCTTTGCCGCCTACGAGCCCTGGAAAGGTTCGATCGAAGGGCGCCGCAACGGCGTCATGATCTCGAATGGCGCGGGCGCGGTGGTTGCCTATGCGCTGTGGAACCTCGAGGAGCGCGGACCGATGTTCATCAGCCCGGGCGACGCGGTCTATCCCGGCATGGTCATCGGCGCGCATAGCCGCGGCACCGATCTCGACGTCAATCCGCTCAAGGGCAAGCAGCTCACCAACATCCGCACCACCGCCAAGGACGAGGCGGTGCGGCTGACGCCGCCCATCCTGATGGGGCTCGAGCAGGCGATCGCCTACATCGCCGACGACGAACTGGTCGAGGTCACGCCCAAGTCGATCCGCCTCAGGAAGCGCTTCCTCGATCCGCACGAGCGCAAGCGCGAAAGCCGCAAGGCCGAGGTGGAAACCGGCTGATTGCCTGCCGGCGCGGGCTTAAGAGCGCGCTTAATCGCGCTGTCATAATACTCCGGCATGGATAAGAACGAGCCCGTCGTCGCCGTCCAGTCGCCGCTGTTCCAGCGGCTCTACGGCGATTGGGAAAGCCGCCGCCGCGGCCGCCGCATGCCGGCGCGCGCCGATTTCGATCCGGTCGACCTCAAATACGCGCTCGGTTACATCTCGCTGGTCGACGTACGGCGCGATCCGCTGCGTTTCCACTTCCGCATCCACGCCGGCAACGTCACGGCGCGCGTCGGTTTCGACCTTACCAGCAAGACCGTCGACGCCATTGCCGACGTACATTATCGCAAGCTGGTGCGCGACCATTACATCGCCGTCGTCGAACGGTGGCAGCCGGTGCGGGCATTCCGCGACCGCGTGATGACCGACAATGTCTGCCTCCACTGCGAGGTGCTGGCGCTGCCCTTGGGCGACGACGGCGAGACCGTTGACCGCATCATGAGCGCCTTCGTCTGGTGCTGACGGTTCCCAAGCCCCATCGCCTGAGCTAAGGTCGCGGCGTCTTCAACCGGCGGAACGCGACTCAATGAAATCGTTTATCCTCGCCGCGCTCGCCACCGCCTTCATTCTGACCAGCGGAGGTCCCGTGAGCGCTGCCGATCTCGAGAACACGCTTTACCTCGACGTGCCCAAGGGCCGCGTCGTCATCGAATTGCGGCCCGATCTCGCGCCCAAGACGGTGGCGCGCATCAAGGAGCTCGTGCGCAAGGGCTTCTACGACGGCATCGTCTTCCACCGCGTGATCGCCGGCTTCATGGCCCAGACCGGCGATCCCACCGGCACCGGCATGGGCGGCTCGGGCCAGACTATCAAGGCCGAGTTCAGCCAGGCGCATTTCGTCCGCGGCAGCGTCGGCATGGCGCGCTCGGCGAGTCCCGACAGCGCCGACAGCCAGTTCTTCATCTGCTTCGCGCCGGCGCCGTATCTCGACGGCAAGTACACGCTCTTCGGCCAGGTCGTCTCGGGCATGGAATACATCGACGCGATCAAGAAGGGCGATCCGCAGAGCGGCATGGTGCAGAACCCCGACAAGATCATCCGCATGCAGGTCGCCGCCGACGCCGACAAGGCCAAGATCAAGCCGTGACGCTGTTCGAACCGATGCCATGACGGGCGCCTCGCAGCCGCCGCTGATATTCTGGTTCGAATTCGCCAGCCCTTATTCCTACCTTGCCGCGCTCAGGATCGAAGCGGCCGCGCAGGCAGCCGGAATCGGCCACGCTTGGCCGCCGTTTCTGCTCGGGCCGATCCTGGCTCGTCGCGGTTTCAATGACTCGCCGTTTAATCTCGATGCGCGCCGGGGCGACTATATGTGGCGCGACGTGGAGCGGCTGCGCGCGCGCGACGGCATCGACTGGCGCCGTCCGACTGTCTTTCCGCGCAGCGAATTGCTGGCGGCGCGCGTGGCGACGGCAATGACGGCGGAAACCTGGAGCCGCGCCTTCTGCCTGCGGTGTTTCGCGCCAATTTTGCCGAGGATCGCGATATCACGGCGGCCGAGACGAACGGCGAAATCCTGCGCGAGCTCGAGCAGGGGCCCGCTCCGGTCATGACACGTGCTGCGGCGCCGGCAACCAAGGATGCGCTGCGCGCCGCGACTGCGGCGGCCGAGGCGCAGGGAATTTTCGGCGCGCCGACGTTTCAGGTTGGTGACGAGCTCTTCTGGGGCCAGGATCGTCTCACGGATGCGGTCGCCTGGGCCGCAAAAGTGCGCGCTTGATGAAATCCTGGCTCGCCTCGCTTCGCGTCTATGGCGATCGCCGCATGCTGGCGATCATGCTCATGGGTTTCTCGAGCGGCCTGCCGCTGGCGCTGACCGCCTCGACGCTGGCGATCTGGCTCAAGACGACGGGTGTATCCCTCACTGCAATAGGCCTCTTCGCCGAGGTAGGTCTCGCTTACAACCTCAAGTTCCTCTGGGCGCCGGCGATGGACCGCGTGCGCCTGCCGCTCATCGGCCGGCTTGGTCGGCGGCGCGGCTGGGCGGTGACGATCCAGGCGACGCTGGCTGTAGCGCTGTTGGTTCTGGCCGGGCGCGATCCTGCCGCCGATCCGTTGTCGGTGGCGCTCGTCGCCGCCATCGTCGCGTTTCTCTCGGCGAGCCAGGACATCGTCATCGACGCCTATCGCGTCGAGCTGCTGGATGAGCGCGAGCAGGGCGCCGGCGCCGCCGCGACCCAGATCGGCTACCGGCTCGGCATGATCGCCTCGGGCGCCGGCGCGCTCTATCTCGCGTCGTATTTCGGCTGGTTCTGGTCGTACGCCGGCATGGCCGCGCTCATGCTGGTGGGCATCGTCACCGTGTTGATGACGCGTGAGCCGCGCCTGGTCGCCCCCCCCGCGCGCGGGCCCTGGCTCGTTCAGGCGGTGGTCGCACCCTTCGCCGAATTCGCCAGCCGGCGCGCCTGGCTCCTCATCCTGATCTTCGTCGTGCTCTACAAGTTTGGCGATGCGCTCGCCGGCATCATGTCGAGCCCGTTCTACGTCGCGCTCGGCTTCAGCCTGGTCGACATCGCCAACGTCGCCAAGGTTTTCGGCACCGCCGCCAGCATCGCCGGCGTGTTCCTGGGCGGCGGCGCGGTCTATCGCCTCGGCTTGATGCCGGCGCTGCTGATCTGCGGCGCGTTCCAGGCGCTGTCGAACCTCATGTACATCGTCCAGCTCTGGGCTGGCCCCGATCCGACGGTGCTGGCGCTGACCATCGCCAGCGAGAACGTCACCGGCGGCATGGCGTCGGCCGTCTTCGTCGCCTATCTGTCGCGGCTCTGCCATCCCGCCTTCACCGCCACGCAATACGCGCTGCTCTCGGCGCTGGCCGCGACCGGCCGCACCGTGCTGGCCGGGGCGGGCGGGTTCCTCGCCGACCGGCTCGGCTGGCAGCCGTTCTTCCTGGTGGCGACCGTCGCCTGTGTGCCGTCGCTGGCGTTGCTGCTTTACCTGATGCGCCTAGCCGAAACGCAGGAGTCGCGCTCGGTTCCGACGCAGCCATGATCGCGGCGCGCCCGAGCCGGGCGCCAAATCCTCGACTGCGCGCCAGAACCGCGCGCCGTGGTTCATGTGCTTCAGGTGCGCGATCTCGTGCGCGATCACGTAATCGACGACAGCCGGCGGCGCCAGGATCAGCCGCCAGGAAAAGCACAGCGCCCTGTCATGCGAGCAGCTGCCCCAGCGACTCTTCGTGTCGCGCACGGAAATGCGCCGTAGGCGGCGGCCGATCGATTCCGCCATCGCATGGGCGCGTGCGCCGAGCTCGCGTCGCGCCCGCTCGCGCAGAAAGTCGTTAACGCGCCGCGCCAGGTGACGGACGTCGCCGGTCACGCAGAGCGCGCCCTGCTCGAGCCACGCGGCACCATGGCCGCTGCCCTCGGCGCGATGGCGAATGACGTGCAGCACGCCGAGAATCGGGATGGCGACGCCGTCGGCGAACGCAACGCGCGGCGGCAGCTCGCCGAGGCGCTGCTCGATCCAGCCGCGATTGTCGTCGAGGAACCGAAGGGCCGCGGCGAACGAGGCATAGCGCGGCAGGGTCAACACCACCGCGTCGTCCTCGTCGTCGAGGCGCAGGATGAATCGCCGCGCGCTGCGCCGCCGCACGATCTTGAGCGGCCGTTCCCCGTTCGACAGCGCGATGCGCTCGGGGATCGCGCTCATACCGGGCTAGAGATACTTGCGGATGTCGGCCGCCATATCGGCAGGCTTCTCGCCGGACGGAATCAGCTTGGCCAGCTTGCCGTCGCGGCCCATCAGATAGATGAACGCCGAATGGTCCAGCAGATAATCGTCGGGCGGGCCGCCCGGCACCTTGCTGGCATAGACCCGGAATTCTTTCTCGACGGAGCCGAGCTGCGTCGGCGTGCCGGTGAGCGCGATGAGCCGCGGATAGAAATTCGCGGCATAGAGCTTGAGCTGTTGCGGCGAGTCGCGCGCCGGATCGACGGTGATGAAGATCGGCTGGACCGCGTCGGCCGCGGTGCCGAGCTGGTCGAGCGCCTGGGTCATGGCGGCGAGCGTCGCCGGGCAGGTATCCGGGCAATAGGTGTAGCCGAAATAGATCAGCATCAGCTTGCCGCGGAATTCGCCGCCGGTGCGCGTCGCGCCGTTCTGGTCGGTGAGCGAAAACGGCCCGCCCACCGGCGCCGCTTCCGGCGCGGCGCGGCCGTACCAGCCGTTCTCGTAGCCGAAGCCGGCGACGAGAACCGCGAGCACGACAAGGAAAACGAGGAGACCGCGATTCGCGGGCGACATGCCGGCGAGTCTATGCGATCTGCCGCGCGTGCCGCTAGAGGCGTTCGGCCGCAGGCGCCGCTCTCAGCGGCTCGGCTTGAGGCGAAGCGTGCGCCCGATGGCGAGAATCGCCGGCGGCTTGAGACGTTCGCGCGCGGCGGCGCGCGCCGCCGCCGCCAGCGTAGTCTCGATCACGCGTTGCCGCGGCGTCGTGGCCGCGGCGATGATCGCGACCGGCTCGTCGGCCGGTCTTCCGGCCTTGATCAGCCGGGCGGCGATCGGCGCCAGATGCTTCAGCGCCATGTAGACCACCAGGATAGGCGCGCTCCGGGCGAGGGCGTGCCAGTCGAGGCCATCGGGCAGATCGCCGCCGCTGGCATGGCCGGTAACGAAGGTCACGGCCGAATTGACGTCGCGGTGGGTGAGCGGGATGCCGGCATAGGCGAGGCCGCCGATGCCGGCGGTGATGCCGGGCACGACGCGATAGCGGATGCACGCGGCTTCGAGCGCCAGGGCCTCTTCGCCGCCGCGGCCGAAGACGAACGGGTCGCCGCCCTTGAGGCGCAGGACGCGGCGCCGCTTGCGTGCCAGCTCCACGAGCTTGCTGGAAATATCGGGCTGGCGCGGCGACGGCTTGCCGCCGCGCTTGCCGGCGTAGTGCAGCCGCGCGCCGCGCCGCGCCATCGCCAGGATGCGCCGGTCGACCAGCGCGTCGTAGACCACGTCGTCAGCCTGGCGCAGCGCATGCAGCGCCAGCAGCGACAGCAGGCCGGGATCGCCCGGGCCGGCGCCGACCAGCCAAACCGTGCCCGGCGCGAAGGTGGGAAGACGCGGGAGGCGCAACGCGGTCATGGCATGGAGCCTAGCATGGCGCCGTTGCGCGCCGGAATCCGCGGCCGCCGCGCGAGCGGCTTGAACGGCGGCGGGGTCCGGCGCACACTGAAGCAGTGAGGGGAATTCCCGTGCGGATGGCATACCCGCGCCTGGCTTTGATCGGTTGGTTCGTCGTGGCTTGGCCCGTGATCGCGGCGGCGCAAAGCGCAACGCCGTTGCTCGACACCAATCCCAGCTCCAACGGGGCGACGATCCCGTTCGGCGGCTTCCAGGGCTATACGGCGAGCCTCGCTTCCATCGCGGCCGAGAACAAGACTCGCGAAGTACTCGGCATGCTGAACGGCGGCGCCAGCCCCAACGAGCGCGACGATCTCGGCCGCACCGCCCTGATGTACGCGGCGATCTTCGACAACACCATGATGGCGCGGATTCTGCTCCAGCACGACGCCGATACCGGCATGCACGACAAGCTCGGCAACACGGCGTTGCATTGGGCGGCCGACCGCGGCAACACCGACGTCATGAGCCTGCTGCTGGCGGTGCATACGCCGGTCGACGCCATCAACAATCAGGGGGTCACGCCGCTGATGCTCGCCGTCGCCAGCAACCGCACTAACGCGGTGCGGATGCTGCTGGCGGCGCACGCCGATCCGCACAAGCAGGATTACACCGGGCGCGATGCCCTCGGCTGGACGACCGACAACCGCGCTATCGCGCAGCTGCTGCAGAACGCGCACTGATCGCCTTCAACGCGGCGCGGCTTCGTAGAGCGTGAGCGTCATCTGCCGGCCGTTGGAATAATCGATGCCGTCGACGTGGCCGAGCGGGCGCGGCGCGCGGCCCAGCGCCGTCAGGGCGCTGCGGAAAGCGTCGTCGTCGCGCGTCTCGACCAGGGCCAGGCCGTCGCGCGTCGTCGCCAGATAGTGCGCCGCAGCCGCGGCGTCGAGCGGCTCGGTCGCGGTGCCGAGCAGGAAGATCAGGCTGGGCTCGTCGTAGCCGACGACCGCGACCGGTGCGCTGCCTGCCGGGCGCTCGCGGGCCACCAGCGCCGCTGCGCTGCGCGACAGCCAAATGGGGTCGAGCGACGGCACGATCCGGCCGAAGCCGGGGGCGACGACAATCACGGCAAGCAACGCCGCGCCCGCCGCCAGGGCCGGCCGCGGCGCCGACCAGTAACGCCAGAGCAGCGCCGCGCCGCCGCCGAGCGCGAAGAGCGCGGCGGCGATGCCGACCGGCGACAGTCCGGCGCCTAGCAGCGGCGACGCCAACGCCAAGCCGGCGGCCAGCGCCAGCGTCGCCAGCGTCCACAGCGCGGCAACCACCAGCCGCAGCCCGCGCGGCCCGGCATCGGCGTTGAACAGGGCATGTGCGCCGAGCAGCGCCAGTGCCGGCAGCACCGGCAGGATGTAATGAGGCAACTTAGTCGGGACCAGTTCGAGCGCGACCCAGAACGGCACGATCCACGCCAGCAGGAAGCGCTGCGACGGCCGCTCGCGCTCGCGCCAGGCGCGCCGTACGCCGGCGGCGGCAAATAGCGAGCCGGGCCAGAAGATCAGCGCCAGCAGTAGCAAATAAGTGCCCGGCGGGGCGCCGTGGCCCTGCTGGACGCCGACGACCTTGCCGAAGAAATCTTGGCCGAGCGAGCCGGCGAGGAACGTGTCGTGGGTCGTGCGCATCATCGCGGCCAGCCAGGGTCCGACGATGAGGATCGCCAGCGGTACGCCCCACCACGCCCGCAACGCCTTGAGCCAGCCGGCTTCGCGGTCGGCGAGCAGCAGCGCCGCCACGGTCAACGCCGCGAGCAAAGGGGCGACCGGCCCCTTGATCAACGCGCCGATGCCGATCGCCATCCAGAGCAGCAACGCCCAGAGCCATGGCACCGCCACGCCGGCCCGGCCGCGGCGATAGATTTCGGCCAGCGCCAACTGCGCCGCGACGACGCAGGCGAGCAGCACGGCGTCGGTCTTGGCGAGATGCGCCTCGACGGTCAGGCTCAGCGACGAGGCCAGCAGCGCGGCGCCGAGCAGCGCGGCGGGCGCGCCGACCAGGTTGCAGCCAAGCGCGAAGGTCAGCAGCACCGCGACGATCGCACCGATCAGCGACGGCAGACGATAGGGCCAGATCGCCGGGCTCGCGGCGTTGCTCGTCGCCGCGACTGACAGCGCCTGCAGCCAATAGATGCCGGCCGGCTTCTGGTTGCGCGCCTGACCCTGGAAGCGGATGTGCAGCCAGTCGTCGGTCGCGAGCATCTGGCGCGTCGCCTGGGCGAAGCGCGCCTCGTCGCGGTCGGTTGGCGGCAGCGCGGCGATGCCGGGAAGATAGAGGCCGAGGCACAGCAGCCCGAGCAGCAGGAATGGACGCCAGCCGGCGCTCCAGCGCGTGATCATGTCGCGCGCCAGCGGCGCACCGCCGCCGCCTCGCCGTCGAGCGCAGCGATCAGCGTTGCGCCGTCGGGCGGGCCGCTCGCCGCCGGGACGAACACGGGCAATGCTAGGCCGATGCCGAGCGGTCGCCAGGCGATCGCCGCGTCGGCGCGGAATCCGTCGGCGATCCACGCCGCGCGCGCGAGTGCGGCGTGGCGCGGCGGCTCGCCGGCGTCGACCGTTGCCGCGATCACGGCGACATTGTCAAACCGCAACGCCGGCACGACGAAGCGGCCGCAATCGACCTGGCCCGGCTGGAACTGCGGGTCGCGTTCCGCCGCGCCCCAGCGCGCCGCCACCGCGTCGCGTAGCGCGGCCGGCAACGTGGCGTGGAACGCCGCATAGTCGTTGAGCATGATCGCTTCGCCCTCGGCGGCTTGCAGCCTGGCGTCCAGCGTCGCGGCATCGTCCGGCAATCCGGCGACGCCATAGCCCGCCGCCGCCAACGCGGCCAGGATCGCGCAGGCCGCGTGCCGGTCGTTCGGGCTCGCCACCACGGCCAGGCGGCGCGCGGCGCGCGGCTTTCGGCGCAAGGCCAGGAGGCGGGGATCGGCGGTTTCGGGCATCGGCGGCACGGCCATATTTGGCGGGTTTTAACCATTCCGTTGCAGGCTGGGGTGGATTTTCGCGCAACGGCGCCCGACTGGGGGGTCACGGTGGCTGAATTCCGCTGCTATTTGCTCGACGGCGACCGCAAGGTGATGGCGGTCGAATCGGTCCGCTCCCTGACCCTGCCGCGCGCCGTGACCAAGGGCATCCTCGCCGGGGTCATGCGGCGCGCCACGACTTTCGAGCTGTGGCGCAACGATCTTTGCGTCTACGTCCATCAAACGCCGCTCGTGCCGCCGCCCGCCGCAACGTCGGCGTTGCCGGTGACCTTCCGGCGCGACGCCGTCGACGGCTGACTGCCACATCGCTTTGCGTCAGGTCCAGGCCGCGGCAACCAGAAGCACGGCGATCTCGCCCGCTTGCTCGATCGCACTGAGAGTGTCGCCGGTGAAGCCGCCGATGCGCCGCTCCGCGCCATAAGCCGCCGCCGCCATCGCCGCCGCGGCGACGATGATCGCCACCAGCCCGGCCTTGATGCCGAGCGCCAGCAGTGCGATGACCAGCGTGATCGCCGCGGCCACGGCGACATTCACCGCCTCCGGCCGGCCGGCTTCGGCCGTCCAGTCGCCCGGCACCGCGGGCTCGCCCCAGCGCAGCGCCGCCGGCAGCAATCCACGCGCGATCGCGTGACAGCCGACCAGCGCGCCGGTGATGCCGGCGATGCCGAAGGCGTCGCCGACGGCAAAGAGCGCGCCGGCGCGCAAGCCGACGCTCAGGACGATGGCGAGCACGCCGAGCGCGCCGTTGGGTCCGTCGCGCATCAGCCGCAGCCGGTCGTTGATTTCGTCGCCGCGACCCAGGCCCTCGATCGTACGGGCGAGGCCGTCCTCGTGCTGGCCGGCGGTGACCAGCGCGGTGATCGCGACCGCGAGCAGCGCGGCCGCCGGAACCGGCACGCCGAGCCGGGAAACGATGGCATAGGCGAGCGCGCCGCAGATGCCGATCACCAGCCCGGTCAGCGGAAACGCCCAGCTCGCCGCCGCCAGCTCGCCGAGCGCCGGCGCCGGCCGCTCGCCCCAGACCAGTCGCGTGAAGAAGGTCAGCGCGACGCGCGCGTCGGCCTGCCGGGCCGGCCAGTCGCGCGTGAAATCCTCGAAATTCATGGCGGCGATTCTACTGGCAAGCTGCACCGGCGGCTACAAGTCACTCGCCGCTCTGGAACGGGATAGCGCCAGCGACGCTGTCGATCGCGATCGGATGCCCGATCAGGTTCTCAATCCCGCTCGTGGCCGCGCGGTGTATACTCAAAGGATGCCCACGATCGGCGAAAAACCCAATCCGTTCAAGGCGGAAGCGGTGCTCTTGCCGGCCTTGCGCAGCGACGTCGCCGTCAGCCTGCGCATGCTGGTGCTGATCCGCTGGGTCGCGGTCATCGGCCAGGCCGCGACTCTGCTGGTGGTGCACGACGTGCTGGGCTTCGCGTTGCCGCTGACGGCGGCGCTCGGCGTCGTCGCGATCTCGGCGTTGCTCAACGTCGTCGCCTGGATATCGAACCGCGCCGCGGCACGGCTCGGCAACCGCGAGGCGGCGATCTATCTCGCCTTCGACACTTTGCAGCTCGGCGTTCTGCTGTTCCTCACCGGGGGGCTGCAGAATCCGTTCGCCATACTGATGCTGGCGCCGGCGACGGTCTCGGCGACCATCCTGACCCGGCGCACCGTCGCTGGCTTGTCGGCGCTCACCGTCGCCGCGATCACCGTGCTGGCGCTGGCGCATCTGCCGCTGCCGGCGCACCCCGGCACGACGATCGAGCCGGCGCCGATCTACGTCCTCGGGATGTGGGTGGCGCTGGTCTCGTCGAGCCTCTTCATCACCGGCTACAACTGGTTCGTCGCCGAGGAAGCGCGCCGCATGCGCGACGCCTATGCTGCGACGCAGCTGGCTTTGGCGCGCGAGCAGCGCGTCGCCGCAGTCGGTGCGCTGGCCGCCGCCGCCGCGCATCAGCTCGGCAGCCCGCTGGCGACGATCGCGGTGGTTGCCAAGGAATTGGTCCGCGACCTGCCCAGGAACAGCCCGATTGCCGAGGACGCGCAGCTGCTTTTGAGTCAGAGCGAGCGTTGCCGCACGATCCTGGCCGAGCTTGGCCGCGCCCGCGAAGGCGAGGCGATGCCCTTCAACCGCGTGCCGTTCTCGGCGATCGTGCAATCGGCGGGCGAGCCGCATCACCGCGCCAGCGTGCGCGTCGTGCACGACATCGGCGCCGGCCGCGACCCGTCGGGCGGCGCGCTCGCCGAGCCGCTGGTGCCGCGCAGCCCCGAGATTCTCCACGGCCTCGGCAATCTGCTCGGCAACGCAATCGAATTCGCGCGCAGCGAGGTGACGGTGACGACGAGCTGGAGCGAGGATACGGTGGCGATCGACATCGTCGACGACGGGCCTGGTTTCCCGCCGCCGATGCTGTCGCGCGTCGGCGAGCCCTATATTTCGGCCCGTGGCGACACCAGCGCGCATATGGGCCTCGGCATCTTCATCGCCCAGAGCCTGCTCGAGCGCACCGGCGCGCGGCTGTCCTTCGACAACGTCAAGGACGGCGGCGCCCATGTCGTGGTGGAATGGCGGCGGGCGCAGCTCGAAGGCGACGAGCCGCGGGCGGAAACGGCAAGCGGAACAGCGGCGACAATGACGGTGGCGACGAAATGAGCGACGGCAAAAGCGAAATCCAGATGAATCCTGCGCTGGCTGGCCTGTCCGAAGGCGAGCGCACGCTACTAATCGTCGATGACGACGCACCGTTGTGCCAGCGTCTGGCGCGGGCAATGGAGCGGCGCGGCTTCGTCGTCGCCACCGCCGAATCCGTCGTCGCCGGCGTGCAGGCGGTCGAAAGCGGGCCGTCGGCCTTCGCCGTCGTCGATCTGCGCCTGACTGACGGCAGCGGCCTCGACGTCGTCAAGGCGCTGCGCAAGGCGCGGCCGAGCGCGCGCGTCGTCATGCTCACCGGCTACGGCAACATCGCCACCGCGGTCGCCGCGGTGAAGGCCGGCGCGGTCGATTACATTCCCAAGCCGGTCGACGCCGACGCGGTCGAGCGCGCGCTGCTGGCGACCGCCGACAGCAGCCTGCCGCCGCCGCCCGAGGACCCGATGTCGGCCGACCGGGTGCGCTGGGAGCACATCCAGCGCGTCTTCGAGCAATGCGATCGCAATGTTTCCGAGACGGCGCGCCGCTTGAAGATGCACCGCCGCACGTTGCAACGCATCCTCGGCAAGCACGCACCGCGGAGCTGACGCACCAAGCGCGTCATTGCCAGAAGGCCGACGCGGCAATCCAGACATGATTTGCGATGTTTTTCTGGATCGCCGCGGCCGCTTTGCGGCCTCGCGATGACGAAGGAATGGCCTTTTAAGTCTGAATGAACCGCTGCTCGCTGCCGTCGAGCACCAGGGCGGTGAGCTTGCCGGTGGCGAAGGCGCCGGTGTCGATGCCGATGCGGTTGGCGCGCCGCTGGGGCGCTTCGGCGATGGTGTGGCCGTGGACGACGCAGGCGCCGAAATCTTCGGTCGAATCCAGGAACGCGTTGCGGATCCACAGCAGGTCCTCGGCCTGCTGGTCGGCGAGCGCCACGCCCGGCTTGATCCCGGCATGGACGAAGAGATAGCCGCCTTCGGTGTGCGTCAGCTTGAGGCTGCGCATGAAGGCGACGTGGGCGGGCGGAATCTTGTCGGCGAGTGCCAAGCGCGCCGCTTCGAAATCGGCGACGCGCGCCGCGAACGGCAACAGTCGCACGCCATAGCTCGCCAGCGTCTCGATCCCGCCATAGGAGCACCAATGCGGCCCGACCTCGGCGCGTTCGAGGAACTGCAGCAGGTAGTCCTCGTGATTGCCCATGAGATGGACGCGCTCGAATCCGGGCAGCGGCCGGTGCATCAGCAGCTCAATCACGCCGCGCGATTCCGGGCCGCGATCGACATAGTCGCCGAGATAGACGATCACCCGGCGCCGGGCCGGCGCCCGCGCCGCGTCGGCGGCGACGAGCTCGTGCAGACGGGACAAAAGATCGAGCCGGCCGTGCACGTCGCCGACGGCGTAGATCCGCGACCCGTCCGGTGCCGTCGGCGGCGCCCCGGCGCCTGGCTTGCCGCTGGTTTTCCGCATCCTGCCTAATATAGCGGGTCGGCGCCGGTTTTGCTTGCCTCCGACCAGGATTCGCCATCATAAACAGGGCTCTATGGTAGGGGCGGATCTCATCGGGTTGGTCGAGGCATTCGGCCGCGCGCGGGTTGTTTGTGCCGGCGACGTGATGCTCGACCACTATGTGACCGGCCGGGTGGAGCGGATTTCGCCCGAGGCGCCGGTACCGGTGCTGCACATCGACAGCGAGGAACGCCGGCTCGGCGGCGCCGGCAACGTGCTGCGCAATCTGCACGCGCTCGGCGCCGAGACCTGCTTCGTCTCGGTCACCGGCACCGATCCGGTCGGCCGCGAGATCGGCCGCATGGTCGCCGTGCTCGGCAACGCCGAGGCGCACGTTCTGGCCGAACGCGACCGCCTGACTTCGGTCAAGACACGCTACGTCGCCGAAACCCAGCAGCTACTGCGCGCCGATCGCGAGCGCGTCGCGCCGATCTCGGCCGAGACGCGCGCCGACCTGCTGGCGCAGATCAAGGCGGCGCTGCCGCATCATCAGCTCGTCATCCTGTCGGATTACGCCAAGGGCGTACTCGGTGGCGGCGTCGCCCGCGCGATTATCGACCTGGCGTGCGCCGCCGGGCGGACAGTGGTGGTCGATCCCAAGGGCCACGACTATGCGATCTATCGCGGCGCCAGCGTCTTGAAGCCGAACCGGCGCGAGCTGGCCGAGGCGGTCGACCACGCACTGGCCGACGACGATGCGGTGGTTGCGGCGGCGCGCGAATTGATTGAGCGTCACGGTTTCGGCGCGATGCTGGTGTCGTGCGGCAAGGACGGCATGCTGGTGATCGAAGGCTCGGCGGTTTATCGCCTTCCGGCCGAGGCGCGCGAGGTCTACGACGTCTCGGGCGCGGGCGACACCGTCGTTGCCGTGCTCGGCGCCGCGCTCGCCACCGGTGCCAGCCTCTTGGACGCGGCGCGCGTCGCCAACGCCGCCGCCGGCATCGTCGTCGGCAAGGTCGGCACCGCCGTCGTCCATGCCAACGAGTTGGCCGAGGCGCTGGTCGATCGCGACACGCTCAAGAATCGCAAGGTGCTGCCCCTGCCGCTGGCGGTCGATCACGTCGCGCGCTGGCGCCGCAACGGCCTCAAGATCGGCTTCACCAACGGCTGCTTCGACCTGATCCATCCGGGCCATGTCTCGCTCTTGGCCGAGGCGCAGGCGGCGTGCGACCGGCTGGTGGTCGGGCTCAACAGCGACGCCTCGGTGCAGCGGCTCAAGGGGCCGGAGCGTCCGGTGCAGAACGAGGCCGCGCGCGCCGCGGTGCTAGCTTCGCTCGCCCACGTCGACATGGTCGTGGTGTTTGACGCCGAGACGCCGGTCGAGCTGATCCGCGAATTGCGGCCCGACGTGCTGGTCAAGGGCTCGGATTACCGCCATGACCAGGTGGTCGGCGCCGACATCGTCGAATCCTATGGCGGGCGGGTGCTGCTGGCCAAGATCGTGCCCGGCTTCAGCACCACGGCGACGATCGCCCGTGCCGCGCGCTAGCAGAGCGTCGAGAAACACCAGCACGTCATTGCGAGGAGGCCGAAGGCCGACGTGGCAATCCAGAAGTTGATGGACGTCGACTACCGTTCTGGATCGCCACGGCCACTTGTTGGCCTCGCGATGACGATCAGATGCGGGCATAGCCGGTCGAGCCATCGGCGTGAAGGTATGGTGGTATGAACGGCAAACGACGAACCATGCTGCGCCTCGCCTGGCGCCTGGCGCGGCCCTACTGGTCCTCGGACGAAAAGCGTATCGCCTGGGCGCTGCTGATCGCCGTGATCGTGCTCAACCTCGGCAACGTCTACGTGTCGGTACGCATCAATACCTGGAACAACGCGTTCTACAACGCGCTCCAGCAGTTCGACGCGCCCGAGTTCTTCAAGCAGCTGGGAATCTTCTGCGGCCTGGCCGCCGCCAGCATCGCGATGTCGGTCTATGCAGTCTACCTCCAGCAGATGCTGCAAATCCGCTGGCGGCGCTGGTTGACCGGCCACTATCTCGACCGCTGGCTCGGCGAGCGGCGCTATTACCGGCTGCAGCTCGACCGCACCACCACCGACAACCCCGATCAGCGCATCGCCGACGACCTGCGGCTTTACGTTTCCTACGTGGCCACCCTCGCGCTCGGCCTGTTGAGTTCGGCGGTCTCGCTGGTCTCGTTCATGGTCATCCTGGTGGGCTTGTCGGGTTCGGCCGCGATCCCGCTCGGTCCGCTCGGGACGGTTCACATTCCTGCCTACCTCGCCTGGGCGGCGCTGATCTATGCCGGCTTGGGCACTTGGCTCACGGTCAAGATCGGCCGGCCGCTGGTGCCACTCAATTTCGCGCAGCAGCGCTTCGAGGCCGATTTCCGCTACAGCCTGGTACGGCTGCGCGAAAACGCCGAGAGCGTCGCGCTCTACGGCGGCGAGCCGCCCGAGCGCGAAACCTTCGATGGCCGGTTCGGCAGCGTCTTCGACAATTTCTGGCGCATAATGCTGCGGCAGAAAAAGCTCAACTGGTTCACCTCGGGCTATTCCCAGGTGGCGGCGGTTTTTCCGGTTCTGGTCGTGTCGCCGCGTTATTTCGCCAAGCAGATCCAGATGGGCGGGCTGTTTCAGGTCGTCGATGCGTTCAGCAACGTGCAAAGCTCGCTGTCCTTCATCATCAATTCCTTCAACGACATCGCGACCTGGGTCGCGGTCACCGAACGTCTCACCACTTTCGAGCAGCGGATGGGCGAGATCGAATCCGCCCTGCACGCGCCGCAACCGATTCGCGTACGGCGCGATGGCGCGGGCGTCGAGGTGCGCGATCTCGATCTCGACCTGCCCGACGGCGCGCCGCTGCTGCGCGGCGTCTCGCTGCGCGTCGAGCCCGGCGGGTCGCTGCTCATCACCGGCCCGTCCGGCACCGGCAAGTCGACCCTGCTGCGCGCCGCCGCCGGCATCTGGCCCTACGGCAAGGGCGAGGTCCGCCTCGGCGCCGGCCGGACGTTCTTTATGCCGCAGCGACCTTATTTCCCGCTCGGCACGCTCAAGCAGGCACTGGCCTATCCGTCGCTCGAAAGCGCGACCGGCGATGCCAGCCTGACCGACGCGCTCAAAGACGTCGGCCTCGATGCGCTCGCCGCCGATCTGGCCGACGACCAGAACTGGCCACTGCGCCTGTCGCTCGGCGAGCAGCAGCGCGTCGCTTTCGCCCGCGTGCTGCTGACGCAGCCCGATCTCATCTTCCTCGACGAGGCCAGCTCGGCGCTCGACGCCGACGACGAGGCGCGGCTCTATCGCCTGCTGCGCCAGCGCCAACCCGACGCCGCCATCCTCAGCGTCGGCCATCGCGAAAGCCTCAAGGCGTTGCACGATCGCGTCGTCGATCTCGCGCGCTTCCACGCCGGAGCCCTCGTTGCGGAATAGTTGCGCTTTGCCACCAAGCCGCTAAAAAAGCCGCTGAGGGGAATTGATGGCGGGACAAGAAGCCAAGGACACCAAGAGCGCGACCGACTATCGCGCCCAGCGGCTCGACAAGCTCGCGCAACTCAAGGCGCTCGGCGTCGATCCTTATGCCGGCGGCTTCGTGCCTGGCGCGCGCGCCGCCGAGCTCGATGCCAAATACAAGGATCTCGCCGCCGGCGCGGAGACGCCCGACCGCGTCAATGTCGCCGGCCGCATCCGTGCGCTGCGCAACAGCGGCATGTTCATCGACCTGCACGACGCCACCGGCAAGATCCAGGTCTTCTGCCACAAGGACAGCCTCGCGCCCGCTTCGCTCGCGGTGTTGAAGCTGCTCGATCTCGGCGATTTGATCGGCGTCGAGGGTGTGGTCCGGCGCACACCGCGCGGCGAACTGACGGTCAACGCCCGCGCCTTGACCGTGCTCGCCAAGGCGCTGCTGCCGCTGCCCGAGAAGTTCCACGGCCTGACCGACGTCGAGACGCGCTATCGCCAGCGCTATCTCGACCTCATCATGAGCGAGGAATCGCGCCAGACGCTGCGCCGGCGCTCGCAGATCATCGCCGTGATGCGGCGGCTCCTGATCGAGCGCGGCTTTCTCGAAGTCGAGACGCCGATGCTGCACACGATCCCCGGCGGCGCCTCGGCCAAGCCCTTCGTCACCCATCACAACACGCTCGACCTCGAGCTTTATCTGCGCATCGCGCCCGAGTTGCATTTGAAGCGGCTTCTGGTCGGCGGCCTGTCGGACAAGCTGTTCGAGATCAACCGCAACTTCCGCAACGAAGGCATCAGCCCGCGCCACAATCCCGAGTTCACTTCGCTCGAGCTCTATCAGGCCTTCGCCGATTACACGACGATGATGGAGGCGACCGAGCATCTCGTCGTCACCATCGCCCGCGAGGTGCTCGGCACGACGCGCATCCCCTACGGTAAGCACGAGATCGAGCTCGCGGCGCCGTGGCCGCGCAAGTCCATGGCCGAATTGGTGAAAGAGAAGACCGACGTCGATTTTCTGAGTCTTCATGACGCCGACGCTGCGCGCGATGCCGCCAAGAAGCTCGGCGCTGAGGTGCTCAAGACCGCGTCGTGGGGCCAGGCGCTCGAGGCGGCGTTCGCCGCCAAGGTCGAGGACAGCCTGATCCAGCCGATCCACGTCGTGGGATTCCCGCGCGACATCTCGCCTTTGGCCAAGCCCGATTCGCGCGATCCGCGTTTGGTCGAACGTTTTGAGACCTTCGTCAACGGCTGGGAGGTGGCCAACGCCTTTTCCGAGATCAACGATCCACTCGATCAGCGCGCGCGCTTCGAGGCGCAGATGACGGCGCGCGACCGCGGCGACGAGGAGGCGCAGCGCCTCGACGAGGATTTCGTCACCGCGCTCGAATACGGCATGCCGCCGGCCGGCGGGCTCGGCATCGGCATCGACCGCCTCGCCATGCTGCTGACCGACAGCCCATCGATCCGCGACGTCATTGCCTTTCCGACCATGCGGCCGAAGGCCTGACGCTGCTCAGACCGGTGTCGGCCGGCGCAGCAACGCGAAGTAAATTCCCACCGTCGCCAGCGCCATCGCCAGGATCACGCCGCCCATCGGCACCGGCGTGTCGTCGTAGAACGCGTTGACGGCGTAGCCGGCAAACGCGCCGCTGGCCATCTGGATCACGCCCATCAGCGCGGCGGCGGTGCCGGCCATGTGCGGCACCGACTCCAGCGCCGCCGCCATGGCGTTGGGTGCCACCACCGCCTGGCCCCAGATATAGAGCATGAAGCCGGCCATCACGCCGCCGGCGCCGCCCCAGCGTGTGACGCATGCCGCCAGCACAACCACGCCGCCAACGACCGCGGCCATAAGACCTAGCATCAGCACGCGCCCGTGCGTATGCCGGCGCAGCAGCCGCTTGTTCGACAGCGCGCCGATCACCAGCGCGACGGCCGCCAGCGCGAAATAGTAGCCGTAATGTTGGGGCGCCACACCGTAGATCGAGATGAACACGAACGGCGAGCCCGACAGGAAGGCGAAGATGCCGGCCCAGCACAGGCCGTTGAGCAGCGCGTAGCCGAGACAGATGCGGCTCGCCAGGAAGGTCTGGTAATTGCGAACAAGGCGGCCGAGCCGCAGCGCGTCGGGATCGGGCGCCTTGAGCGATTCCGCGAAGCCGAACGCGATCGCCACGAACAGCGTGCCGGCGAACAGCGCCAGCACCACGAAAATCGCGCGCCAGCTGAAATGCACCAGCAGCCAGCCGCCAACCGTCGGCGCCACCAGCGGTGCCAGCGCGAATACCGCGGTCAGCGATGAGAACATCTGCGCCGCATGCGAACCGCTGAAATAGTCGCGCACAACGGCGCGGGCGAGCACCGGCCCGACGCAGCCGCCGAAGCCCATCACCAGTCGCGCCGCGATCAGGATGCCGATGCTCCGGCTTAGGGCGCAGACGATGGCGGCGCCAACATAGATCACCAATCCCGCGATCAAAATCGGCTTGCGGCCGAAGCGGTCGGACAGGGGCCCGTGGAATATCTGTCCGACGGCATAGCCGATGATGAACAGGCTCAGGGTCAGCTGCACGCGCTCGGGCGACGCAGCGAACTCAGTGCTGAGCGCCGGCAGCGCCGGCAGGCTCATGTCGATGGCGAGTGCGGTGAGCGCCGTCATCGCGCCCAAGAGCACGACCAGCGCGCGCGAATCGGAGCGGATCATCGGCGAATTCTGCGGCTCCGAATGGTTGGCGAAACGTAGAAAATTACTCGTTCCGTCGTTGCGAGGAGGCCGAAGGCCGACGAAGCAATCCAGGGGCCCTCAGCCTGGATCGCCACGCCGATTCGCAGTTCGCGATGATGAGCGGAGGCACTTTTCAGCGGCTCGCCCTACGGATTCTCGAGGCTCAAGACGCCGCTGTCGATGTCGTAGGCGAAAAGCTCGGCGTAACGGCCCCAGTTGATCACCGTCTCGAAGACCCGGCGCGCCTCTTCCTCGGAGAGATAATCCTCGAGCTCGGCGAGGAAGCGGCCTTCGGGCGCGCTGTGCCCCGGTCTTTCGTCGAGGATACGCCTGATATGCGCGGCCAGCGGCACGGCGCGCCGCATCTGGTCGTTGAAGATTTGCTTGCGGTGCTGGAGGTCGGCCGCGGCGAAGGTGCGGCCGGCCGGCAGAACCTCGATGTCGCCGCCGCCGACCTGGGCGAAGCCAAGCAGCTGCAGCGTCTCCACCATCACCATCAAATCGTCGGTCGACAGATGTTCGCTCTCGGCGAGCTTGGGCAGGTCGGCGCGGCCCTCGTAGGGCGGTTGCGACAGCGCCTCGAGCAGGCCAGTGAGCTGCTGGATCGAGGCGTCGGGCACGCGATAGCCGAGGCCGATCGGCTCGGCCCGGCGCTTGGCTTCGGCGCCCGGCACGGTCGTGAGCAGGGCATAGACCTGATCGACCAGGCTGCGGAAGATCGGATTGGCCTGGTCGCGCGGCCGCGGCAGCGGCACCGGAATGTCGGCGCGGATGCAGCCGGGATCGCTGCCGAAGACGATGATGCGGTCGGCCAGGAACACCGCGTCCTCGATATTGTGCGAGACCAGGATGATACCCTTGGTCGGGATGCGGCGGTCGCGCCACAAATCCTCGACGTCGCCGCGCAGCGTCTCCGCCGTAAGCACGTCGAGCTGCGAGAACGGCTCGTCGAGCAGCAGCACGTCCGGGTTGACCACCAGGGCGCGGGCGAAGCCAACGCGCTGGCGCATGCCGCCCGACAGCTCCTTGGGGTAGGCCGATTCGAAGCCGTCGAGCCCGATCAGGTCGATGGCGGCGATGGCGCGGCGGTGGCGCTCGTCGAGCGGCACGCCCTGGGCCTCGAGGCCGAGCACGACGTTGCCCAGCACCGTCAGCCACGGGAACAGCGCGAAACTCTGGAACACCATGGCGATGCCGTTGACCGGATCGTTGATCCGGCGACCGCGATAGCTGGCGAAGCCCTCCGACGGCTCGGTCAGGCCGGCAAGGACGCGCAGGAAGGTCGACTTGCCCGAGCCCGACTTGCCCAGAATGGCGACGATCTCGCCTTCTTTGAGGGTGAAGTCGACGTGGTCGAGCACCAGCCGGCCGGCGGCCCCGCCGGTCGCATAGGTCTTGCACACATGGTGCGCGGCGACGAGGCCGGTGCCGACATCCGCGGCGAAGGTGGTCTCGGCGGGCATGTTATGGATCCTTCGTCAATCGAGCCGCAGACGTTCTTCGGCCAGCTGATACAGGCGCCGCCATACCAGGCGGTTGAACACCAGCACGTACAGGCAAAGCACCGTGATGCCGAGGGCGATGCGCGGGAAGTCGCCCTTCTCGGTTTCGGTGGCGATATAAGCGCCGATCCCGGTCGCCCGCAAGGTCGTATCGCCCCAGCGCGCGATCTCGGAAACGATGCTGGCGTTCCACGAGCCGCCCGAGGCGGTGACGGCGCCGGTGACGAAGGCGGGAAAGATGCCGGGCAGGATCAGCCGCCGCCACCACAGCCAGTTCCTGACCCCGAGATTGCTGGCGACCAGCAGATAGTCGTTGGGCAGCGCCAGCGTGCCGGCGATGACGTTGAACAGAATGTACCATTGCGTGCCGAGGATCATCAGTGGCGATAGCCAGATCTCGGGCGTCAGCCGATAGACGACGATCAGCGACACCACGATCGGGAAGAACAGATTGGCCGGGAACGCGGCGAGGAACTGAATCACCGGCTGGATGCGGCGCGCGAGCCGCGGCCTGAGCCCGATCCAGACGCCGATCGGCACCCACACCAGCGCCGCCAGCGCGATCAGCACGACGACGCGCAGCAGCGTGATGGCGCCGAGCAGGAAGACGTGGCCGACTTCGGCCCAGCCGACCTCGGCGTGGACGAAATGCGCGATCGTGATCAACGCCACGACCGCGCCGCCCAACAGGATGACGATCCAGGCGGCGTCGAGCGCGCGGCCGAAACGCCGGCTGCGCCGGGCAACGCTCGGCATCGACGGCAGCCGCTGCGCCACCCGGCTCGAGGCGAGAGCCATCAGGGCCAGCAGCCATGCGACGCCGTGGAAGATGCGGGCGCGCTGCATCATCACCAGGAACCAGGGCGGCTCGATCTCGTCGCCGCCGATGGTCTCGACCTTGAAGCGCTGCACCCAGGCCAGTAGCGGTCGGAACAGCAGCTGGTCGTAAATCAGGATCAGCACTAGCATGGCGAAGATGGCGTAGCCGACGGCGTGCAGGTCGCGCTGGTTGATCGCCACCGAGATGTACGAGCCGATGCCGGGCAGCAGCACGTTGGTGCCGTTGACGCTGATCGCCTCGGATGCGACGACGAAGAACCAGCCGCCCGACACCGACATCATCATGTTCCAGACGAGCTGCGGCAGCGCGAACGGCATTTCGAGCTGCCAGAAGCTGTTCCACGGCGACAGGTGATACATCCGCGCCGCCTCGCGCAGATCGTGCGGCACGCCGATGAATGACTGATACAGGCTGAACGTCATGTTCCAGGCCTGCGACGTGAAGATGGCGAAGATCGCGGCGCATTCGTAGCCCAGCAGGCTGCCGGGGAAGAGCGCGATGAACCCGGTCACGGTGATCGACAGGAAGCCCAGGATCGGCACCGATTGCAGGATGTCGAGGATCGGGATCAGCAACTTCTCGGCCCGCTTGCTCTTGGCCGCGATCGCCGCATAGACGATGCTGAAAACCAGCGACGCCAACAACGCCAAGGCCATGCGCATTACCGTGCGCAGCGCATAGGCCGGCAGATGACGTGGATCGAGCGAGATCGGCAGCGCCTCGCCGGGATGGAACGGCTGGCTCATCTGATGACTCGCCCAGGCGAGCAGGATGATGGCGCCGATCACCAGCGGCAACGCGATGCCGTCCCATAGGCTCGGGCGCAGACGCGATGGCCACGCGACGATCGGCAGTCCCCAACGCTCCGCCATGATCCTTCGCCCCGTTCGCGCCGTCCTGGATTGGCGCCCCGTCTTTAGCGCAAACTCGGGGTGGGATGAAAGCGCCGCGCGCCCGCTTGTGCGGCAATGGAGACAGAATCATGACACTGCGAACGCGCCTCACCGAAAAGCTCGGCATCGCGCATCCGATCCTGCTGGCGCCGATGGGCGGGGTCGCCGGCGGGCGTCTCGCCGCGGCGGTCAGCGAGGCCGGCGGGCTCGGCCTCATCGGCGGCGGCTATGGCGATGCCGCCTGGCTCGACCGCGAGTTCGCCGCCGCCGGCAACCGGCGGGTGGGCTGCGGCTTCATCACCTGGTCGCTGGCGAAGAATCCGGCGTTGCTCGAGCACGTTCTGGCGCATGCGCCGACGGCGGTGATGCTGTCCTTCGGCGATCCGCTGCCGTTCGCGGCGCGCATCCGCGCGGCCGGCAGCGTTCTCATCTGCCAGGTCCAGAACCGCGACCAGGCGCTGCAGGCGCTCGATGCCGGAGCCGAGATCGTCGTCGCGCAAGGCACCGAGGCCGGCGGCCACGGCGGCGCGCGTGCGACCTTGCCGCTGGTGCCGGCGCTGGTCGATCTGGTGGCGCGCCGCGCGCCCGAGGCGATGGTCGTGGCGGCCGGCGGCATCGCCGACGGGCGCGGTCTCGCCGCCGCGCTGGCGCTCGGCGCCGAAGGCGTGCTCGTCGGCACGCGCTTTTACGCCAGCGTCGAATCGCTCGCCCACGACCTGGCCAAGGCGCGCGTGGTCGCCGCCTCCGGCGAAACCACGCTGCGCACGACCATCTTCGACATCGCGCGCGGCCTCGACTGGCCGAAGCCCTACACCGGCCGCGCGCTGACCAACGCGTTCACTTCGCGCTGGCACGGCCGCGAGACGGAGCTCGCCGCCGCCCAACTGGACGAGATGAAACGCTACAAGGCGGCGGCCGAGGCCAGCGATTTCGCCACCGCCGTCATCTTCGCCGGCGAGGCGGTGGATTTGATCGGCGACGCGCCGCCGGCGGCAACGATCGTCGCGCGGCTGGCGGAAGAGGCGGAACGGGCGCTGCGCGCCGCGGCGCGCCACCTGGCGTGAGGGGAAAGAGATGGAAAGCACCGGCGACGACTTCAAGAACCGGTCGCTGTGGCGGCGGTCGGGCTACGCGATCAACGGCATCCCTGCCGGCCTCCATCGCGAGGGCGGCCTTCGGCTCGAGCTCGCGGTCGCGACGGCGGCGCTGGTCGTGCTCACGCTGCTGCTGGCGACGGTGCTGCGCTAGCGCCAGAATTCGCGCGTGGCGATGCGGCAGCCCTCGGCCATCGCCGCGAGCTTGGCCCACACCACCTGCGGATCGACCGCGGCCTGGCCAACCCAGGTGCCGTAGCCGCAATCGCTGCCGGCAATCACGTTCTCGCGCCCGACCAGCTTGGCATAGCGCCCGATGCGCTGGGCGATGAGCTCGGGATGCTCGATGAAGTTCGATTTCGATTCGAGCACACCAGGAATCAGCAGCTTGCCGGCGGGCAGCTTCACCGTCTCGAACACCCGCCATTCATGCGCGTGGCGCGGATTGGCGGCCTCGAACGAGATCGCCGCCGGCTTGGCCTTGAACACCAGGTCGACGATGTCGCCGATCGGCACATCGCAATGGTGCGGACCTTCGTAATTGCCCCAGCACAGATGCATGCGCAGGTTTTTCGCCGGAATATTGCGCACCGCGTGATTGAGCGCCTCGATGTGCAACGCCACCATCTTGCGGAATTCCTTGAGGTCAAGATCGCCGAACTGGATGTGGCGGCCCATCGCCAGGTCGGGGCAATCGAGCTGGAGGATAATGCCGGCGTTCGCCACGGTCTCGTATTCCGGCCGCATCGCCTCGGCGATCGCCATCAGATAGGCCTCGTGCGACGGGTAATGGCCGTTGTGGAAGAACAGCGAGATCACGCCGGGCGAGGCCGCGCTCATGAACGCGGCCTCGTGGCGCGTGCCGTTGAGCACCGCCTTGAGGTTGGCGACGTCGGTGCGCGCCGCCTCGGCGTCCTTCACCGTGATCGGTCCGTTGCAGGCCGGAGTCTTGCGGCGCGCGCGGCCGGGGTCGCCGAACACCTTGCGGTGCAGGCTGGGGAAGTCGGCGAGATCCTTATAGCTCGTCACCGGAATGCTCTCGCCGCCGAAGCCGGCGAGCCGGTCCTTGATATAGGTGGCATAGCTCGGCTTCGACATCTCGCCATCGTCGACGATGTCGATGCCCGCGGCGGCCTGTTTCCGCACGACCTCGCCGACCGCCTCGCGGATATGCGCGTCGAGCTGCGCGCGGTCGACCGGCACGCCTTCCTCCTTGGCGTACATGTCGCGGATCAATCGCTCCGGCCGCGGCAGGCTGCCGGTATGGGTGCACAGGAAGCGTTCGGTGCTGCGTTTCATCGGGTTCCTCCCGTCGCCGACGTTAGAGCATGCCGTTCGCGGATAGAACCGCCTGCGTTGCCGCGCCGGCGTGGGATACAAAAGACGCCTCGCCGCGTCCCACGGCCTTCGCGTAAGGGTTTGTCGGCAAAGGGGTGTTGATCGCCTACCGGGCGTGCCGCACTATGGCCGCACCCATGGCGCGGTGCGGCGGGAGGACTGTCTGAGCGCAACGAGCATGACGGCGTCGGGCATCCGGCGCGCGGCGCCGGAAGCGGCACGCGGCGGCCGCATCGTCGTGCGCGGGTTGCAGAAGCGCTACGGCGCGTTGAGCGTGTTCGAAGGCGTCGATCTCGAGGTCGGCGAGCGCGAGATCGTCGCGCTGGTGGGGCCGTCGGGCTGCGGCAAGACCACGCTGCTGCGCTGCATCGATGGGCTCATTCCGGCCGACGGCGAGGTCTCGGTCGACGGCGAGATCGTGCGCGAGCCGCTGCCCGGCATCGCCATGGTGTTCCAGCATTTCGGCCTGTTCCCGTGGAAGACGGTCTACGACAACGTCGCCTATGGCCTGCGCATGGCCGGCGTCGAGGCCGCCGAGATCGCGCGCCGCGTGCCGCAATTCATCAGCCTCGTCGGCTTGTCGGGCTTCGAAAAGGCCTATCCCTATCAGCTGTCGGGCGGCATGCAGCAGCGCTGCGGCCTGGCGCGCGCGCTGGCCGTCGATCCGCGCGTGCTGCTGATGGACGAGCCCTTCGCCGCGGTCGACGCCCAGACGCGCGAGATTCTGCAATTCGAGCTGCTGCGCATCTGGGAGCGCCAGCCGACGACCATGCTGTTCGTCACGCACTCCATCGAAGAGGCGGTCTTGATGGGCGATCGCGTCGTCGTCCTGAAGGGTCGCCCGTCGCACATTCACGAGGATATCGCCGTCGATCTGCCGCGGCCGCGCTCGCGCGCGACGCTCGGCCTGCCACGATTTGCTGAACTGCGCGAGCGCGTCTGGTCGACGCTGATGAGCGAGGCGCGCAAAGCCGAATTCGTCGTCGAACGTTAGAAAAAACCAGGGGAGGGAGTCATGGTTCGCAAGACAATCGTTGCCGCGCTGATGGCCTGTGCGGCGTTCGCGGGGCCGCCCGCGCCGGCCGCCCATGCGGCGGACGCGCCCAAGATCGTGCTCGGCATTCCGGGCATCCCGCCGATCTTCAGCTCGGTCATCGCCTACATCGCGCAGGATCAGGGCTTCTTCAAGAAATACGGCGCCAACGTCGAATTGCGGCCGTTCGACAACGGCACCGCTGCCGCCCGCGCCGTGGTGGCTGGCGATCTCGATGCTTCGTTCTCCGGCACCAACATCGTCGTCTTCCAGATCGCCAACGCCGGCATCCCGCTCAAGGCGATCTACGGCTTCCCGCATCCCGACATGGCGCTCGGCTCGACCGATGCCAAGCGCACGACCTGTAAGGACCTCGTCGGCCAGCAGATAAGCATCGACACGCCGGGCGGCGTCCGCTCGCTCGCGCTCAAGGCGATGCTCGCCAACGGCTGCCACATGAGCCTCGATCAGGTGCAGCAGGTGGCGATGGGCTCGAACACGGCGTCGGCGATGGCCTCGGGCCAGCTGACCTTCGGCGTCGTCCACACCGACGACATTCCCGACATCGAGTTGCGCGGCCACAAGAAGGTCTACATCATCAAGTCGTTGTCCAAGACCAACCCGGATACGCATTACCTCGTGATGACGGTGCGGCAGGACCGCCTCGCCCAGAAACGTGACGGCTTCGTGCGCGCCGTTGCCGGTTTGATTGCGGCCGGCCACTTCATGGCGGACCCCAAGAACAACGCACGCGTCACCAAGATCGCGTCCTCGGTCACCGGCCGCGATCCGGCAATCGCCAGCGCCGCGGTGAAGGGCTATCTCGCGATCGGCGTCTGGACCGTCAACGACGACGGCTTGAACCGCCAGCAGATCGACAACTACCTCAAGATCCTGGCCAAGTCGGGCAACATCAAGGAAGGCAAGACGCCGCCGACCTACGGCCAGCTGGCCGACCCGTCGATCTGGCGCGACGCCGAGGCGCTGGTGAAGAAAGGGCGCTGACGGCGATGGCGCGGTGGCGGGCGGCGCTGGCGCGGCAGACGCCCGTCGTCCTCAGCCTGCTGGCGGGGGCGGCGCTGTGGGAGATCGTCGGGCGTAACACCAACGCCGCCTTCATGGCGCCGCTGTCCGAAACCCTCGTCCGCATGGTCCAGCTGACGCTGTCGGGCGAGCTGCCGCGCGAGGCGCTGTCGTCGGCCGCGTTGTTCGCCACCGGCCTTGCCATCGCCATCGTCGTCGGCATGCCGTTCGGGATGCTGCTGGCGCGGGTGAAATGGCTGCGCGAGGCGCTCGATATCTACATCATGGTGCTCTACGCCACGCCGCTAGTGGCGCTGATCCCGTTCATCCTGTCGATCTTCGGCTTCGGCTTCTGGCCGAAGGTTTTGGTGGTGTTTCTGTTCGCGGTGTTCCCGATCCTCTACAACACGATCGAAGGCGCGCGCAGCATCAAGCCCGAGCTCATCGAGGTTGCGCGATCGTACCGATCGCGGGAATGGGCGCTGTGGCGCGAGGTCATGGTGCCCTACACGCTGCCCTTCACCATGACCGGCATCCGCCAGGCGATCGGCCGCGCGCTCGTCGGCATGGTGGCGGCGGAATTCTTTCTGTCGGCCACCGGTCTCGGCCAGCTGATCATGACCGCGACGCAGAATTTCGACACCGCCGCCGTGTTCTCCGCCATCCTGCTGATCGTTGCGGCAGGAATGATTCTCATGCGGCTCGGCGTCGCGCTCGAGACGCGTTTCGCCAAGTGGCGGGGCTGACATGGCGATCACCACCGCCCTCGCCGCCGCGCCGCGCCGTGCCCTCTTCGCCGGGCCGACCGTGCCGCGTATCATCGCCGGCATCGTCATCCTGGCGGTCTGGGAAGTCGTGGTCCGCCGCTTCGCGCCGAGCTACGTCGCGACGCCGTCGGGCGTGATCGCGGCGTTTCCCGCCGTGGTCGTCAGCGCGCCGTTCCTGGCGGCGCTCGGCCAGACGCTCGGCGCGGTCGCCGAAGGCCTGGCGATCGCGATCGTGTTCGGCACCGTCATCGGCCTGACGATGGGCCGCAGCGCGCTCGGCGAGCGGCTGTTGCGGCATTACGTCAACGGCTTCTACGCCATGCCGATGCTGGTGGTCCTGCCTCTGTTCTCGCTGTGGTTCGGCTATACCGGCGCGGCGCGGCTGGCCACCATCGTGTTCGCCGCGATCTTCTCGATCATCGTCAGCGTCGCCGACGGCGCGCGCGTGGTGCCCAAGGACTATCTCGAGGTCGCGCGTTCGTTCCGTGCCGGCCGGATCCGCATGCTGTTCGAGATCGTGCTGCCGGCGTCGATGCCATATTTCCTCGCCGGCCTGCGACTGGCCGGCGGCCGCGCGCTGATCGGCGCGGTGGTGGCGGAATTCTTCACCGCCATTGGCGGCCTGGGCTATTTCATCCTGTTCAATTCGCGCACCTTCCATCACGACGAAGCCTTCGTCGCCGTGCTGTTCCTGGCGGCGTTCGGCGTCGCCGTCGATGTCCTGATCAACGAGTCGACCCGTCGCTTCCTGCCGTGGTATCGGCGCGACGAGAAGGCCGAATGACGCAAGCCGCCCGACAATAGGAGACGCCATGACAAAACTTTGCACACGAATCCTCGTGCTGGCTCTCGGCGCCACGCTGTTCGCCGGCGGCGCCGGCGCGGCCGACAAGCCCTTCGTCGCCGGCCTGCCGGGCATTCCGCCGGTGTTCGTCGCGGTGCAGTTCTATGTCGCGCGCGACCTGGGATTCTTCAAGAAATATGGCGTCGACGTTGAGCTGCGCGAGTTTGACACTGGCGTCGCCGATGCGCGCGCTGCGGCCGCCGGCGAAACCGACCTGACCAACGCGCCGACGCCGGTCATCATAAACTTGGTGTCGAACGGCCACGTTCCGCTGGTCGGCATCTACGGCCTCGAGCATCCCGACTGGGTGCTGGCGACGACCGACCCGTCGGTCAGGTCGTGCAAGGATTTGCCGGGGCATCCCATCGCCGTCGACACCCCAGGTGGCGCCCGCTCGGTCGTCTTGCGGCAGCTCACCGCCGGCTGCGGCTACGCTTTCGACAAGCTCCAGCAGGTGCCGGTCGGCGCCAACACCGCCGCCGCCATGATCGCCGGCCAGGTCGCCATCGGCGTGCTGCATCTCGACGACGTTGCGACCGTCGAGCAGAAATCACCCAAGAAGCTCGTCATCATCCGCACCCTCAAGCAGGCGAAGCCGATCAGCCATTACAATCTGGTCGCGGCCCGTGCCGACAAGCTCAAGGCCAACCGCGACCGTTATGTCCGCGTCGTCGCCGCGCTGATCGACGCGGCGCGCTATATGTACGATCCAAAGAACTGGGACCGCGTGGCCCAGATCGCCACTGTCACCGGCCATACGCCGGCCGAGGCCAAGGCGGCGCTGAAGCAGTTCCTGGCCATCGAATTTTGGCCCAAGCCAGGCGACGACGGTCTCGACCGCACGCGCATCGAGGCCGAGATCGCCATCCAGGCCAAGGTCGGCGGCATCAAGCCGGGCAACACGCCGGTGACCTACGATCAGTTGGTGGATCGCACGGTCTGGCGCGACGCCGCCGCGCTGGCGGCGAAGACGAAATAGCGATGCCTGACGCCCGCGTCGCCGATCCGCGCGTCGCCTCTGCCATCGCGCACTGGGCGCCGCGTTTCGTCGCCAACGGCATCACCCTGACCGACTTCCAGGAGGTGACAGCGTCGATCGGGGCGTGGAGCGAATGGTGTGCCAAATGGTCGGCGCGTGCCGACATCCACGCCGCGCTTGGTTGCGAGGCCTTGAGCCGGCGGCAATTCGTCAGCGCCGCCGAGCATCTGTCGCGCGCGGCGGTGACGTATCACTTCGCCAAGTTCCTGTTCGTCGACGATCTGCCGCAGATGCAGGCGGCGCATAGGAAGGCGGTCGAGTGCCACAAGCTTGCCTTGCCGCATCTCGATCCGCCCGGCGAATACCTGCGCATCCCCTATCAGGGCAAAAGCCTGGCCGCCGTGCTGCGCAAGCCCGCCGGCGTGACGCGACCGCCGGCCGTCGTAATGGCGATGGGTCTCGATTCCGCCAAGGAGGAGATGCTCGCTTACCAGGCGACGTTCCTCGCGCGCGGCCTGGCGACGCTGAGCTTCGACGGGCCGGGCCAGGGCGAGGCGGAATACAATTTCCCGATCCGCGGCGATTACGAGGTCGCGGTCAAGGATGTCGTCGACTGGGTCGAAACTCGCGGCGATCTCGATGCGGCACGCTTGGGAATGTGGGGTGTCAGCCTCGGCGGCTATTATGCGCCGCGCGCTTGCGCCTTCGAGAAGCGCATCAAGGCCTGCATCGCGCTCGCCGGGCCTTACGACTGGCTTGGCATCTGGGACCAGCTGCCCGAACTCACCCGCGCCGCCTTCCGCGTGCGCTCGCACGCCCACGACGAGATCGCGGCGAAGCAGAACGCCGCGACGCTGTCGCTCAAGGGCGTCGCCCATAAGATCGAATGTCCGATCTTCATCGTCTCGGGCCGGCTCGACCGCATTGTGCCACCCGAAGAGGCCGAGCGCCTCGCCGCCGAGGTCAAGGGCCCGTGCGAGCTGCTGATCGTTCCCGACGGCAATCACGTCGCCAACAACCGTCCGTACCGCTATCGTCCGCAGGCCGCCGACTGGATGGCGGCGCGGCTGGGCGCCAGCCCGAGTTGAGAGGAATCATGCCGAAGAACGGAAAGCGCGAACCCATCGTCGTCAGCCCCGAAGACGTCGACCCTCGGTACGACTGGAAGCGGCCGGTCATGGCCTTGGGGCCGAACGCGGTCGATTTCGAGGAGCGCATCGACTTCCGCCGGCTGCACCGCTATCGCCTCGGCCGCGCCCGCCAGGCGCTCGCCAAGTCGCGTCTTGGCTCGTTGCTGGTATTCGACCAGTACAACATCCGCTACATGACCTCGACGGTGATCGGCAACTGGGCCCGCGACAAGTTCACGCGCTACGCCCTGTTGCCCGGCGCGGGCGAGCCGCATGTCTGGGATTTTGGATCGGCGGCGAAGCACCACCGCCTCTACGCACCGTGGCTCAAGCCGCACAACTGCCACGCCGGCATGCTGGGCTTGCGCGGCGCGGTCGCGCCCAAGATCGGCTTGATGCGTAAGGCCGCCGAGGAGATCAAGTCGATCCTGGTTGAACATGGTGTAGCGAACGAGCCGGTCGGCGTCGACGTGGTCGAGCCGGCCATGTTGTTCGAGCTCCAGGCCGTGGGATTGAAGACCGTCGACGGCCAGCAGGTCATGCTCGACGCGCGCGAGATCAAGAGCAACGACGAGATCACGCTGCTCAACATGTCGGCGGCGATTGTCGACGGCTGTTACCAGACGATATCTGAGCATTTGAAGCCCGGCATCCGCGAGAACGAGATCGTGGGTCTCGCCAACAAGCGGCTCTACGAGCTCGGCTCGGACGACGTCGAGGCGATCAACGCGATCTCGGGCGAACGCTGCTCGCCCCATCCGCACAATTTCACCGACCGGCTGATCCGTCCGGGCGACCAGGCGTTCTTCGACATCATCCAGTCGGTGCACGGCTATCGCACCTGCTATTACCGCACCTTCAACGTCGGCCGTGCCACGCCGGCGCAGCGCGACGCCTATAAGAAGGCGCGCGAGTGGATTGACAAGGCCATATCGCTGGTCAAACCGGGCGTCACCACCGACAAGATTGCCAAATGCTGGCCCAAGGCGACCGACATCGGCTTTTCGAGCGAGATGGAGGCCTTCGGCCTGCTGTTCGGCCACGGCCTCGGGCTCGGTCTGCACGAGCGGCCGATCATCTCGCGACTCAACTCGTTCGACGATCCGCAGGAGATAAAGGCTGGCATGGTCTTCGCGCTCGAGACTTATTGTCCGGCGGCCGACGGCTATTCCGCCGCGCGCATCGAGGAAGAGGTCATCTGCACGCCGACCGGTGCCAAGGTCATCACGCTCTACCCGGCCGACACCCTGCCGATCGCCAATCCGTACTAGCAGTCTGCTGAAAAACCTCGCCAGAGATAAGGAAGGGTGATTCATTCTCCGATGCAAATCGGCATTGGAGAAGGATGATGCGGGGCGATCTCAGTGATCAAGGCGGCCTGTTCTCGTACGTCTCGGCCGAGGAGCGCATTCCGGCCGATCATCCCTTGCGGCGGATACGCGAGTTGGTGAGGGACGTCTTTAGGGAGCTGAGCCGCAGCTTCGACGGCCTTTATTCGCGGGAAGGCCGCCCTTCGATCCCGCCGGAACAACTGTTGAGCGCGCTTCTTCTGCAGGCGCTCTACGGCGTCCGCTCGGAGCGGCTGCTTCTGGAGCAGCTCGATTACAATCTTCTGTTTCGCTGGTTCGTGGGGCTCTCGCCGGACGATTCCGTGTGGCACCCGACCGTCTTCAGCAAGAACCGGTATCGGCTCCTGCAAGGAGACATCTTCCAGAAGTTCATGAGCCGGCTTCTCGGCCATGAGAAGATCAAGCCGCTTCTGTCGGACGAGCACTTCTCGGTGGACGGGACGCTGATCGAGGCCTGGGCCTCGCACAAGAGCTTCAAGCCCAAGGATGGCTCGGACCATGGCGACGGCTCGAACTTCCATGGCCAGAGGCGCAAGAACGACACCCACGCCTCGACCACTGATCCCGAGGCGGGGCTGTATCGCAAGGCCGCCGGACGCGAGGCCAGGCTCAGCTACATGGGCCACGCGTTGATGGAGAACCGCCATGGGCTTGCCGTCGCCGCCCTGGGCAACCACACTAACCTGCGCACCAAGATCGGCGCGCTGGGATTGACGTATGCCGCCGGCATTCTGTCGAGCACCTCGATGTGGGCGCCCGGCACGGCGCCGCTGCCGCCGCAGCGATGGTCGGGCCGCGGCCGGCCGCCGACGCGCGGCCGCCGTGATGCCAAGCACCGGCCCGTCTCGGCCAAGGCCCTCGCGCTGGGCTTGCCGAAGCGCGCCTGGCGGACGATCGCCTGGCGCGACGGCAGCGCCGCGCTTCTGTCCTCGCGCTTTGCCCGCGTGCGCGTGCGCGCCGCCTGTCGCGATCAGCCGCATGGCGAAGAATGGTTGCTGATCGAGTGGCCCAAGGGCGAGAAAGAGCCGACCAAGTACTGGCTCTCGACGCTGCCACACGACATCGCCTTCGCGCGCCTCGTCGAGCTCGCCAAGCTGCGCTGGCGCATCGAGCGCGATTACCAGGAGCTCAAGCAGGAATTCGGGCTCGGCCATTACGAAGGTCACGGATGGCGAGGCTTTCACCACCACGCCACGCTCTGCATCGCCGCTTACGGCTTCCTGATCTCCAAGCGGGGAACGATTCCCCCCTCGGGACCTCGTGCCGCCGCGCGTTTCGCGACGCTTGAGCTTCCCGCCGGTTACCGACCCAGAGGCGCCGCCGCTCCGGCCCGAACGGCACATCCCGGACTCGATCGCAACTTTGCGCCGGCGAATGACCGTCGCTCTCGCCAGGCGTCTGTCGAAATGCCCGTGCTGCGCGCGAAAAATCGTTCGCGGCAAGCCGCTCATCTTATGACGTAGTAAGACTAGAACGACTTCTCGTATTCGAGGCGCCAGCGAATGGTGCCGCGCTCGGTGGCGGCGTTGAGGCCGAAGAGGTAGCCCGCCTCGTATTCGAGCTTGCCGTATTGATACATGTTGTAGGCGCCGACGATCACCGGCCCGGCGCGGTGCGTCGGGTCGCTCATCGTCGTGCGGTCGGCGATGTTGTCGAAGTTGCCGTAATACTCGACGCCCGGCTGGAAGAACGGATTGAGGCGCAGGCGCGATTGCCACGACAGCTGCACCGGCGTCGCGTCGTTGCGGTTGTGGCCGACCTGCTTCGACACCAGTAGGTTGAGCGTGTGCAGCGTATCGACGCCGGAGCCGAACGGATCGTTCCATTCCTTCTGCACCAGGGGGCCGAAGGTGAAGCCGTCGGCGTCGGTGCGCGCGGCAGCGTGGCCGTATTCGGCGAAAAATCCCAGATCGGCCCAATATTCGCCCTGCGGCGTGAGCTGGAAGGTGTTCTCGAAGGTGGTGGCGTCGTAGCGCCAGTTCTCGCCCGGCGTCGCCGCCAGGTCGAACTCGATTTCCGGCTCCCACCACGGCGTCACGCCATAGCCGAGCTCGACCGTGTAGCTCTGGTTGTTGCTCTTGCCGCTGTTAGCCTTGTCCAAGCTGGTCGAGCCGTTGTGTTCGAGCTCGAATTCGCGATAGTCGATGACCGGATGGTGCATCTCGAAATCGGCCTGCGCCGTGGCGATGCCGGCCGCGAGTGTCGCGGTCATGACGGACAGAAAAGCGATGCGTTGCACAATGTCTCCCGCGGAAGCTTGGCGTTTACTTGGCGACGATGGTGCCGCGCGCCGTCGGATTGAAGTCGTCGAAGAATTCGTAACGGCCCGGCGTCAGTGGGCCGAGATAGATGATGACCGTGCCGCCGCCGACCACCACCTTCTCGCGGTTGAGGTCGCCGCTCTCGAACTCCGACGGCGCGGCGTCGAGGTTCTTCACCGTCAGGGTGAACTTGACGCTGGCCGGAACCTGGAGCTGGGCTACGTCGAATTTGCGGTCCTTGATGGTGAGGGTGAAATTGGCGTCGGCGGCGCGGGCGGCGACGGGCGCCGTCAGCGTCGCGGCGAGCAGGGCGAAGGCCAAAAGGCGGCGGATGAGCATGGCCGGGACGCTAATGCGAATGAATTGCAGTTGCAATAGGCTTCTACGGCACCGGATTGTCGCAGGCGCGAGCCTACGGGAATCCGTGCCGGCGCGCCGCAATTCGGATGGCGGACATGCCGGGGGCGCGGATTGCCTCGCCGGCACAAATGGCCTAGAGGTCTGCGCTTCGCAAATCACCTTGGACAACGCGAGGCGAGGCATGGCGACGGGTTCCAACGTTCACAAGATCGGCTGGATCGGTACCGGCCGCATGGGCTTTCCGATGGCCGAGCGCCTGGCCAAGAACGGCTGCGACGTCACCGCTTTCAACCGCACCCGCGCCAAGGCCGAGCCGCTGACCATGTCGGGCGCCAAGCTCGTCGGCCGGCCGGCCGATCTCGCGGCCTGCGACATCGTCTTCACCATGGTCTCGGCCTCCGACGACCTGAAGGCGGTGACGCTCGGCAAGGACGGCGTGCTCGCCGACGGTGGCAAGGCGCCCAAGATCCTGGTCGATTGCTCGACCGTGTCGGAGGAGGTCTCGGCCGAGGTGCGCGAAGCGGCGCTGAAGCGCGGCACACAGATGCTGGCGGCGCCGGTCTCGGGCAACGGCAAGGTGGTCAAGGCCGGCAAGCTCACCATCGTCGCCTCGGGCCCCAAGACGGCCTACGACACGGCGCTGCCCTATCTCGAGATGATGGGAAGCGGCGCGTCCTATGTCGGCGAAGGCGAGCTCGCGCGCATCGTCAAGATTTGCCACAACGTCTTCCTCGGCGCGGTGATCCAGAACCTGGTCGAGGTCACCGTCCTGGCCGAGAAATGCGGCGTCAAGCGCCACGCCTTTCTCGACTTCATCAACAAGAGCGTGATGGGCTCGGTGTTCAGCACCTACAAGACGCCGGCGCTGGTCAATCTCGACATGACGCCGACCTTCACGCCGGTGCTGCTGCGCAAGGACCTCGACCTCGGCTTGGCGGCGGCGCGCAAGGCCGATGTGCCGATGCCGGTGACGGCGACGACGCGCGAACTGGTGCAGAATCTGATCGGCCTCGGCTTCAAGGACCAGGATTTTGCCACGCTGCTGTTGCAGCAGGCGAAGAACTCCGGCCTCGACATCAAGCCCGAGAACGTCAAGGTCAGCGACGGGCTGAGCTGAGCTTGCAAAAAATGACGGCCCCCGGATCGGAGGCCTTCTGTCCCAAGAACCCAAAGAAGAGAGTCGGAAGAACCGAGCCGGAGGACCGGCTAGGACAGATGGCGCTTGATCCAGGCCGCGGCACCCGGAATCGCGATGCCGAGCAGCACCAAGGTCAACGGCACCGGCACCGGGCAGGGCAGCGCGCCGCCGCCAAAGCCGGCGAAGGCCGGCGCGGCGACCAGGAGCAATCCGGCGGTGGCAACCGCAACCCGCGCGGCAATGGACAAGCGGATAGACATTCGAAGGTTCCTTTCAAGCCGCAAGCACGTTGCGTCGCAGCGAGCAAGAACCTAGCGGATGTGTCTCAAGCTACGATAAAATATCGCCGTAAAGTCTTGGTATTACCAATAATAAATACTCGCTCACTGTATTTTCGCCGCAGCCGCGGCCGGAAATCGCCGGCCGTTTTTAGCCGAATTGAGCTTGACGCAAATCAATCAAATAAATCGACGCGCCGAGGACGTTTCGCCCTAAAGCGCCGGCACGTCGGGCGGCAATCCCAGTGCCACCCGGCCATACAGCGTGCCGGCCGCATCCCAGTTGACCACGACATGCGCGCTCGCGGCGTGGACGTCGCGCCAGGCGCGTTGCAGCGGATGACTCAGGTAGAGCGCGTTGCCGCCGGCGCCGGTGAACAACAGATCGACCGCCTTGACGCACATCTGCGTCGTATAGGCGCCGTCGCGCCGCCAGCGCGCTCGCGTCTCGGCGGGAATTTGGCCGCCGGCTTCGGCAAGCCGCGTCGCCGCGTCGCAATCAGCCAGCATCGTTTTTTCCGCCGCGTCGGTCAGCGCCGCAGCCTCGGCCAGGCGCAACTGCAGGGTCGCAAGCTCGGAAATGCGCTTGCCGGTATAGGTGGCGGCGCGCGCCCGCATCGACTCGGTGAAGCCCTCGATCGCACCCTGGGCGATGCCCAGCGCCACGCCCGAAAGGATGAACGGAAAGACGCTGAAAGTTGGCAGGCGATACAACGCGCCGGGATTGACCGCGCTGCCGGGAGTGGGGCCGCCGGCGATCGCGTCGACGGGAAGACTCATATGCTCGGGCACGAAGCAGTCGGCGATCGCCACGTCCTTGCTGCCGGTGCCAGCAAGGCCAGCGGCGTGCCAGGTGTCGATGACGGTGTAGTCCGTTTGCGGCACGATGAAGACGCGGGGCTCGCCCAGTTTGCCGCCGTCTTCGACCAGCGCGCCGATGAAATTCCAGCGCGACGGATCGATGCCGCTCGAGAACGGCCAACGGCCCTTGAGCCGCCAGCCGCCCGGCGCCTTGCGCGCGCGACCGGCGGGAAAGGCGAAGGCCGAGCCGACCAGCACGTCGGGCCCGTCGCCGCCCCAGATCGCGTCCTGCGCCGCCGCCGGCCACATGCCGAGCATCCAGTGGTGGCTGGCGAGATTGGTCAACACCCACGACGTGGAGCCGCAGGCGCGACCGACGATGGCACCGAGCTCGACCAGCGCGCGATAAGGCGCCTCGCTGCCGCCGACGCGCCGGGGCTGCAGCATGCGGAAAAGCCCCGCGGCATGCAACTCGGCGAGTGTCGCATCGGGAATCCGGCGCAAGGCCTCGGCCTCGGCCGCGCGCTCGCGCAGCCGCGGCAGCAGCGCCAGCGCGCGGCGCTTCAACTCGGCGAGGTCGGGCGCGGCCGGGTTCACGCCGGGCGCGCGCCGGTCAGCGCCGCCATCTCCTTAGGAATGCCCTCGAGGAAGGTCGCGATCATGGCCTCGATCACGGGGTCGATGGTCTCGGGCACCGGCAGGCCGTATATCCAGCGCCGGATGCCGATATAGAAGATTGCCGCGTGCAGCATCCAGACCAGCTCGGCCTCGGTCTCGCTCATCGGCACCCGCTCGAGCGGAGGCAGCCCGTTGGCGTGGCGCACCTCGCGCACCACGGCGACGAAAACGCGCTCGCGCAGCATCTCGAAGAAGCGCGCGTTGAGGTCGAGCCCGCCCTTGAGGCCGGCGAGGATGAACAGCCGCACGCGCTCGTAACCGACAGCGGTGCGGGAATACTCGCGGTAGAAATAGGTGAGCCGCTCCTTGAGCGGCCGCGTGCGGTCGGCGAGCGCGGCGAACCACTCCTCGCGCCACGGATCGACGAAGACCTCGCGATAGACGCGCTCGATCAGTGCGTGCTTGCTCGGGAAATAGCGGTAGAGCAGCGGCTGCGCGATGCCGAGTCGACGCGCCAACTCGCGCGTCTGGCCCTCGAAGCCCTGCTCGGCGAAGAAATGCACCGCCGCCTGGGCAATCAGCCGCTCGCGCTCGTCGGGCGCGAGCCGCCGCCGGCGGTTGCCGCGCGACCGTGCCTTCCGGCGCCGCGCCGGTTTACGCGCCATGCCTCCCCGTCCCGGCGCCGCCCCTCCGCAATGGCGTAGGGCTCGGTTGACGGCGCCTTTTCTCGCGCCCATTCTTGAGGCAAGCCGGACGATCAAGCAACCGGCGCGGGGGAATACCGGTGAAAGCGCCGCCGTTTCGCTATCTTCGCCCGCGCACGCTCGATGCGGCGCTCGCGTTGCTGGCCGAGGCAGGCGACGGCGCGCGCCTGCTGGCCGGCGGGCAAAGCTTGGTGCCGGCGCTCAACATGCGGCTCCTGGAGCCGGCGCTGCTGATCGACATCAACGGCCTGAGCGAGCTCGGCGGCATCGCCGAAACCCGGTCTGGCCTCCGCGTCGGCGCGTTGACGCGCCAGGCGACGCTCGGCGCCTCGGAGATCGTGGCGCGCCGCGCGCCGCTGCTGAACGCGGCGGTGCCGTTCATCGCCCATCCGGCGATTCGCAACCGTGGCACCTTTGGCGGCAGCTTGGCGCAAGCCGATCCGGCGGCCGAGTTGCCGGCCTGCGTCGTCGCGCTCGATGCCCGGCTCGAGATCGCCGGTCCGCGCGGTCGGCGTCAGGTCGCGGCGCGCGACTTCTTCAAAGGCGTCTACGAGACCGCGCTGACGCGCGACGAGATTCTGATCGCGGCCGAGATTCCGGCGCAACCCGGCGCGACGTTGTTTCTCGAGCTGGCGCGGCGCCAGGGCGATTACGCCATCGCCGGCCTCGCCGGCTGGGCGGCGCTGCGCCAGGGCCGCATCGCCGAGGCGCGGCTGGTATTTTTCGGCACCGATATCCGCGCGGTCGAGGCCAAGGCGGCTGCGGCGGCGCTCGGCACCTCGCTCGACGCGGCCGTCGCGGCGCTCGACCGCGATCTGGCGCCGGTCGCCGATCTCAACGCCAGCGCGGCGATGAAGCGGCATCTGGCGGGCGCGCTGCTGCGCCGCGCCTGCGCCGCGGCGATGGCCCGGGCGGCATGAGCGCGACTCTCCCCATCCGCCTCACCGTCAACGGTGCGGCGGTCGAGCGCAGCATCCAGCCGCGCCTCAACCTGCTCGATTTCCTGCGCGACGAGCTTGGCCTCACCGGCACGCATTGGTCGTGCGAGCACGGCGCCTGCGGCGCCTGCACCGTCCGGGTCGACGGCGAGATCGTCCGCGGCTGCCTGCTCTTCGCCGTCCAGCTCGACGGCGCCAACGTTGAGACCATCGAGGGCATGGCGGACTCCGGCGCGCTGGCCGAATTGCAGGCGGCGTTCCACGCCCGCAATGCCGTCCAGTGCGGCTTCTGCACCGCCGGCATGCTACTGACCGCCGACGCGCTGCTGCGACGCAATCCCGATCCCAGTCGCGAGGCAATCCGCGCCGCGCTCTCGGGCAACTATTGCCGCTGCACCGGCTATCACGCGATCGTCGACGCCGTCGCCGACGCCGCGCGCGAGCGCGCTAAGCGGCCATGAGCGCGCCGCTCTCGCCGTCCGACCGCCCCGTCAGCTACATCGGCAAGAGTGTGCCCCGGCCCAACGCCAAGCGGCTGCTCGCCGGGCGCGGCCGCTACGTCGACGATGTGCGCCTGCCGCGGCTGGCGCACGCCGCCTTCCTGCGCTGCCCGCATGCCCATGCCCGGCTCGTGTCGCTCGATGTTGCCGCCGCTTCGCGCGTGCCCGGCGTGATCCGGGTGGCGACGGCCAAGGACCTCGCCGGCCGCTATACGCCCTGGGTCGGCACGCTGACGCATTTCAAGGGCATGAAATCGCCGCCGCAGCATCCCTTGGTGATCGAGCGAGCCACTTGGCAGGGCGAGCCGGTCGTGGCGGTGGTGGCCGAAAGCCGCGCCCTCGCCGAAGACGCCGTGGCCAGGATCGAAGTCGCCTGGGAGGAGCTGCCGCCCTTGACCGATATGGAAGCGGCGATCAAGCCCGGCGTCGCGCCGCTGCACGCCGAATTCGGCGACAATCTGTGCTTCGCGCGCACGATCGATTCCGGCGCGGTGGACGCGGCCTTCGCCGCGGCGGATTGCGTCGTCGAGGAGTCCTTCAGCTTCGCCCGCCACACCGGCGTCTGCCTCGAGCCGCGCTCGATCCTCGCCGATTTCGATCCGGCCGGCGGCACCCTGACCGTGTATTGTTCGAGCCAGGCGCCGCACATGATGAAGGAGATCTTCGCGCGCCATTTCAACCTGCCCGAAAGCGCGGTGCGCGTCATCTGCAACGACGTCGGCGGCTCCTACGGCATCAAGATCCACGTTTATCCCGACGAGATGGCGACGGTGGCGCTCGCGCTGCTGCTTGGCCAGCCGATCAAGTTCGTCGCCGACCGCCTCGAATCCTTCGTCTCCGACATCCATGCGCGCGAACACCGGATCAAGGCGCGCCTGGCGTTGGCCAAGGACGGCACCATCGCCGCGCTGACAATCGACGACATCACCGGCATCGGGCCCTATTCGACCTATCCGCGTACCAGCGTCGTCGAAGGCAACCAGGTGATCGGGCTGGCGGGATCGTGGTATCGCTGCCGCAACTATCGGGCGCAGCTGCGCGTCGCCTTCCAGACCAAGCCGCCGACGACGCAGTACCGCGCCGTTGGCCATCCGATCGCCACGGCGGTGACCGAGGCGCTGGTTGACCGCGCGGCTGGCGTGCTCGGCCTCGATCCCGCCGAGTTGCGCCGCCGTAACCTCGTTCCCGACGACGCCTATCCGTGGACGACAGCGTCGGGCCTCAAGTTCGAGAAGCTGTCGCAGCAGGCGTCGTTCGAGAAGCTGCTCAAGCTGATGGACTACGACGGCCTGCGCCGCGAGCAGGCGGCGCTGCGTCCGCGCGGCGTCCACCGCGGCATCGGTCTCGCCTGTTTCGTCGAGATCACCAATCCGGGGCCGGCGTTCTACGGCGTCGGCGGCGCGCCGATCTCGTCGCAGGATGGCTGCACGGTGCGGCTCGACCCGGGCGGAACGGCGACGTGCGCCACGGGCGTCACCGAGCAGGGCCAAGGCACCGAGACCATGGTGGCGCAGATCGTCGCCTCGACGCTGGGCCTGACGCTCGATCAGGTCCGCGTCGTCACCGGCGATACTGAGCGCACGCCTTATGGCGGCGGTACCTGGGCGTCGCGCGGCTGCGGCATCGGCGGCGAGGCCGCCTTGCAGGGCGCGCTCGCCTTGAAGGCGAACATCCTCGCGCTCGCCGGCGCGATGCTGCAGGCTGATCCCGCCGCGCTCGACCTTGCCGGCGGTTGGGTGGTGGATCGCGCCGGCGGCAATCGCCGCATCGGCCTCGACGAGCTCGGCCGTGTCGCCTATTTCCGCGGCGATACGCTGCCGCCTGGCATCCAGCCCGAACTGGTAGCGACGCGCCATTATCTGCCGCGACAATATCCCTTCACCTTCACCAACGGCGCGCAGGCGTCTTATCTCGAGCTCGACGTCGAGACCGGCTTCGTCAAATTGCTCAAGCATTGGGTGGTCGAGGATTGCGGCCGGGTGGTCAATCCGCTCCTGGTCGAGGAGCAGATTCGTGGCGGCGTCGTGCAGGGCATCGGCGGCGCGCTTTTTGAAGAGTGTATTTACGACGATCGCGGTCAGCTCCTGAACGGCACACTCGCCGATTATCTGGTGCCGATGGCCGACGAGATGCCCGATATCGTGGTCGCGCACGTCGAGACGCCGACCGCCGAATCGATGCTCGGCGCCAAGGGCGCGGGCGAAGCCGGCACTGGCGGCGCGCCGGCGGCGGTGCTGAACGCGGTCAACGACGCGTTGGCGCCGTTCCAGGCGCGCGTCACGGCTCAGCCGATTTCGCCGCGCCGCGTACTCGCGGCGCTCGGCAAGGCCTGAGCCCAGCCTGGAAAAGTTACCCGAAACCGGTTGACTGGACTATTGATCGCATGAACAATAGTGCCAAACCGACCAGGCAACGGACATGAAGCTCGGCTTTTTCATCATGCCGCTCCACCCGCCGGAGCGCGATTACACTGTGACGCTCAAGGAGGATCGCGAGGCGATCCTGCTGGCCGATCGGCTCGGCTATGCTGAGGCCTTCGTCGGCGAGCACATCACCGACCGCGCCGAGACCGTCACCTCGTGCCTGATGTTTCTCGCCGCGCTGGCGTACGAGACCAAGCGCATCAAGCTCGGCAGCGGCACGATCAACGTTCCCAACAGCCATCCGGCTACCATCGCCGCCCAGGTGGCGATGATCGACCATATGCTCGAGGGCCGCTTCCTCATGGGCATCAGCCCGGGCGGCCTGCTGTCCGACGCCGAGGTGTTCGGCAATCTCGACGCCGACCGCACCGCGATGTTCGTCGAGGGCATCGACATGGTGCTCAAGATCTGGTCGAGCACGCCGCCCTACGATCTCGAAGGCAAGTATTGGAAGATCAGCACGCGGCGCACCATGATGCTCGACATCGGCCAGGGCATCATCATGCCGCCCTATCAGCAACCGCACCCGCCCATCGTCGTGACCGCGGTGGCGCCGTTCTCCAAGGGCGTGGTCGCCGCGGCGGAGCGCGGCTGGACGCCGATCTCGGCCAACTTCCTACAGCCGCCTTGGGTCGCCTCGCACTGGCCGATGTACGAGCAAGGTTGCGCCAAGGCCGGCCGCAAGGCGCTGCGCGCCGATTGGCGCGTCGCCAAGAGCGTCTGCGTGCTCGACGACGACAAGACCGCCAAGCGCTATGCGACCGAAGGCAACAGCCCCTATCGGTTCTATTACCACCAACTGATGACCAAGCTGATTGGCAACGGCCGGCCCGAGCTCTTCAAGCACGACCGCGCCATGCCGGATTCCGCGGTGACGCTCGACTACGTCCTGGACTCGCTCGTGATTCACGGCTCGGTCAGCCGCGTCGTCGACCAGCTGCTGGCCTTCCGCGAACGCGTCGGCGATTTCGGCACGCTGCTTTACGCCGGGCACGACTGGGTCGATCCCCATCTCGGCCGGCGGTCGATGGAGCTGATGGCGACCGAGGTCATTCCGCGGATCAACAAAGCGGTAGGGGCCGAGGCGGCGTAATGAGAGGTTGCGCCGGTCCGAGAAAAGTCACTATCCTCTAATCCACCCGCTCGGCCGGGCCAAAGGGCGCGGAAAAGCCCAAGAAATCAGCCGGAAGCAACGATGACGCCGCGCATCGAAAATGCGGCGCCGAGGCAAAAAGAGGGAGGAGTCCAAAAGCCATGCGTGTCAATCGCCGAAAATTTCTCGCCGGCACGGCCGCGATCGCCGGTGCCGCCGCGTTCCCAATGCCGTCGATCGCGCAAGCCAAGGCAATCAAGATCGGCCTCCTGGCCGACAAGTCCGGACCGCTCGCCGAAGGCGGCATCCAGATGGAACAGGGGATCACCAGCTTCCTCAAATCCAGGGACTTCAAGCTCGCCGGCCGCAAGGTCGACTTCGTCGTCGCCGACACCGGCAGCAGCCCGGCGCAGGCCAAAACCAAGGCGCAGGAACTGATCGAGCGCGACGGCGTCAACTTCATCGTCGGTCCGCTGGCGGCGTTCGAGATGCTGGCGATCTCGGACTATGTCGCCGCGCACAAGACGCCGATCCTGTCGCTGGCCGCTGCCGACGACCTCACGCAGCGCAAGCCCAACCCCTTCCTCGTGCGCGCCTCGGCGACCTCGTCGCAGGCCATGCACGTGATGGGCGACTATGCCCGCAAGGAGATGGGCCTCAAGCGCGTCGTCTGCCTCGATTCGGATTTTGCCTTCGGCTATGAGCAGCAAGGCGGCTTCCAGCAGGTCTTCCAGGACGAAGGCGGCTGCGTCACCAAGAAGCTGTGGGCGCCGCTTGGCGCGCCGGATTTCACGCCGTTCATCGCGCAGATCCAGGGCGTCGACGGCGTGTGCCAGGGTTTCGCCGGCGCGGCGCCGGTCAAATTCATGAAGCAGTACGCGGATGTCGGCCTCAAGCTGCCGGTCTGCGGCGGCGAGACCGCCGGCGACGACGCGCTACTGCCGCATTTCAGCGACGACGCTGTCGGCCTCGTCAGCGCCTGTCCTTACACGATCGATCTCAAGAACGACGCCAACGACAAGTTCAAGGCCGAAATGGACAAGAATTACCACACGGTCGCCGGCTTCTATGCTGCCGGCCTCTATGTCAGCGGCATGGTGATCGAAGCCGGGCTCAAGGTTCTGCACGGCGACGTCTCGAATCCCGAGAACACGGTCAAGGCGCTGCGCGCGGCCAAGCTCCAGGATACGCCGCGCGGACCGGTCCGCTTCGACCATCTCGGCAACGTCGTCGGCGACATCTTCGTCCGCAAGATCGAGAAGGTCGGCGGCAAGCTGACCAACGTCACGCAGAAGACTTATCACAACGTCAGTCAGTTCTGGACCTACAACGAGGCCAAATACCTCGCGCAGCCGGCATATTCGCGCGACTGGCCGCCGGTGACGGCGTGCAAGGCATGACGGGCTGACATTGGATTTCGGCCCCGCTCGTTCGCGCGCCGGCGATCGGCAAGAACTGGGCGGGGCGGAATTCGCGGCGCGGGAACGCCGGACATGAGTGTTTGGGGCGTATTGGCCATCAACAGCATTACGTTCGGTGGCCTGCTCTTTCTGTTGTCCGCCGGGTTCTCGTTGATTTTCGGGCTGATGCGGATTCCGAACCTGACGCACGGTTCGATGTTCATGCTCGGCGCCTATGTCGGCGCCAGCATGATCATGACGTTCCACCTGCCGTTCTGGATCGGCGCCGCGGTAGCCGCGGCGGTGGTCGCCGTCTTCGGCGGGGTGATGGAGCGGCTGCTGCTGCGCCGGCTCGCCGGCGCGGAACAGGCTCAGGTCCTGGTGACGCTCGGCATCTCGCTGATCGTTGCCGATTTCTGCCTGATGGTCTGGAGCGGCGATCCGATCTCGGTCGCGACGCCGCCGGGGCTCACGGGCGGCACCCGCACCCTCGGCCTGTTCTTTCCCACTTATCGCATCGCCATCATCCTGATCGCCGTCGTGATCGCGGCGATGCTGTGGGCGCTGCTCGACCGCACGCGGCTCGGCGCCATGATTCGCGCCGGCGTCGACGATCCGCAGATGGCGCGTATCGTCGGCATCCGCGTCTCGCGCCTGTTCACCATCGTCTTCTGCCTCGGCGCGGCGCTCGCCGGCTTCGGCGGCATCATGGGCGCGCCCATCCTGTCGGTCTATCCGGGTCTCGATAGCGACATGTTGCCGCTGGCGCTGGTGGTGGTGATCCTCGGCGGCGTCGGCAGCCTTTTGGGTTCGCTCGTCGGCAGCCTTGTCATCGGCTTCATCTACAATTTCGGCCAGGCCCTGTTCCCCGAGCTCGCCTATTTCGTGCTCTTCCTGCCCATGGTCGTGGTCCTGGTGGTGCGGCCGCAGGGGCTGTTCGGCAAGCAGGCGCCATGACCGCGACGCGCGTCGGGCTGTTTGCAGCCTTGGCGGTGCTGGTCACCGTGCCGCTGTGGGTTCCGGGCGATTATTACGTCGGCATCTGCAGCGAAATCCTGATTTACGCGATTTTCGCGCTCGGCGTTGACGTGCTGATCGGCTATGGCGGCCTGGTCTCGCTCGGTCATGCCGGGCTGTTCGGCATCGCTTGCTATGGCGTGGCGTACAGCCTCAACGCCGGGATCGCCCAGACTGTCGCCATCTTCATCGGGCTCGGCCTGGCGATCGTCGGCACGGCGGCCTTCGCGGCGCTCTCGCTGCGCGTCACTGGCATCGGCTTCATCATGATCACGCTCGCCATCGGCGAGCTGCTGTGGGGCCTCGCCTACCGCTGGCTCAGCGTTACCAACGGCGACAACGGCATCAATGTGCCGCATCGGCCGGAGCCGTTCGGCATCGCGCTCGACGCGCCATCGCACTTTTATTATGCGACGCTGGTCGTGTTCGTGCTCGTGGTGGCGGCCGTCCGGGTATTCGTCAGCTCGCCGCTGGGCGCCAGCCTCAAGGGCACGCGCGACCAGCCGCGGCGCATGAACGCGCTGGGCTATCACGTCTGGCTCATTCGCTTTTACGCTTGCATGTTCTCGGGCTTCCTCACGGCCATCGCGGGCGTTCTCTACGTCTATTACACGCAGTTCATCAGCCCCCAAACCTTGACGCTCACCGCGTCGGCCGAGCCGGTGCTGATGGTGATCTCGGGCGGGTCGGGCACGCTTCTGGGTCCGATCGTCGGCGCAGTGCTGGTCGAAATCGTCAAGAACATCGCCAGCGCCTACATCACGCGCTGGAACATGCTGTTGGGCGCGATTTTCGTTGCCATCGTTCTTTTCATGCCGGAAGGCCTGGTGCCGGGCACGACGCGGCTCGTGCGCCATCTTCTCAATGTTCGCGTCAAGGCGGCGACGAAAGTCGTCAATCCCGCGTCCGAAGAGCCCGCGCCGTGAGCGCCCTGTCGATCCGCGATCTAGAAAAATCCTTCGGTGGCCTGCGCGTCACGTGCGGCGTCAACCTCGAGGTCACGCCGGGCGAACGGCGCCTGATCATCGGTCCCAACGGCGCGGGGAAGACGACGCTGTTCAACCTCGTCACCGGCGAGCTCAAATCCGATGCAGGTTCGGTTGCGCTCTTCGGCCAGGAGTTGACGCGGCTGCCGTCGCGCCGGCGCGCCCATCTGGGATTGTCGCGGACCTATCAGATCATCACGTTGTTTCCCAAGGACACGCTGCTTCAGAACGTGACGCTGTCGCTGCTCGGTCTGTCGCGCCTGCGCTGGAATCCGCTGTTGCGGCTCGACCGCCAGCGGCGACTGATCGCGCAGGCGGAGGCCGCGCTGGCGCGCGTCGGGCTCGACCACCTGGCGCATCGGCCGCTCGCCGAAACCTCGTACGGCGAGCGGCGCCGGGTCGAGATCGCCATGGCGCTGGCGCAGAACCCGCGCGTGCTGCTGCTCGACGAGCCGTTCGCCGGGCTTTCGGTCGACGAGCGGCACGACGTCAAGGTGCTGCTCTTCGGAATTCCGCGCGACGTCACCATCGTCATGATCGAGCACGACATGGACGTGGCGCTAGATTTCGCCGAGCGTATCACCGTCATGCACTTCGGCGAGGTGGTGGTCGAGGGCACGCGCGCCGAAGTGGTGGCCGATCCGCGCACCAAGGAGATATACCTTGGCGCATGAGGTTCTCGCCCTTGGCGGCGTCGACGCCTATTACGGTGACAGCCACGTGCTGCACGGCGTCTCCTTCGCGTTGGGCGAGGCGCGGCTGCTCGGTCTGCTCGGGCGCAACGGCGCCGGCAAGACGACCTGCATGAACGTCACCATGGGCATTCTGCGACCGCGGCGGGGCACCGTCGCGCTCTTCGGCCGAGCCATCGCCGGCCGGGCGCCCGAGGACATCGCGGCGCGCGGCATCGCATTGGTGCCGCAGGGCCGCCGCATCTTCCGCAGCCTGACCGTGCGCGAGAACCTGCTGGTGGCGGCGCGGCCGCCGCAGACCAACGGTTCGCACGCGCCCTGGACGTTCGACACCGTCTACGCCACCTTTCCGCGCCTCAAGGAGCGGCAGAGCCAAGTCGCCGGTTATCTCTCGGGCGGCGAGCAGCAGATGCTGGCGATCGGCCGGGCGCTGATGGCCAATCCGCGCGTCCTGCTGATGGACGAGCCGTCCGAGGGCTTGGCGCCGCAGATCGTCGCCGAGGTCATGGCGACCATCCGCCGGCTCAAGGAGCAGGGGCTCAGCATCATCCTGGTCGAGCAAAACGCCAAGCTGGTGTTCGACATCGCCGACGACATCGTCATCCTTAACAGCGGCCGTGTCGCCGTCGCGGGAACCACCGCCGAGCTGCGCAACAGCGGCGCCGATCTGCACCAGTATCTCGGCGTCTATTGAACGGCACGGTCGGCGGTCTCGATGTGAGCATGGTCAAGGTTGTCGGGGTCGTGGAAAATACGGCGCATTTCAGGGATTTAGAAGACATGCCCCGGCGCATCGCGCTCGGGCTGGCCGGCGTCCCATCCCGGCGCGGCGTTATCGTCCGATCATTTAGGTTGAGCGCGACCCCAACCTTGTGTTCGATAGCAGCGACGACAACGTGGTCCTCAACACCGGCCATACCGCCGCCGCGGGCATGATTGTGGAAAAACGGTACACCGACGCCAACGGCATTCAACCAGAACGCGACATCGGCTGAACCGCGCCAACCAAGAAACGGGGACGGACAAACATGATGACCGGCACGACACGCCAGCTGCGCATCGAAGACGAGCCGTTGCTGAGGGGCAAGGGGCGCTACACGGCCGATCTGCCCGAGCCGCGCCAGGCGACGGCCGCGTTCCTGCGCGCGCCGATGGCGGCGGCGACGATCCGCCGCCTTGAGATCGCGGCGACGCAGCGCGCGCCCGGCGTGCTGGCGGTGTTGACGGCGACCGATCTTAAGGGCACCGGCAGCCTCGCGCATCCGTTGCCGGTACCGGGCCGCGGCGGCGCCAAGCTGATCGCGCCGCGCTGGCCCGCGCTGGCCGAAGGCCGCGTCGTCCATGCCGGTCAGCCGGTCGCCATGGTGGTCGCGGAGACCCTGGCCCAGGCGCAGGACGCCGTCGAGCTGATCGACGTCGATTACGACGAAACTTCCGCGGTGGTCGATGCGCGCCGCGCCATCGCGCCCGAAGCGCCCCGGATCTGGCCCGAAGCGCCCGGCAACGTCGCGCTCGATTTCACCTGGCCGCTCGACAAGGACGGCAGCAACGCCGCCGAGGTGGCGCGGATCATCGCCGCGGCGCCGCTGGTCGCGCGGCTGTCGGTGTCGAATCAGCGCCTGGCCGTTGCCAGCATGGAGCCGCGCACGGCCACCGGCTGGTACGACGCCAAGACCGGCGAATACACGCTCAGGACCGGAACCCAAAGCGTTTGGCTGATGGCTAACCAGATGGCCGAGCTGCTCGGCGTCAAGCCCGAGCAGATGCGGGTCCTGACCGACGATGTCGGCGGCGCCTTCGGCATGAAAAGTGGCGCCTATCCCGAATACGTCGCCGTGCTGGTCGCGGCTAAACGTCTCGGCCGGCCGGTCGGCTGGACGTCGACCCGCGCCGAAGCCTTCCTGTCAGACAACCAGGCGCGCGACCAGGTGATGGACGGCGAACTGGCGCTCGACAAGGACGGCAAGTTCCTCGCCCTGCGCGTCAAGTCGGTGGCCGACATGGGCGCCTTCGCCAGCGGCGCCGGTCCGCTCACCGCGACCATCAACATGGTGCGCTGTTTCCCCTCAGTCTATCGCATTCCGCGCGTCGTCTGCGACGTGCTGTGCGTCCTGACCAACACGGTCCAACTCGGTCCCTATCGCGGCGCCGGCCGGCCCGAGGCCAACTACCTGATGGAGCGTCTGGTCGAAGAGGCCGCGCGGATCAGCGGCATCGATCCGGTCGCGCTGCGCCGGCGCAACCTCGTCACGCCGGCCGAGCTTCCCTACAAAGGCGCGATGGGCACGGTCTACGACAGCGGCGATTTCCCGACGGTGTTCGACAAGGCGCTCGAACTCGCCGATCTCAAGGGCTTTGCCGCCCGCAAGCGCGACAGTGCGGCGCGCGGCCGGCTGCGCGGCATCGGCCTGTCGTGCTTCCTCGAGCATTCGGGCGCCCTCCCGCCCGAGGGCGCGTCCTTGTCGTTTCCGGGCGACGGCACCGTCGTCGTCGGCCTCGGCGCGCAGTCGACCGGCCAAGGCCATCTGACGGTTTTCCGTCAGGTCGCGTCCGAGAAGCTCGGCCTCGATCTCGCCAAGGTCGTCGTGCGCGAAGGCGATACGCGCCTCGGCGTCGAAGGTCACGGCAGCTTCGCCTCGCGCTCGGCCGCGGCCGCCGGCAGCGCGATCTTCTTCACCGCCGAGGCGGTGATCGAGAAAGGCAAGAAGGTGGCGGCGCAGATGCTCGAGGCGGCCGAAGCCGACATCGCCTATCGCGGCGGCGTCTTCGAGATCGCCGGCACCGATCGGCGGGTCGCGCTGTTCGACGTGGCCAAGAAGGCGCAGGCGCTCAAGGCCAAGGGTGAGATCGCGGAATCGCTCGATACCAACAAGGTGTCGCAGACGCCGCAGCATTTCCCTAATGGCTGCCACGTCGCCGAGGTCGAGATCGATCCTGAGACCGGCGCGCTCGACATGGTGGCCTATAGCGGCGCCGACGATTCCGGCCGCATCCTCAACGCTATGATCGTCGAGGGCCAGGTTCATGGCGGCGTCGCCCAGGGCCTCGGCCAGGCGCTGCTCGAGAACGCGCTCTACGACGATTCAGGCCAGCTGCTGGCCGGCTCGTTCATGGATTACGCCCTGCCGCGGGCCACCGACATGCCGCCCAGGCTGGCCGACGCGCTGCTCGAATTTCCCTGCAAGACCAATCCGATCGGCGTCAAGGGCGCGGGCGAGGCCGGCACCACCGGCGCGCTGGCGGCGATCATGAACGCGATCGCCGATGCCATCCCGGGCGCGGCTGGGCGCGCGCTTCAAATGCCGGCGACGCCACAAAAAATCTGGCAGGCGTGCCGCGCGGCACGCAACGGTGGCCGGGCATGACCTTTGTCTATACCTGTGCGCCGGCGCCCGCCGGCGCCGCCCGCCGCGGCAAGGCCAAGACGCGCGTCGCCCGTCCGCGCCCGCCGACCGTCGACATCCACTGCCACGTCTTCACGCCCGAGGCGGCGGCGCTGGTCAAGGACCTGGTCCGGCCGCAGAACGACCCCTACGCCTTCTTCCAAAGCGCCGCCTCGAAGCAGACCGACACTAAGCAGGCGGCAGCCATAGGGCCCAGGCTGACCTCGATCGAGGAGCGGCTCAAGGCGATGGACGCTGAAGGCATCGACATCCAGGCGATCTCCACGTCGCCGGTTCAATACTACTACTGGGCCGACGGTACGCTGGCGCTGCGCACCGCGCGCCTCATCAACGACAACATCGCGCATATCTGCGCCGCCAATCCCGAACGCTTCGTCGGCTTGGCGACGGTGCCGATGCAGGTGCCGGAATACGCCGTGCGCGAGCTTACCCGCGCGGTCCGCGAGCTTGGCCTCAAGGGCGTCGAGATTTGCCCGCATATCGAGCAGGAGGAGCTTTCGGCCGAGCGCTTCCGGCCGTTCTTCGCCAAGGCGGAAGAGCTCGGCGCCGTGATCTTCATGCATCCGCACGGTTTTCCAGACGGCCGCCGCCTGGGCGACCACTTCTTCCAGAACATCGTCGGTAACCCGCTCGATACCACGGTGGCAATCCACCACCTGATCTTCGGCGGAGTGCTCGAGGCCTATCCGCGGCTCAAGATCGTTTGCGCCCATGGCGGCGGCTACCTGCCGGCCTATGCCGGGCGCATCGATCATGCACATGCCGCCCGACCCGACGCGCGCACCAGGATCGCCGCGGCGCCGTCGAGCTATCTGAAGAAGCTCTATTTTGACACCATCGTCTTCACCCACCAGCAGCTGGCGTATCTGGTGGAGCAATATGGCGCCGATCGCATCCTGCTCGGCACCGACTATCCCTATGACATGGGACAGCCCGACGCGGTGCAGTTCGTGCAGAAAACGCCCGATCTTTCCGAGCGTGAGCAGGGGTTGATTCTTGGCGGCAACGCAGCGCGGCTGTTGGGGATCAAGCTGCCGCTGGTCTCGGCGCGGCGTTAGAGCGTCGCGGCGCTAGAACGCCTTGAAGACCTGGATCAGCGCCGGCCCGATCAGCACGATGAACATCGACGGCAGGATGAAGATGATCATCGGGATGGTCATGATCGCCGGTAGTTTCGCGGCCTTCTCCTCGGCCTTGAGCATGCGCTCCTCGCGCAGCTCGGCGGCGAGAACGCGCAGCGCCTGAACCAGCGGCGTGCCGTAGCGCTCGGTCTGGACGAGCGTGTTGACCAGGCTGCGCATCGCCGGAATGTTGACCCGCTTCACCAGGTTCGCCAGCGCGTCGCGCCGGTTCGGCAGGAACCCGAGCTCGAGCGCGGTCAGCTGCAACTCATCGGCCATCTCAGGCATGAACCGCCGGAATTCGCGGGCGACGCGGACCAGCGCGCCGTCGAGGCCAAGACCGGATTCGGCGCAGATCATCAGCAGGTCGAGCGCGTCGGGCAGTGCGGCGTGAAAGCGCTGCCGCCGCTTCTTGATCATGTTCCGCAGCGCGACCGGCGGTGCATAGGTCGAGGCGATGGCGACCACGGCGCCGAGCAGCGCGACATGCGTCGCCGTCAGGTTGAACGGCGTGCTGAAGATTAGCACCAGGCTGGTCAAGGTGCACGGCAGCAGCAGACGGATGCCGACATAGAGGACGAGCGCCTCACGGTTGCGATAGCCCGCCTGGACCAGCAAGTCGGTGGCCTTTTCGGCGTCGGTGCCGCGGGTGAGCTTGAGCTTCTCGACCAGATGCTTCAGCAGGGTGGCGCCGAACTCGGGCGCCCGCCGCTGCCGCGCGCGCGGCGAGCCCGCCGGCGGCGCGGCGCCGACGCGGCGTGCGACCATGGCGGTCAGACGATTGCGCAGCGGCGCCGCCGCGTCCCAGGCGCCATAGCCGGCGACCAGCACGCCGAAAATCGCGGCGGCCAGCGCGAGCGTGAAGAAGGCGTCGCCGATTCCGTTCATACCCGGAACTTGCCCATACGGATCATCGCGAAGACGCCGATCGCCAGCGACACCATGGCGGCGGTCAGGTACATGTGACCCGACCGGCTGTTGAAGAGCAGTGCGACATAATCGAAGTCGAGCAGCGCCAGGATGCCCATCACCACGAAGGGCAGCGCGCCGATGATCGTCGCCGACGCCCGCGCTTCCGCCGAGAAGGTGCGGATCTTCAGGTGCAGTTGCCGGCGGCGGCGCAAGATCTGGTCGAGGTTTTCCAGCGTCTCGGCCAGGTTGCCGCCGGTCTCGCGCTGGATCGAGAAGGCGATCGCCATGAAGGTGAACTCGGGCAGGTCGATGCGGCCGGCCGATTCCCACAACGCGTCTTCGAGCGGCTGGCCGAGTTGGATCTGGTCCGAGATGCGGCGGAACTCGGAGCCGACCGGCTCGCCGATCTCGCGCGTCACGCCGATGGCCGTTTCGGTCACTGGCAGGCCGGCGCGCAGGCCGCGCACCATCAGTCCGACCGCGTCGGGGAACACGGCGATGAAGCGCGTCGCGCGGCGGTTGACGAGATAGCCGATGAGCCCGCGCGGCCCCAGCACGGCGGCCGCGATCGCCGTCGGCCAACCGACCAGCGGCGCGATGCCGATCTCGGTCAAGGCGACCGCTAGAATCAGGCCAAACACCGCGGCGCCGATGGCGACCTTGCCGATGGTGAGGTTGGTGCCGGTGCGCGCCAGCTGCTTGCGCCAATGGTCGGGATTGGGCAGGAAGCGGGCGGCAAAGCTGTCGAGGCGGGATTTCTTCTCCTCGCGCTTCAGGGTCAGCGCGACGGCCTCGGGGTCGGGCTTGCCGACGAAGCGGTCGCGGACCTTACCCAGGCGTTCGACCACTTCGGCGCGTTCCTTGGTGTCGGTCGCGCCCGACCAGCCGGCATAGGTGACGCCGAACAGCAGCAGGAACACGACGAGTAGGAAAACGGCGTCGACCATAGCGCCTACCCGACGGCTTCGAGCAGGGCGCGATCCAGGCCGTAGTATTCCGCCCGTGTGATGAAGTGCGGTCGGAGGCCGCTCGACATGAACGTGCCCTTGATCGAGCCGTCCGGCATCTGGCCTTCGTATTGATAGGTGAACAGGTCCTGGGTGGTGATGACGTCGCCTTCCATGCCGACGATCTCGGTCACGGCGACGACGCGGCGGATGCCGTCGCGCATGCGGCTGATCTGGATGATGAGATGGACGGCGGCGGCGATCTGCTGGCGGGTGGCGCGCGGCGACAGGTTGACGCCGGCCATGCCGACCATGTTCTCAAGGCGGGTAAGCGCCTCGCGCGGCCGGTTGGCGTGGATGGTCGAAAGCGAGCCGTCGTGTCCGGTGTTCATCGCTTGAAGCATGTCGAGCGCCTCGGCGCCGCGGATCTCGCCCAGGATGATGCGGTCGGGACGCATGCGCAGGGCGTTCTTGACCAGGTCGCGGATGGAAATTTCGCCCTTGCCTTCGAGGTTAGCCGGCCGCGTCTCCAGCCGGACGACATGCGGCTGTTGCAGCTGCAACTCGGCGGCGTCCTCGATGGTGACGATGCGCTCACCCGGATCGATCATCTGCGACATTGCGTTGAGGAGCGTCGTCTTGCCCGAGCCGGTGCCGCCGGAGATCAGGATGTTGAGCCGCGAGCGCGCGGCGATCTTGAGCACCGTCGCCATCGCCGGCGAAGTGTTCTTCTGGCGCGACATGACGTCGAGCGTAATGCCCTTCTTGGAGAATTTTCGGATCGAGATGGTCGGGCCGTCGAGCGCCAGCGGCGGCGTGATGATGTTGACGCGGCTGCCGTCCTGAAGTCGGGCGTCGACAAGAGGAGTCGATTCGTCGATCCGGCGGCCGACCTGGGTGACGATGCGGGTGGCGATCGACATGACGTGCGCGTTGTCGCGGAACGACACGCCGGTCAGTTCGAGCTTGCCGCGGCGCTCGACATAGACCTGCTTCGAGCCGTTGACCATGATGTCGGTGACCGTCTCGTCGGCCAGCAGCGGCTCGATTGGGCCGAGCCCCAGCATGTCGTCGAGCAGGACGGTGACGAGCTGGCGCTGCTCGGCCTGGTTGAGGTTGATGCGTTGCTCGGTGACGATCTCGCCGACCATGTCCGCCAACTGGCGCGAGAGCTCGTCACGCTGCAGCTTGGCGGCGACTTCGGTGTCGATGCGCTGCAGCACCAGCGGATAGATGCGCGGCGCCGCCTCGTTGACGTTGGCGCTGCGCATCGCGACCGGGCGCGGCGCGGCGGGGGCTTCGGGGATGACGGCGGGCTCGGGCACGTGCGGTTCCGGTGCCCGCATCTCGCCGCGTTGCGGCGCGTATGCCGTCGGAGCGGCCGGACGGGGCGACGGAAAGTCGGGAACGCGCGGATGCGGCTGGAGCCCATCAGCGTTCACTCCGCGGCGGCCGAACATCAGGCTCTCCGCTTCAGGAAGCTCGGCAGGAACGCGCGCGGCGAGAACTTGGCGGGCAAGGCCAGCTTCGACAACGGCAGCTTGGCGAGGACCGAGCCGGATTTGGCGGCGGCGGCTTCAATTCCGGCGATGCGCATGGCGATGGCGCGGACCGCGGCCGCGGCCGGGGCGTGCTTGAGAGCCGCCGGTAGGACGCTGCCGGTCGATGCGGTGGCGAGCGCGGCGGTGGGCTCGAACGGCACGACGTGGTCGAGCTTAACCGCGGTGACGCGTTCGAATTCGGCCTTGGCGATCTCGCCGCGATGCTTGGCGCCGACGTGGTTGGCCACGATCAGGTGCCGCGCGGCGGGTGTCATCGTCTTGGCGAAGTCCGAAAGCCGCAGCAGATCGCGCGCCGAGGCCAGCGACAGGTCGGTCACTAGACCAATCGTCGCCGACAGCGTCAGGATGCGGCGGATCTCGTCCGAAAGCACACGCGGCATGTCGACCACGACGAAGTCGTAATCGTGGCGCAGCACGTTGAGCATGGTATCGATCGCGCCCGGGGCGACGTGCATCTGATCCACCAGCGGCTCTTCCGCCGCCAGAACCTTGAGCCGCGGGCTCTCCTCGAGCATGGCGGAGCCGAGCAAGCGGCTGTCGAGCCGCGACGGGAATTCGAGCGCCTCGCGCAGGCCGCTCGCGGGCACGAGGTCGAGCGACAACGCCGCATTGCCGAACTGCAAATCGAGGTCGATCAGCGCAACCCGCTTCTGATAGATGTGCGCCAGGCACCAGGCGACCGAGCCGGCGATCGTCGTGGCGCCGGCACCGCCGCGCACGCTGAGAAAGCTGACGACGTGCGCCTGGGTCCTGGCCGTGCCTTGGCCGAGCTGGCGCTTGTTGTCGCCGCGCAGCGAACGCTCGAGCATGGCCAGCGTCGCCGGCTTCAACAGGTAATCGGCGACGCCGAGCTCGATCATCTCGCGATAGAGGGTCAGCTCGTTGCGCTTGCCGAGCGCGATGACCGTCATTTCCGGCGGGCAGAGCTCGGCCAGGTCGGCCAGCGCCTTCACCGGGTCCTCGACGTCGTCGACGTCGACGATCAGCAGGTTGGGCGGCGCGTGCTTGGTGATGTAATCGTGCGCGGCGGCGACGCCGCCTTCGACCGCGACCGGATTGCGCCAGCCTTGGGCCGCTGCCAGGTCGCGTGCGACCTGCCGGGTCTCGGGCTCGGCGACGCAAGCCAGCAGCCGCGGGCCGGTGCCCTGGCCGAGCTCGGTCTCCGGCGTGACGGTCGCGTTATTGTCCATTGCCACCGCTCGACGTGCTGGTGGTGGCGCCGCCGCCCTCCGAGCCGCCACCCGCGCCGTCGGCCGCACCGAGGCTCGGCGACGGCTTGCCGGTGCGATAGGTTTCGACGGCGGCGATGCTGGGCGCCGCATCCGCAGGGCCTTGCGGCTGGCCGGCAACGAGATCGCGCGGGTCGGCGACCATGAGATAAAGATCGGTGCGCGTCGCGCAGCCGAGATTGCTCATCGGCACGTTCGACGGATCGTAAGGACCGATCACGGTCCAGTTGGGGCACGCGGGCGGCACCGCCGCCTCGCGCTCGACGGTCACCATGACGGTGTCGGCGGTCATGCTGGCATCGGGCGGTGCCATGCGGTGCGCGAAGCCAAGCGCGTCGAGCGCTTGGCTGACGCGGGCCCGGCGCACGTCGGCGATTGGGCTGTCGCCGGCGACGATGGTGACATTGTCGATGCCGTCGCGACGATCCGTCCCGAGGAAGGCCTGGAGGTCGGCGGCCTCGGACAGCGTCAGCGTCGTGCTGCCGGGCGCGAAGTGGACTGTATGCGCGAGCCGAACCGGCTTCACCGTGAGCTGGTTGAGCGTGACGTCGTTGGGTGCCGGCGTGCAGCTGGGCAGCAGCGACGCGATCGCGATGGCGGCGGCGAGGGCCCAGCAGCGGCGCGAGCGGAAAGCGGAGTTTGTCATGCGGGTTCTCAATCGAGCTCGAAGCCGACCTGACCCATCGGCATCGCCGCCTTGCGGCCATCGGGCAAGGTGGTGACGGCGGCGGGGGCCGGCGCCGGCCGGCTGGGGGGTTGCGTCTGCGGCCGGTTCATCTGGTCGTTGAAGATCATGTCGGCGTCGGTCGGCGTCTGGAAGCCGTCGAGCGGCGTCGCCATCGGGCCGTTGACCGGCTTGACGACATAGGGCGTCACCAGGATGACGAGCTCGCTTTCGTTGCGCTGGAAGGCCTCGGAGCGGAAAAGCTGGCCCAGGATCGGCACGTCGCCCAGCCAGGGAATCTTATTGATGTTCTGGTTGACGTTGTTCTGGATCAGGCCGCCGATGGCGAAGGTCTGACCGCTGCCCAGGTCGACGGTGGTCTCGGCGCGCCGCGTCGACAGGCCGGGCACCGAGACGCCGGCGACCTGGATGGCGGTCGTATTGTCGATCTGGCTGACCTCGGGTGCGACATGAAGGTCGATGCGGCCGTCGTTCAGGATGGTGGCGATGAACGACAGGCTGACGCCGAATTTCTTGTAATCGATGGTGACCACGGCGCTGCCGCCGGTGCCGGATTGCGGCACTGGGACCGGGAACTCGCCGCCGGCAAGGAAGCTCGCCTTCTGACCCGAGACCGCCGTCAGGTTGGGCTCGGCCAATACCGTCGCGAGACCCTGGGTCTCGAGCGCGTCGAGCGTTGCGTTGATGTTGGTGTGCGCGCCAAAGGCGTAGAGGAAGCTGAGCGTATTGGCGGCGGTTGCGCCGATGGTGCTGGCTGGAGTTCCGGTTCCGGTGAAGCTGTATTCCGGCGCCAGTACTCCAGCCTGTCTGGCCGTGTTGCTGATGGTCGTGGCGGCTGTATTCCAGGTGACGCCGAGCTCTTTCAAAGCCGTGCGCGAGATCTCGACGACGCGCACGTGGAGATTGATCTGGTTGGGCGCAACCAGCTTCATCTCGTCGACGAGCTGTTTCGGATCGGGAACGTAACGCGCGGCGATCTGCTGGATGTCGGCGCCCTGCGCCGGCGAGGTGATGTCGCCCTGGAGCACGATCGAGTTGTCGACCGGTCGGACTTGAACCCGGCTGCCGGGCACGAGCTGGTCGAGCGCGCGTTGGAGATCGGCGGCGTCGGCGTGCACGGTGATCGGGCTGTTGATCAGCACGTTGTCCTGCTTGTCGAGCGCGAACAGCGTGGTCGTGCCCGCCGCTTTGCCGACGAGATAGATGATGGTCGGCGATTTCACCTGGATGTCGGCGATGCTCGGATCGGCAACGAAGATGTTCCCGGCCGGCCGGTCGAGACGCAGGATGACGCCCTTGCCACTGGCGAGCGAGATGACCTGTCCGTTGGGCGCGATGACCTGCGGCGCGGCTTCGGCGCAAGCCGGCGCTAACGCCAGGCTCAGCGACACCGCCAGCGCGAGCGCGCGGATTGCGCGCGCAACCGATCGGTTATGACGGCAATCGGCGATCATTGGCCGAGCACCCGTCCGGCCGCGCCGAGTGCCTTGGCGGCGGCGGCCCCGGCTGCGCCGACGCCCGAGCCTTGCGGTGCCGTTGCCGGCGGCGCGGCGGCGGTCTCGACGGCACGGCCGTTGCTGAATTCGACCGACGATTTGCGCGTGCCGCGGATCACTTCGATTTCGTCGCTGGCGGTCGACCCGCTCGCCGTCCGATGGTGGAGAAACGGCAAATCGATCGCGTCGGTGTCCCAGGTCAGCGTCGGCTGATGCGGCAGCGCGTCGTTCTCGGCCGAGCCGACACTGCGCAGCGTCATCGACAGCTTGCCCATCTCGGTCAGCAGCGTGACGACCTCGGCTTGCTTCGGCGTCACCTCGAGCGTCGCGGTGCGCGCCAGCGCCGAATCGTGTTTCTGATCGTTGATCTCCTGGTCGACGGCGAGCACGCGGATATCCTGCAGCACGGTCTCCGACAGCCGCCGCGGTTGCGCGTTCTTGTCGGTGGACGGGACGTTCATGGTCAGGATCAAATCGATGCGGTCGCCGGGCATCGCCAAGCCGGAAAGGCCGACGCCGGATTGCAGCGGCACGGTGATGGCGCGATAGCCCGGCGTGACGATGGCGGCGAGGAAGCCGCGATCACCTTTCTTGACGATGCGCAAATCGGTGATCGGCTCGCCCGTTGCGATGCCGTTCTTCGCCACCGAACCGACGATGGTATCGAGGTTGATGGCGCCCTTGACCATGTAGGACTTGGACAGGTTGCTGTCGGGCCAGCTCTGCCAAGCGAGGTCTTCGGTGCGGATGAAATGACCGGCCGGCAGCGCCTTGGCCGCGACCAGGACCATCTTGGGCGGCAGCGGCGCGGGCATCTGAGCGACCGGCGCGGCGGCTTCGGTGCGCACGTGCTCGACCCAGGCGCGCACCACCAGCGCGGTCACCAGCGACAGCACCATGGCAGTCGCCAGCAGCAGCAATCGGCGGGGCGGGAGTGTGGCGAACATCGCGCGATCGATCCTCTCAACGTCTCTTCGGCCGGTGCCGACCGAGCCTAAACGGGCGGTCGTCGGCCGGCGGGTTTACCGTGAATGGATTGTGGCGAACCCTGGTTAATAGCCGATGAAAACCGCGTAGAATCTGCGCCTTAGGTGTGAGGTCATGATTACTGGGCAGCGACGGTGGCGGGCGCCTTGTCGGCCGCGGTCTGACTGGTCGGCGATGCCGTTGGGGTCGTGAAATGGATGCCCATCAGCGCCGTGTGGTCGGCCGCCTGGCTCGGATTGTCGACCGCGCCGCGATAGGCGGCGAGCTCGGCGTCGAGGGCCGCGCGGTCGGCGTCGCTCGTGACGGTCTGCCGCGCCTTGTCCATGTCGCCGTGCACCGCCTCGATGAAGGCGAGGTTGCGGCGATAGCGCGGCTGCGCATCGGGCATGGCGACGAGCGCGGTCAAGGTCTTCACCGCGCCGTCGTAGTCGCCCGACAGGAACTGGACCATCGCCAGGTTGTTGAGGAGGCCCATGTGGTTGGGGACGATGGCGAGACCGGCGCGGTAATTCTTGATAGCCAGGTCGTATTTGCCCATTGAGCTGTAGGCGACGCCGATCGCGCTGAACAGCGCCGGGTCGCTCTTGCGCGTCGCCAAGGCGATGTTGAACTCGTCGATCGCCGCTTGCGGCGAGCCGCGCACGAGCATCAATTCGCCCAGCCGGAACGCCGCCTCGGGATCGTCGAGCTTGAGCACCTGGACGAGGTGATAGGCCTCGTAGGCCTGGGTGTACTGGCCCAGCGCGATGTCGGTTTGGCCGAGCCGCAAGAGCGGTACCGGCGAATTCGGGTCGTCGTCGTGCGCCTGGCGATAGAAGGCGACGGCGGCGGTGCGGTCGTCGCGCGCCACGGCCTCGTCGCCTCGCTCCAGCGCCGGTTTCGAGGCCTCGGTCTCCTTGTGCATGACTTCGGCCTGCGCGGCGGCGATCTTTTCCGCGGTCGAAGTCGCGGAGTGGTCGGCACTGGCGCAACCCGCCAGCGCCAAGGCGCAAGCGGCCAGGAGGACGAGGATCCAATAGGCGTCAATGCCGCGCGCGACGCGCGACATCGGGGCGGCGGCGATGATTTTATAGCGCGACACGGCACTCCCCTCGCACCCTGGCCTGAACGGTCCGTGTGAGTGTCGCGCCTTGTGGTTAAGTATCGGTGAAGTGTGGAAATTAACCGTGCGACCGCCAAGTCCGCCGACGTCGCGCCGCGTCGACGTCAAGTCCATCGGCACGCGCAGTATATTTGAAGCGATTTTATTTGTGATCCTCTGCAATCGATTTATATTTGACTAATCGTCCGTTAACGGGGCGTCGTCATGACCGCTTTCCTCCGCCGCCTTGCCACCGACGATTCAGGCGTCACCGCAATCGAGTACAGCTTGATCTGCGCGCTGATGGGACTCGTCGTCGTGACGAGCTTGCGCGATGTTGGTCTCGCGCTCAGCGCCACCTTCGACACGGTCGCGCACGCCCTCGCCGGCCGCTAGGCGCGCGTTCCCGCACCTTCCGTCTTCGGCTTGAACACGCCGGGCTCAGCGCGCGATGCGCGCTTCGACCTCGGCGCAGAGATAGTGATAAAGGCAGATGTGCACCTGCTGGATGAGCGGGGTGTCGGTCGCCGGCACCGCGAGCAGGATATCGGTTTTCGCCGCGAGCTTGCCGCCGCCCGCGCCGGTCAGCGCCACCACCGTCATCGCCTTCTGACGCGCAGCCTCGGCGGCGGCGATCACGTTTTTCGAATTGCCGCTGGTGGAAAGCGCGAGCAGCACGCCACCGGCCTCGCCGAAGGCCTCGACCTGGCGGGCGAAGACGCTGTCGTAGCCGTAGTCGTTGCTCCAGGCGGTGAGCACCGCCGGATCGGCGGCCAGCGCCATCGCCTTGAGCGCACGCCGCTCCTTCTTGTAGCGGCCGACCAGCTCGCCGGCGATGTGCATCGCGTCGGCGGCCGAGCCGCCGTTGCCGCAGACCAGGAGTGGCTTGTGGGATGCCAGCGCGGCGTGGATTGCGGTCACCGCCCGCTCGACCCGCGCTTCGTCGATGTCGGCAGCGGCGGCGGCCAGCGCTTCGCGCGAGGCGTCGAGATAAGTCCTGAAGGCGCCCATAGTCCCCAGCCGCGTATATGGCACGGCGCGATGCACCCATAAAGCGCCGTTTTGGCCCGCAGGTTCGCGGGTTCTGCATTGCGGCCGGCGCGCTTCTGGGCTTCCGGTAAACTCGCTAGCATGCTCGCCAATAAACGCCGTTCGGCTCAAGGAGAGGACACACGATGACACAGTGGGTTCGGTTCGAGCGCGAGGGCCACACGGGCTTCGGCACGCTCGCCGGCGATACGATTGAGGTTCACGCCGGCGACATGTTCGCCGGCGCCAAGCCCACCGGCGAAAGCGTCCCGCGCGGCGCGGTCAAGCTGCTGGCGCCGTGCGAGCCGTCGAAGATGGTCTGTTTGTGGAATAACTTCCATCAGCTCGCCGCCAAGAACAATTTCGCGGTGCCACCCGAGCCGCTTTATTTCCTCAAGGCCAACAACGCCTTCTGCGGCCCGGACACGCCCATTGAGCGGCCGAAGTCCTACGTCGGCCGGATCGTCTACGAGGGCGAGCTCGGCGTCGTCATCGGCAGGAAATGCTCGATGGTGAGCGAGGCCGAGGCGCCCAGCTACATCTTCGGTTACACCTGCGTCAACGATGTCACCGCGGTCGATCTGCTGAAGAAGGATCCGAGCTTCGACCAGTGGGTTCGCGCCAAGAGCTTCGACACCTTCGGTCCCTTCGGCCCGGCCATCACCACCGGCGTCGATCCGATGAAGCTCAACATCCGCACCATCCTCAACAACAAGGAAGTGCAGAACTATCCGGTCGCCGACATGTTCTTCCCGCCGGCCAAGCTGGTGGCGATGGTTTCCCGCGACATGACGCTGATGCCCGGCGACATCATTTCCTGCGGCACTTCGCTCGGCGCCGGCGTCATGCCGCTGCCCAGCAACGTCATCGACGTGGTGATCGACGGCGTCGGCTCGCTGCGCAACCCGTTCGATCAGGTCGTGCCGAGCCCGTATTTGCTGAAAGAGGCGCCCAAGCCGATGCGCATCTGCGTCGTCGGCGCCGGCGCCATCGGCGGGCTGATCGCGGCCAAGCTCGCCCTCGCCGGCAATTCGGTCACGGTGGTCGACCTGGGCTCCCATCTCGCCGCCATCAAGGCTAACGGCATCAAGCTCGAGTGGGAAAACGGCAAGACCGAAATCGCCAAGGTCAAGGCCGTGGACAAGGCGGCTGACGCCGGCAAGCAGAACCTCGTCATCCTCGCGGTCAAGGCGCATCACCTCGATGAAGCGGCGAAGGACATCGACCATTTGCTCGACCCCGACACCGCGATCCTGACGGTACAGAACGGCCTGCCGTGGTGGTACTTCCAGCGGCTCGGCGGTAAATACGACAACCGCAAGCTCGAAAGCCTCGATCCCACCGGCGTTCTAGCGAAGAAGATCGATCCCAACCGGCTGATCGGCTGCGTCGTCTATCCCGCGGCGGCGGTCACCGCGCCGGGCGTGATCCACCATGTCGAAGGCGACCGCTTCCCGGTCGGCGAGCTCGACGGCAAGGATACCGAGCGCGTCAAGCGGCTGCACGACGTGCTGGTCAAGGCCGGCCTCAAGTCGCGCGTCCTCAAGGACATCCGCTCCGAGATCTGGCTCAAGGCCTGGGGCAACCTCTCGTTCAACCCGATCAGCGCGCTGACGCACGCGACGCTGGTCGACATCTGCCGCTTCCCCGAGACCCGGCATCTGGCGGCGCGCATGATGGAAGAGGCCGAGACCATCGCCAAGAAGCTCGGCGTCACCTTCCGCGTCTCGATCGAAAAGCGCATCGCCGGCGCCGAAAGCGTCGGCGCGCACAAGACCTCGATGCTGCAGGACGTCGAGGCCGGCCGCGCGCTCGAGACCGAGGCGCTGGTCGGCTCGATCCTCGAGATGGCGCGCATCACTGAGACGCCGGCGCCGGCTATCGAATCGGTCTATGCCCTGGTCAAGTTATTGAACAAGGTCATGCTGACCGAGGGCGTCGCGGTCGTCGAGAAGCCGGCGACCGGCGCCAAGGCGGCGTAGCGCGCCGGTTGCCGATTATTCCGCGACGGTCGCGGCGCCCGGCGGCTTGGCCGGCGTGCCCGCCCAATAGTCGGACTTGGCCTTGGCGGTGGCGAGACGCTGGGCTGTCTCGAAGCCGGGCGCCATCGAGGCGTCGGTGCCGGCGAGCACCTGATGGTGCTCGATGTTGAGCAGCCGCAGCCAACTCTGCTGCCCCAGCGTCAGCCCGATCATGCAGCCGAGCTCGACCAGCTCGGCTTCGCTGTAATGCCGGCAAAGCCGCTCCCAGAACGCGTCGTCGGTGCCGAGATGCCAGACAATCGCCTCGGCATAGGCCAAGGCCGCCTTCTGCCGGTCGTCGTAGTTCTGCGACGCCTCGAAGTTCAGCAGGTCCTTGACGTGGTCCTCGATCACCGCGCCCGAGCGCGCCGCCTTCACCGACCGCTGGTTGCCGCAGTATTCGCACTGCACCGAGCGCGACACATAAAGCCGGCACAGTTCCTTGATCGCGTGGTCCAAGACCCCGTTGCGGAAAATGTCGCGCCACGAATTGGCGAAGAACCAGAAACACGCCGGCACGTGCGCCCGCACCGCCGAACTCTCGGGCCGCGGCGTCCCTTCGCGCTGACAGCGCCCCATCTCCGCCCGCATCGCCGCATCCATCCGCCCCAGCGGCACGTAGCTGATCCTCTGCTTCGTCATCGTTCACTCCCTCACGAGAGGCATCGATCCGACCACGGACGCCGGGCAACGCCGTTTGGGCAAACGTCGGCATAAGCGGGCGCTCGAGTCAAGCGCCGCCGCTCCGACCTTGTCCGAACGGACCCACCGCATCGGATGGGCATGCCGGAACCGCCGTGCAGCAGGCTTGATGTGCAAGTAGATCGCATGCTCGCCGCCTTCACGGGCTTTCATAGTAGGGTGATACGTTCTGGCTTCGTGCTTGAAAGCAGTACGTTCGAACCGGCTCAGCAGGTCGGGCCAGTTGAGATAAATGCAACACGGATGGAGCTCGATATTGGGGCGGGCGCCTTCACCCGAAAGAGGTCTTGCGGCGGCGCACGGTCCGGGACACATTCGCGCCAACCAGGCGCTCTTTTCCGGCCAAAATCCGCGGGATTCACACGCACAAAGGCTGGCGGAGGGAGTGTTCACCACTAGATCGAAATTCGTTTGATGTCGCGGTTGGTTGGCAAGGCGGTCGTTGCCAGCCCACAAATGTATCCACAACTGATGCTGGATATAGCCGGACGCTGGCGGTCACGTAACGCTGTTGTAGCGCATCTGCTGTTGTACATGCCGCGTCGTTAGGGAACCCCGCTGCAGATGACTTCCATCGGCGGCCAGTTAATCACCCACTTTCGCTCGGGTCGGCTGGGAGATTGACCTTTAGCCGTTCGGGCACAGCAACGGTTTTATGCCCTAGTCTTGCGCCCAATATAGCACTGGAAGAGATCGAGCTCCGTTCGGCAGTCGACCTCGCGGAAGCCGCTGTCACGCATCGCCTGCATGACCAGGTCAGGCCGAATGCTATTGACGATGGTTTCCCAATGATAGCGCATCAGCGTGCGGGCGCGCGGATCGCCGGTCGTCACCAACGAGAGCGCCGGCGCGAGCCCGCCGATATACGCCGAGGCGAGAATCCGCGTCAGTTTTCGGCGAGGCGTACTGAACTCGAGCAGCAGCAGCGTACCGCTCGGCCGCAAGATGCGCAGCGCTTCGCGGAATGCCGCCTCGAGATCGGCGACGTGCCGCAGCGCGTAGCCCATGGTGACAAAATCGGCGACACCGTCAGCCAGCGGCAATGCTTCGGCCGCACCTTGAACCAGCGGTATGCCGAGATTGTTGTGCGCAATAGCGAGCATCGCCTCGCTCACATCGACGCCGATGACGGCACGCCGGTTGCCGATGATCGCGAGCGCCTCGCGCGCCAGCAGACCCGTGCCGACGGCGACGTCGACGACACGGTGACCCGGACGCAGCCCCGCCAATTTCAGGCACCACCGGCGATACCACTTGCCGGTTCCGAGCGAGAACCAACGATTGATCGGGTCGTAATGCTGTGCCGTCCGGTTGAACAGATCGCGCGCGAAGGTCAGCCGGCCTGCCGGGTTCGCATAGTAGCCCGCGATCATCGGATGCGGCTCACGGCGCCCTTGGCCCTCGTGATTGCTGGCCATTGAAGCGTGCCTATGGCTTAATGAAGTCGTCCGCGGGGGAACATTCGAGAGTCAGGACGGTTACTGTGCGTCTTCCGCGTAGGCAAAGGAAGGGCCTTGTCGGCGATGACGGCGGTTGACCAGCCTCAAGCATCGGATAAGCCGACGCGATGCGACGTCCTGGTCGTCGGCGGCGGACCGGCGGGCGCGACCGTCGCCGCTCTTCTGGCCGAACGCGGCCGTCACGTGGTGGTCGTGGAGAAAGACCGGCATCCGCGCTTTCATATCGGCGAATCGCTGCTGCCGCTCAATCTGCCGCTGTTCGATCGGCTCGGCGTCAGGCAGGAGATCGAACGCACGTCGATCCACAAATACGGCGTCGAATTCGTGTCGGCGTATCACGGCAAAAGCGTTACCTACGATTTCGGCCGCGCCTGGGACAAACGCTTCCCCTATTCGTTTCAGGTCCGTCGCTCGACCTTCGACCATATTCTGTTGAGGAACGCCACATCCAAGGGGGCGGAAGTCGTCGAAGGATCTCGCGTAACCGCGATCGACTTTCGCAAGAATGGCGGTGCGCAGATCGAGGCGCGCGAAGAAGACGGACAGCTGCACCGCTGGGACGCGAAGTTCGTGGTTGACGCATCCGGCCGCGACACGTTCCTGGCGGGACGACTGGGATTCAAGGAGCGCAACCGCAAGAACGACACGGCCGCCATATTCGGGCACTTCACCCGCGCCCGCCGTCTGCCGGGCAAAGCCGAAGGCAATATCAGCATCGTCTGGTTCGCCAATGGCTGGTTCTGGTTCATTCCGCTTTTGGACGGCACGACGAGCATCGGCGCGGTGTGCCCGGCGCAGTTCTTCAAGAACCGGGACACCGACCTGAACAGCTTTTTCATGAGTATCATCGCGTCGTGCCCGGAAATCGCCGACCGGCTCAAGGACGCGCAGCTGACCGGGCCCGTCACCGCAACCGGCAATTATTCCTATGGCGCCACACAGACGAACGGCCGGAACTACATTCTTGTGGGCGACGCGTGCGCGTTCATCGATCCGGTTTTTTCCACGGGCGTTTACATCGCCATGATGACGGGATTCTTGGGCGCCGATGCGATCGAAAAATGCCTGCACAATCCGCAGCGGTCGCAGCAGGCGCTCAAGCACTACAGCGCCGCGACGCGCAGGGCCTTGAGCGCTTTTACGTGGTTCATCTACCGGATCCGCGAACCGGCAATGCGCAACCTCTTCATGTCGCCACGCAATTGGTTTCGGATCGAAGAAGCGGTTCTATCGCTTCTCGCCGGCGACATTTTCGATAGATCGCCCGTTCGCGGTCGCCTGCTGATATTCAAGGTGATCTTCTATGTGACGAAATTCTCCCATCTGCGACACTGGATTTCGGCGTGGCGCAGATGGTGGCCCGATCCCAGAGGAGAGGTTGCCCGTTAGGTCGCGATAAGATGCACGCAGGTTTCGCCGGCCGTGGACCAGCGTAATGCCGCGCATCTGAGCGGTGGCCAGGCGGATTGCGCGTCGACAAGCCGTCTCGTCCTTATCCCTAGCTACAATACTGGCAGCAGGCTCTTCGACACGATCGCCGCGGCGCGGGCATGTTGGCGGCCGGTCTGGGTCGTGATCGACGGTAGCACCGACAGCACCGGCGACGCGCTGGCGGAAATGAGCCAGCGGGATCGCGACCTGCGGATCCTCCGCCGGAGCCGCAACGGCGGCAAAGGCGCCGCCGTGCTCGACGGGATTCGCGCCGCGGCGTTAGGCAGCTTCACCCATGTGCTGGTCATGGACGCCGATGGCCAACATCCCGCATCGTCGATCGCCGAGTTCATGGCGTTATCGTATCGCCATCCTGAGGCGATGATCTTGGGCATCCCGGTGTTCGATCAGAGCGCGCCGCGGCTGCGCGTCATCGGGCGGCAGGTGTCGAACGCATTGGCGAAGCTGGAGACGCTCGGCGCTATCGGCGATTCGCTCTTCGGATTCCGCGTCTATCCGGTGGCCGCGCTGCAGGCGATTATGGAATCGAACCGATGGATGCACAGGTTCGATTTCGACGTCGAGGCGGCCGTGCGGCTTTCCTGGCGCGGGATACCGACGATCAACCAGCCAGCGCCCGTGCGCTATTTTTGCGCCGCAGACGGCGGCGTCTCGCACTTTCGCTACGGTCGCGACAACGTGCTGTTGGCCGGCATGCATGCGCGGCTGATGGCCGGGTTCCTGCGCCGCCTGCCGCGGCTCATCCGGCGGTGTTTCAAATCATCCCGCCATTGATCGAAATCAGCTGGCCCGAGATATAGCCCGCGCGATCCGAAGCCAAAAATTTCACGAGATCGGCGACTTCTTCCGGCCGCCCCGCGCGCTTCATTGGCACCAGCCGTTCAATCGCCTCAAGGTCAAACACGCCTTCGATCGCGGGCGATGCGATGATCCCGGGCGCGACGGTGTTGACCGTAATGCCGCGGCTCGCGAGTTCGAGCGCCAGCGAACGCGTGGCGCCGTGCAACCCGGCCTTCGCCGCCGCATAGTTCGTCTGACCGCGGTTGCCGGTTACTGCGGCGATCGACGAGATATTGACGATCCGCCCCCAGCGCGTGCGGATCATCGGCAAGAGCAGCGGTTGCGTGACGTTGAAGAAGCCGTTGAGCGACACGTCGATGACGCGCGACCACTGATCGCGCCGCATCCCCGGCATCACCGCGTCGTCGTGGATGCCGGCGTTGTTGACGAGGATCTGCACCGCGCCGGATTCAAGCACGCGCGTCAACGCCCGCTCCGTCGCGGCCGCGTCGGTCACGTCGAAGCGGACGACTTCGGCCGTGCCGCCGCCGGCGGCAATCTCAGACGCGACCTGCTCCGCCCGGGAGGAACCACCGTGCGCGTGCACATAGACGTGGTGGCGCGTGGCGCCGAGCGTGCGGGCGATGGCCGCGCCGATCGTGCCGCTGCCGCCAGTGACCAGGGCGCGCATCATTCCGCGACGCCGAACATGACCGTGGCGCGGCCGCTGAGCAGATCGGCGCCGACGACGAACCGATAACTGGCGCCGCGCGTGTCTTCCATCAGGAGTTGGGCGTCGACCACGAGTTCGTCGGCGACCTGATCAAGGCGCGTCACCCGCAGCCGTACGTCACGCACGCTGGCGAGATAGCCGGGGACGGGTGGATCGACGCGATCAGCGATCAACCGACCGTGAAGCGCCATGGCTTGTGCCGCGATCTCGATGCCACAGACGGCGCCCAGCGCGCCGTCTGGCCGGCGCAGCGGATTGTCGGCGCGATGGTGGCACCCTGTCAGGCAGCGGATCGACTTCGCGTCCCAACGCATCACGGCATCGAGGAGGCACATCGTGCCGGCATGCGGAATCATGGCGGCGATCCGCCCGCGGTCTATGCGTATCACTTGGCCACCGCCGCGGCATGCCCGACGCTCAGCGCCGCCACCGGCGTGACGGCCAATGCAAGCTCCATTTCCGCGAGATAGCCCAGGGTTAGTTCCTCCGCCGACCGACTCGCCAACGCCGCCAGAAGCGGCAGGCTCCGCGCGGCAGGCGTGTCGCGGCGCAGGGCTTCGAGGGTCGGCGCCGTCATCGTCGTCGGCGCACCGCGCGCTGGCCTCAAGGTCAGCGCAACGTGGGCGAAACCCGCGGCGCTCGACGCGGGCGCCAGAACCAATGCGGTTGCGAAAGGCGCGCCGATTGGACGCGCCATCGAGAGCGGTGCGGGATATTGCACGTCGTAGGCGATCAACGCGACGCGGAGGCTTTCCGTCGTCACCAGCGCCGCCGCCTCGAGCAAACCGGCAATGAAGCTGTCGTCGTGGCAGCACAGGCTGGTCGACGGTGCCTGCGACCGGGTGCCGATACCCCAATAGCCGGCCGGCGTGTTGTGGACTGAGTTGTGAAATCGCGTCGGCGACAATTCGGGGTTGGACGACACCAGAACACTCAGAATTTCGTGGATCGTTTCGCCGTCGCCGCCGGACGAGGCGAACACCGTAGGGATTGCTGCCGGATCGCATTCCGCGCCGGCAAAGGCCTCCGCGCCAACGGCGAGCGCCAATCGGACGGTTTGCACGGCGCGGCGGCGTTCGTTAGCCGGCAACAGGTCGCTCGCTGGCACGCGGGGCGGCGATGGCACGTGGTTCTGCTGACCGGCCAAGATGGGCTGGCTCGCCGCCCAATTCGCAAGACCCGGGCCGCACAATCCCACGCCTTCGATGGCGACGCGAATCATGCAGCCCGCCCCAGCACCAGGCTGCAATTGGCGCCGCCGAAGCCGAACGAGTTGCTCATCACCCGGTTGAGGCGCGCCCGGCGGCCTTCGCGTACATACTGGCTTTTAAGCTCCGGATCGACGGTGCGCGTATGCGGGCTGCCGGGCAGGAAATCGTGCCGAATGCCCAACGCGCAGAATACCGCCTCGACGACTCCGGAAGCGCCGAGCGTATGTCCTGCAAAGCCCTTGGTCGAGCTGCACGGAGACTCGGCGCCAAACAGGTCGAACACGGCGCGATCTTCGGCTGCGTCTCCAACCGGAGTCGCCGTGCCGTGGAGATTGATGTAGTCGATTTCGGCCGGTTCGAGTCCGGCGGTGGCAAGCGCCCGCTCCATCGCCAGACGCGCGCCGAGACCGTCCGGATGCGGCGACGACATGTGGTAGGCGTCCGAACTTTCGCCAACGCCGCAGAGAAGGATGGTATCTGCCTCAACCCGGCCGACCGGACGCTCCAGCAGTACGAAGCCGGCGGCCTCGCCGAGCGAGAGGCCGCGGCGTTCGGCATCGAACGGCCGGCACGGTTCGTCGGCCATCACGCCGAGCGATTGGAAGCCGTAAAGCGTGGTCGCGCACAACGTGTCGGCGCCGCCGACGACCGCGGCGTCGCAGAGGCCGGCGGCGATCATCCGGGCCGCGCTGCCGAAAACCTTGGCCGTGGCCGCACAGGCCGTGGAAACGACGAAGGCCGGTCCGCTGACGCCCAAAACCGTACGGACGAACCAGGCGAGCGAATAGGTGTTGTGCGTTCGCGCGTAATCGAATTCGGGCGGCAGCTGTCCGCTCTCGGGGTCGCGGTGGCGATAGGCAGCCTCGGTCTGGCGTATGCCCGATGTGCTGGTGCCGAGAAACACGCCGATTCGCCGGGCGCCGTAACGTTCGCGAGCCGCGGCAACCGATTGCCGAAGCCCGTCCTGCTGCAGCGCCAGCGCCGCGAGCCGGTTGCTACGGCAATCGAATGCAGCCAGTTCGCCGTCAAGCCGGTTGGCGTCGAGCCCCGCAACCTCGCCGGTATAGGTCGGGAACGGCAGCCTGTCGAAAGCGCACGGCGCCAGCCCGCTCCTGCCCTCGCGCAGCGCGGCGATCGTCCTGGCACGGCCGGCCCCCAAACTGGTCACGACGGTGAAATCGCTCAAGGCCAGCGGCGGCATCGTGGAAGTGGATTTCGGCGTCGCGTTCATGACAATGCCCCCGCGTGGATTCCAGCGGGCTGCGTCAGACTCGCAAGCAGGTTCCCGACGCGTGCCGCTTCGCGCGCGATATAGCGGTCGTAATGGGCATAGAACCGCTCACACTCGCCGGACCGCCCGGCGATTTCGCCTGCCGCCCGGCGACGCTCCTGCGCCACATCGTACAAGGCGGCGAACCGCCGCAAATTCGCCCGCAGATCGATATAATGCGGCTGGCCGAAGATGCGGGCGAAACGCGGGCGATACGGCCCCCAAAACGGGTTGTCGTAGAAGATCAGACGCAAGCCCTCGATGTCGTAAATGTCGTTGTCTTGGATCGCCGCCTCGGCGATCGCCAGACCGCCGGGTGCCGTCGGCAACGTATCCGCCTCGAGCAGCGCCTGCCGGGCGACACGATCCTCGTACAAGGCGTGCGCGTTCTGGATCGGCAAATCGTTCGTCCGCAGCATGAGATCGACGAACTCGTTCTTCGGCACCGGAAACTTGAACGCCGCAACGGCGAAAAATTGGCCGGTCGGCCACGGCGCCCAGATACCGGCGATCGCCAGCGCGTTATGCGCGACGTGCGAGCAATTGTTGTTGAGAATCCGCCAGCGGAACACTTTGGCGCCGTCGCGGTAGGGTGCGTTGAGGGCGTTGAGGAAATCGACGATGGCCGACATCCGCGCGCGATCTAGCGGCACGCGCGCCCGGTACGTATCGCGGCCGAACCGGACGGCGTAATCGGTCGCGACCGAGATTTCATACATGTAGTCTCGGTGCGACATGCCACGCGGCTTGTCGCGGAACAGATGGTCGTGGAATTCAACGCCGTCGAGCACACCCATCGTCTTGGCGCGCTCCTGCGTCCGGGCGTAGGTGGCGACGTCCAGGCGTTCGCCCGGTTCGAGCGCGCCGCAGAACGCGAATTCGCGGCCTTCCGCCGCGACCCAATTGGCGTTCTTGTAGTGCGAATTGACGCTGATGGCGACGCCGTGGCGGGGCGCCGCCGCGCCGGGCCCGCAGAGCTCGAGCGTCGGGTAACCGGCTGTGCGGTCGAGGCGGACGCCGCTGAGATAAAGCAACGAGTGGCCGCCCATGCCGCTGCTGAACTGGACACCGAAACCGGACCTCTTCCGAATCTCGGATAGCGCACAAAGCTCGGCATAGTAAGGATAGAGGAGTTCGTAGAGGGCGTCATCCGCCGCGCCGCCGCTGCGGGCCGGGGCGCAGATCGTGCGCGCACTACGGCCGATGCGCATGGCTTTCGCCCCCTTGTTCGCTTCTTGTCACCGTCATCATATTCATTCGATCGTCGGGGCGTCCAGTTCAGCGGACCGCGCCGCAAACGGTTCGGCGTCGAGCACGCACCGCCAAAGCGTCGCCCACGTCTCCCAATCGTGACCGCCGTCTGCGGTCACGACGCGCGCATTCGGCAATCGCTCGGCCAGCAGGCGGTGGCCTGTGACGAAACGGTCGTCACGGCCGTAACCGAGATAAAGCGTCGGGCGCAACGGTGGCCGCGATAGGACCCGCTGCAACCAAACCAGCATCTGCCGCTCGGAGGCGGTTGCCGTCGATGTTTCAGCCGGCCACGACGCCAAGCCTCCGGCCTCGGCGAGTTCGGCAACCGTACCCTGCGTACCGAGAAACGGCGCCAGGAGAACGACGCCATCGACGAGCGCGCCGTGAACGGTCGCATAGAGCAACGCCCCCATGCCGCCCAACGAAATCCCGAGGAACCAGAGGCGCGTGTAACCTTGCCGAAGCGCCGGCTCGACGACCGCGCGATGAAGTTCGGCGGCGATCGTGCCGTCGTGATAGTGGTCAAGCGCGGGACGGGTCGCGACGACATCAACCGGCAGACCGCGGTCGTGCACGGAGGCCACGAGGCCGCGTTCGGCGAACTCGCCGGCCTCGATGCCGACGCCCGGTAACATGACGAGCAGCACGCGACCTCCGTCGCCGCCCGGCGCCTTATGGTAACGGCAGTCGATCACGCTCCTCCCGCGGCGATTGCGCGCGATGTCCAATCCGATCCGCCGCCGGTTGCGCGGCGACGTCGCGCGTCGTGACGACGGCGGCAAAAAACAGCGTCAAAAACGTTCCGATCGCGACCGTGATGCCGATGTCATGCAGCACCGGGATGCTCGACAGGGACATCAGGCCATAGGCCGACACCGTGCAGAGATTCGCCAGCACGATGGATGCGACCGACCGATTGTGCGTCGCCGCGTCATGGTCCCGTCGCTCGAAGAAAAGGCAGTAATTCGAGCCAACGGCGACGATCAGCAAAAAGCCGACAACCATGAAAATCGAGAGCACACCGCCATCCGTCGTGAGCAGCGCCGCCGTCACAATTACAGACGCGGCAAGGGGCGCGGCTACGGCAACGACCCGCGCCAGCGATTTCAGGCCGACGAACAGCAATACCAAAATAGCAAGGCTGCCGATCGAAGCCAGCAGCGTGGCCTCGTTCTGAAACTTGTGCAGCAGCCGGTCGGATTCACGATCGAGGTCAACGAATGCCGCGCCTGGCAACCGGGCAGCCGTAATCGCTGCGGCGACGCCAGCCGGATCGGTCACATCGCGCAGCGGCGCAATCACGTCCCATCCGTTGCCTCGATGGACCAGCATGGAGTCGAGCTGCAACGCCAGAGCGGGTGGCAGGCTCGCGCGTGTCAAAAGCGGCGCCGTTTTCGCGGCGGCAACATCGCGGAAGAAGGGATCGAAAGTGCCCGGGCGAAACGGTAAATCGACGCGCGCCTCATCAAACCGGACACGGAGGGCGTCGGCGTCCGGCAGCGCCATCTGGCGCGCGCGTTGTGTCCGATCGCTCGGCAGAATTTGGCTTGGAGCGTCGAGGCCGCCGAGACGCCGCTGTGCGATCAGCGTCTGCAGCGCCGCCGTCAGCGCCTCGCTTTCCTCGAGCGCCTGTTGTTCATCCGCGGCTCTAAACACCGCGAAATAGCGCAGGTCGGGCACGCCGAGATCGTGCCGAAGCCTGCGGTCGATCGTCTGATCGGCAGCCGGGATCGGGCTCAAATGCGACAGATCCTTGTCCCAAAATCCGCCCCGATGCAGCGCCAGCGCGACGGCTCCGATCAATACGATAAGCGCGATGAACGGCCGCAACCGTCTGCGATGACTGATTACGGCGAGCAACGGACGCGCCAGGACTCCCGCGCCCACGGCGAAGAAGCCCCGCGGCATGAGGTGCGGCAGGGCGAAGCGAGTAACCGCGGCTGCGACGATCAAACCGACGATCGAGAACAGCCCGAGTTGGGCAAAGCCGACGAAACCCGAGAACAACATCGCGCTGAAGCCCACGATTGACGTCAATGCGCCCAGACGCAGCGTCGGCCAGATTCGCGCAAGCGTGACTCCGGCTGGGTCGCCGCGCGCGGTCTGCGTGAACAGGTAGATGGCATAATCGACCGATTCGCCGATCAACGTCACGCCGAAGCCGAGCGTGATGCCATGCACGAAACCGAAACGGAGCGATACCGCCGCGACGGCGGCGAGCGCACCGCTGGCTACCGGTAGAAGACCAAGCAGGAGAACCCGGGGCGAACGGTAAGCGAAGGCCAAAAGGCTTGCCGCCGCCGCCGTCGCGAGCAGGGACAGACGGGTGGCGTCGCGCTTCGTCGTGTCGCGCGTGCGGACGGCAAATACCCCGGGACCCGTTTCAAGTAGCCGGGCCGTTTTTGCCCCCGGGACCGCGGCGCGGGCGCCATCGAATGCATCGCCGATGCGAGCGAGTGCACGCTGCTGCGCATCGATGTCGAACCCGGGCGCGCGCGTGTGAACCAATATCAGCGCCCGGCTGCCGTCGGCCGACAGCCACGCGCCATCGCGGCTGGGCGGACCTTTGGCAGCGCCCAGTCGGTTCAACAGGGTCAACAGCTCCCCAGTCGGATCGTTGGGCAAGGTCTGCTTGATCAAGACCCCGACGTCGGAATCCAGCAATTCGAGATCGTTTGTCAGGGCAGCATGGAGACCGGTGACCGTGAAGCGGTCGGCCGTCGTACCGGCGCTGAGCACATAGCGGTTGCGCCAGATAAAATCCCGCACGCCGGCAAACGACGCATCATCGCCGTTGCTAACATCGACAAAGGCGGCGTCCGGCCGCAGGCGCGCGGCCATGGATTCGCTCACGGCGACGAGAATTTGCGGCGGTGCACCGTCGATCCCGAGCAGGATCAAATGTGACGCCGCGCCGTTGCTCACCTGCTCGGTGAGAACCTGCTGCGCTACGGAATCCGAACGCGGCAAGAACGCCGTCATGTCGGTGCGGAGGTGTGTCCGGGCGACGACGCCGACGCAGATGACGACAGCCAACAGCCAGACGCCGAGCGCGAGACGCCTAGCGGGCATCGCCGGCGTCTTCGACTATGCTCATGTCCGAATGGTCGCCGTCGGTGTCCTCGGTTTCGACGTCAACGATACGAACTCGGCTGCCCGCGATTCGGATCCATTTGACGAAGCGTGTCAGATCGGTGTCCTTCGGTTGAAGCAGGAGTCGCCAGTTCGAAGGATTGCCGCTGAGCTGCACCACATAAAAGTGATCAAGCGCGGCCAAGTCGCCGGCGAGCGTGGCACGAATGCCTTCGACCAGGCCGCCGATCTGCGGATAATCGGCGAGCGAGAAAGTATGGACCTGGTGATCGGGACCGCCGGCGATCGTCACCTGGTCGCCGTCCAGAACGAACCGTTCGGGCTTCGGCGACACCGTGATTTTCTGCATGTGATCGGGCGCGATGTAATTCAGCGTGCCGGACGTCACCAACGGCGTGCTTAGCATGTGCACCGTCTTGCGTTCGGTGAACTGCGCCGACGCCGCTTTGACCTGGGCGAGGTCCCGCATCAACTGCGGCAGCCCCCAATCTCCCGTCGGGGCCGCGGGTTGTGCCGCGACCGACGTCGCGCCCACGGCAAACGCCGCGTAAAGCACCGCGGCAAGCCGTACCACAGCGCCGCTCAGGCGTATATCACGCCCAGAAATCATAGAAATTGAACCAATTGAACGGCGCCGCGCGGCAATAATGCTCGAGCCGCGACGCGTATCGCCGCATCGCGCCGTCGAGCCACGCCTCGCCGTCGCGCGATCGGGATTCCGACGGACTGGCCAGGGTCTCAAAAAAGACATCGTACGTCCGGCCGCCGCGATAGATTCCGACCATCATCACGACCGGCCGTTGCAACAGCATCGCCACCCGAAATGGACCTTGCGGGAACGCCGCCGCGGCGCCGAGAAACGGGTAGCGGACGAGATCTTCGCCGCCGACATTGCGGTCGGCGAGTAGGCCGACGAAATGGCCGCGGTTCAGTCGCTCGGCGACGGCGATGAGCGAGTCCGACCGTCCGAGGCCAATCACTTCCGTCTCGAGCTGCGGATTGATCATCGCGAGCGCGGCGCGAATCTTGCGCGCATTTTCCTCGTACATCACGAGGCTGACGGGCAGGTTGCGCTGGCGCCGGCCAACCGCCCGGGCCACCTCGAAACTGCCGAAATGGGCGCCGAACAAGATGCAGCCGCCGCCGCGCCGCTCGATGTCGCTGACGATCTCCTCACCATGGATGCGAACGTCGAATTGATCGATCTGCTCGTTCAGCAGAAATACGCGATCGAGTACGCAGGATGCGAAGGTGAGGAAATGACGAAACACGTCGGCAAGGCTCGGCCGGCGGCCGAGAACCCGCGCGAGATACTGTCGTGAGCTGCGCGCCGCTTTGGCGGATGACACGAGGAAATAGAGGCAAGTCGGGTAAAGAAAAAGCCGCGCCATGGGTCGGCCCAGCCGCAGAGCCATCCAGACGCCGAATTTGATCAACGACAGGGCGCCACGCTCGGAACGGACTGTCCATTCCTGAACCAGTGAATTCTCGCTCATCGCTGCACCAAATCCGTCGCCAGGGTGCCGGACGCCACCAGGTCGTCGTCGACGACGAGCCGACACTCGAACTTGATGCGCCCGTCCGCCTGGCGTTGCCACTGGACGCGGACGGCCTCGCCGGGTCGGACGGGCCGAAAGAATTTCGCGGCACGGATGACGACATCGGCGTCGCCGCTTGTGGCGATGGCAATAGCCTTCAGAACCTCGTCGAGCAGGAGGGCACCGGGAATGATCGGATTGGACGGAAAATGTCCCGCGGCCGTCGGATGATCGCTCGCAAAGCGGACTTCGCTCGACTGCCACATCGTTAGGAGCCCCGGCTGCGGTTGGCGAGTTGCAGTAGTGCCTCGCGCGGCAATTTGCCGAGCGCGTTGCGCGGCAGCGCGTCGACGAACACGAGGGGCCGCGGCAGAAAAGCGGCATCGATGCGGTTGCGCAGCGCGGACAGGATGGTCTCGGCTCGCAATTCTGGCGCAACCACCAACGCCATAAGGCGGGCGACACGCCGTCCGTCCGTATCCGGCATGACGAAGGCGCCATCTCGGACGCCGTCGATGCCGAGGAGATGGTGGTTGAGATGCGCCAACGACGTGCGCTTGCCGGCGACGTCAACCATGTCTGCCGAGCGGCCGCCGAGCACGAAGGTGTCGGGCCCGGTCTGCTCGATCAAATCGTGTAGCAGCGTCTCCTCTTGGACCGACGGACCGCTGACCCAGCTGCCGTATTGGTCCTGATGCAAGGCGACGCCGTCGAGACAGCGCCACTGCGGCTCGTCCACGGTCCGGCGCGTCGCGATTTGGCCGGCCTCGGTGCAGCCGTAGATCTCGACCAGCGGCGCGCGGAAATGCGCCTCGGCTTGTGCCGCGAGCGCGATCGGCAGAGGTGCAGTCGCCGAAACGATGAGATCGAGGGCTGGCATTCCGTCGGATTCGGCCACCAACGTCCGTATGTGCACCGGCGTCGTGACCAGAATTCGCGGCCGCGCGGCGCTTTCGATCGCGGCGTGGATGTCGGCAGGGTAGAGCGGCCGGGTGGTATCGATCGCCAAACCATGCTGAAGGCCGAGCAAGATCGTCGATTCCAGGCCGTAGCTGTGCTGATGCGGCACGGTCCCGATCAGCGTGGCGCCGCGAAACCGCAGCGCACCGAGGCGCTTGCCCGCGGCGCGCGCGTTACGGACGAGCGTACCCCAGGATTTCGTCACCGGTTTGGGGCGGCCGGTCGAACCCGAAGTGAACAGGACGAGCGCCGGTTGCTGTCCCGGAAGCACCGGCATTTCGGCGGTCCCGGCGCCGCCGTCAAGATTGTCAGGATAGATCACGCTCGGAAACGGCGGCCGCACGGTATCGGTGAGGGCGTAGAGATAGGGGTAGTCGGCAGCCAGAGCCTTGAGCACGCCGTCCACGTCGCTCGGCGGCAGCAGGCTGATTTGTTGGCGGCACAATGCCGCCGCAAGGCCCACGGTAAAACGGTAGCGGTCGGCGCACAGATTGAGGACGTATTTATGCGTTGGCAGGCGGGCGGCGAGCGCTGCGACGTCGCGCCGGAATTGCGCCCGACGGATCGGTTGGCGATTGCGAACCGCAATAACGTCATCGTCACCGCCGTGCCGGGCAATCGCATAGGACACAACCGTTGGGAACGCACGTGCGTCATCGCGGACGATATCGAGCCGGTCGCGCGACATCACGGTGAGGCCACTGGCCCTTCGCGCGGCTTCCTCACATCAGCGATCATCGCCAGGATCGCCGCGAGCGAATGCCGCGGGGGATCGCGCAAGCAATGAATGCGGCAGAGGTATTCGGCGCCGAACATCGCTGCGACCAAGGGTATGTCGAGGACATTGACAAAAAACGACCAGACGACCAGCGGTGCGAACAGAAAGAGTGTGACAGAGGTCGTAAGCTGTATCGCAAAGAAACCACACCACGCCCAAGTGACGCGACGCGTGTAGACGACCAGTTCGTCCGCGATCGCGCCGTGCAGCCGGCGCGCTATTGCCGTGATCAGCGCGTCGCGCCCCGGTCGCAACGTCAAGCCGAATGTCGCAAGCAACCCGCCGTAGATCGCCCAGTGCGTGAGCGCCGAGGCGGTGACGAGTCCGAACCTGAACAATGCCCCGAAGTTCCAAGCCGACGCGAAATGAATGCGGCTGGTTTCGACGATCACCAAGTGAAAGAGCAGAGGGACCGCGCCCAGCGCCAGAAGCGCGGGGATGCGTGTACGCGCGAGGGCCGCTTCGCTCATTTAGCGCCCTCGGTTCTGTTGGATATAGGCGTTGAGGCTGCGCAGCGATCCGAAGATTTGCACGTTGTTCTTGTCGTCAGTCCGCAGCTTGATGCCGAACTGCTGTGATACGGCCAATGCAATCTCCAGCATGTCGATCGAATCGAGTCCGAGCCCTTCACCGTAAAGCGGCGCTTGCGGGTCAATCTCCTCCGCCGGCACTTCGAGGTTCAGGGTCTTGACGATCAGGCTGGCCAACTCGGCTTCCTGGGCGCTTTGCGTGTTGTCGTCGGTAATCAAGTCACGATTCCCAAGCCGTTGGCACAAATCTCCGATCGTTCAGTGCGGCGGATTCGCCGACGGGGTGAGATTTTTGCTCTCGGTCGAAGCGTGCTGTCCGCCGTTGATTTGGGCGGCAGCGGCGGCTGCGCCGGCCTTGATGGCCTGCCAAGTCATGATCGCGCCATCCTTGATGCCCTCGCCGATTTGCGCCGCCCCAGCGCCGACCCGATCCGCGCCGGACTTGAATTGATCTGCAACGCTGTCCGAGGTCGGTTTTACGTTTGTCGCCTGTGCGAAGGCTGGCGTTATTCCGCGTGTCGCCAAGGCTACGACGGTGACTACAAGGATGATTGTTGTACGCCGTTCCAAGGCCGTCCCTTTTTCCCGCCGTGATCAGGCGGCTGTCCCCCCGGAGGATTATCTATAGTTTAGCCAAGCTCTACAAATGGGATTACGGCACACTGAGCTGGTCCTGGAAAATCGGACAGGGAGTTAAGGTGTATTCCTCTGGATAGAGAGGGATACGAGATGACGATGGGGAGACGGTTTACGGCGGAGTTCAAGGCGCGTGTGGCGCTGGAAGCGCTGCGGGGCGACAAGACGGTGCAGGAGATTGCCGCCCATCACAAGGTGCATCTGAACCAGGTGAGCAGGTGGAAGCGCCAGGCGATGATCGCACCGGAGCGGCCGGGCCTGAGCTTGAGCCGCCAATGCCGGCTGCTTTCGATCAGCCGATCGTCGTTTTATTACACACCCAAGGGAGAAAGCCCGGAGAACCTGGCGCTGATGCGCCGGATCGACGAGCTGTTTCTGCGGTATCCGTTCTTTGGCAGCCGGCAGATGGTGCGCCAGTTGCGGCGCGAGGGCCTAGCTGCCGGGCGCCCCCGGGTCCGCCGGCCTGATGCGGCTCATGGGCCTGGAGGCGATCTATCAGGCGCCCAAGACCAGCACGCCGCATCCGGAGCACCGGGTCTATCCGTATCTGCTGCGGAACGTGGCGGTGGATTGCCCCGATCATGTCTGGTGCGCCGCCATCACCTACATCCCGGTACAGCGCGGGTTTTTGTACTTGGTGGCGGTCATGGACTGGGCGAGCCGCCAGGTGCTGGCGTGGCGGCTGTCGATCACACGATGGAAGCAGCGTTCTGCGTCGAGGCGCTGGAAGAAGTTCTGGCGCGCTACGGCACGCCGGAGATCTGTAAAGTAGGCGACGAGCGCCGATCGCCTTTCGGCGATCGGTTTCTCGTCGCCTCTTTCCGAACCGGACGTGCGCCTTTCGTTACGCATCCGGCTCTCCAGAAGACATGGCAAAGTC